>CAZYBE010000005.1:43140-105610 GCA_964645765.1 uncultured Eubacteriales bacterium
GAAGGACTTTCTTCACTGCCTCGTCAACAAAGGCTCCGATAATGACTGTTCCAATCCCCAATGAAATCCCTTGCAAGTAGATGTTTTGACCCACATGTCCGACTTCGATGTGAACGTATCTTTCTGCTCTTTCACCATACTTCACTGAAGCCCGTTCATAGACAGCGGCGATAACAATAACAGCGGCTGCCTTTTTAATCGACTCCTGCATGAGGGCGGCATTGGATATCTCATTTCTCATATCGGCTTCCTGGATTTTCTCCAAAGAATGATTTTGAGGGATATATTTATACAATCCCTTCAAAAGTCCTTCTACATTTCCGGCCGCCAGATAGAGCTCAAGGGGATAGAGAGCGCCTGCTGATGGAGCGGTTCGATTTCCGCCTTGCCATTTATACTTAAAATTAGGCGGGGGTGTCTCCATTTTTCTTGTTATGCCCTGGGCAGCCCAGAGAATCTGTGAAACATCCGAAATTGAAAGCGGCTCCTCTGAATACGCCCTGATCGACCTTCTGACACTCAATGCCTTCTCGACAGATGTCTCACTATCATAGCGTGGGTTCGGCAGCTTTATAATCTTTGATTCAGTTTCTTTAACAGCCTGGTCTGACATCGTATTTCGAGGGAACACGCCGAGAACTAAAAGAAGTCCGATTATAAAAAAGGAAAGGGCTGATGAATGAATTTTTCTCATTTTTTTCCTCCTTTCGGTTATTATTTCATCTTCAATCTGCTAAAGCAAATTTAACACTTCTCGCTGGCCATGAACATCGCAATAGGGAAAATCGCCCTATAGACGAAAGCATCTGCAAATCCGTGATATAGATAAGCTCAGGCAGGGTTTCTCGAAAAATCACCGGCTTTATATTACCAGGCTAAGGCAGAGTGGTAAGAAAGCTGTGTGGAAGGCTGAGCGGGCAAAGATGTTTACCATGTTCACTTGCTGATTGGCGGCGACGTTGATATCATAGTCCTCTTAAAAATCTTGATGGCCAGGAAACAAAGAGTAAAAAACAAAGCCGGTAAGGTGAGCACCTGGTTTGTGCCTCTTTCTGAGCTTAGGCCAGGCCAGCTCAAGGTGGTGGAGATGCCGCTTGATAGGCACCATGTTGTGCTGGGCTCTGCAGGGTCAGGAAAAACTCAGGTGCTTATTCATAGGGGTTCATACCTTGCCAAAACATATAGCATCTCTCCCGACAACTTCCGGGTTTTCGTCTTTACTGATATGGCCAGAGAATACATCAAGCCTGTAGCGCAGCTTTTAGGCCTTCCTGAGGAGACTGTAACCACATTCGACCATTGGTGCCGGCTTTTCTATGAAGACTATAAGTCGAAAGATTTGCCCAGAGCATACATAAACCTGCGCATCGACTTCCAGAGAATCCGCAACGAGGTCTTGCTTCTGCTGGAGCAGAAGAAGGAGCTGCGGAATTGCCTGGAGTTTGCCCTTGTTGATGACGGCCAGGATTTGACACCGGAGGTCTATAAGATTCTCAGTTTGGCTGCCCGCCATGTCACTGTCTTTGCTGATTTCCAGCAGAAGATAGCTGAAACAAGGACATCAGAGCCGCTCATTCTTGAAGCGCTGGGCTTGAAAAAGAGAGGGCCTACGTTTTCCGGAACATACCGAAATGCTCCCTATGTTGCGAACCTTGCCTCCTACTTTATCGCTGATGAGGATGCCCGGGCCGATTATCTTTCTCAGGTCGCAGCCAAGCAAAAAGTCAAAGCACATCCTTTATGCTACGTTGCTCCATCATCGGATAAAGAGATAAGCCTTCTGGCGGCAACTCTCCAGATGAGGCAGTCTATGAATGAGAAGGTAGGGATAATCGTCCCTTCGAGCAGCCTGATTCATGGGCTGGCAAAGGACCTGAAAGCGAGGGGAGTGGAGGTTGAAAAGGTCATAGAAAGAGACGCGCAGAATATTTTTCATGAGCCCTTTGATTTTGGAAATGACATCGCCAAGATTGCAACCTTTCATACGGCTAAAGGCCTGGCATTCGATAGCATATTCTTGCCGCACCTGACAGAAAATTCGTTTTCTGGGGCAAAGGGTGAGGCGAGACAGCGGATGCTTTTTGCGGGAGTTGCCAGAGCAAGGCAATGGGTTTATCTGAGCACAGTCAAGGGAAAAGAGTTTAAAGAGGTCGATATCTTAAAGGCCGCAGAAGCCGACGGCCATTTGCTGCTGATTTAATGCGAACGTAATAATATTTCTGGAGGTTAAGCGATGAGGATTCGAATCCACCGAGCTTTTGTTCTTAACTTTTTCTGTTTCTGGACGATTCTTGGCTTTTTTGCTTTTGCGCAGGAAAAACCCAAGCTCACAGTCGAGTGGCTCTACAGCGAGGAAGGAAAAAATGTCGCCAGACTGCCGTCATTTGTCTGGCTGAATGACGGAACAGCCTTTATTTATGACCCGATAGAGCCAGTTGAAAAACGCACAATCTTGAAATTTGACCCAAAGACCGGAGTGCAAAACCCTGCTGTAGACGCCAAAAAAGCCTTGGCGAGCTTAAATAGCCTGTTGGGCAAAGAAGCAATACCCAAAAGCCTGCCTTGGCCCCTGGCCTTTTCTGCCCTAGGCAAATTAGCCGTCTATATATTTAAAGACGACATTTACTTGCTCGACCTTGCTTCCTCTCGATTTTTAAGAGTCACAAATACAAAAGCAGAGGAGAAATGCGTCAATTTTTCTCCTGACGAAAAGAAGCTGGCCTTTGTCCGGGATAACAATCTATTTGTGTATGACATAGAAGCCGGAGCAGAAAAGCAGCTCACCAAAAGCGGCTCAGAGATGATTTTAAACGGCACACTTTCCTGGGTCTACTGGGAGGAAATCTTTGGCCGCCAGGATATAGGCTACTGGTGGTCGGACGATTCAAAGGCTATTGCCTTTTTGCAGAGCGATGAATCTCCGGTGAGCATCATGTACTATGTCGATTTTAAACCCAACGTGCCCCGGCTCATCAAGCAGCGCTATCCGATAGCAGGAGGCGCCAATCCTGTGGTGCGTGTCGGTATCATCGAAATAGAAAGCGGTAAATTGACCCGGGCCGATTTGAGCGACAATCCTTACGAATATATTGCCCGGGTAAAATGGCTGCCTGATAGCCACCGATTGAGCATTCAGACGATGAACCGCGCTCAGACCGAGCTGGACTTGTTCTTTGTCGACCGGGAAGGCGGCAAGCCCTCTCACATCCTGAAAGAAAAAGACAGCGGCTGGGTGAATATTCACGACGACCTTTATTTCTTGAAGGATGGCAAGCATTTCATCTGGGCATCTGAAAGGGATGGGTTCGAGCATCTTTACCGGTATACGATTGAGGGAAAGCTGGTGAATCAGATTACAAAGGGCAAGTGGGCCATCCGCTCCTCAGGCGGCGGCCCATTCTGGCTGCGGCAGGCTGTGGCTTCAATTGACGAGAAAAATGGCTGGATTTACTTCACTTCGCTCGAGAAGTCATCCATCGAAAGGCACCTTTATCGGATAAGATTTGACGGCAGTGAAATCGAGCGTCTGACTAAAGAAGACGGCTTTCACGGCATCACCTTCGGTCCTGATGCAGAATTTTATATCGACCGCTATTCAAATATTTCGACGCTCCCCTCGATGGCTTTATATAAGAGCGACGGCCGGCTCGTATCTGTCATTGCCGAGCCCAGACCCGGCGAGCTGGCAAAATACGATATCCAGCATTCCGAACTGTTCACAATTGCGGCCAGGGATGGATTTCTGATGCCTGCCGAGTTGCTCAAGATGAAAGACTTTAATCCGGCCAAAAAATATCCAGTCATCATTTATGTCTATGGCGGGCCTTCAGCGCCGACCGTGGCCAATGCTTGGCAAAAGTCGATTCTGTTCGACCAGATTTTGCTCGACAATGGCTATCTGGTCTTGCAGGTCGATAACCGCAGCGCTACGGCGATAAGCAAGAAACTGGAAAATATTATCCTGAAAGATGGCTATGGCCAAAAAGAATTGAACGACTTGCTGGATGCCGTCAAATGGCTAAAGGCTCAGGCTTTTGTTGACCCGGAGCGAATCGGCATCTGGGGCTGGAGCGGGGGAGCGACGTTCACGCTTCTGGCCATGACTCATTCCAAAGAGTTCAAAGCAGGGATTGCCGTGGCAGCCGTTACAGACTGGCATTATTACGACAGCAAATGGGCAGAAGCCTTTATGAAAAGGCCGGAGGATAACCCGAAAGGATACGAGAAGACTTCGCTTGTAAAGAGCGCAAAAGACCTTCACGGCCGCTTGCTCTTAGTCCACGGCACATATGACGATAATGTCCGTCCCCAGAATGCCTGGAGCTTTATCGATGAGCTGGTAAAGGCGGGTAAGATGTTCGACCTGATGATCTACCCCATGCGCAAGCACGGCATCTCCGACGACCCTGCCCAGATTCATCTTTATAAAACGATGCTCGAATTCTGGACAAAGAACCTTTAGGAAAAGGGGACAGGCTTCTTTCAATTTTTCACTTTTTGAAAGAATTTTTATATATTATTAAGCTGAAAGAAGGAGATTTTTTCTTTATCAGCCGAGCCTCAACTCCTGATATCGTGAATTGATTAGGGAAGAGAGGCAGGATATTAAGCGCTTATGGCAAAATTAAAAGGTTGTTCTGCAAAAGAAAAAATCATCAAAATAACCAGAATAGATGAGGCTCTTCAATCTTTAGAGAAAGTGCTCAAGGGCCCGAAGCCTGGTTTAAAAGCCCAGTTGAAGATGATCACCAATCCCAGGCCAGGGAATAAAACATATCAGGAAGCTGAAAATTCGAGCTTCAGGGCAGCAGTCCTTGTTCTCCTTTATCCCTGGAAGAAAAGGCTTTATCTGGTTTTAACAAAGCGGACAGCCAGCGTGCTTTTCCATCAGGGACAGATTTCCTTTCCAGGAGGGCGTCAAGACCGAGGGGAAAGCCTACAGCAAACCGCTCTTAGAGAAGCCCGGGAAGAGCTTATGATAGAGCCAGCCAAGATAAAAATCCTCGGGGAATTGACACCCCTTTATATTCCTCCGAGCAATTATTGCATTTATCCGATAGTTGCAGCGACTGACAGGCGCCCTGATTTTCAACCGTCAAGCCATGAGGTGGCTGAAATCATCGAAGTTCCTGTTGACCACTTGCTCGACGACAGAAATATTCGCAAAGAGGTTTGGACGATCAGGGGCATCGAAGCTGATGTTCCCTTTTACTTCTTCAAAGGCCATAAGATTTGGGGTGCGACAGCCATGGTTTTAGCAGAACTGATTGAATTGCTGAAGAGAAAGTGAGGGAGAAATGAAAAATAGAACACCTTTCCCGAAAGTCTTCTGGATTGCAAATGGCGTAGAGGTCCTTGAGCGGTTTGCCTACTACGGCATTTACTTTGGCTTTGGCATTTATATGGAATATCTCGGCTACTCCAGAGCACAGTTGGGAATTGTCCAGAGCATCTTCCTCTTTTTTTCTTACGGAATTCCTATCTTCTCCGGCTCATTTGCAGACAAATATGGGTTTAAAAAAGTCCTGATTGTATCTTATCTTGCCTACCTTCCCTCCATACTCCTTCTTATCTTCACCAAATCATTCTCCGGGATTGCCCTGACCATGCTCAGCATCGGCCTTGCCGCCGGCATTTTCAAGCCTTTGATTGCCGGCACAGTCAGGGTTACGACCGACTCTACGAACAAGACGCTCGGCTTTGGCATCTTCTATCAGATGGTCAACGTGGGCGGTTCATTCGGGCCGATTATCGCCGGAAAGCTCAGAGTCATCTCCTGGAACTATGCTTTTCTGGTTGCAGCCATCGCCATTGGTTTGATGCTCTTGGTCACAATCTTCTTCTACAAGGAGCCTAAGAGAGGTATCGAAGGTGTGACGCTCGGCCAGAAATTCAGGGATATCGGTGCCGCCCTTTCAGACTTGAAGTTTGCTTTCTTCCTGGTCCTGCTTGGGTTGTTCTTCTGGCTTCCTTTCTGGGGCTTTTTCAACCTGTGCGCCATCTATGTGGACAAAAACATCGATACAGCCCGGCTCTATTTGAATTTGAAAAGCGTGTTCGGAACAAAATTTGCGAACTTTTTCTCCCATGCCGATAAAGAAGGAGTCAGGCGTATCATGGGCGAAACGATTTCCCACACTGGCTGGATCATTATGATCTTCCAGGTTTTCGTCTCCAGGATATTCGAAAGATTCAAGGCCCTTCCATCGTTTCTCTTCGGGCTTTTCATGTCAGCCTTAGGCTTCCTTGTCATCGGCTATGCCAGGATTTCTGCTGCTTCGTTTATCTTCCTTGGGATTTTCCTTTTTGCCGTTGGAGAGATGATTTCTTCCCCAAGGATTCAGGAGTACATCACCTGGATTGCGCCCAAAGAAAAAGCCGGGCTTTACATGGGCTCAAACTTTCTGGCGCTGATGATTGGTGCGGCATCGAGCGGAGTTACCTACACGACTCTGTATGGTCATTTCCGAAATCTGAATCATCCCGAGTACATCTGGTACACGCTCGCCTGCCACCTTATCCTGGGGATTATCGTCCTCTTCGCCTTCACAAAAATCTGGGGAGAATTTAAAGAGCAAGAAAAATAAGAAAGTTCAAGAAGGAGGATTCGATGCTCATTCAGGAAAAAGTTGAACAGGCAATAAAAATCTTGAATGAATATTCTGTCGATTGCTGGCTGACCTTTGTCAGGGAGACGGCGATTGTCAGAGACCCGATGCTGGCTTTTCTGGCCAAAGCTGATGTGACCTGGCATTCAGCCTTCATCATCACCAGGGCAGGGGAAACCTATGCCATTGTCGGGCAGATGGATAAAAAGACCATAGAAGACCTCGGCGTCTATACGCATGTCCTTAGCTATGTGAAAGGAATCAAGGAGAGCTTGCTACAGACCTTAAAAGAGATTAATCCAGCGTCGATTGCCGTAAATTATTCAAGAGACAGCGAGATATGCGACGGGATTACCCATGGGATGTACCTGACTCTCCAGGAGTTCTTCTCTGAAATCGGCTTTGAAAAAAGACTCATCTCTGCTGAAAAGATTGTGTCTAGTTTGAGGGCCAGAAAGACAGAGTACGAAATTGGCTGCATCAAAAAAGCCATCGAGCAGACGCTGGATATTTATCGACTGGTCACGCCTTTTATTGCAGCAGGAAAAACTGAGAAAGAAATCGCTGATTTCATGATAAAAGAAGTGGAAAGAAGGAAGCTGGGTTTTGCCTGGGAGAAAAGCCACTGTCCTGCTGTCTTCACCGGGCCTGAGACTGCTGAGGCTCATTACAAGCCGACCGACCGCAAAGTTGAGCGGGGCCACATCCTCAACATGGATTTTGGAGTGAAAGTCGAGGATTACTGCTCTGACCTTCAGAGGACATTTTATATTCTTAAGAAAGGGGAGAGGCAGGCTCCTGCAGAGGTTCAAAAGGGATTTCAAACCATCATCGAGTCCATCGACCTTTCAAGGCGCGCTTTAAAGCCAGGAATCCAGGGCCATGAAATCGACGCCATTGCTCGCAGCCACATCGTTTCCCGAGGCTATGAAGAATTTCCTCATGCCTTGGGCCATCAGGTTGGACGGTTTGCCCATGATGGGACAGCGCTCTTAGGGCCTGCATGGGAGAAATATGCAAAAAAGCCCTTCGAGCTGCTCGAAGAAGGAATGGTCTTTACCATAGAGCCCAGGCTCAAGGTGCCAGAGCGCGGTGTCGTGACCGTGGAAGAGATGGTCGTTGTCAGGAAGGACAGAGCGGAATTTCTCTCCAAGCCTCAGAAAGAATTGACCCTAATTTAGGGACACAATACTTAATTCATCGATAATCTGAAGGCATAACACCTGATTAATCTTAAAGATGTCAGTGTTAATTATGTCCCTTAAATTCCTTTAATTTTTCATAAATATTATGTTCCTTTAATTTCCTTCTTGACGAGCGAAGTATCATCTTATTTTTTGTGCTTCTTCTAATTGATTCCTTCGAAATTGACGGAGTCATTCATAGTATGATAATTTTATCCAAAGATTTAAGACAGTCGAAAATGCTGAGAATTGAAGGTTATATAAGGCACCTAAAAATTTTTTAGGATGTTTTTTAAAAATGACAGGTAAAAAATTCCTGAATGCCGTTGCCAGAGGGCAGGTGGATATTCTCCAGATATTCCTGGACATCCTTAAAAAAACAAAAACAGTCTACTGTGCGGTCGGCGGCTTAGCCGTGAATGCTTATGTTGAACCGGTTGTCAGCCTTGACCTTGATGTGGTTGTCAATATGGAAGACGTTGACAAGGTCTACAAGGAAGCCACAGCTAAAGGTTTGAAAGTCAAAAAGTTTGAACACAGTGTGAATTTGACCAGCCCTAAATCCGATTTGCGGATTCAGATTCAAACCGACCCGCGTTATCAGGAATTCATACCCCGATCTTCTTTAAAAAAGATACTCGGATACAGAATGAATGTGGCCTCCATCGAAGATGTTCTGCAGGGGAAAATCTGGGCTTATAGGGATGAACAGCGCCGGAGAAGCAAGCGGCAGAAAGACCTAACAGACATCATGCGCCTCATAGAAGCTTTTCCTTCTCTCGAAAGCCGCATCCCAGCCGCCATTCTAAAAAATTTAGATAATTGAGGCGGCTTTAAGCGAGCGAAAGCTGGGCATGAGCTAAGATAAGCATTCCCTGGATGGGGACGTTATAAGGGCAGGCGGCCTCGCAGTATCCCTGGCATTCGCCGCACATCCCAGCTCTTGCACCTGGTATCGTGGCATACTTAAGCATGGCTTCCTTCTCTCTGCCTTGCGCCATGAAGTAGTGGTTATAGCGCATGATCGTGTTAACAGGAACACCGTGCGGGCATTTAGGCTCACACAGGCCGCAGGCGTGGCGGCAGTAAAGCTCTGCGCAGCCTTCTTTATAAGCTGTCAGCTTCGCCTTATCCCGAGCGCTGAGCTTTGAGCCGGAAAGCGGGATGAAGCGCTCCATCTCGTCATAATTTTTCAGCGAGCAGCAGACTGTATTGACATTTGGATTGTCGAGCACGAACTTGATGGCTGCCGCATTGATTTCATCGAGGTTCTTGAGATCATATTTCTTGATGAATTGTTCAGCCCTGTCAGCCTTGTCTTTAAACCGTGTTAGCCCCTCCTTGTAAAAAGGATGGATTTCCTTCCCTTCTTTTTCAAGCTGTTCGACTCGTGACTTAAGGAGATAATAAGCGGCCACCGGCTTGGTCTTCATCAGGGCTGTGCCAATCTTTTTCTTCTTGCAGACTTTGAGCACTTTCTTAGCCTGGTCCATCTGCAGGAAGTTGTAGGCCATGAGAAAAACATCAAACCTTCCGTCATCTGCTGCTGCCAGAAGTATCTTCTCCATAGTCTCTTCTGGGTCTTTGAACCAGAATGAGCCGTGGTGAGATGCGCCCACATGACGGATTTTGCCCTCGGACTTGAGCTGCGCCATGGCAGCATGGAAAGACTCTGTCTTTACGCTTTCGAGCTTATCTGGCAAGTGCATCATCATGCAGTCTATGTATTCTGTATCTAGCTCTTCCAGAGCTTTATAAACACGCTTGATAAGGCCTTCCTTCGATGTGTCACCTTCCATCAACATCTTGGAGTTGATGAAAATCGACTTGCGGTCGTGTCCCTTGATAGCTTTGCCCACGATTCTGTGGTGGCCTGGATAGCTCTCCGCTGTGTCGATATAGTTCATTCCGGCATCCAGCATGGCGCTCATCAGCCCCTCGTTTTGAACTTGACCGATGGCAAGGTCTGAGACTTTGAACCCAGTCCGGCCGAGGATGCGGTAGCCTTTTATTTTAAGAGAGCTTATGTCTTTTGTTTCCTGGCCGTATTTCCCGGCAGTCTCTCTCTCAGATAGCCACCCGGATTTTGTTGCCATTCCGCTGCCAATCATGCCGATGACTGCGGTTTTCAAAAAGCTCCTTCGTCCAAGATGGATTTTCTTATGCATATCGCCTCCTTGTTTATTCATATATTCATACGTTAGTCTTTTGGCTGGTTTAACTTTCTTGAGCTTGCCAAGATTTTTTCATTCGAGTTTTTTAATAGAGAATCAGCCACGAAATATATTTTGGGAAAAGGCGAATGTCAATAGAGACAAAAATTAAATTCGAGCTTCACAATATTGAAATGTTACGCTGATATTTTTAGCCCAGCAGCAAATCTTCGTCCCAGCCAAAATGCTCGACCTTGATATTGTTCCAGTTGCTCGTTCCCAGCCCATAGACTTTATCAGCAGCCTCTATGCAGAGCGGGGGAGGACTGAGCGGCCAGGGCTCTCCTCTCGTGGCTTTCCTTTTTTCGGTGATAATGCGAAGGCAGACAGTATCCACAGCCACAGGGTCTGTCCCTGCGATCAAGCCATTGTAAGCCCATTTGTAACGCGGGTCCACCTGTGGCCCTTTATCAAAGAGAGGATGAAGAGCATCGACAAGTATGAGACGTGTCTTTCCTTTGACAAAGGGGAGGTTCCAGGTCTCTCCCAGCTTGGCATTGTTTTCATCATGGTAGTTGCTGGGTCTTCCTGAGTAACGAATGTAAATTTTCATGACTGTCCCCATCCCTGTCAGCCAGTGGGCTTTAAGAGCAGGGAGTGCAATCAGCGCTGTGCAAGCCTTAGGTTTTTCAGGGCCGCCCTGAGCATCCAGGATTTTATTTTCTGGAATTCCGGCGTCGATGAGCGAGCTTTTGACCGCGACCACAACTTCTTTGTGCGTTGGATTGAGATGCTCAGTGGAAACCAGGCCCACCGTATCTTCAGGCTTGACGAGACTGAGCCAGGCATCCTTGGTCGTCTTTTGACCCGTAAATTTGAGCAAAGTCTGGTCGAGCATTGTCTTCAAGACTCTAGGATTGACAGTGTTGCTGGCATCCATGGCCGCTTTGTCGCGCACAATCAAGACCAGGCTTGGACCGGCTGCTTTTTCTCCGGCCTTCAGCCAACGCTTTCCCATTACGGACATGCCGAGGGTTGCTCCAAGTGTTCCCTGAAGAAAATTTCTTCGAGTCAATGGCTTTCCTTTAAATGTCATGCCATACCTCCTTTTAAATTGAATCCTATTTTATTTGATTAATGATTGTCTTAGCAGTCTCCTGGTCAGGGCATTCAAAAATGAATGCTATAGCATTGTCTCGGAGCTTATATCCCATCCAGCCATCTTCCACGGAGAAAACATTCGCCATTTCCTTAGATGAAACGGGCTGCTGGGCAATTAGATATTCGGGAAGATAGGCTCTGTGGAAATGGGTAAGCGCCTGGCTGGCATGCTTATTATCAGAGTATCGCACCATAAGGAACTGGATGCGCTTTTTTTCCTTTGCATCTTTTCTTTCATAGGGAGACGTGACCGCTTCTGAGCTGAGGCTCAGGTCAAGCATGTTTTCCTGGCCGAGATAATAAAGAGAGTTCAGCACGAGATGAGAACGGAAAAAGGTTGCTCTTTCCTTGAGCAGCACCCAGTCCGAGCGGAAAGAGTCTGGAAGGCGTTGGAACAAGTTTGGCGCCTGAGGATTTCTTCGGCCTTTGACGATGGAGCGGCCGAGCGTAAGAACCGCCTCCTTTGATTCTGACGTTTCCTGGGAAGCCATTACCCTGGCGTAGATAGCATCCGACCAGATCCGAAGCAGCCCCTCGCCGTAGAGTGCTCTGGGCAAGGAAGAGTTTCCGCTTCCTGCATTTTCTTGCGGAGATTGACACAAATCAACTGGCTCGCCTCCCCAATCCAGGGAAAGCAGGCCAAAAGCATCGTCCGCTGTCTTCATGAAATAGAGCTCGACGAGGATGGCCTTCTGGGTTCGAGACTCGAACTCCCAAGCTTCAAGGTGGTCGAAGCAATAGCCGAGGTAGATCTCCCCGGCGCCGTCCATATAATCAAAAATGTTCTTGGCGTTGGCGAGTCGGGGCGAATCTGGCCTTGTCCAGAGTCCGACGGTCTTGGGAAGGATAGGTTTTGATTCTGGCATCTTTCCCTCTGATTTATTGAGCGTAAAGGAGATAAAGAGAATTGCCGGCAGACATAAGTACACGACACAAAACAGGGCGCGAGTCCATTTTTTACCAATTTGATTATTACTCTTCTGACTCACTTTCGCTCTGCCGGTTTTTTCTAAATATTCTATCGAATATAAAAGAAATTTGCGAGAATTTCCGTCTTCAGAGCTTTCAATTTCTAGGGAAGATTTCTGTAAAGATGCTCGCTCAGGCAAAATTTTTTCAAGCTTTGAGAGCCGAGCTAATTTTATAATTCTTTAATCCCCAACTCAGCTGAGAAATAACAACCTTGATAACCCCTACAAGGGGAACTGCAAGAAGCATCCCCGACACGCCTGCTATTTTACCGCCGATAATCACCACCACCAGCACAGTCAGGGGATGCATGTCAACGCTTTTAGAAACAACGAGGGGGGTAATAACAACATTGTCAATGACCTGGATCAAGATAAAAACGATAGCAACCCATAAAAGCACGACTCCCAGATTGGCAGGGTTATTCAAGATGGTTAAGGCCAAAGCAAGAAGCATGCCTATAATCGGCCCAATATAAGGGATGATATTAAGCAACCCACGTAAGCCTCCGACGAATACAAAATAGGGGACAGGATCATGGAAAACTCTGTTGATGATGAACAGGCCGATAATCGAAAGGATTCCAACAATTAGAGCAGCAATAGCTTGACCCTGGATATACTTTGTGACCTGGTCTCCTGTTTTATTAAAAATGTTCAAGGAAAGCTCAAAATATTGGTTGGGGACCTTGGAGATTAAGGCTTTCTTGAACTGCCTTGAATCCTTGATCAAGAAAAAAGTGACAACCGGAATGATGACGATCGAAGCCAGAAATGAGCCGACACTTTTAAGAAGCCCTTCTAAGCTGCCAAGCAATTTGATGCCAAAGCTGTTCAGCCGTGCAAGGACATTCTTTGCCAGCTCAGGGTTATGGAAATGTTTATTGAAGAAACTTTCTATTTTTTGAGTGAAGTCTAAAATGATATCCGATTGAAGCTTGGTAATGAGCGCCTCTACAGAATTTATGATGCGCGGTATAATCATCCAGAACGAAAGGACAAGAAGGGCGAGGACAAGAACTATAACCAGAACAATAGCCAAGCCATGCTTAACCCCCCTGCTTTCTAAGACGTCAACCAAGGGACTGAGGAGAATGGAGAGTAACCCGGAGATGATCAATATGATCAGGACATCTTTGACAAAAGGAAAAACGATGATGACAGCAAGGATAAAAAGAATAATCAGAAATATGCGCCAGAATGTCCTCAGGATTTGAGAGTAGAGCTGAAAAGTATAACTATCCATCCAGAAACTTTTATAATATCTAAGTCGAACTTATCTGGTCAAATTCGTCATCTAGAATATATCTCGATAAGCTTAAAGTCAAGCTGGATGGAAAAAGTAAAAGAGAATTTCTTACTCTTTCAGCTTTGCGGTTCCTGTTCCTGTCTTGATATAGACCCGAGGCGATTTTTTACCTTTTGTGAAGGATTTCAGCAGATATTTGTGATCTCCTTCCATATACTCTTCTTCTTTGTCAAATTTAAGCGGAGAGACAATGCGGCCTCGCCTGGCTTGAGCGCTGAACTCAAAATATCCTTGGATGGGAATACCTTGCATATCGACAACAGCGTCGCCAGTTCCTGAGCTTGCAGTCAAATCAAAGTCTTCTCCTTTCGGAGAAAAAACTTCCACATCTCCAGTTCCGGAGTTGAAATCTCCCTCAAGGTCGATTGTAAGGCCATGAGCCTCAACATCTCCTGTGCCGCTGTTAGCGTTAAAATTCCCCTTTGAATTTTCAATCTTTACCCTGCCAGTGCCGCTGTTTAATTTAAACTCGCCTTCGGAGCCATGAACGTCAACATCTCCTGTTCCCGAGTTTACCTTGAACTTTCCTTTTGCATTATCGACCTCGATGTCGCCGGTTCCTGTATTGCCGTCGATTTTTGCGGTTGAGCCGCTGATAATCAAATTTCCAGTCCCAGAATTGAAATCAATTTCAGTATTGTCCGGCACAGCAACCGTCCACCTGGAATATCCCCGGGGATTATTTCCATGAAACTTTTCCTCCAAGTAGAGCACTCGTGCTCTTTCTTCAAGCTTAGGCTCGAAGACATCGCCTTCATAAGAATAAACTAGATGGACATGAATTTGGCCGTCACTGCTCTTTTCGATGCGGCAATCGCCCAGCGCAAGCTTGAGCCTGACTTCTTCTTTTGGGCCGAACGTCTTTTGCATTTCTTTCTCAGGAGCGGCAAAAAGAGTTACGGACATAAACAAGAAGAGAAACAAGGCTAAAAAAATGGCGATTTTTGTAATTCTCATATTCCTTTCCTCCTATTTAAATTTGAGATATTCATTCCATTTTTCAGGATTCACGACTCTTAATTTAATGTTCCAAAACATAATTGTCGTCTGGAATTGAAATCTCGTACGCCAAAAAGAGTGCGATATTATAATCTCGAACACCGACCCCGGCTTTATCCACTGCGAAGCGGATTGCCCCGCAGGCCTTTTCACATTCTATACAGGCTGCAATTTCGGAAAGACAGTCATGAGATATGTGGAAGCGGATTTAGCGGAGATGCTTCTTTCTGTATTCAGAGGGGGTCGTGCCTTCAAATTTCTTAAAGGCGGCGTTGAATACGGATTTTGAGTAAAATCCCGTGCTGAGCAGAATGTCCAGGATTGAGCTATCTCTTTCTTCCGGGTCGGCCAGCTTTCGCTTCGCCTCTTCAATCCTGTATTTATTGATGAAGTCATTGTAGCTCAGTCCAAACCGCTCATTGATAATTTGCGAGAGGTGGTTGTAGTGAATCCTGAGCCTTTGGGACAGGTCTCTCAGCGTCAAATCCGGATCCAGAAAGAGTTTCTCTTCTTCCACAAGATGAAGGAGCTTGGGCATAACCTCTTCAGCTTTTCCCGGATGAAGCGCAGATGTCTTATACTTCTCCAGCCGTTTTCTGGATTTCTTTCGATAAAAGATGAAGAAGCTGGTGCCGCTTATGGATAGAATGACAAGAAAGAGGATAAAATGAAAAACCGGCTTGCGGTAAATTGGAGAAAGAATCTCAAATTCAAAGGCTGCGCCCTGGTCATTCCATATGCCGTCGTTATTTGCAGCCTTTACCAAGAAGCGGTACTTTCCCGGATCAAGGCCGGGGTAGGCGGCGGCTCGTCTGTCCTCAGGGCCAACATCGATAAAATCACGGTCATAGCCTTCCAGCTTATAACTGAAGCGGATTTTGTCCGGAGCTGAAAAATCGAGGGCTGTGAAATGAAACTCGAGCATTCTGACTTTGTGGGAAAGAGCAACCGTCTCTTCACCAATTATTGAGCTGTTATCGGCGAACACATCTTCAATAACCACCTCTGGAGGCTCTCTTTTTGTGGTCATCGTCTTCGGGTCGAAGACAGCAATCCCTTTCACGGTAGGGAAGTAGAGTTGGCCTGAGCTTGCTTTCCAGGATGAAGGCTGTCCGCCTCCCAGACACTGCCGGCTGGGCATGCCGTCAGCCTCATCATAAGAGGTCGAATGAACAGAACGGGTCATTTGCTCGGAATAATCGTTCAGCTCTTTGCGGCTTAATTTGAAGACACCTTTGTAGGTGCTCATCCACAGGTTTTCGCTTTCGTCTTCAGCTATGCTGAAAATATAGTTATCCAGCAGGCCTGCTTTCGCCGTTAAGGAGGTCATCTTTCCCTTGAACCAGCGCTTTAGGCCACTGCCGTTTGTTCCTACCCAGAGAACGCCTTCTCTGTCTTCATAAAGAGAGATGACATCAGGCTCAGAGCTTTCACTTTCATCATGGACTATCTCGAAAGATTGGCCTGAGAATTTGAACAGCCCTTGTTTTGTCCCGGCATACAGGATTCCTTCATGGTTTTCCAGCAAGACGCGGATATGATGTCCGATTAGGCCGGTTCGACTGTCACCCATATCAAGCCTTCCCCCGCTGAATCTGACCAGTCCATTTTCTGTTCCGACCCATAGTGTTCCCGCACTGTCTTGAATTATAGCCGTGACATTATTCGAAGACAGGCCATTTTCTGTGGTCAATAAGGCTATTCTCCCCTTCCTCAGGATGTTTATTCCGGCTCCCTCAGTTCCTATCCATAAGTCGCCTTTATGGTCTTCAAAGAGCACCCTTATGCGGTTGCTGGATAAGCCGCTCTTGCTGTTGATGATTTCGACGGCTCTGCCATTTTTCATTCTACAGAGGCCGCTGTTTCTTGTCGCTATCCAGAAAGAGCCGTCATGGTCCTGGAGCACGGCCTGAACGGAATTCTCAGGAAGCCCGTTGCTTTTGGTGATGCTTCGAACCCTGGCCTCTTTGAGCTGAATAAGGCCGCCTGCATCGGTTCCAACCCAGAGATTTCCGTCGCGGTCTTGTAAGAAGCTATGGATGAAATCATCAGGGAAACCATCTTTTGATGATAATTCTCGCATAATTCCCTTGCTCATTCGTTTCAGACCATCAGCCATTGTGCCGATCCATAACATGCTCTGTTCGTCATCGAATATGGCTGTTATGGGAGTGTATTTGGTGCCAGAGACAGAACTGACAGCACCTGTCTCTCTCTTGAGAGAATAGAGTCCTTCCAGCGTTCCTATCCAGATATTGCCCAGCCTGTCTGCTGACAAAGAGAGCACTGTCATATTCAAGAGGCCGTCATCGTAACCGAAAACACGAATTACTCTTTCCTTGAACTGCGCTAAACCGCCTCTCATGGTTCCTATCCACAGGTCCCCCCAGTTGTCAAATGCTAAGGCAGTGATGATGTTGTCATACAGTCCGTCTCGAGTCGTATAGATTTTAAATCCATCCAGACCCAAGCGATTGAGGCCATAATCTGTGCCCAGCCAAAGATTTCCCTTCCAATCACTGGTTATGGCGTTTATATGATTGTTGGATAATCCCTCCTGAGTTGTATAGTTTCTCCACGACCCATTATCGAATGAGCACAGGCCGCCCCCATCAGTTCCTATCCAGAGGACATTTTCCTTATCTTCATACAGAGCAAGAACTCTATCGTTCTTCAGGGCAGGAGTATTCCATCTTGTGAAAACTTTGAAGCGAACACCGTCAAAGCGGACAAGGCCTGCCGATGTTCCCAACCATAAGTAGCCTTCATGAGTCTGAACAAGAGCAAGGATGGTATTCTGCGGCAGGCCGGATTCAGCGGTCCATGACCTGAGCAGATATTCATTCAGGTCTTTGGCGGGGTTCAAAGCCAGGGCATCGTGCGCTGGGAAAAAGATTAAGGAGGAAAAGATACTGAAGGAGATGACTGTTTTAGCCCATCCGCGCATCTTCAAAGGCCAATCTCGTCCTCTCTTAGTCCCGTTAAATACGATTGCACAGAGGAAATACAAAGTCAACCTTGAAGGGGGAACCGCTTCGCCTTCCCCCTTCCAATGGTCGCTTCGCTCGCTGCCTCTCCTTCTCGGGCAGGGCATGAAACCCCGGCCTGTGACCAAGGGGGCATAATCCCTTGGAATCCCCGACGATCGTTTCCCGGCGGTAAGCCGCGGGGCATATGAAACGATCGTCAATAAGGAATGAAGACTTGCAACTTTTTTTACAATCAGTCGTAATAAATAGTAGTAAACTTCTATGCATTACGCTATAAGGAAAACCTTATTTCATTTTATAGCGAACAAAAAAGGAGGAGATCTCATGGCGCGTAAAAGCTTGCTTATTGTCCTTATCGCTTTATTTTCCTTGGCGATTTTATGCGGCCAGCAGCCTGGTGAGGTCAGCTATCACGATGAAGGGACCATGCCTGGCGGCAAAGCCGGCGAACGAATCCAATCCATCATCAGCACCCTGAACTCGAACAATCCTGAAGGAATACGGCGCTTTTTGGAAGAAGAATGCACCGAAAGCTTCCGCAGCTTTGCTCCTATCGATGAGCACATCAAGGTTTTTCTCAGCGTCCGGCGCCAGACAGGAGGAGTCGATTTTCACAGCATCCGCACCTATGTTCCGGAAAGGAAGGGCGAGACTGTCGTCATCCTAAGGGACCGTAATTTTGAAAGCTGGCAGGCTTTCACTGTCAGGTTTGACGGCTCGGAGAAATATCTTGTTGCCGGGCTAAGCTTCAATACTGCCCGCACGCCCACAGATGTAAAGGAACCTGATATAACCGAAGCGCAATTCATCAAAGCGATGAAAGACCTGATGCAGAGACTCTGCCGGGGAGATATTTTCTCCGGAACGCTTCTTATTGCCAAGGGTGATAAAGTGCTCCTGACCCATGCCTGCGGTGAGGCAAGCAAAAGCTATCACGTGCCCAATAATATCGATACAAAATTCAACCTGGGCTCGATGAACAAGATGTTTACAGCCACGGCAATCGTCCAGCTTGTGGAGAAAGGCAGGCTTTCTTATGATGAGCCGATCAGCAAGTATGTGGACGAAACCTGGCTTGCCAAAGACATGACTTCAAAAATCACAGTCCATCATCTGCTGACTCATACCTCTGGATTGGGCAGCTACTTCAACGAGACTTACTCGAAAGGCTCGCGCGAGCTCTACCGGAACGTGGCGGATTTTAAGGCGCTGGTGAAAGGGGAAAAACTGGCCTTCGAACCCGGAAAGCGATTCAGGTACAGCAACACAGGGATGCTCCTTCTGGGCGTCGTGATCGAAAGCGTGACAGGCGAGAGTTATTTCGATTATATCCGCAAAAACATCTATGAGCCTGCCGGGATGAAGAACTCGGATAGCTACGAGATGGATTATCCGGTGGAAAACCTGGCGATCGGTTACAGCCCTGATTGGAAAAGCCCCTACGGCTGGCAGAACAATCTTTTCAAGCACGTCATCAAAGGCGGTCCTGCAGGCGGTGGATTCTCAACAGTCAGCGACCTGCATCGCTTCGCTCAGGCTCTGCTGGCGGGGAAGCTTGTTTCAAAAGAATCTCTGAAGACCATGTGGAAAGATTATTCAGGTGAACGCTATGGCTATGGTTTTGGGGTTAATGAAGGCCCGAACGGCAAGGTTGTCGGCCACGGCGGCGGTTTTGAGGGCATCAATTCAAACCTCGATATCTACTTAGATAAAGGCTATATCGCAGCCGTGCTATCCAACTATGACCAGGCCGCCAGCCCTGTCGCCCAGAAAATCAATCAGTTGCTTTCGAGAATGAAATAGATAAAAGTTCGATAGCATAACATTCAACTTGTTTATAAATTATTGTTTTTTGACATCTCTCTTTCTCTGTGTTAAAAAATTTTCTTGGGAAGAGAAGGCTCAGACATGATTCAAGATAAAAACAATTCTCCTTCTCAACCCCCCATCCCGCAGACTTCGAATTCTATCACCCTGAAAAACCGCTGGGATCATTTCTTGGCTCGCATAGGCTATCGACGGAAATGGCATCGAGTCAACCCGGGGCTTTATTCACTCGGGCATCCCTCTCCGGAATCGCCTGTCTTTGTCACAGCCAATTACACCTTGAGCTTTGACGCCCTGCGCTCATCGCTCAGAAATATTGACGGCTATATCCTTGTTCTCGACACCAAGGGAATCAATGTCTGGTGTTCAGCAGGGGCAGAGATATTCAGCACAGAAGAGCTGGTCAACAGGATCAATGCAGTTTCTCTCCATGAAGTCGTGAGCCATCGAACATTGATTTTGCCCCAATTGAGCGCATCAGGAGTTGCAGCCCATGAAGTCAAGAAGAAATCAGGATTCAAGGTCGAGTACGGCCCAGTCCGGGCAAAGGACCTGCCTGAATATCTCCTGACTCATCAAGCAACCCAGGAGATGCGACAGGTTCGCTTCAGCCTGCGTGACCGCCTTGTCCTCATTCCGGTAGAAATAACTAATACTCTGTTTCTGCTATTGATTACAACAGTTATTTTTTTCGCTGTAGGCGGTTTTCTCCTTTCTGCAGGTTGGGTCGCAGCTGTGCTTGCCGGCCTGGTTCTCTTCCCAATTTTACTCCCTTGGATCCCTTCGCCAAATTTTAGCACAAAAGGCTTTATATTGGGCGGAGCAGTGGCTCTTCCCTTTGTTTTAACAATAACCATCGGGAAGCCGGGTGCGCCGATATGGCAAAAGATTTCCTGGGCTGCGGTCTATTTGACGGCTTTTCCTTCCGTTACCGGGTTCTTAGCATTAAATTTTACAGGATCAACAACGTTTACTTCCAGAAGCGGAGTCAGACGTGAAATATTCACCTATATCCCGGTGATGGCTTGGATGTTTGGCGGAGGCATGCTGTGCCTGGTTATCACGATTCTTCTCCGTCTTTTTGGAGCTGGATGATGAAAAGCGCCTATATCTCGAATACACTCAGATACAATGCTGATTTGTGCAGCGGCTGCGGGATGTGCAGCGTGGTTTGTCCCCACCAGGTTTTCGCTCAGAATGAGCGCCTGGCCCA
This sequence comes from uncultured Eubacteriales bacterium, assembly GCA_964645765.1. GTDB lineage: Bacteria > Acidobacteriota > Aminicenantia > Aminicenantales > Aminicenantaceae > CAZGMN01. The sequence goes on from CAZYBE010000005.1 coordinate 63,553, forward strand.
GCTCATTCGGCCCCAGGCCTGTATGGAATGCGGGGCATGCCAGCGCAACTGCCCGACAAACGCCATTATAGTTCGCAGCGGCGTAGGCTGTGCCTATGCCCAAATGCTTGCCGCTTTAAAAGGGAAAAAAGAGGCTAGCTGTGATATCGAGAATGCTATCTTATAAGTAAGAATGTAAGGAGGTTTTCATGGGTATATCGCGACGTCATTTCATGAAAAATGTCGGATTGGGCTTAACAGGCCTCGGCTTAGGAGCCCGAAGTACCGCTCGCTCTCAGCCTGCAGTTTCCAGCAGGTCAGAAAAACTGCTTGTCAAGAGTTCTGACCATCCTGAACCGGCAACATTCGACCGCCTGCCTCTCAGCTGGTATAAAGAGACGGTCAGGCGTCTCAAGGAAAAAGTGGCTGAGAAAGGGGCTGAGGCCATTCTTATCCAGAATCCCTTGAACATCATCTATTTCACAGGTCTCTTTCACAACCCAACAGAGCGGCCTTTTTACGCTCTATTCCCGGTTAAAGAGGATGCGCTTTACTGGTATCATCCTGGCCTGGATAGGGATTTGGTGACTTCCTGGTGGAGCACTGGAAACGAGTATTATTTTGATTACCTCCATGCTGAGGGAGCCTTTCCAAACAAGGGTAAAGTTGTTCAGGGAAAGACTGTTGACCTATTCGCCTGGCTTCTCGAGGGATTGAAGAAGAGAGGATTCGGAGAAAAGACATTAGCGGTTGACACTGAGTTTTCTCCTCTAAGGTTAAAAAAGGCGAATGAAGTCCTGCCCAAGGCGAAGTTCATCGACACGAGCGACATCTGCCTCAAGATGAGAATGGTTAAGACAAAAGAGGAAATTGCTCTGATTCAGAGAGCGATGGATTATTTCAGCAAAATCCATGCCTTTGCCAGGGATTTTATCCTGGAGAAAGGAACAGACGCCACCGACTTTGATGTCCAGCAGGCAGCCATTAAATATGGAACCGACTTGATCATGAAAGATATCAAGAGAGACGGGAAGCCTCATACCGCAGTGGGGATATCGGTCGACGTAGGCTGCCGCACTGGAGCAGCCACAGCTTATCCTCATCCCAACCAGTTCTTCCACAAGAAGATTGAGAGGGGAGATGCGCTTCAGGTGTCTGGAGTCGTCAGGATAGGCGGGTATGGAGGAGAGCTCTACCGTTACTACCAGATCCTGCCCTGGGACAGCCACAGGGAGAAATTGTGGCAGGTTGTCACCGATTGTGTCCGCATCCAGGAGCAGGAGTCGAAGGCCGGCAAGACCTGCTCTGAGGTCACTTTCAAGATTCATCAGTATCAGGTCAAGAAGGGAGTCGAGAAATACATCTACCATCGCCCGGCCCACGGCGAAGGAATGGAAGGCCACCAGGCTCCCTGGCTTGCTCTTGGAGATTACACAGTCCTCGAGGAAGGGATGATGTTCAGTGTTGAGCCCGGGCTTTATGACTCTGAAAAAGGCTTCGGCTATAACCCGAGCGATAATCTGTTGGTGACAAAACAGAAAGGCGTGCTGATGAGCAGCATTCCCTACACCAAAGAGTGGATGGTCTTGAAGCTTTAGCAGGCTTTATCTCAAATTCCTGGTTTCAGCTTACCCCAGTTTTTAATTCTGAAACGCTTGACAGATAAAGACCATAAAATTTAAAAACTATTGTTGATGAGATTTTTTGTCGATAATTAGAAATTAAAAAGACAAGATTAAAACAAAGCTTATATGACTAAGGGAAAAAAACAGATAATTTCGAATATTCTGAAAACTATTGAATTCCAGGTTTCCTATATTGCCAAATTTTTCTTTTTCTATATTCCAAAGAGTTTGGAGATTTTAATCAAGGAACGCCAATATGAAAAGAGATTTGGGATAGAGACAAGCACCATCTATCTTTTAAGAGATAATCTAAGCCTGTATAAGGATGGCGAGGATTACCAGCCGACACCTTATAAAAAGTTGGAGAAAGTTGTTGAATATCTAAAACTGAGCAGCGATGATGTCTGCGCAGACCTCGGCTGCGGCAAAGGAAGAGTCGTCTTTTTCTTTGCTTCACAGAAAGTGAAAAAAGTCATCGGCGTGGAATTGGTCGAAAATCTGGTGAACATCGCAAAGAAAAATTTGAATAGCTTAAAAATAAAAGACAGAGCAACAGTTGAGATTTTTCTTGGCGATGTGACAAGCTTCAATTTTGAAGAATGCACGATATTTTTCCTGTTCAATCCCTTCGGATACAAAACGCTGGAAAAAGTCATTCTTAATATAAAAAATACATTGGTCACCAATCCCAGGAGAATTCGAATTCTCTATTATAATCCTGCTCACCGCAAGATGTTGGATAATGAAGATTGGTTAATTCTCGAAGGCCAGGTCGATAAAACCAATATCTTTGTCTGGCATAATATCTCGGATTAATCCGACCTAATAATTTGGATTCGTAATTATGGGGACACAATACTTAATTATTGACCGAAAAAAAGACCTTAGCGATAATTAAGTATTGTGTCCCTCAAATTAGCTGGGCGACAATTTCTGCGGCATCACGGATAAATCTCGGGCAGACATTCTCGAATAGCTTGTTGTCTTGAGCCAGCTTCAATCCTTCAGGCGTGCTGATATCACAATTAAGCAGTTCCCTGCAGACAATCGAGCTGTTGCGGGCCTCAAATCTTTTGACGAATTCCCTGATAAGTCCATAATTTTGGTCTCTTATTTGCTCATCCTGGGCTCTGACCCGGCCGAACTTAAGCCCGATGACCATGAAGGCGCCGGTCGCCGCCCCGCAGGTTTTTCCCATGCGGGCCATCCCCCCGCCAAAAGACGTGGCAATCTTCAGAGCAAGCTCACGGTTCAAGCCGAACTGAGGAGCGTAGCTGGAAAACACTGACTGAGCACAATTGAATCCTTCCTTAAAACACGATACCGCATCTTCAGCCCTATTCATGCCTCAGACCTCCTTTCCTAGATTAATAATTTTAAAATTCCAACCATTTGGAAATAGCCTTTATATTCCCGTGAGTAAAAATATCTGGGCAAAGATAATAATAAAATAATAAATTATAAGTGCTGATGCAAGGCGGAATGTCTTCTCAACATCCAGCTTGTGTCATAATGGGATTTTCCATCACGGAAAAAAGGATTCTTATTAGTGAAAATTTTATTTATAATTTATGAAAGTTACGTGGTAAAATGAATCGGAATTTATTCTTTGTTCCAAAAAACTCTAAGGGTAAGAACGCAGGTGCCCATAGAAAAGGGCCAAAGACAATCGAAGAAACCGTGAACAGGTGCGGAAGATGCCAAAAGTGACAGCAGCCATAATCGAAAAAGAAGGGAAAATCCTCATTGCCAGAAGGAAAAAGGAAGATTCTATGGCTGATAAATGGGAATTTCCAGGAGGAGAGATTGAGTCGAACGAGACTCCAGAGGAATGCTTAAAAAGGGAGCTCTTCGAAGAATTTGGCATTGATGTCGAAGTGGGAGAATTTATCGGCTCAAGTCGAGCCTTGTCACCCCCGCACTCGATCGAGCTCATGGCTTATAGAGTTTCCCATATCTCCGGCGAGTTTAGGCCAGCGGCTCACCAGGAAATCAGATGGGTGCTTCCTTCAGAATTGAAAGGCTATGACTTTACTGAAGCCGATAGAATGATTATCAAGAAATTATTAAGCAGAGTCTGAGCTTCAAAATGGAAAACGAGAGCGTCATTCTTCACAAAAACAAGGACAAAGCCATCCGTAACCGTCACCACTGGATTTTTTCCGGAGCCGTCAAGAGCTTTCCCCCTGGTTTTGAAAACGGAAGCATTCTCGCTGTGCGCAACTTCGAGGGCGAGCATTTGGGCTATGCCTATTTCAACGAGAAGTGCTCAATCGCGGGCAGGATGATAAGCTTTGACGAGACTCTGCCCCTTGAAGCCATCAAGAAGAGCATCAAAGACGCTATTGCGCTCCGCCAACAGCTCTACGATGAAAAAACAAACGCCTTTCGCCTGGTCAACGGAGAAGGAGATAACCTTCCTGGCCTTGTTGTCGACCGTTATGCCGATGTTCTTGTCATCCAGATTACGACTTTGGGCATGGAAAAGCTCAAGCCTTTCTTGGTCGAAGCCCTCACAGAGAAATTTTCTCCGCGCTGTATCTATGAAAAATCAAACCTTCCCTCCCGAAGGGAAGAGGGATTGGCTGATTTCGAAGGACTGCTCGCTGGTGAAATGGCCGACACTGTCGAGATTTCAGAGGACGGAGTCCGTTTTCTTGTCGAGCTGCCTGGCTCACAGAAAACCGGGTTCTTCCTGGACCAGCGCGAGATGCGAAAGCTTGTCCGTTCCCATTCCAGAGGCAGGCGTGTCCTGGATTGCTTCTCCTACACTGGGGGCTTTTCTGTCTATGCTTTAGCCGGCGGAGCAGCTAAGGTTGACCTGGTGGATACTTCAGAAAAAGCCCTTGCCCTGGCCCGACAAAACCTCAAACTCAACGGCTTTGAGGGGGAGGCCAATCATTTCTATGTTGCCGATGTCTTCGAGTTCCTCCGCCAGCGGGAGCTTTCCTATGACTTCGTCATCCTCGACCCTCCTGCTTTCGCCAAAAAGAAGATTGACGTCAGGCAAGCCTGCCGGGGATACAAGGACATCAACCGCCTCGTTTTTCAAAAAATTCCAGGCCGCAGCTTTGTCCTCACTTTCTCCTGCTCTTTCTTTGTCGATGAAGCTCTGTTCCAGAAAGTTGTTTTTCAAGCAGCGAGCGATGCGAAGAGGAATGTGCGCATCATTCAGCGCCACCACCTGGCCTGCGACCATCCCATTAGCATCTATCATCCGGAGAGCGATTATTTGAAAGGCTTCTTGCTCTACATCGATTGAAGTTTTAAGGAGGAAAAATGCCCTCATTCAGCCATTCGCAGATAGGAACCTATGAGACCTGCCCGCTGCAATACAAGTTTGCTTATATCGATAAAATAAAAATCAAAATGGAGACGGTCGAGGCTTTTCTCGGCTCAAGAGTCCATGAAACCCTGGAGAAGCTCTATCGGGATAAGCGTTACCAGAAATTCATGAAGCTGGAAGAGCTGCTGGCTTACTTCAACAAGAAATGGGAAGAGAATTGGAATGACAATATTCTTATCGTCAAAAAAGAATACAACCAGGAAAACTATCGCAAAATGGGGGAGAAGTACCTTGCTGATTATTACAACCGGTACCAGCCTTTCGACCAGGGCCGGACGATCGGCCTGGAAACAAGAGACCTCCTCACCCTCGATGAGCATGAAAATTACACCTACCACATCCGGATCGACAGGCTGATGGATATGGGAGACGGCCTTTATGAGGTTCATGATTACAAAGCCGGCATGAGCCTGCCCAAACAGGAAGAGCTTGATAATGACCAGCAGCTTGCCATGTATTCTCTGTGGGTCATGAAGAATTTTAAAGACTGCAGAAAATTGCGGCTGGTCTGGCACTTTGTAGCCTTTGACAAGGAGGCTGATTCCTACAGGACAGAGGAACAGCTCGAACATTTGAGAAAAGAAGTCCTGGCAAAAATCAAGAGAATAGAGGGAGTTTCGCAGTTTCCGGCAAATGTCTCTTCGCTCTGCGATTGGTGCTCCTATAAGTCGATCTGCCCAATGTGGAAGCACGCTGTCGAGCTCGAGCAGAAGCCAGAGAATGAATATCTGGGCGACCAGGGCCTGAAGCTTGTTGATGAATACGTGAGGATAAAAGAAGAGCAGGACCAGCGTCGGGCTGAGGCTGAAGAGAAGCTGGAAAAGTTGAAGCAAGAGCTCATTGCCTTCTGCCAGAGAGAAGGAGTTTCGGTTGTCTTCGGCTCTGAAAATAAGATCGCTGTCAATGAATACGAAAGCCTGAAGCTTCCGGCCAAAAACACAAAGGAGAGAGAAGAGCTGGTTTCAATCCTGAAAAGCATGGGCAGGCTGGATGAAGTGACAGACCTTGATGTTTATGCTCTGGCCCGGATCTTGAAAAACAGGGAATGGGATGAGAAAGACATTGCCATGCTTCAGAAGTTTGGATTAAAAGAGAAAAGTTTCAGGCTGAGCGTCTCTAAAAAATAATCTGAGGAAAAAGGGGCAGTCCCCTTTTTGAGCTGGAATTGCCGATGTTGATGAAATCGGTCTTGATAAAATTCTGGAAAACTTGTTATCTTAGTAACTCTCGATGAAAAATCCAATGAGAAGAAGTTTTTTCAGCTTTTCAATCTCATTCCTCTGCCTCTTTTTGATTTCTTGCGGAGGGAAGTCCGATGAGGACCTGATCATGGAGCTGATGGGAAAAATCGGAGGCTTTGCCGAAAAAAAAGATGTGAGCGGCGTCATGGCTAACCTTACTGAGGATTACCGTGATTTTGAGGGAAGGGATTTAAAAGAGACAGAGCAAATGATTCGCGGTTACTTTAAACAGTTTAAGGGAATTGCGGTCAATGTCCTGAGCACAAGGATTGACGAGATAAAAACGCCAGAGGCAACCATACAGACAGATGTCGCCCTTTCTTCCGGCGCGGCTAAAGCTTTCCGCAAGCTGATCCGGCTTTCAACGGATAATTACCGCTTGAAGATTAAATTGAGGAAAGCGAACAGTGTTTGGAAGATTCACTATGCTGAATGGATGTATATCAGCTTTGATGAGCTCTTCCCGGAATCTATCTCCATCTTCAAAAAAATATTTAAAATGTGAAATGGATATATATTTTAAACTTTTTCATCTAAAATTCATAAAATAATGGAGCAATATTTATATAAATATAATGAATTTTGTTATATGGTCATAAGGAGGAAAAAATGAAAAGAATTATCTCACTCTCCATTTTGTGTCTCTTTCTCTTAACTTTGGCAGCCTATCCTGGTTTCGGTCAGACAGTTCAGGAAATCTTGAAAAAGATGGTCGAAGCTCAGGGAGGAAAAGAAGTCTTTGAGGGCATCAAGGACATGACTCTTTCTGGAAATTTAGAGGTTGTCCAGCAAGGGATAACCGGTGCATTAACTGTCTATAAGAAGGAGCCAGACAAAAGGCGGATAGACATAGAAATCCAGGGCACGGTCATCACCCAAGCCTATGATGGACAAACAGCATGGGGAACAAACCTGCAGACCTTAGCGACTGAAGTCTTCTCCGGGGACCAGGCAGCATCATTGAAGAGAGAGGCTCTGCCCATTGTTTCATTTCTTTATCCAGAAAAATACAGAATATCTTTTGCCTACAAAGGGAAGGAAAAGCTTGAAAACAAGGACTATTTTGTTCTGGAGGAATCTTTTCCTGATGGATTCAAATTGACATTCTATGTCGACCCTGAAACCTATCTGACATATAAGACTAAATCCAAGACCACGACTCAAATGGGTGAGGCGGAAGTCGAGCAATTTAACTCTGACTATAAAAAAGTCGATGGAATGACAATCGCCCATAGCTTGGTCCAATATTTAAATGGTCAAGAAAATATTAAAATCACATTCTCAAAAGTGAGCTTCAACTCCGGCCTGGACGATTCTTTGTTCAAGATGAAATAGAAAAAAAGACCTTGCCGCTTTAAACTTTTTTGCCTTAAAAATCCAATTGAAAAAAGGCATTTCTTTAAAGAAGGAGGCTGGTATGAAGAAATTCTCAACAAAAATAATGGCGCTAGGCCTTTTCTTCTTATTCGCTTATTCAAGCGTGATATACGCACAAGAGAAAAACTACAAACTTCTCGCGAGCGAGACCTTCATGGAGATGGAATCCATCGGAAGCACGAGCATCTCACCTGACGGGAAATACATTCTCTTCACCCGAAGCTGGATTGACAAGATGAATGACCGGTCGAGGAGCAACCTTTGGATGGCTGATGTTGAGGGAAGCCGCATTCGCGAGCTTACCCAGGGAAACTGGAGAGACTTCTCTCCAGTCTGGTCGCCAGACGGGAAAAAGATTGCCTTTCTATCCGATAGAGACGGAACAACTCAGGTTCATATCCTCTGGATTGATACCAGGGAGGTTGCCCAACTCACCCATCTCGAGACTCCGCCAGGAAACATCAGATGGTCGCCTGATGGAAAAATGCTGGCTTTTACTCTTTTTGTTCTAGACACTGTGCCCATCCTGCCAGTAAAGCTTCCCAAAAAGCCTGAAGGCGCCAAATGGGCTGAGCCGGCAGTCGTCATCGACAGGCTGGCCTGGAGGAACGACGGCAGAGGATACATACCAAAAGGTTATGAGCAGATTTTTATAGTCGATGCTGAACTTGGAGGCACTCCAAAGCAGATAACGAGCGGAGATAACGCTCACTATCCTGACCAGCAGTCATCGCTCCTTCCTGTCGTGCCCGAATGGTCTTCGGACGGCAAAAAAATGTATTTTAGCGCCGTCCGCAAACCAGGCGCTGACTACCGGGATGGCGATTCAGAGATTTATTCGGTTGACTTGGGGACATTGGAGATAAAAGCGCTGACTGACCGTAAGGGACCGGACGAAGACGCTCTTGTCTCTCCAGACGGAAAATGGATTGCTTACACCGGTTATGATGAGAAAAATTGCACGTACTCTCTTTCGAACATCTATCTCATGGACGCAGAGGGAAGTCAGAAACGGCTTCTGGCCAGTGAGCTTCCTGATTCACCTTCAGACATGGCCTGGGCTCCGGACGGCTCTGGAGTCTATTATCTTGTGAATGAGAGGGGAGAGGTCAACCTTTATTTTGTCCTCATGGACGGAAAAGCTAAAAAAATAACAAGCGGCATCCATTATTTATCTGGATTATCCATCGCTAAAAATAGACAGGTGGCAACTGTGCGTTCGACCTTCAAAAAACCAGCATGCCTGGTGACATTCAACCTCAGCAATCCGGCGAACAGCACGGAGCTTGTCGATGTCAATGAGGATGTCCTGGCCGATGTGAGGCTGGGAGAGGTTGAGGAATTGCGGTTTAAATCTTACGATGGGCTTGACCTCCACGGCTGGCTGGTGAAGCCTGCCCAGTTTGAGTCGAACAAAAAATATCCCATGGTCCTCTCCATCCACGGCGGACCATGGGCGATGTACTCTGTCCAGTTCAGCTGGGACTGGCAGAACTTTGCCGCCAACGGCTATGCTGTTTTATACATGAATCCGAGAGGAAGCACAGGCTATGGACAGGATTTTGTTAACGGCATTCAGTATTCCTTTCCTGGAAAAGACTACGACGATTTGATGGCTAGCGTCGATGCAGCAGTGGCCAAGGGCTTCATCGATGAGAATAACCTCTTTGTCTGCGGCGCAAGCGGAGGCGGCTGTCTTACGGCCTGGATTGTCGGTCACACCAACCGCTTCAAGGCTGCAGTCTCGATGGCACCTATCATCAACTGGTATTCCTTTGTGGGGACCACAGACGGCATCCATTTCATAAGGCAATTCAAAAAATATCCCTGGGAAGACCCGATGGAGTATGCCATGCGATCGCCTCTTTACTATGCAGGGAATGTCACCACTCCGACAATGCTTATGACAGGCGAGGAAGATTTAAGATGCCCGATCAGCCAGAGCGAAGAATTCTACCGCGCCTTAAAGATACTAAAAAGAGACACTGTCCTGGTGAGAATGCCTGAGGAGTTTCATGGCTTCCGCCGGCCTTCTCATCGTCTTTTGCGCCAGCTTTATCTTCTGGCCTGGTTTGAAAAATACCGGTCAGCCAAATAATTTTATCTTAAATTCAAAATGCCAACCTACAGCCATTCGAAAATAATCTCCTATGAGACCTGCCCCTTAAGGTATAAATACGCCTACATCGATAAAATAAAGCCAGAGGCAGAGGAGACAGCAGAATCTTTTCTTGGAGCCAGGATGCACGAGACGCTGGAGAAGCTTTACAGAAACATCTGTTATGGAAAGTCGATGACGAAGAAAGAACTGCTGGCTTTTTTCAGGAGCCAGTGGCTGAAGAGCTGGCCAGAGTCAATAATCCTTGTCGATGAAAATCTTAGCTCAGCAGATTTTCGCAAGAAAGGAGAGGCTTATCTCAGAGACTATTACAAAAGATACAAGCCTTTCCGAGAGGGCAGAGTTGTCGACCTGGAAATAACAGATTTTTTGCCTTTAGACGAAAAGGGAGAATATGAATTTTACATCCGAATTGACCGGCTGATGGATATGGGAAATGGCCTTTATGAAATCCACGATTACAAGACAAATACAACACTTCCGACCCAGGAGCATCTGGATAAAGACCCCCAGCTTGCCATGTACTCGGTGTGGGTAAGGCGAGAATTTGAAGATTGCAAGGAGGTGAGGCTTATCTGGCATTTCTTAGCCTTCGATAAGGAAATGCGCTCCTCGAGAACCGAAGAACAGCTTGAGAGCCTGATGCAGGAGACTCTTCGAAAGATCAAGGCCATCGAAGAAGCCAAGGAATTCCCAGCCAGAGCGTCAAGCCTCTGCCCCTGGTGTCTGTACAAGAGAAGTTGCCCTTTAAACTTGCTCGATTGACACCGAATTTCTCCTCTGCTATATGTTTTAAAGTGGGAAGGGGATAGAGGAAAATAGAACTTAGCCAAGATGAAAGAGCCTTAGAACGGAGGTAAAAATGCAGAGTCCTGGAGTTAGCGTCAGAAGCAGGCCTGCCGATATTTTGATTGTCGGCAGCGGACCAGCAGGCCTGACAGCAGGCTTGTATGCTTCGCGGGCTGGAAGCAAAACTCTCATTCTGGAGGGAAGAGCTCGTTCCCGACTTTCGGTTGGATACAGGCTCGAAAACTATCCTGGATTCATCTCCATTGACAGCCGGGAGCTGCTTGATAAATTCAGAAGTCATGCCCAACACTTTGGCGCTGAGATCATAAAAGGGGACGCTATCAGCTTCAATCTTGCCTCTGACCCAAAATTTGTCGCCACTCGAGACACCCTCATCGAAGCCAAGGCTGTGATTATCGCTACAGGCAAGCCTATCTCCAGCGGCAAGCTTATTCCCGGGGAGGAAAGATTGCTGGGAATGGGAGTGAGCTATTGTTCAACCTGCGATGGTCCGCTCTATCGTGGAAGCAAAGTGGCTGCAGTAGGAAATTCTGATGAAGCCGCAGAGGATGTCCGCCTCTTGGAGCGGATGGGCTGCAAAGTCTTTTGGATTCAGGGAGACCGGAACAAATGGAATGTCGCTCGAAATTCAATTGACGAGATAAAAAACAAGGGAATTCCCCTCTACCCCAAAGCCATTGTTAAAGAAATTGTGGGCGAACAAAGAGTGGAGAAGGTTGTCATCGAAAGAGAAGTGAAGGAAGACGAGCTTGAGGTTGCTGGAGTCTTTATTTTCCGGGAAATTCCTACTGCTCCTCTTTTTGCCAAGGCGGGTATCGAGCTCGACCATAAACAGTGCATTAAGGTTGACCGCTTTCAAAGGACAAATCTAAAAGGAGTTTTCGCTGCTGGAGATGTCACTTGCGGAGGAATGCAAATTATCTCTGCGGCAGGCGAGGGGTGCGTGGCAGCGATGCAAGCTATCATGTTTCTGAGATAACGAGAATGCTCCGAAAAAAAAGCATCTTGCCTGATTTTTGCCTTTCCAATTTAAGCTATGCGGTTGAAAAAGACCGGCTGTTCTGTTGATTTAGAATAAAATTTTTTTAAAGGAGTTTAAGTCCTTTGGAGGAGAGAAATGAACTTATCGACGAAAAAATTGTCTCAAATTGTCATCTTAATAATAGGGGCTGCAGCTTTTGCCCTTGTTGGATTTTATTCCAGTAAAATCAATCTGGATAAGTGGAAGCCCAAAGCGCTGATAGAGCAAATCCCATTTGAAGAAGCCTTGGAGGTGCTGGGATTCGAGGAAGCAGAGTTTTACACCTCGGCCAATGAATTCATGAGGGCTGAGATAAAGATAAAAGTAAAATTCCCCTCTCATATCGAGCCAGCCGATAGATTACCTTCAGAATATAAGAACGGGCAAAAAAAAGCTTACAGCACCGCGGAAATACTTGTCATAGACATTCCAAGCGCCGAGATGCTGATGAAGATGAAGGAGGCATTGTCCCAGAGAAAATATCTGAAATTGGCCAAAAGCCAAGAAATGCAGGTTGTGTTTAAAGAGACCCGAATCGACCATAAAAAAGTTAAAAGCATAGAGAAAATCTCTTTGAAACCGGAAAGCTATTATTTTGTGCAGTATTGAATTTGTTCTTAAACGTCAACACGCAAAAAAATGCTGGCTGTTAGGGGAAAATGAGCAGAAGGGAATGTAGGGTGCAAAAACTTGCCCAGCCAGCGCAACAAGTCTGATTCTAGGCTGGCATAGCTTGCCAGGAGTCGTCAATCACCTTTGAAGGTGGTTTTCAAGGTGATTTTTACTCCTCCTTGTCATATCTTTCCCCTTGAGATTTATCGCCCAAAAGGGTTACTGGCCAATCTTCTCCCATTCAGGAGTATTTTTCCATAGTAAAATAGAGGCTTCGAGAAGGCAAGGATCGCGGGTGTAGGATAAGAAAGGGAGGTTAAGAGGCTCAATTCGTTATCTTAAATTTGAGTATTCATTTCATTGATGGGACAAAAAGGAGGTAATTTTAAAATGAAAAGAGCAAATTTCTCTACCATTTTGTGTATGTTAGGTCTCTTTTTGTTATCGCCCTTTGACAGCTCACCTCAGGCGATATGGTTTCAGAATGGCCAGCAGGCGGACATTATCCTTGGGCCTTATGCAAACGGCGGGGGAGCTTCAGCCTTGCATCATCCCAGTCGTGTCTGCGCCGACTCAGCAGGAAGGCTATATGTTGCTGATACCAGGAACAACCGCATCCTTATTTGGAATAGGATACCAACATCAAACAATGCGCCGGCCGATTTGGTTGTAGGTCAGCCGGATATGAACTCAAACGACTCTGGGGGTGGACAGACTGGACTGAACTGGCCTGTTGCAGTTTATTCTGATGGCATCCATCTTTTTGTGGCCGATTCTAACAATAACCGTGTCCTTATCTGGAACTCTATTCCTACTCAGAATGGAGCTTCAGCTGATATTGTGCTGGGGCAGTCAGATTTCACTCACTACGATGAGCCTGGCGGAGCAAGAGCAGCAAATACTCTGGGCTGGCCTTGGGATGTTTTTTATGATGGACAGCATCTCTTTGTCGCAGACTCTGGAGAAGGGAGGTTTTTAATCTGGAATTCTCTTCCCTTGACAAATAATCAGGCTGCAGATGTGGTTGTTGGAAAGTCTGACTTTACCTCTTCTAGTGAAAGCCTGGACGAAAAATCGTTGTTTTCTCCAAGGGGTGGTGCTTCGAATGGAACTGCATTAGTAATCAGTGATTATAAAGGAGGGCAGCGTGTTCTTGTCTGGAATAACATTCCAACTCAAAATGGAAAGAGCGCTGATGTGGAATTGCTTCAACCTGACTTTTTTAATTCTCCAAATGATTACAGTCCCGTGGGTGTCAGCCTGCAGGGCCAAAAATTGTATGTGGCCTGTAACCATAATGTTTATGTCTGGAACAGCCTGCCCACTCAAAACAACCAGCCTCCTGACTGCATAATAGGCCGTTCTGACTTGCAGCCAGGCCTTTCGGCTGAGGCTTTGTCCAAGCCATGGGGAGTATCTTCAGACGGGACAAGGCTTTATGTGGCTGATACCAACAACAGCCGGATGCTCATCTACAACCAAATTCCAACTGCTTCTGATATTGATGCTAATGTTGTCTTGGGCCAGGCAGATTTTGGGAGTTGTGTTTTCCGCTCGAAGAATGGAATCCGCAGCGTATCTGGAGTAGCTTCCAGCGGGCATCATCTTCTGTTGGCCACCCATGTGGACAGCAGGATTGTCATCCACGACGGATTACCCGAGCAGGACTGCGCTGAAGCTGACTACATCATCTCTGACGTCGATTTTGATGAACCCCCTGGCCAATTCCTTCAACTCAGTGAAGTCTACCAGTGCTGTCAGATGTGGACTGACGGCAGCCGCCTCTTTGCAGCTGAACTCTACCGGGGAATACTGGTCTGGGATAAATTCCCGCAAACGAGTTTTACAAATCCAGATACGGAGATTTTGCACACTCAGGGTGTCGCGTTGAACCAGCCCCAGGGAGTGGCGAGCGACGGCAGCCGTCTTTTTGTCAGTGACAGCGGAAACAACCGGGTCTTGATCTGGAACACAATTCCAAAAAAAGACGGAACGCCGGCTGATATTGTCCTTGGTCAGAGTGACTTCAACTCAACTTCAGCCGGTTTAATGAATTATCCCTCAAGAATAGCGACTGACGGTCAGCGGTTGGCCGTGGCTGATATGGAGAACCACCGGATATTAATCTGGAACAGTATTCCGACTCAAAATAATCAGCCTCCAGATATTAAGCTCTTTGATTTTTACGCTGGCCGCAATCTTCCCTGGCGATTTAACGGCCCTCAAGGAGCTTTCATCTTTGACAGCCATCTATTCGTGACAGACCTTGGCTTTAACCGCGTGCTCATCTGGAACACATTTCCTACTTATGATGACCAACCGGCAGATGTCGTTCTTGGTCAACCTGATTTTACAACATCAAGACCAGGAAAGGCGCGAGATAAACTCTATAGCCCCCTCAATATTTGGTTTGATGGCGACTATTTATGGGTCGGGGAGTTTAAGTTTGCAGACAGAGCCCTGGGGTACAGAGCAAACATTGCTGCCAGTGCTCCAGAGGCCCCAAACAATCTTTCAGCTTCTGCAAAATCTGCTCATCAGATTGACCTGGCTTGGGTGGATAATGCCTCCAACGAACAGGGCTTTAAACTGGAAAGAAAATCGGGAGCGAGCGGAACTTACGAGCAAATCGCTTATTTAAGCGCCAACACCAGGAAGTATTCGGACATTAGGATTATTACGGCTGGAACTCAATATTATTATCAAATGAAAGCTTACAATCGTTATGGCGATTCAGCCTTTTCTAGTGAAGCGAGTGCCTCGACATCAGCCACAAACACTCCTCCCACAACGCCTAGCAATCCTTCTCCGGCGAATAGCCAGACAGAGGTCAGCGACAATCGTGTGTTCAGCTGGGATGGCGGAGACCTTGATGAAGGAGATGTTGTCACCTACGATGTTTACCTTGATACAGTTAACCCTCCAACATTCCGCGCTGCCAGCAATCTTTCGAAGACGACTTATAGTCCTTCTACTCTGAGCCTGAAGACAATTCATTATTGGAAAGTTGTAGCTAAGGACTTGAGTGGAGCCTTGACAGAAGGACCTGTCTGGAGTTTCCAGACGAAGACTCTTTCAGGTTATACTCTAACAATTCAGGCAAGCTCAGGAGGAACAACTTTTCCAAGGCCAGGAACCCCTGCTTTCGAGCCTGGCAACTCTGTTTCAGTATACGAAATTCCAGACAATAACTACTCCTTTTCAGGCTGGACAGGAGATGTACCGGCAGGACATGAAAAAGACAATCCTTTGACCCTGACAATGAATTCCGACAAATCACTCAAGGCAAATTTTAGCAGCACCATCGTCAAATACACATTGACCATAGCTTCAAGTTCAGGCGGAACGACCGACCCTTCCCCTGGAAATTACACTTATGATTCTGGAACCTCTGTCAGCGTAAAAGCCATAGCTAACAGCGGTTATAGTTTCAGCGGCTGGAGCGGTGATGCATCAGGGACGACTAGTCCGCTAACAGTCACCATGAATGGAAACAAGTCGATCACCGCCAATTTCTCGGCTTCAAAAGGAGGTGATGACACCTCGTCTGGCAAGAAAGGTGGCTGCTTTATCGCCACCGCTGCCTATGGTTCCCAACTTCATTCCTGCGTGAAGATTCTCCGAGATTTCAGGGATGAGTTCCTTATGCCATATAAGCTTGGAAGGATATTGGTTAGACTATATTACAGGTGTTCGCCACCTGTAGCTAATTTCATAGCGAAACACAAGGTTATGAAGCTCGTTGTCCGCATCACGCTTCTGCCGTTTGTTGGGTTGAGCTACCTTATGCTGAGAGTCCATCCCGCAATTCCAGTAGCTATCCTGACCTTTTTTGCTGCATCGACCTTTATCGTCCGCCGCTACCGAAAGAAGAGATGATGTCCAGAAACTATCTCTATCATTTCCTATTGAATCTGAGGTTTTTGACGCGCCCGGCATTAAGCGCAAAAGCGGATATCTTCTTCTCGCTATCCCTAATAAATTGAATAGATAAATCCATTCCAACAAAGCTATCCTTTAGTGTTGGCAGAAGGGGTGCACGGCTGCCATTTCTATGGACGAAATACAGTTTGCCTTCTTTGCTGGCAAGCTTGAATGTCACTTGCAGCTCCTCACTGAAATATTCTCCCTGGTATTCTTCAAGCTGCTTTTGTGGAGGCGCCCATTTTTCTTTAGGCTTTTCCTCGGGAAGATTTATAAACTTTTCCTTTAGTGCCTGTTTTTTCTCTTCTTTGAACGTATTGGCAAGATAGATGTCAGCGACTTGAAAAGAGAGCTTTGTCGGATCAAAAGAGCTGAGGTTGGAAAGGCAGATGACTGAGAAGCTCTGCTCAGGGAAACGAACCATGCAGGCCTTGAAGCCACCCAAAGCCCCTGCATGGCTGACGGTCTTTAGACCTTTATAGCTGCCGACGACAAGGCCAAAAGCATAATCAAGCTTTTTACCGTTGTTCAATTCTCCCGGCGTCTCCATTAGGCTGATAAGCTCCTTTCCTCCAACCCGGCAGTGGTAAAAATTTTGGTCCCAGAGAAAAAGGTCTTCGACCGTGGTGTAGAGCCCTCCTGACCCGACACAGTCAAAGGTCGATATGAAATTTCTATAGCCGCCCCTGCCAGCAGGGAAATAACCCCAGGCACGGTTCTTGATGAGTTGAGTGTAATCATCATGAAAATGAGAATCCTTCATTCCCAGCGGCATGAAAATCTTTTCTTCAGTAAACTGCCTGAGCGTCTTGCCGCTGGCCCTCTTAACGATGATTCCCAGGAGGAAATAGCCAGAATTGCTGTAAAGGCATTCCTCTCCAGGCTTGAAGTTCAATTCCTTCTGCCTCGCAATAAGCTCGAGAACGTCTTCCTCGTGGAAGGCGCCGAAGTCTATTCCGGCGATGTCCAGTAGAGTCAGATAATCCCGGAGCCCGCTTGTATGATGAATGAGGTTGCGGATGGTTATGGGGGTTCCATAATCCGGCAATTCAGGAATGGACTTGCGGACGTCATCGTCAAGAGAGAGTTTTCCGTCTTTTGCCAGGATGGCGATGCTCATGGCAACAAACTGTTTGGAATCCGAGCCGACATAGAAAACAGAATTGGGTTTTATGGGAATGCCGTATTCCAGATTGGCTGAGCCATAGCCTCGCTCATAGATCATTTTTCCATCTTTGATTATGGCCAGGCCGCATCCCGGAGTATCAGGCTTGTCCCATTGAGAAAAAAGTCTATCAACCTCGTCCTTTTTTTTATCCGCCAAGGCTGCAGAAATAAAAATCAGGAGGAAAAGAGCAATAAATAAAACCTTTAACCTGGATAATTTATTCATGATTCGTAAAAACTCCTTTTTATAAATGGAACAGAAAAAATTATATGAATTTTTATGCAATCTTTCTATTTTTTATTTTTGACTTCAAATTTCTCTTATGATATTAGCTATTGAAGGAAGGCAACTTAAGGAAATTGCCAAATTCATAAGAAGTGCTAAAATAACGCTAAAAAGTTATTATTAAATTTGTTCGAAGTATGTATTAAAATAAAGCCCCACAATGAGCAATTCTGCCACCAGGCGCCTGAATGAAAAGATAAAAGATTGTCGCCAGCTTCTCAATCCAGGGAAAGTCATCCTCTGCCTTGAAGAGCTCTTGAAATCATCCAACGATGGGATGGTGGCCTATTCTATGGGGCATGAATATGAAAAACTCGGCGACATCATGAGCGCGGTCAAATACTATGAAAAGGCTGAGGCCCTGTTTAAAGAAATGAACTTCAAGAATATGGCAAGGTCAGCTATCAATAATCTGCAAATAGAGTCTATTCTCGGCCAGCGAAGAAAGGACAAACTCAAAAGGCCGCGCTAAGTTAAGCTTCTCCTCGGTGACCGCTTTGATTTTATCCCTGCAGGTCTTGTAATCATCCGGCAGATAGCCCTGGATCTCGAGACATCCCAAGATTTGACTTGCAGATTTGCCCGTGCTATAAGTTTGCAACAAAAATGAGGAGGATTTGATGTGTGAGTTTTGCCATAAACATGGCGAAGGGAAAAAGTGGTATCTCCAGGCAAAGAATTACGCAGAGGATATGTTGAGCGACCTTCGGCGCCGGAAGTATATCCATCATTTCATAGCCCATCCAGAATCCCACAGCAAAGGAGTCAACAGAGTTGCTCAGCTCGATAAAGCGCCTGGATTTGTCAAGCGCGTTTTAGCCAGGCGCATCTCAAACAAAATGAAGAAAATCCATTATGGCCAGGTTGTGCCTATTGAAGAGGTCGGACGCATTTTTGAATTCGTGACCTCTGTGACCCGTATCGCCTGCATCTGCCGCCACATCACTCTGGGTTCTGAACAGCGATATTGCTACGCTTTGAGCCTGGCGCCAAAAGGTGGAAAACTTATCGAGATATTGCACGAAATTGATGCCAGCTATTTGACAGGACCTGACACACAAGGACTTGAAGCGATGAGCAGGGACGATGCTCTGGCCCTGATGCGCGAGTATGAACACGATGGCCTTTGTCATTCAGTCTGGACTTTTATACCTCCTTTTATCGGCGGCATCTGCAATTGCGACAGGTCAGACTGCCTGGCGATGAGAATGACCGTGACCCACGGCGTTCCGATCATGTTCCGCGCTGAATACGTGGCCGGAGTCGATTCCGACCTCTGCAACGGCTGCCGCCAGTGCATGCGCGTCTGCCAGTTTGGGGCAGTGGGATACGGTGCTGCCCAGGAAAAGGCATTCATCGACCCCAGGCGGTGCTACGGCTGCGGTATCTGTCGTTCGGTTTGCACAAAAGATGCCATCTCTCTCGATGAGCGCTCCAAGGTGAGCCTCGCTTCGAAAATCTGGTAAAAATAAATACTCTTCAAAGGAGGATTAGATATGCCTACAAGAAAAAGAGCGATTACCGGCCGCTGGAAGCTATTTCTGCTGTTGATGCTCTTTTTTCTTGCCTCAAGCCGCATCATTTCTTCCCGCACTGAAAAGCCTGTCCTTCACGGCCGGCACTGGATGGCCATAACCGGAAAGCCCCTTGCTGCCACTGCAGGAGCCAAGATATTTGAGCGTGGAGGAAATGCCGTTGATGCAACTTGCGCCATGCTGGCTGCTGTCTGCACCATGTATGACGTCTTGAGCTGGGGAGGGGAGACTCAGGCCTTGATTTATAACCCCCACACAAAAAAAGTTTATGGCATCAACGCCCTCGGCGTAGCGCCGACTGGGGCAACTCCTGAGTTCTTCAAGGAAAAGGGGATGAAATATCCGCCCGAGTACGGGCCGCTGGCTGCAGTGACTCCAGGAACTCCTGGAGGCCTGCTGGTCATGCTGGCAGAGTTTGGCACCATGAGCCTCAAGCAAGTTCTCGAGCCCGCGATGCAGATGGCAGAAGGATATCCTGTCGAGGAAGAGACTGCCACCAGCATCGAAAGAAATAAGCAAAGAATCAAGCAGTGGCCCTACTCAAAGAAAGTTCTTCTCCCTCATCTTGGCGAGGAGCGTGAGGCTCCATATCCTGGGGAAATTTTCGGCCAGCCAGACCTCTCAGCCACTTTAAACAAACTCGTCGAAGCCGAACAGGTAGCTTTAGCTTCAGGCAAAACCCGGAAAGAAACCATCTATGCCGCCTATGACCGTTTCTATAAAGGTGATATCGCTCAGGAATTTGTCCGGGGCTCCAAGGAGCAAGGCGGGTTGATAACCATGGAAGACCTGGCAAACTGGAAGGTCTACATCGAAGAGCCGGTGATGAACACTTACAAGGGAATCGAAGTTTACAAGCTGACCTGCTGGGTCCAGGGACCGGTTCTTCTTCAGATGCTCAATATGCTGGAGAATATCGACCTCAAATCCATGGGCTATAACAGCGTGAATTACATCCACACCCTCTACCAAGTGATGAACCTCGCTTTTGCTGACAGAGATTTTTACTATGGAGATCCTTATTTCCCGCCTGAGGAGCCACTCAAAGGTCTTCTATCCAAAGAATACGCCAAGCAAAGGCTGAAGAAATTGAACTGGAATGTCAACGACCCAGCTGTCAAGCCCGGCGACCCCTATCCTTTTGAGGGAAGACAAAATCCTTACCTCCATCTGCTTGAGAAATGGCTGAATGTCGGTCCGTCTGATGCGGAGAAAAAGGATAGCCTCTCTTTGGAGGAGAGCTTCTTCAGCGGCACAACCTCAATTCAAGCTGCCGATAAGGAAGGATGGGTCGTTTCAACCACGCCCAGCGGAGGCTGGATTCCAGCCTGTATAGCCGGAAATACCGGAGTCGGGATGAGCCAGCGCATGCAGAGCTTTGTCCTCGATGAAGCTGAGAATCCGTTCAACGTGGTTGCTCCAGGCAAGAGGCCGCGCGCTACCTTGACACCGAGCCTTGCCTTAAAAGACGGCAAGCCCTTTCTCTCCTTTGCCGTCCAGGGCGGGGATACTCAAGACCAGAATATGCTTCAGTTTTTTCTGGATATGGTCGAATTCGGGATGAATGTCCAGGAAGCCTGCGAAGCGCCGAACATCGCGAGCTTCCAGATGCGCAGCTCCTTTGGCTCCCATGAATCTAGGCCAGGAAGGCTCCAGCTTAATGAAAAAGTCCTTCAAAAGGTGAAAGAGCTTCTGGAAAACATGGGCTACAAGATTGAATACAGAAAATATACCTCAGGCCCGATCAACGCCATCTTCTTCGACCGCAAGCACGGCACATTGTGGGGAGGCTCGAGCAACTACGGCGAAGACTATGGAATCGCCTGGTAAAAAACGAATGCATTTTTTCTTTGATGGAAAACTCGGTCTAGGAAAAATGCCTGCTCATGCTTCAAATGGTTTTTTTAAACGCCCGGCCTGACCCTCTTTGTGGTAAACTAAATTTTTTTGCTTAATATCATGGAAAATAACCAATGATAAAGAAAAGATATTTTTTTGATTTAAATTTCAAGAGGAGGTTTTAAGATGAAGGCAATTGTGAAATTATCAACAATTAGCTTGCTTATCCTTTTCGTTTCGTTAGGAGCAGCATTTTCTTTAGAGAAAAATTACAAGCTGCTGACCGATGAGACTTTCATGGAGATGGAATCTATCGGAAGCCCTCTCATCTCCCCGGACGGAAAAAATATTCTCTTCACCCGCGGCTGGGTCGATAAGAAGAACGACCAGTCGAGGAGCAACCTCTGGATAGTTGATATCGACGGAACCCGCATCCGCGAGCTTACTCACGGAAACTGGAGGGATTTGTCGCCGGTCTGGTCGCCTGACGGGAAAAAGATTGCTTTTCTTTCTGACAGAGACGGAACAACCCAGATTCATGTCCTCTGGCTCGACACTCGTGAGGTCGCCCAGCTCACTCACCTTGAGCGCTCTCCTCAGGATTTGACATGGTCTCCTGATGGAAAAAATCTGGCCTTCACCCTCTTTATACCCGACGATAAGCCGATTCTGCAGGTGAAGCTTCCAAAAAAACCAGAGGGTGCCAAATGGGCAGAGCCGGCTGTCCTCGTCGACAGGCTATCCTGGAGAACAGACGGCCGGGGATTCTTGCCCAAGGGCTATGACCATATTTTTACTATCAATGCTGAAGTCGGAGGGACGCCAAAGCAATTGACATCAGGAGATTATTCCGATAGAGAGCCCCAATGGTCAAAAGACGGAAAGAAGATGTATTTCAGTGCCATTCGCAAGCCTGATGCCGAATATCTGTTTGGCGATACAGAGATCTACTGCGTTGACCTCAACACCCTCGAGATAAAAGCTTTGACTGACCGAAAAGGCCCGGACAGGGGAGCAAGGGTTTCGCCTGACGGAAGATTGATTGCCTACACTGGCTACAATGAGCAGAATTTTACCAATCATCTCTTCAGTCTTTATCTTATGGATGCTGATGGAGGAAACAAGCATATTCTGGCTGTGAACCTTCCCAGTTCACCTTCAGGTGTCACCTGGGCTGCGGACAACTCTGGAGTCTTCTATCTCATGGATGAAAAAGGGGAGTGCAACCTCCACTTCGTCTCCACGGGCAAGAAAATTAGAAAAGTCACAGAAGGCGTTCATTATTTATCTGGATTGTCCATTGCAGACAACAGCCAGGTGGCAACCATGAGTTCGAATTTTCATAACCCTGGTTCTCTGGTGACGTTCAACCTGAACAGCGCGGCAAATTTCAAAAAGCTCGTGGATGTCAATGAAGACATTCTGGCTGATGTCAAACAGGGAGAGGTTGAGGAATTGTGGTTTAAATCTCCTGACGGCCTTGACCTTCAGGGCTGGCTGATCAAGCCTGCTGAGTTTGAAACGGGCAAGAAATATCCTATGGTTCTTTACATCCATGGCGGCCCATGGGCGATGTATTCAGTCCGCTTTAACTGGGAGTGGCAGAACTTCGCTGCCAACGGCTATGCTGTTTTATACATGAACCCGAGGGGAAGCACAGGCTATGGCCAGGACTTTGTCAACGGCATTCAGTATTCCTATCCTGGCAAGGATTTTGATGATTTGATGGCCGGGGTGGATGCAGCGCTGGCCAAAGGCTTCATCGACGAGAATAACCTTTTTGTCTGCGGGGGAAGCGGCGGCGGCTGTTTAACGGCCTGGATTGTCGGCCATACCAACCGCTTCAAGGCTGCGGTCTCGATGAGGCCGGTTATCGACTGGCATTCCTTTGTGGGCATAACAGACGGCGCAAACTGGTACAGGCAATTCAATAAATATCCCTGGGAAGACCCGGCCGAATATGCTCTCCGCTCGCCGCTGAATTACGTGGCAAACGTTACCACGCCGACCATGGTCATGACAGGCGAGGCAGACTTAAGAACTCCCATTGGACAGAGTGAAGAATTTTACCGCGGCCTGAAGATGCTCAAGAAAGAAACCTTGCTGGTGCGGATGCCGGATGAGTATCACGGCTGGCGCCGGCCTTCTCACCGCCTCCTCCAGCAGCTTTACCTTCTGGCCTGGTTCGAGAAATACCGCACTAAATAAAAAAACTGTAATAAAAGAAAATCAGACCTGTTTTAAATTTCACTTCATGTTCTTATTTTTTGGATAAACAAAATTGTTTATATTTGGAAACTTATTCTTTGAGGAAATCGAAGAGATTGATTTTTCCTGATCAAGAGGTATGGTCGTGTATGATTCTCCAGTCTTCAGTAAAGCGCTGAAGAATGATGGTGAACAAGCCTTCCTTAGAAGAATCTTTGAATGAAAGCTTCCACCTTCCCAGAACATAGGCAAAATCGCTGGATAAGACTTTAATCTCAATGTCGGTGAAGTCCAGCTTTCCCATGTTCTCTCCGGAGTAGCTTTCTTTATACCTGGCGAGGAGGGCATTCCAGCCGTGTAGCCTTTTGTTTCCGGATTGGAAGGTTAAATCATCTGACTTCCAGTAATATTCCATGAATCCCTCGATACTTCCTTCATTCCATGAAGCCTTCTGCCGGTCGAGGACTGTTTGAATCTCATTCTTTATTTTCTGAACATCAGAAGCAGGACGGGAGAAGCAAAAAGCAATAAAGATGGCCAGGATAACCGCAATTGGAAAAAATAACCTTTTCATCTTACCTCCTTAAGTTTCAAGAACTAACTTCCAACTTTTTTTTCGCTAGTCAATAATTTTAGAAAAAGGGGATTGTGCCCTTTTTCACTGATATCTTAAACAAAATCATCAATCCTTGATAAAAAACTTTATATGAAAGGTTTTCATTTTCAAAAATAATCTGCCAACCTTGGCGCATGGATTATATGATGAAAATGAGGTCGCTCTTCTGCTTTTTGCTGACTTTTGCGTAGTGGTCTTGAAAATTGAGCATATCGATAAGACTCTTGCCTCCCTCCATCTTCCTCAACACCTTATCCTCTATCCTTTGAATGTTCTCGGCTGTTGCTAAAATTCCCTTAATCTCTTCTACGCTCATAACCACGATTCCATCATCATCGCCGAAAATGATATCTCCCGGTTCAACGGCTACGCCGCCGCAATTAACCTTGACCTGAGTTTGAAAAATTTTTGAAGCAGTTCCTGCCACTGGAGTAATATATCTTGCGTAAACAGGAAGATTAGTCTTTTTGATGCCTTTGGTATCGCGACATCCGCCGTCAACGACGATTCCAGCGAGGTTTTTCCTTCTTGCTTCGAGAGCAAAAAGCTCTCCGGCCAAGGCAATCTTGTCTCCTTCGGCATCAACGACCAGGACTTCTTCTTCATCGGCTTCGTGAAGAGCTTTGAGGACAGAAAGAAAATCTCCTTTGCAATGGACAGTGTGGGCAATTCCAATCATTTTCAAGCCATGGTTGATGGGCCTTATTCCAGGGTCCATGACCCTCAAATTCTTATTGATGTCGCAGATGCAGGCGACATCCAGCTCGGCCAATCTTTTTTTTAATTCTATGAAATCCATAATTCCTCCTTATAAGAAATGAATTTTACAATGCTTGAAATATTATTTCTGTCATAAAGCAAAGGCAGAGGTGTTCGAAAGCCGTATGAAAGGTTGACATGAATTTATGAATATTATTTATATATGCCAGAATGTTCTTAAAAACAAGAGAGAATCACACTTTTAAATCCATCTAATGGAGGAGAAAGAAATGACGGCTCATATTGACAAAAGAATTTTGCTTTTTTTCTTAGCTATTTTTCTGATCATATGGATTAGCGGCTGCGGCAAGAAGGAAGATTATCGAAGCTTGCCCCCTTATAAAAACCCAACACTCGCATTAGAAGAAAGGGTCAATGACCTTATCTCGAGGATGACGCTCGAAGAAAAAGTCTCACAGCTGCTTAACGGCGCAGCAGCCATCGAGCGCCTTGATGTCCCTGAGTACGACTGGTGGAATGAATGCCTGCACGGCGTGGCTCGCGCCGGCTTGGCTACTGTCTTCCCTCAGTCCATAGGCCTGGCTGCAACATGGGACACTGAGCTCATGCATCGAGTGGCAACAGCCATCTCTGATGAAGCCCGGGCTAAGCATCACGAGTTCCTGAGGCGTGGAAAAAGAGGCATCTATCAGGGGCTTACTTTCTGGTCGCCGAACATCAATATCTTTCGTGACCCGCGCTGGGGGAGAGGAATGGAAACATACGGCGAAGACCCCTATCTGACAGGAAGGATAGGGATTGCCTTTGTCAGAGGCTTGCAGGGTAACGACCCGAAGTATCTAAAAGTCGTCTCCACGCCCAAGCATTATGCTGTCCACAGCGGGCCCGAGCCTGACCGTCATGCCTTTGATGCCAGAACAGATGAGCGGGACTTGCGTGAGACTTATCTTCCTCATTTTAAAGCCTGTATCGAGGAAGCAAAGGCATTTTCTGTGATGTGCGCCTATAACCGCTACCAGGGCCAAGCCTGCTGCGGCAGCATCCAGCTTTTAACAAAGATTCTGAGGGAGGAATGGGGCTTTGAGGGCTATGTCGTCTCTGACTGCGATGCCATAAGAGATATCTGGGAGGGCCATAAAGTTGTCCCGGCCTCGCCAGAGGCAGCAGCTCTGGGCATAAAGTCTGGATGCGACCTGAACTGCGGAGCAGAGTATAAAAGCCTGCTCGAAGCCGTTAAAAAAGCCTTGATCACAGAAGAAGAGATCGATGTCTCTGTCAAGAGACTTTTCAACGCAAGGTTCAGGCTGGGAATGTTCGACCCCCCAGGCATGGTTTCTTACGCAAAGATTCCCTTTAGAGTCGTCGACAGCAAGAAGCACAAGAGACTGGCGCTAGAAGCAGCAAGAAAATCCATTATCCTCTTGAAGAACGATGATAATATCCTGCCTCTGAGAAAAGACTTGGGCACGATCGCTGTTATCGGACCCAATGCTGATGATGTCGAAGTGCTTCTCGGAAATTATAACGGCACTCCCTCCCATTCGATAACGCCTCTTGAGGGAATTCGGCAGAAAGTCTCCAAAAGGACAAAAGTGCTTTATTCCTTGGGCTGCGAATGGGCAGAGAATCTTCCTCACTTTGAAATTGTTCCCTCCTCAGCCCTGTTCTTCACAGAAGGAAGCAAAAGGCAGAGCGGCTTGAAGGGTGAATATTTCAATGACCGCGATTTTAAAGGTGAGCCCGCCTTTACCCAAATCGATAAAGCAATCAACTTCAACTGGTGGGATGGCGCACCCAGCAAGGATTTCGACAACGATAATTTCAGTGTGCGCTGGACAGGAGAGATTGTTCCTCCTGTGACAGGAAAATACGCTTTAGGAGCAGAGGGGCTCAACGGCTTTCGGGTCTATCTCGACGATAAACTCCTGGTTAAATTCAGCAGCAGGCATCAACCAGAAAAAACATATGATAGCGTAGACCTTGAGGCTGGCGAGCCTTACAGGATAAAAGTCGAATTCTTTGAAAGGTCGGGTGAGGCGCATATCAAGCTGCTCTGGTCTATTCCAGGCAGGGACTATGAGAAAGAGGCAGTGGATATGGCAAAGCAGGCTGAGGCTGTGGTCATGCTCATGGGCCTTTCTCCAAGGCTTGAGGGGGAGGAGATGGAGGTCAAGGTTGAGGGCTTTAAGGGCGGCGACCGCCTGACTTTGGACCTTCCGGCCATTCAGGAAAAGTTGCTTAGAACCATCCATGCTCTTGGCAAGCCTGTGGTGCTTGTTCTTCTCAACGGAAGTGCTTTGGCTGTGAACTGGGCCAGCGAGAATATACCAGGCATTGTCGAGACCTGGTATCCAGGCCAGGCAGCAGGCGAGGCCATCGCTGATGTCATTTTTGGCGATTACAATCCTGGAGGCAGGCTGCCGGTCACTTTTTACCGCTCTGCCGACCAGTTGCCTTCTTTTGAAGATTATGCCATGAAAGGCAGAACTTATAGATATTTCGAGGGAGAGCCTCTCTATCCATTTGGATTCGGGCTGAGTTATGCTCGCTTCAAATACAGCAATCTCTCGGTTCCAAAGACTGTCCGGGCAGGAGAGGATATCATCGTTTCTATCGACGTTGAAAACGCAGGAAATATGGCAGGCGATGAAGTCGTCGAGCTTTACCTGACCGATGTCGAGGCTTCTGCGCCTGTTCCAATCCGTGCTCTGAAAGGATTCGAGAGAATTCTCCTTAAGCCTGGAGAGAAAAAAACAGTTAAGTTTACCTTGACCCCTGAGCAGCTATCCTTGATCGACAACAACTTCAAACGTGTCGTCGAGCCCGGATTATTTGAAGTGACGGTCGGAGGAAAGCAGCCCGGCTTCAAAGGCTTTGCTGATGCTCAGACAACCGAAGTGATTAGCGCACGATTCGAAGTTAAGGGCGAGGCTATTTTAATAAAAACGCAATAGTGAAGCTCGCCATGGCAAGCCACGGGATATTCTGCAAAGGATTTTTGTAAAAGCGTCATCGCCAGGAGCGAAACGATGTGGCACTCCCACGAGGTCGCGAGGCGTTTCTCCATCCAACGTTAATTTTTGTTTCATTTAAAAAGCGTTTCAAAATTGAATCTTGGCCGATAGCGGAGGGCTTTCTCAGCCTTTTCGATGACATAGACTCGGTCGATTCTTTCAGGGAGTTTCCATCCTTTCTTAGAAAATAGTCTGTCGATGGTCGGGAAGTGACGCAAAAGTACTTTCGGGGCATCATGAAGCAGCTCTTGAGTCTCATCCTGGGTGAATGGCGAGCGCGCAGAGATATTGAAGACGTCGAATCCGGCTATTTCAGCCTTTAAGGCCAAGATATGAGCAGCTGCAGCGTCCCTGACATCGACTCCCCTGTATAGCCTATAAATCGCAACCAGATACTCTGGTTCAGGAAAAAACCTGGAGACACGAAGGCTTAGGCAGCGCAGTCCATGATTGGCGGCCATGACACGGCACAAGTCTTCAGAAGTGATCTTGGTAACATCATAAAGGTCTCGCGGCATGGGGGTAAGGTCTTCTGTAACCCATACTGCTTTTTCAGATGGGACCATAGCATATCCGTAAAGCGAAGTTGTGCTGGTATAGATGAACCGGCGAATTCCATGCTCTACACAAGCTTCCAAAAGGTGGAGCGTACCCTTTATATTTGTGTCAATGAATTCTTCAGACGAAAATTTTCCAAGATGAGGAGCGTGCAAAGAAGCAGTATGGATTACAGCCTCCAGCCCTTTGGTCAAGGAGAAAATGAAATTGCGGTCTTTTAGACTCCCTAAATGCGTAGTCTGTTTTCCTGAAGTTAAATCGAGCCCGATGATTGAATGCTCTGATGAAAGCATTTCAGCAATGGCCGAGCCGATTTGGCCTGAAGTTCCAGTGACCAGGACCTTCATCTATCACCTTTTTTGTGTGAGCGATGGCGATGATTTGAAGGATTCGCTTGCCAGCCGCTTCGCCTGCAAAAAGGGGACAGTCCCCTTTTTCGTCTCGAATTTCCTGTCAGATAATCTTCCTTCTTGCCTCTAATTAATTGCAAAAAGGGGACTGTCCCCTTTTTGTGAATTATCTGACAATCGTCAACTCTTCGAGGACATTCAGGGCTTTATCCACTCTTTCGGCAATAAAAAGCACATAGCGGATGTCAACGTTAATGCTGCGTGTTAAGTCAGGGTCAAAGTAATAGTCGCTGTACATCGCCTCATAATTGCCGTCAAAGAGAAGTCCGATAAGCTCTCCTTTTCCGTTGAGAACAGGACTTCCTGAGTTTCCGCCTGTGCAGTGGTTGTCGGTCAGAAAATTGACCGGCACATCGTTGATGTTTTTATCAACATATGTGCCAAAATCCTTTTTCCTGTAGACATCGAGCAGTCTTTCAGGGCTGTTGAAAGGCTCTTTTCCTGTTTGCTTTTCGACAACTCCGGTCAAAGAAGTCAGATAGCGATACCATACCGCATCCCGGGGAGAGTAGCCTTTGACCTTTCCATAATTGAAGCGGAGCGTTCCGTTGGCATCAGGATAAAGCTTTGTCTTCTTCCAGGCTTCGACTCCCTCAAGATAAACAGGCATCAGCCTCGACAATGCTCCTGAGAATTCTCTTGATTTTAGGGTAAGAACCTCCCTTTCCTTCTCAAGCTCTGAGGCAAACTGGATGAACGGATCGCTAGGATTCAGCAAATCTTTTCTGCTGAGCTCGAACATCTTGACCCTATCCTCGGCTGAAGCGAGCTTTGTTTCCCTATAAAGCTTTTCCAAAAAGTTGGCGACAGCCTGGTCTTGAGAAATCCCTGGCTGCTGGCTCACGATATCTTCCACAGGCTTGATTTTCTGCCCCTCAGGAAGAGCAAGAGCTTTTTTCAGAAAATACTCCAGAGCTTTTTTGTCCGCTTCTGGGACAAGGCTTCTCTGGGCAACTTTTAACCTCTGTTCTGCTCTGGCACGGTCTCTTTCCTGATATCCAGGCTCCCTCTCCATGTCCTTCTTCTCTTTCTCGACCGACCATTTGTTGATCATCATGGCCAGGCTCGTCATCTGACTGCCGCGTCCAATCCATCCCAGGATGGCATTTTTTTCCCTTGTTTTCTTCGATTCCCGGTAAAGAGCTTCAATCTGGGCTAGCTGAGCGCCGTATTTTTTCTCGAGCTCAGGATTTGCTTTTAGAAAATCGAGGAAAGCCTTTTCTTCAGCCCTCTTTTTCTCGAGCAGATTAGCTTTGACCAGGCCTTCGAGCATCCCCTGGTTGTTCTTCAAGCCGTTGTAAAGGCCCTTAATGATTGAAGCAAGTTTCACCTCGGCGTCCTTATCTTTGGCGGAAGAATCTTCGAAAATCTTGATCAAATCCTTTGCGGTTTGAATCTGGAAGGCGTAGCGAAAATCAATATCCTCCCCGATTCCAAAAGATGTCAGGCGCTGGTATGTCCTTCCAGGATAGCCGATGATCATCGCAAAATCGTCCTCTTTAATCCCCGTGGCTGATATCTTCAGATAAGTTTTCGGCTGATAGGGCACGTTATTCTTGGAGTACTCGGCTGACTTTCCATCAGGACCGACATAGGCTCTCAGGAAGGCAAAGTCGCCGGTATGCCTGGGCCACATCCAGTTATCAATTTCGCCGCCGTATTCGCCGATGGAACGAGCCGGAACATAGACGATGCGGATATCCTTGAGCCTCATGAAACTGAAAAGATAATATTCCATTCCATAATTCATGCCCCTGACTTCACACTCGACGCCACCTTTTTTCTCGGCATTCTTGACGATTTCTTTTATCTTGTTCTCGACGGCCATATAGCGCTCGAAATCTGTCATCCCTGTCTTGACTGCAGAGAGGATGTCTTTGGTTACCTCTTCTATGGAGAGAAGAATCGAGGCTTCGATGCCTGGAGCGGGAGCCTCTTCCTCCATACTTCGAGCCAGGAAGCCTTCTTCTATATAGTTTTTCTGGGCTGTGCTTATTCTCTGCACCGCTCCAAAGGCCACATGGTGGTTGGTGACAATCAATCCTTTTGGGGAGACAAAAGAAGCTGTCGCACCCAGATTGAGCACCGCATTCCAAACGCCTGTTCCTTGCGCATTATAGATTTCATCGAGCGATAGCTCCAACCCCATTTTCTTCATCTTCTCCATCAGGCTCTGGTCAACCTTGTTGAGAAGAAACATCCCCTCATCGGCCCTGACGGTTAGAAGAAGAGAGGAAAACAGGATGAGCGAAACACATAAAACCGATATCTTTTTTTGAATCATTTTTCCTCCTTTCATTGAAAGCTGTGAATTCATAAAGGTTCCATGCGAATGGCGAGTAAAGTTTTTTACTTGACTTGAGATAAGCTGAGCAACTTTAGGTTCAAGCATATATTTTTGTAACTTCTCGCCTTAATCTTTAAATGCATTTATCGCACCTCGTATGATTTTGTATAACAAAAAAACACTGATTTTGCAATTCAAAAAGTAAAGCTGAAAGCATCTTTTTTCCTGTGATGGAAAACCATGTTATGGCTCAGGCTGAGCCCATTTATATCAAGGATTAATAAAGGTAGAAGATTTGACATCAAATAATCCCTGTGTTACAAGTTTTCAGCGAAGAAGGAGAAGAGCACTCCTTTAGAAATATCACACTGAAAAACAGGGAAAAATAAATGAGCAGCCTTCGAAAGCGATGGAAAAAAAGACTTGAAGGAGCGCTCATTCCTGCTGTTCCGGTGCCGTTTAAAGAAGATGGCTCGGTTGATTGGGAATCACAAGAAAGATATATCCAATACTTAAAAGCCCAGCCCATAGAGGGAGTCGCTGTCTGGGCGCACACTGGACGGGGCCTATTTCTTGATTCAGAGACAAGAAAGAAGATTCTTGACTTATGGCGAGCCGGCTTGGCAAAAGAGCGTCTCATCGTTGCCGGCGTTGGAACGAGAGGAGACGAGAGCCTGCCAGAAAAAGAATACCTGGTGAAGACAGCACAGATGCTCCAGGATGCTGTGGATGGCAAGGCTGACCTCATCATGCCTTATGCTCCAGTCCGATTTCAAAGCCATCCCCAAAGAGCAAGAAAAATCCTCGGATATTACAAGCTCATCACCTCAGCAAAAATTCCGATGATTCTCTTCTACCTCTATGAAGCAGCCGGCGGAATCGAATACTCAAAGGATTTCCTGAAAAGGCTGCTGGAGATTGAGCCAGTGGTCGGAATCAAAGCCGCAACTCTTGACAGCGTGATGACATTCCAGGACATCGCCGACCTTATCGAAGAGCGGTTTCCTGATTTAACCCTGATAACAGGTGAGGACAGGTTTTTGCCTTATTCTTTTCAAATCGGGGCTAAAGCCGCTCTTATCGGGATGGGCTCTGTTTTTACCGAGATTCAGAAGAAGATGATTGAAGCCTGGATGGACGGAAAGCTCGAAGAGTTTCATAGAGCTGCCCGTGTTGTTGACAGTTTCGCCAGGGTGATTTTCACCGAGCCTATGGAAGGATATATCCAGCGTCTGCTTCATATTCTGGCGAGATTAAAGATTATAAGCCGTGATGCTCGCTTCGACCCATTTGGACCGAAGCTTTCAAAAAATGATTTGGAGAGAATCAATAAGACACTGGACAAGCTTGGCCTGCTCTGAGTGCGATGTTCTGGCTTCCTGAAAGATTCGATATTTCAAGACACGTCAGGAAGAAGATTGAGAAAGACTATCGCAGGTTTATGAAATCTCTTCCTGACGACCTTCCCTCTTATATCCTTGAAAGTTATGGCTTTGATATAAGCGGCGACTACGCAAGGCATAAAACTAAAATTGTTTTCGGCAAAGCCTCAGGCCAGCTTTCTACAAGCTCAGAGCAGGTGAGAAGAGACGGTGAGGCAGGGCTTGGCTTCGTTGTCTTAAAGACAGTTATAGCTCAAGACAAAGAAGGTAGAAGGGCTATGGAAGACTGGGCTCGAGCATCTTCACGGATGAAGGCAGAGAAAATCAAGGGGAAATTAGGCGCGATTGGCTGGACAATCTCCTGGAAAGGCAGGGGCTGGACAAAATCGTTCGCTGAATATCTTGAACTTCTGAAAGGAGCCTTAGCCATCGGAAAAAATTATCATATGCTTGTCATTCCAAGCTGCCAGTTCCATCTTCCCTCAGACGATGAAGAATGGAAAATAGAAGAATACCGGTATACGCTCAAAGAATTGAGCGCGGCCTGGAAAGAAGCCCTGCCAGAAACTCCGTTCATCCTCGAGACAAACTTCAGCCCGACTCTAGCCGGCTCAAAAAGGGCCTCGAAGCAAGAGGTAATTCTTCGCTGGCTTCGGAGCATAAGCAGAATAATCAAATCCGAGGCAGAGGTTGAGTTAGGAATAAAAGTCATGAACGCCCCATTTGAGGATGAATTTCAGGTGGAGATGCTCAGGACATTGGCTGAAGCAGAGCCTCGGCCGGATTTCATTATATATGCCAACCGCCTTTTCGACCCTGAAAAAACATTCGAAGGCCAGAAAGGAATTGCCTATGGCGGGCCAGACCTCAGCTCGCGCAACCTAAAGGTTCTTACCTTAGTTCAGAGGCTTCAATACCTCAAACAATTCCCTGAGCTCCCTCCTTTAAGTGCCACAGGAGATATTTGCTCAGGCAGGCTTGCATTGGAATATATTTTAAGGGGCGCAACTTCCTGCCAGATTCATACTCTCTTTCAGCTGCCTGGCTCTGAATACGCGATGAAAAGAGGAACAAAGACAGCCCGCGGCCTGCACAGGCTCATCTTTTCTCCGGCTGAGGGGCTGGTCGCCGGCATGCAGTTTGTAAAAGAGCGCTGGAAAGAAATTCTTTCGAGCGATATCCTGAGCATAGAGCAGGTATCACTTCTTTATAAAAATCAAAAATTTGTAAATAATTTCTTTGCTTTTCAATGATATCTAAAACACTGGTTAATTATTGCTCTGCGAAGGTCAATGGCTGAAAAGACCGTTTGAAGGCTGAGCGGGCATGGTTCCTCGACCGAAGGGACAGGAGAGCGAAGCCTAAAACCGAGCAGGCTTTGCACGGCTTTAGCAAAGCCTGCGTGTTTTTGAAGCCATTGACCTGAGCACTTAAGGAGAATTTGAATGTATGAACGTTCGACGAAGCTCCTCAGGCGGGCAAAAAAGCTTATTCCTGGCGGCTGCTCGACAGAAAGCAAAAAAGTCGAAGCACTCTTTGCCTCAGAGCAGGCACCTTGTTTTTATAAATCCGCCCGAGGCTCAAGGCTTGTGGATGCTGATGGAAAAGAGTTTATCGATTTTGGAATGGCGCTGGGTGCCTGCATTCTCGGCTACAACCACCCAATTGTTGTCAAGGCAATTGAAAGGGAGTTAAAGAACGGCGTTCTCTCCATCCTCCCTTCACCTCTCGAGCCCCAGCTTGCAGAGCTCATCACCGATATTTTTCCTTCGATAGGAATGGTCCGGTTTTTAAAGACCGGAGCAGAAGCCTGCAGCGCTGCTGTGAGGCTTGCCCGGGCCTTCACTGGAAGAGAATATATTCTCGCCTCAGGATATTTTGGCTGGCACGACTGGAGCGGCAAAGGGCAGGGGATACCCGAGTCTGCGAAAAAATTAACCCTTGAGTTTGCTTTTAACGATTCGGCTGATTTCTTAACGAAGCTCGATTCTCTGCCAGAAGCCCCGGCAGCTGTGATCATGGAGCCGGTCATCAATGAACATCCTCGAAAGGAGTTCTTGAGCGCAATCCGAGAGCGCTGCCAAAAGAAGGGGATTGTCCTCATCTGGGACGAAATCAAAACAGGAGCAAGAATGGCTCCAGGCGGCGCGCAGGAATATTATGGCTTCAAGCCAGACCTAACTGTTCTGGGCAAAGGAATCGCCAGCGGAATGTCCCTGGCTGCTGTCGGGGGCAAGAAGGAAATTATGAAAGCCTGGGATAGAGTCTGGATTTCGTCCACTTTCGCCGGCGAAAGCCTCAGCCTTGCCGCATCTGCGGCCACACTGAATTTCATCCGGAAAAACCCTGTTAATTCCCGCATCGAGAAATTAGGAAAGAAGCTTTTATCCGGATTTAAGAAAATCGTCGGAGAATTTCCTGGCTTAGGTAAATACTCCGGGATACATCAGATGAACACAATCGGTTTGCGAGAAGATTTGCCCAACCTTCAGAAGCTCGAAGCAAAATTTTTCCGCGAAATACTCAGCTCAGGCTTTATCATCAAGAGACACGGATACAATTTTGTCTCCTACAGCCACAAAGAAGATGAGATAGACCTCTGCCTGAGAGCTGTTCGCCGGGCATTCGAGAGGATAAGCAAGGAAAAATGAAAATCAGAGATACTCGAATTTTCAGGGTGAGCCTGCCTTATCGAATTCCTTTTACGATTGCTGGAGGAACAACAGCCGCAGCCGAGCATGTTTTTGTCGAGCTCGAGGCAGAGAATGGATTAAAAGGCTATGGAGAGGCTGCGCCCATGCCCAGCTATTCAAAGGAAACACCGGGCTCTGTCATCAGCACACTAAAATCAGGAATGCTCGAGCAACTGAAGGGCGAATCCATATTTGATATCGAGAGGATTCTCGAAAAGCTCGATGGAGTCAACAGTGATGACCCCTTTGCCGCTTCAGCCATTGATTTTGCTCTTCATGATTTAATCGGAAAAAGCCTGAATGTTCCCTGTTATAAGCTTATGGGAGGACTGGTTCGCAATCGTTTGGAGCTTTCCTGGCCGGTTGGAATCAAAGAAAAAGAGGAAATGGTGGAGGAAGCAAAAAAATATGTCGGTCTTGGCTACAGGACAGTCAAGCTCAAAATCGGCCGCGACCCAGGCCAGGACATAGAGAATGTCCGGGCGGTCAGAAAAGCTCTGGGAAAGAATATAAGGATAAGAGTCGATGCCAATCAGGGCTATTCGCTTGCTGAGGCCATGCGGCTTTTGCCTGAGCTCGAGAAATTCGATTTGGAGATGATAGAGCAGCCTGTCTCTGCTCAGGATATCGAGGGAATGGCCAGGCTCTGCGATAAGCTCAAAACTCCGATACTGGCTGACGAATCCCTTCGCACCCTTTCTGATGCCATGGCTTTAGTCAAACACAAAGCCTGCGACATATTCAACATCAAGGTGATGAGAGTTGGCGGGCTCTATCGCTCAAAGAAGATAGCAGCCATCGCCGAAGCTTCGTCAATTCCTTGCGAAGTCGGAAGCATGGTCGAGATGGGGCCAGGCACTGCTGCCGGCCTTCATTTCGCCCTTTCCACCCCGGCTGTGAAATACGCCTGCGAGATGATAGGCCATGAGATGATCGACGGAGACATCATCGAGGAGGAAGAGTGGATATCCTCCTGCCAGAATGGTTTTCTTGGCGTTCCCTCCAAGCCCGGCCTCGGCTTCGTTATAAAAGAGAAATTTCAATACATTGATTAATATTAAAAAAGGGGATAGTCCTGTTTTCGAGAAAAGGGGACAGTCCCCTTTTTTATTAGTCCTCTTTTTAGCTGGAACGAAGGTGGTCCCAAAACGTCATCAAGAAAAGAATTTAATTTTATTTTTTGTAGTGCTAAACTATTAACAAAGTCCGTTGATAAAAAAGGGGACTGTCCCCTTTAATTAAGGAGGTCGTCGATGAGGGCAGTAGTCATCATGGTCCTAATATCTCTCCTTTTTACTTTTTCTGCTTGCGCCCTGCGCAAAGAGCCGGCTGAGGTGTCAGCTTCTGGAAAAGATTTTGACTATTATTTAAACCAGGGAAGCTTATCTCTGACAGAAGGCAATCCGGATAAAGCGATTATCCAATTGAAGGAAGCCGTTACCTTGAATCCTGACTCTCCAAAAGCCCACAATCTTCTGGGAATTGCTTATTTTCAGAAGAAGGATTACAGACTGGCTACAAAGGAATATGAAAAAGCCATAAAATTAAACCCATCCTATGCCCAAGCCTACAATAACCTGGGGAGTGCATGCTTCATGTTAGAGGAAATCCCCAGGGCTGAAGAAATGTTAAGGAAGGCGATTTCTCTTTCGCCTGGTCTCGTCTCGTCGCATTACGGCCTGGGAGCCCTTCTCGCCACCCAGGGAAGAATAGAGGAGAGCTCACACTACTTCAGCAAAGGAATTGAGCTTGACCCAGAGTTCTTGGAGAGAAACCCGGCTTTTGTCGCCACCTTCACTTCTGATGCCTTAAGAAATCCTGAAGTCTTGTTCACCTATGCAAAAATATATGCGGTCGCAGGCAACGTGGAAAAAGCTGTTTTGTATCTGCAAAGGGCTGAGCAGGCTGGATTTAAAGACTGGTACAGAATCGGGAAAGGGAAGGAGTTTGAGAAGGTCAGAGAAGACGAAAGAATAAAAGGGTTCATCCGTTGATATGCTGATCGACATCCACGGAAACTTTTACCCGCCTCGCAACAATTTTCCTCGCGGCCAAGGCCTGAGCCATTCCTATCTAAGCACGGCTCACAAAGTCGGCATCACGCACATTGTCGGAATAGTTATGGGCAGCTGGGGATATTCTTCCCATATTTACGCGCCTTCGCTCGAAGATATGCGCTCCGGCAATCGCTTTTTGCTCAAGCTCATCGAGGAGAACAGAGGATTTGTTTTTGGCTATGCCTATATCAACCCTGCTTACAGTGATAAAGCGCTTGAGGAGCTCGAGTTCTGCCTGAAAAAGGGGATGATTGGCATGAAGCTCGGCGCCAGCGTCCGCTGCACATCAGCGCTTCTTGAGCCGTTGCTCAGGAAATGTATCGATCACGATATACCAGTTCTCCACCATATCTTTCAGCGCAGGAGTGGTGAATGCCCTGATGTTGTCCTTTCCGATGCTGCTGATTTAGCCAAGCTTGCCAGGCAATTTCCTGAAGCCCGCCTCATTCAGGCCCACATCGCCGGAGGGGGCGACTGGCAGTTCGGCCTGCGTGCTGCAGCCGATGTCCCCAATATTTGGGTCGACATCTCAGGAAGCGGCTCTGATATGGGGATGGTTGAGTTTGCGCTCAAGGCTGTCGGCGAAGACCGCCTTCTTTTCGGCACGGATTTAACGCTCGACACCGCCATCGCCCGGCTTGAGACTCTTAAAAGAGCCGGAGCAAACATCGAAAAAATTTCTTTTCTAAACGCCCAAAAAGTCTTCGGAGATAGATTTAAGTGATAATCGACAGCAATGTCCTGCTCGGCAACTGGCCCTTCAGAAGGCTTCCTTATACAGATGCAGGCCAAGTTCGGCAAATTCTGAAGGCAAGCGGAATTAACCATGCTGTTGCCGGCTCACTCGATGCCATACTCTTCCGCAACGTCCAGGATGGAAACGAAATTCTTTACAAGGCTCTTTCTCAGCACCGAGACTTTTTCACACCTGCTGCAACCATCAATCCTTCCTACGTCCGTTGGGAAAAAGACTATAAGCAGGCTCTTCAAGAAAAGTGCGCGGCCATCAGGGTCTGGCCAGAGTATCAAGGCTGGAGCCTTCTTGATTCCTGCAGCCTTGAGCTCTGCCGCGCCTGTAAAGAGGACAATCTGCCCCTTGTTCTCACCGCCGAAATCGAGGATGTAAGGCAGCGGCATGCTCTTGATAAACCCGCTGACTGGGCTGGCAGCGAGGTAAAACGACTCATCGAGGAGATGGAAGGCCCTAAGGTTTTGATTGTCAACGCCCGGGCAGAGAAGGTAAGGGAGATTGCCCTAACCTTATCAGAGGAAAATCGAAAACGGATATTCTTTGACATCAGCGGCCTATGGGGGGCCTTTGTCGATGACCTTGACCTCTGCATCGAGCAGGCTGGAATCTCCCAGTTTGTCTTCGGCTCCCATGCTGCGCTGAAGACTCCTGAAACAGCCATAACAAAGCTCAATCTTTCAAGAATCAAAAAGCAGGATAAGAAGCAGATTTGCGTTCTTAACATTAAGCTGTTGATGCCGCGGCTGATAGGCTCAGGCTAAGTAGTTCAAAAGCACGCCACTTTTTTGGATTGAATTTAGGTTGAACATTTTTTATAGTAGGGGTCAATAACAAGAAATGTGGAGCGGCTTATTAAGCCTTAGGGTTTGATGTTTAAAGCAAAGAGAGATATTAGATTTAAAAAGATTTTCTGCTTCTCCGTTGTGTTGATAACCGCCTCTCTCATCTATTGTCAGAGAAAGGCATCAGAGCATAGAGAATCTAATTTAACAGCATCTCAAGAGATTCAAAGCAAAGAAAAAGCTCATCTTGAAAAAAACCAGCAAGCGAAAAGTTCCTACGTTAAATTGGTAAACCAGTGGGGAAAGAGGGGAGAGGCGCCAGGAGAATTCATCATCCCCAACGGCATCACTATCTTGAAGAATGGCGCCGTTCTGGTTGTCGACTGCCGCAATTCGAGAATTCAAAAATTCGAAAAAACCGGCACCCTCATGGGAATTATCAAGCCGTTCATAAATTATAAAGGCTTGAAACCCGATGAATTCAAAGCCAGGCTCCGCTGGCCTGAGGGTATCTGCTCGGACAAGAAGGGCCTGGTCTGGGTTGCTGACACTATCCGCAATCACCGCGCTGTCCAGATTGACCAGCATGGAAAAACTTTGCGCTATATTGGAGGCGACGGAAACAGCACTCACGGCAGCGGAAATGATTTGGGCAGCTTTCTCTGGCCGCATGGCGTGGCTGTTTCAGAGGATGGAGATTTGCTCGCTGTTAGCGACACAGGCAACAACAGGATTCAAATTTTTCGAACAGGACAGCCTGACACTCCCATCTCCCGCACTCTGGACAGGTCGCGCCTTTATCTAATGCGTGTTATCGGCGAATTTGGAAAAGAGCCGGGGATGTTTTCCTCTCCTGCCGGAGTTTTAATCGATGAGCTGAACGAGGTTTATGTCGCAGACTATGGAAACAACAGGATTCAAGTCTTCAGCCAGGATGGACAATTCCTGCGTTCCTTCGGAAAAACCGGAAGCGAAGGAGGCGCGCTTTATCACCCTTACGAGCTTGCTCTGAGCAGGGATGGATTGCTCGCTGTCTCTGACTACGGCAATAACAGGATTCAGGTCTTTGCCAAAGACGGAAATTTCCGCTTCTTCTTCGGGGGGCCTGGAAAAGGGGCCGGCGAATTCAACGGCCCGACAGGAATGGTTTTTGACGAGGACAATAACCTCTACGTTGCTGATGCCTTCAATCACAGGATTCAGGTCTTCAGCTTTTCTCCTGAGGTAAAGGGAGTTCCGATCGCGGTGAATGAGAAAGAAGAAGAAGTGAAGAGGCGCATGGACTTAGCTCATCCTGTGTTTCCAGGCCTCAATGAAAAAAGAAGCCTGACTCCAGAAGAGCTGGGCCACTGGCTGGCAGTTGAAATTTATAATGATGACAACCAGTATTTCTCTCAGAAGGCTGAGAAGAGAGGATACTGGGGCCGGGGATATTATGACTGGTATCCTCCTTTCAACACCTGGAGCTTTCATCCTCTTAACCGGGAGACTGCCTGGCGCGCAGGCTCATACATCGCGCTTCATGAAATCACAGGAGAGGAAGAATACAGCGAGATTGCCGAGAGCGCTCTTAATTACCTTGCCTCCGAGCAGCCTGAGGACGGAGCTTATAGATGGTGGAATGGTGAAGAGCCTTCTTCAGAGGGAATCTTTTTTGTCAATGGGGTCGTGGGAGAAGCTCTGGCTCTTGGCTATGAACACTTCAAGGAGCCAAAGTATCATGAAGCTTTGAGGCGAATCTGCGATTGGGCTCTGCTGCAGCCAACTGACCTCACCAATACGAACTATAATTCCTTTCTCAACCATCCGCTTGTTCTCTATTATGCCTTGAGCAGAGAGCAGAAATACCTGGACAAGGCTGTTAAGCTCACTCTGGAATCGATTTCAGCCAGCATCGATGAAGACGGAGCGATGAAAGATGCCCACAACCGTAAGACTGTCTATCATTATATTATTCTGCGCGGCCTGATGCGGCTTCTGAGCGCACTTCCTCCTGCTCATAAGGACTATGCCCAGGTTGAGTCCTTCACCAAGCGAATGCTCGAGAATCTGGAAAAAAGACTGGACAGAAACGGCGCCTTTATCTCTTCTCCAGCCGGAGCTGAACCAAGCAAGAGCCCGTTCATCGTTGCCCCTGTCGTTTCTTACTGCCAGGCAAAGACCTGGCTCGGATGGGAGGTCAGTGAAGAGAAAATCAACGCTGCCATTAGCCATCTCGCCAAGGACTCGGCGAACGATGACGACAGGCTTGTCATCCGCGATTATCTTGTTTACCGCTATCAGATGGCCGCAGACAAAAAAAACTTCTGCAGAAAATTCTCTAAAAGCCTAAAAAAGTGGCGCATAAAACGGGAAAAGGAAGGCGCAAATGGATAAAAAGAGGATTCTCAAGTTTTTTCTTATTTTCTTTTCATTTTTTCTAATTCTCCAGGCATCATCTTTTGCCCAAAGAACTGGCTATTCTAAAGAAGAATTCATACGTCGGAGAAGCGCCTTGATGGACCAGGCTCAAGAAGGAATGATTGTTCTATTTGGAGAATCGATGCCCCAGCCAGGAGCTCACTTCAGGCAGGACAACGATTTTTACTATTTCAGCGGGATAGAGGATATAAATGCCGTCCTGGTCATGGCTCCAAAGATAAAGGAGACATATCTTTTCCTGCCTCCGCAGACCCAGAGGGAAGAGATGGTTGAAGGGCCAAATCTGTTGAAAGACGAAAAGGCAAAGGAGAAGACCGGCGTTACAGACATTTTCCCTTTAAGCTACTTCGACGAGTTCATCGCCAGGAATGCAAGAAGGTTTGGGCTTGCTTTTTATCTTCGGCTTTCGCCGCGGGATGTTGTCGATAATGCCCGCTGGGAGACTCTGATTTTTGTCGCAAGAAAAAACAGAATTCACTATAACGACCAGATTCCCCTCGACAATTACCGGATTGTGAAGCTCAAGGAAAGATACCCGGCTTTCGAGTTCAAGGATATTGTCCCTTTTATCGACACCATGAGAATGATTAAGTCGCCGGAAGAGATTGAGATTTTGAGAACGAACGGGAAGATATCCGCAGAAGCGGTCAGGCAGGCGATGTTGACCACAGCGCCAGGTATCTATGAGTATGAAATCGAAGCAGCGGCCATGCATATCATTCTGAAGAACGGAGCCAAAGGAGCTGCCTATCCTCCGATTGTCGGCTCAGGCCCGAACACCTGCATCTGGCATTACAGTCAGAATTCGAGGAAGGTCGAGCACGGCGATTTAGTGCTCATGGACTTCGGCGCAGACCTCGATTATCTCTGCATGGATATCACCAGAACCTGGCCTGCATCAGGAAAATTTGCTGCAGAGCAGAGGGAAGTTTACAACATAGTCCTAGAGGTTCAGAAGGCCTGCATCGAGGCTTATCGTCCTGGAGTAACATCCGAGGATGTCCAGAAGCATGTGGCTGAAGTCATGGCTAAAAAAAGACTGGACTCCAGGGGTTTGAGAGGAGGTTTTGGACATCATGTCGGGATGGCGGTGCACGATGTCGGAGTCGGGGGCATTCCCCTCAAAGAAGGAATGGTCTTTGCCATCGAGCCAGCTCTTTATTACCCGGAAAAGAAGATTGGAATCAGGGTTGAAGACACGGTTCTCATCACCAAGGACGGCTGCGAAGTCCTGACCAGGGGTGTCCCCAAAGAAATAGATGAAATAGAGAGATTGCT
>CAZYBE010000005.1:105710-115957 GCA_964645765.1 uncultured Eubacteriales bacterium
TAGCAAATGAAAAAATCTTTCGTTTTGGCTTTATCATGTTTTTTTATTTTGAGTCAGGCTGGTTTTGGAAGTTCAAGCCAGACAGGTTTATCAACTCAAAGCAAGCCAATTGT
This sequence comes from uncultured Eubacteriales bacterium, assembly GCA_964645765.1. GTDB lineage: Bacteria > Acidobacteriota > Aminicenantia > Aminicenantales > Aminicenantaceae > CAZGMN01. The sequence goes on from CAZYBE010000005.1 coordinate 105,824, forward strand.
CGATTATCGAATAAAGGCAAAGCTTTTTCCAGAGGAGAAAGCTGTAAAAGGCCAAGAAACATTGACTTGGCTCAACGACTCTAATCAGCCAATCTCAGAGCTTCAATTCCATCTCTACCTCAACGCTTTTAAAGATAATAACTCCACTTTTATGAAAGAGAGCGGGGGGGCTCACCGCGGGTTTAAGGCTGGCAAAGAAAATTGGGGTCATATCAGAATAACGAAGCTTCTCGATGCCAACGGCACAGACCTGATTCAAGCTCTCGAATACATTCAGCCCGACGATGAGAATAAAGATGACCAGACGGTGGCCAGAGTGAGACTTCCTCAGCCAGTTCCTCCTCATAAAAAAATCACCCTCTATATCGATTTCTATTCGAAACTGCCTAAGATTTTTGCCCGTTCCGGATTTTATGAAAATTTTTTCATGGCCGGCCAGTGGTTTCCCAAAATCGGCGTCCTGTGGAATGGAAAATGGAACTGCCACGAGTATCACCTCAACAGCGAATTCTTCGCTGACTTTGGAGTCTATGAAGTCGAACTCACTATTCCTGAAGAATATGTGGTTGGAGCAACCGGAAAGAGAATGAGAGAGGTGAAAAACAACGACAAAACAAAGACTTATACTTATTATCAGGAGGACATCCACGATTTTGCCTGGACAGCCTGCCCGGACTTTGTTGAATTCAAAGAGAAATTCACCCTGGAGAACCCTCGAGTCGATACCGAGATAATTCTCCTCATCTCTCGCAGCCATCTCAACCAGAAAGAAAGGTACCTGAGCTCTTTAAAAAATGGAATCGAGTTTTACAGCCAGAACTATGGACCTTATCCTTATCCGACCATCACCCTGGTCGACCCGCCGTTCGCAGCTTCCGGAGCCGGCGGGATGGAGTATCCCACGCTCTTTACTTCCATGGCCATCTCTTTCCTTCCAAAGGGATTGCGTTTTCCTGAGATGGTCACCATCCATGAGTTTGGCCATAATTACTGGTACGGAATGGTCGGCTCAAACGAGTTTGAGGAAGCCTGGCTCGACGAGGGAATCAATTCCTACTCTGAAGTCAAGGCCATGGCCCGCTATTACGGAAAGGAAAGCTCGATGCTCGATTTCATGGGTTTGAAGGCGAGCGATTTTAATTTTCAGAGAGCGCAAGTCGTGGGCTCAGGAAGAATGGACCCCGTTCTGAAGAACTCCTGGGAATACTTCAGCGGCGGAAGCTATAGCGTAAATTCTTATTCCAAAGCTGCTTTGATGCTCCTAACCCTGGAGAACTATCTTGGCCAAGAGGCCATGTCAAGAGTCATGAGAACTTACTTTGAGAGATGGAAATTCCGCCATCCGACGAGCAAGGATTTTGTCGAAGTCGCAGAAGAAGTGAGCGGCCAGGACCTGAGCTGGTTTTTCAACCAGTTTTTATACAGTCCGGACAAGCTGGATTATGCTATTAGCTCAATTAGCTCCCGGTCCTTGGAAAAGACTGAGGAAAAATCCAAGGAAAAGAAAGAAGCAGCGAAAGAGGCTCAAAGCAAAGAGGTCGGCCAGAAGGAAAAAATGTTCAGGAATGAGGTTGTGGTGGTGAGAAAAGGGGAGCTTGTCTTCCCTCAGGAGATTTTAATCGAATTTGAAAAGGGTGAAAAAATCCTTGAAAAATGGGATGGAAAAGAAAGATGGAAAAGGTTTGTTTACATCAAGCCCTGCAAGCTGCGCTCTGCCCGTTTAGACCCTGAACAGAGGATTCTCCTTGATGTCAACTTCAAGAACAACTCGCTCCTTTCGAAGCGGAACAGATTATCGCCTTTAAAATACGCTCTGAAGACGATGTTCAGTTTTCAAAATTTTCTCTCTTTTGTCTCTTTCTGAGGAGGGAAGAATGAAAGTCTTGAAAAGCTATTATCGAGGAATCAAAGAGGCAACCTCCCAGGCAAAGATGATATTTGTCCTGTGGCTTGCGAATTTTGTTTTTGGCTCTGTCATTTTTTACTTATTCTTCGGAGCATTTTCCAGGGCAATGGGGAATAGCGCAGTTGCCGAAGGCCTTTTAAAGAGGTTTGACTTTAACTTTCTCGTTGAATTCATGTCCATTCACGGAGAGTCCATCACAACCATTTTTTCTTCGATTGTAGTCCTGACTTTGCTCTATATTCTGGTTTCAACCTTTCTCTTTGGCGGGATTCTCTTTTCTCTAACTCTTCGTCTCAAGTCGAGTCATTTAGCAGGCGACGAGAGAAAATTTGCGCAAATCTTTTTCCAGGGAGCTGGAAAATTCTTCGGCCGCTTCTTCCGTCTCATGGTCTATTCATTGCTTCTCTGGATTGCTTCCTTGATTATCCTCTTTCTTGTAAATCTTTTTATCAGTCTCTTTGCTGGAAGGGAGGCTAGTGAAAAATTGTTCTTCTATACTCTTTGGGTGAGGCTGGGAATTGCTCTCTTCATATTTTTCCTGGTCAGGATCATTCTGGATTACACTCGAATCAAAATCGCCTTCGAAGATTCGCCTAAAGTTTTTCGCTCCCTGCTTGAGATGACAAAGTATGTCTTAAAAAAATTGGGAAAAACCCTGGCTTTGTACTACCTGCTCTTGCTGACAGGGGTTGTCTTTTTCGCTGTTTTCTGGGCATCAAAATCGATCATTCCTCAAAATTCATTTTTAACCATCACCATCGCTTTTCTGGTCGGGCAGGTCTTTATCGCCAGCCAAGCCTGGCTCAGAATTGCTTTCCAGCAGGCGCAGCTTGTATTCTATTCTCCGGGTCATCAAGAGCCGCCTGAATCATCGTCCCGAGAGTCCAAAAATGAAAGTAGCCAACCTTGAACTCTCGCCAGAAGCAATGCTGCGCATGGGAGAGGCAGCCTTAAAGGCTGTTGTCGAGCACATCACGAACCTTCCTCAATCCCCACGCTCTAATCTGGATAAAGGGGCGGAAATAACTAAATCATTGCGCGAGCCTGCTCCTGAGCAGGGGACGGATTTCAATTCCCTCCTTGATTTTCTGATGAACGAGGTCATTCCTGTCTCGATCAATACTCCTCATCCAGCCTACATGGGATACATACCTGGAGGGGGCCTTTATCCCTCGGCTGTAGCCGAGTTTATCGGAGCAGCCACAAACCGCTTTGCAGGCGCCTGGTTTGCTGCGCCGGCTGAAGCAAGGCTGGAAGCGAATGTCTTGGAATGGTTTGCCCAGTGGATGGGCTATCCAGAATCCAGCCGCGGCATTCTGACCAGCGGCGGCTCTTTGGCCAATTTCAGCGCGGTTGTCACTGCTCGAAAACATATTCTTGGCGATGACCTCAGTCGGGGCACAATCTACGCTTCGAACCAAACCCATCACTGCGTGATGAAAGTGGCAGGACTTGCCGGGATTGCAGAGCGAAATATTCGCCTGCTCGAAGTCAATAAAAGCTTTCGGGCTATTCCAGATGAGTTCGAGAAAGCCATAAAAGAGGACCTGAGAAAAGGGATGAGACCTTTCTTTCTTGTCGGAAATGCAGGCACAACCAACATTGGAGCTGTCGACCCTTTGCCTGAACTGGCAGCGATAGCCAAGAGATTCGGGCTCTGGTTCCACATCGATGCCGCCTACGGCGGCTTCTTCAACCTCTGCGATGAGGGAAAAAGGAAACTCAAAGGGATTGAAAGCTCTGATTCTGTGGTTCTCGACCCTCACAAAGGACTTTTCGTTCCTTATGGAACAGGTAGCCTGCTGGTCAAACAAGGGGAGCTGCTGCGGCGGGCACATATGCTAACTGCAGATTATTTACAGGATTATCCCACGCCTGAAGGAGAAGTCGATGCTTCGCAGTATTCGCCGGAATTGACCCGCTCTTTTCGCGGCCTTCGTGTCTGGCTTCCTCTGAAGCTCTTCGGCGTAAGAGCATTCCGTGAAAACCTGGCAGAAAAGCTTAATCTGACGGAGTGGATGTATAAACGTTTTTTAAAGGAACCAAGATTTGAGTGCATCGGAGCTCCTGACCTTTCTGTTATCCCCTTCCGCTATCGTCCGAGGACTGGAGATGTTGATGCCTTTAATAGGAAATTGCTGGAAAAAATCGTCAAGAGTAAAAAGCTCTTTCTATCATCGACAACGCTCAAGGGTCAGTTTGTGATAAGGGTTTGCATTCTAAGCTTCAGAACACATCAGGCTGAGGTGGAAAAAGCCTTTGAAATCATCAAATGGGCAGCTCAAGAGCTCGATAAATAATAAAGCTATGAATCGCCGCCAGTTTTTTTCTTTGGCCGCAGGCCTTGGTGCTTCGGCTTTTCTCAAGAATCATACGAATCGTAATACGTTTCTCGGAGGAAATACGAAACTTTATGTTTCGACCCAGGATAATAAAAATCCTTCCAAAGGCCAGGATAAGCAGGCAAGAACCCTTGAGCGCTTCTCTCAAATCATGGAGCGGGCAAGAAAGGAACTATGGCCTTCGCTTCCTGTTGGCCAATGCATGGGAAAGATCGGCTTGCTTCTGGTTGGAACAGAGTATGTGCCAGAAACGCTTGAAGGAGAGGGCCCAGAAATCTGTAGAGTGGACTTAACAGGTTTGGACTGCGTCACGTTCTATGAAAATGTCCTCTGCATGGCGAGAATTTTAAGAAAAGGAAAGACAACGTTTGAAGATTTAGTGGCAGAAATTACCTTTACACGCTATCGAGGCGGAAAATTGACTGATTACACTGCGCGGCTCCATTACATCTCTGATTGGATTTATGACAATGAGCTAAAAAAGGTGGTGAAAAATATCACCAGAGAAATCGACGGGGAAGAGCTTCTGGTGAAGGCCTCTTATATGTCTAAAAATCCAGAATCCTATCCAGCATTGAGGAGAAATCCAGAATTTATAGAGACAATCGCCAGGACTGAAGAGGAAATTAACAAGCGCCAGCATTGGTATATCACTAAAAGAAAAATCAAGGAAGCAGAGAAGCACATCCAAACAGGCGACATCATTGCTATGGCCACGAGCAAAGAAGGGCTGGATTATGGTCACACCGGCCTTGCCTACAGGGATAATGAGGGAAGAGTTAGATTCTTGCACGCTTCACTGAAAGAGAAAAAAGTCATCCTGGACAGAGAGCTGTTTAAGTATGTCAATTCGGTTGAGACGCATACCGGAATAACCATCGCCCGCCCGTTATAGCTCCGGTCCTAAAAAACTGGATCACGGCTGGGCAGATGATTGTCGAAATAAAAATTTTAATTTGACTTTTTAGACTGAAATTGCTATTTTTATTAAGCAAAAAAGCAGAAGGAAGGAGAGGGCCTTGAAGTGCGGAAAATGTCAATTTGAAAACCCGGCAGATACGCGATTCTGTAGCAACTGTGGAACTCAGATTCGCCCGTCAGCAGAAGCTTATGTTTCAACCACAGAAACCCTCTCTGATTTCCCTAAAGAGATGACCAGAGGAAGCCTTTTTGCTGATAGGTATGAAGTTATAGAAGAGCTTGGCAGAGGAGGAATGGGGAAAGTCTACAGAGTATTTGACAGGAAAATAGACGAAGAAATGGCGCTGAAGCTTTTAAGGCCTGAGATAGCCTCTGATATGACGACAATCACTCGCTTCAAGAATGAGCTCAAATTTGCCCGCAAGATTATCCACAAGAATGTCTGTCGCACGTATGACCTCAATGAAGATAAAGGAATTCATTTCATCACCATGGAGTATGTGCCTGGCGAAGATTTAAAGAATCTAATCGGGAGAATAGGTCAACTGACTGCGGGAAAGGCCATTTTTATTGCCAGGCAGATATGCGAGGGTTTGGCTGAAGCCCATAAACTTGATGTTGTCCACCGTGATTTAAAGTCACAGAACATCATGGTTGATAGAGTAGGGAATGCGCACATTATGGACTTTGGAATAGCTCGTTCCCTCAGGGCCGATGGAATAACAACTGGCGGAGTCATTGTTGGCACTCCGCACTACATGTCTCCTGAACAGGTGGAAGGCAAAGAAGTTGACCAGCGCTCAGATATTTATGCTCTTGGGGTAATCCTTTTTGAAATGTTGACTGGGAGGCTTCCCTTTGAAGGTGATACTCCAATAGTGGTTGCCGTGAAACACAAGACGGAGCCCCCTCCAAACCCTAGGAAGTTTAATCCTCAATTGTCTGAAGAACTCAGCCAGGTGATACTCAAATGCTTGGAAAAGAACAAGAACAAAAGATATCAGACGGTTGAAGAAGTCATGAATGAGCTGGACAGGATAAAAAGAGAGCTTCCCACTACAGATAGAGTTCTTCCAGAAATAAAGTTTGAGGTTGGAGCTCAGAGAAAGCATATTGTTCCAACAATTCTTATCATAGCTACTATCCTTATGATTGCTGGCTATTTCTTTTATGAAAAATTTCTGCACAAAGAAACGAAAGAGAAGGAGGCTAAACCGGCTGGGATTACAACCCAAACAATTCAAACACCTAACCAGGCGGCTCCTCAAACAGGTCACCTGGAAATTAATTCTACTCCAGAAGGAGCGGATGTTTACATCAATGACAAGCAAGAAGGAATAACTCCGTTTAAAAGTGAGCTTCCATCAGGAAATTATAAAATTAGCATAAAAAAATCACCTGGGTATGAAGAGAAAGCAGATATATTAGAGCTAAAAGCAGGTGAGTCATATTTAAAGAATTATATTTTAGTTGCCCAAACTGTCTCGAAAGAGCCGAGCACGGCTGGATTGGCCAATTTTGAAATCAGCTCGAACCCCGCTGGAGCAGACGTTTATATAAACGGAAAGCAAGAAGGAATAACGCCTTTTAATCGAAGGCTTTCTGTTGGGACTCATAGAATAAGGATAAAAAAATCCCCTGAATACAAAGAATTAACAGATGTTCTCATTGTCAAGGATGATAAGCCAATTTCAAAGAACTACAGTTTAGTTCCGGTGTATTTCCTAATCTTAAAAACAGATCCCTCAGGGACTGATGTAAGTATTGATGGTAGCTACATAGGAAAGACGCCAATAGAGATAGAATTGCAAAATAACACATGCCGCTTAAGAATAAAAAAGGGCGAGGAGTGGTCGAGTATTGATGAAGTTTTAACTTTAAAGCCAGGATTAAACAACTTACAACGAGCTTTGAAAAGTATAAGTTATACCTTAAATGTATCAACAAACCCTCCCGGAACTAGTATATTCATTGGCGACGTATTTATGGGAATTTCCCCTCTGAGGATTTCGAATTTATCCGGGACGTACAATATTAGAATCGAAAAAGAGGGCTATAAGGCGATAAAGGAAACTATTATTGTCAAATCTGATGGCAATAAATTTTATGATATGGTTAAAATCAAAGTTGAATTTGTAAAAATTAGGTTTAAAGCTAATCCATATGCTGATGTTTATATAGATGGGAAGCTAATTGGAGAAGTTCCTCCCATAAGAATTCAAGAAGTTGAAGAAGGAAAACATAAGATTGAATTTGTTTCAACTTCGCTGAATAAAAAATACATGGTCGAGGTGGAAACTAAAGCTGGCGAAAATGTAGAAATCCGGATGAACATGGAAACAGGGGAATATAAGGTAGATAGGATTAATTTAACATGACAATAGAAATTTCATATAAATTTATAAGGAATCCCATGAAATCGGCAAAGTGAGGGATGACCGAGATGAATAAGAAAAAATCTCAATCAAGAATCTTGGCGCTTTTTTTAATTTATTCCTTCCTTTTATTCATTACCACAGAAACCATGCCCAGCCAGGTCAATTTTGACTCCGATGAAGAGTTTAATCCTGTGGTGAAAGTAAAGGAAGGCAAACAGCAAACTCCGCCTGCACAAAAGGACCGTTTCGAAAGATTAATCAATGAAGGCAAGAAGCTTCTTCAGGAAGAGATGGATTATGATGGGGCGTTAAAAAGATTCAAAGAAGCCAAAAGCCTGGCGATAACATGTGCACAAAAAGCAGATGCCTTATTTTATATATCTTTGGCTCATTATGCGACTCTGCAGGAGAAAGGAAATGAAGAATTTTTAAAGACTATAAGGGAGATGATAGAGGCTGATTATAACCGAGAGCTGGATAAGCGTTTATGTCCTCCAAAATACATAGAATCATTCCAGGGAATAAAAAAAGAGTACGGAGCGCTGAAGATTCTATCCAAGCCTCCAGGATCAGATGTTTATTTAGATGATAGTTTAGAATCTGTGGGAAAGACACCTTTGACAATTGGCCGTAAGGCTGGCTCAGTCAAGGTAAAAGTAAAGCTGGGGCGCAAAGAAAAGCAAGGCATCCTCAAGGTCATCGCCGGGAAAGAGACAGCATCAGCAATCTATGTCTTAAAGGGAGGTGCCGGCTTATTATATGTGCTGGCAGGGATAGCCGTGGCAGGAGGTGCTGGAGCTGCTGTCCTTTTAAAAAGCAAGCCTAAAGAAGAAGGTCCCACCTCAGGCAGCATCCAGGTGAGTTCCAATCCACAAGGAGCGAAAGTCTATCTTGAGGGAACCGACACTGGACAGACGACAAATTGCACCTTAGTCAATGTCTCTGCAGGGAATCATGCCATAAAGTTAATTAAAGAAGGATACGTAGATTACCAGCAGAATGTCTCTGTAACAGCAGGACAGACAGCAACAATTAATGCAACTCTAATTATGCACACCATAACAATAACCAATCCCGCAAGCGGCACAGTCTGGACAAAAGGAAAGCAAGTTGAGATAAAATGGCAAACAGGCGGCTCGGTAAGCTTTCAAGGGAACATTAAATCAGGAACGGGGTCAGAATCCTCATTATTTCCGGGAACAGATTTATCGCCTTCATTCCAAATAAGAAACTTTCAACCCGATCGTTCAAATCGAACCCTGATGAGGACAAAAAGAGGATTGGAAAATCCATTCGCCTCGGAAAATAGTGGAAAAATATTAGATGAATCATTGAGATTTGAAGGTAGTCCAAAGACATTTTCTTCCGTTGCCAAAGAAGACAATATTATTCCACCAACAACAAAAAACATTGGAATAATAAAAAGCGACAAAAGCTTTGGGAGCGTTAATTTACCTTTGGCTCATGAGCTTTCTGGTCAAAAATTCACACCATTCGGGAATACAGGGTTTTTAAGTATATCAAATGTGAAAATAGACCTTTACAAAGGGACCACTTTAAATCAGACGATTGTCGCAAGTGCTACCAATAGCGGCTCTTACACTTGGACGACAGTGCCTACATCTCTTGTTGATGGCTCGGATTACAAACTCAGGATTTCCTGTGCCAGTGATGCTGCAGTTTATGGTGAAAGCGCTGCATTCAGGATTGAAGAAAAGTCTATAACTGTTACCAGCCCTACGAGTACTACAATTTGGTCTCAGGGTAGTTCAGGGGGCATTACCTGGACATCAAAGGGGACGATCAGCAGTGTAAAGATTGACCTCTACAAGGGAACCACTTTAAATCAGACGATTGTCGCCAGTGCTACCAATAGCGGCTCTTACACTTGGACGACAGTGCCTACATCTCTTGCTGATGGCTCGGATTACAAAGTAAGAGTGTCTTCTGCCAGCGACTCTGGAATTTACGGCGAAAGTGTAGCATTCAAGATTGGGGCTAACCCTATTACAATTACTAAACCCACGAGCAGCACAATCTGGAGAACAGGAATTTCAGCTGATATTACCTGGACATCGCAGGGGACGATCAGCAGTGTAAAGATTGACCTCTACAAGGGAACCACTTTAAATCAGACGATTGTCGCCAGTGCTACCAATAGCGGCTCTTACACTTGGACGACAGTGCCTACATCTCTTGCTGATGGCTCGGATTACAAAGTCAGAGTGTCTTCTGCTAGCGACTCTGGAATTTACGGCGAAAGTGCAGCATTCACGATAGAGGCAAAGTCTCTTACGGTCACGAAACCCACGAGCAGTACATACTGGACTAAGGGAGATTCAGGAGCGGTCGACTGGACATGGACGGGGAATATCAGTTACGTAAAGATTGACCTCTATAAGGGGACTGCCTTGAAGAAGAATATTACCACATTTGCCTCGAATAATGGGTCATACACCTGGTGGACAGTGGACAGCACCCTTGAGAACGGGACAGATTACAAGGTGAGGGTATCTGACTACAATAATGCTGCGGTTTACGGTGAGAGTGAACAGTTTGAGATAGGGCCGCCCTCGATAACAGTGAC
>CAZYBE010000006.1:0-83131 GCA_964645765.1 uncultured Eubacteriales bacterium
CTCGCCGCCCGACTTCGTCGGGTTCCCTCGAAGAGCAAACTCCGATGGCTAAATCCTCAATGGTCGCTATGGCTATTTCCCAAAACTTCTGTATCGAATAAAAAAATTAAAAAAAGGGGACTGTCCCACTAGTGTCCGGTTATAACTTGAATAATTCCAACTGCTTACAGGAGTCATCCGTTAAATGTGTGTCGCAGAACTCTCTAAGTACTTGTAAAATCGACATTTTCTCAAAAGCCGTCACACTCAAAATTTGCAAAAAAGTGTAGAGATTCATCTCTAAATTCAACCGCTTTTTAATTATCGCTACTAACACATAAACTGAGATTGCTATCCATATCTGAGTCTTAACCGCATTCACAGATCTGCCATAAAAAAACTTTATCCGCAGATGTTGCTTGACCCATTTGAAAAACAATTCTATCTGCCATCGGCATTTATAGAGTTGGGCAATCGTATATGGTGGAAGAATAAAATTATTGGTTAAAAAGGTCAACTTCTTATTGCTTTCTGGATCGGTGAAACGGATGCGACGGAGTTTGTCTGGATAATACTCAGGTGTGTAGAGCCCAGTGAGAACGATTATCTGGTCGCATATCAGGCCTTTCCACTTATCGACTGAACGAGAGTAGAGCCTACGGAACCTAATATTCGATTTAGAGCGGATAACAAAATAAGCTTTGAACTGCTCAAGGTCATAGAGTCTTGAAAAATCCAGAAACCCTCGATCCATGATGTAGAAAGAACCAGGCTCTGGAATGAGCTCATCGAGGATGCATAAATCATACACTCTGGCATCTGTGATCTTGATGAATATGGGGATAGAACCACGTAAATCTAATGCTGTGTGTAACTTAATAGCAGATTTACTTTTCTGGAATCTGGCCCATGGAAAAAGCGAAAGACACAGATCAATCGTTGTTGAATCGAGTGCATAGACCGTCTCGTCTAGCTCAACACCAAAATCATCATCCGCATATAACTTCCTGGCCTGATCGATTAGCACTTGGGCAAAATCCACATAGATGCGCCAGTCACGATTCTCATTGGCGTCAGCTAAAGTGCTCCGAGATACATTCCCACGAATCCCCATATGATAGAGTCTATCCTGCATCGAGTGCAGACAGGCTTCTATGTCTCGAAGACTCTCTCTGTAAGTGAGTTGAGCAAAAGCCATGCAGAGGAATTGATCTAGACAGGAAAAACTTTGTACTTTATAATTACCACGATAGCGCTTAACGCATTTTCGAAATTCATGTAGAGGCAGATAATCCATAATTTGGGAGAAGATGGTTCTTCCTGTATCCATGACCACTCCTTTCCTCAATAGAGAAAAGAGTGACCATAACATAAAATCCTGTCCAAATCGATTACAGGAAAAATCTGCCGTAAATGACTGTATTAATTGGAGTTAGAAGGATTTCGAAATTCAACATCCGGACAGCAGTGGGACTGTCCCCTTTTTCTTTTTTTGGTTTGCAAACGATTGGTTTCTTGTATTATAATTATTAGCACAGTAGGGTAATAAAAATGAAAAAAAGAGTCATCGTCGCTGTAGCTGCGCTATTTGTTTTATCTGCTTTTAATTCTCCAACCTTAGCTGCAAGGAAAACAAAGAATAACGATTCTGGCCCTCAATCCCAGACCCCAAAGTTATCATTTACTTATAAGTCCTATTCTCTTTCATTGGCTTTTGCCCAAGAGGAAAAATTTTTGGAAGGCGCTGCAGAGCCCGATGGCACCAATTTTTATCCAGATCATATGGCTCAAAGAATAAATGATGCCATTGCCCAATTCAACTTAACTGCTAAAAAAGACCAGGCATCTGCTCTTAAGAAATACCCTCCTCTAATTTTAAGGCAGGACAACAGAAAGTATTATACAAAAACAGCTCTCGAGATTTTAGAGTTAAATTTTGGCTTATGGGCTTTCGACAGGTTTGTCGTCAACGAGAGCTGGGCAAAAATCACCCTGGGAACTATCCTCGATAACTTCAGCAAAAGTTTCGAATGGGATTATGACACTTTTGTCACCAACCAGCTGGGACATCCTTATCATGGAGCCATGTTTCACACTTTGGCCAGGACAAACGGGTTTGGCTTCTTTGAATCCACGCTTTATACAGCCCTGGGGAGCTACATCTGGGAGGTCGCTCTGGAATCGATTCGCCCCTCGACAAATGATATGATTATGACCACGTTTGGGGGGATAACTTTGGGTGAAGCCCTGTACAGAATGGCCGGGCTCATTGCCGACGAAAGCTCAGCAGGTCTGGAAAGAGCACTCCGAGAATCTTTATGCTTTCTTGTTGACCCGGTTTATGGCCTTAAACTTTTCACTGGCAGCGCCTATAAACTGAGGAATCCCCAGGAGAGGCACAATTATGTGCTTAATTTTCCTTTAGGAGCCTACGGTTCGTCGGCAAAAGAAACGAGCTTTGTCGTCGCTGCAAATATGGAATACAGGGATTATCTAAGAAGCAATCTTTCTGCCATAAATCCTTATGACTGGTTCTCCCTCAACTGCAGGTTTGGCCTTCGTGATAACGGTTTTCATGATAAAGAACTCTATACAACCGGAGTGCTTGCTGGGAAAAAAATAAAAAACAATCTGGCCGGTCTATTCGGAGTTTTTGATTACATCAACACTCATCTTGCGGACAAGATGTCTGCTCTTGGAATTGGTCCCGGCCTGGTCACTTCCTTTAATTCTGATTCAAGCCTGTTTTTCAACAGCTCCGGCGTCCTTTCATTCATATTTGGAGGCAGCAGCCCCTCGATTGACTTGGAAGAATATCATCTCGGCAAGAGGAAGGACGGGCCCTATTTCCTCGGGACAGGAATACTGGGAAAACTCAATCTGGAGCTCGGAAAGGAAGGGCTGGGCAGTATTCAAACCGGCCTGTCCAAATACTGGGTTCATTCCATGTCCACCGCAGCTAATGAATATCTTCTCATCTCTTCGTTCAACATCAATTATGATTTGTCAAACACCGCACAGATAAGGCTTGAGTATGATTATTATTTTAGAAACGGAACACTTCAAGAGCAAAGTGCCAGCGGAGAAAATCACGCTCTTCGCGCCCTCTATGTCTTTAAATTTTAAGAATTCACTTTACGTGTTTTCGAAACACCTGGCCTGATCTAGAAAATCCCAAATTTAGAATCCAGGAATAAAAGAAATCTGAAAGCGCCAGTTTTTATTGGGCCTGTCGAAGGGCTTGACGTAGTTGACTCCAAGAACGAGATAGCCAAAAACATTCATCCGCAGGCCAATCCCTGCGCTTGTCACCGGTTTTCGTCCGCCGCCCAGAAACGAGGCTTTGCGGTTTGCTTCAAGAACACCAAATATTGGGTCAGAAAGCACATCGTCATTCCACCACGCAACACCTGCATCATAGAAGAGGAAAAATTCTATAGGAAGGATGCCGTAAAACCCTCTTCCTATGCCGAGAACATTGAACAGAGGAAAGCGCAGCTCGGCGTTGGCCACCATCATTTTGCTTCCCCAGAGCCGGCCAAAGTCAAAATTCTCATCGTAGCCAAAAGAGTTATAATCGTAGCCGCGGACAAAGTAGTCGTAGCCCAAAAAAAGCGGGTAAAGACGGTCGTCTTCACCGCCCTTTCCATAGCGGCCATAATGCAAAAGGCGAAAGGCCAGAGTGAATGGCTTTATGGGCATAAAATAACGGCGATAGTCGGCGAGGATGGTATAGAAATTAATCGAGCCAACATAGGGTGCAGCTTCAAAACGATAGCTCTGCCCGATGAGGGGGCTGGTCGCTCCGAAAAAGGAACTGTCATAAACCAGGGCCGCAGAAGCTGTTGCGAATTTAAGGCTTGGCGGTGCATCGAGGCTTTGTTTATCGTAAGAGACTAGATTCCACGCATAATCGTAACCATAAGTGTATGTGACCGCGTTAAAATCGATTAGCCTGAAGCCAGCCGAGACCTCGAAGCGTTGCAGCTGACTGAAGGGATAGAACGCAAACCCGGACAATTGATAATCTATCTGGCGATAGATTAGTTCTTGTTGTACGTAAGGATAATAAGGCAGACCATAAGCCTCCCCGGGGCCCTCAGAAATAGAACCATAAACATATGGAATGCGCATAGCCACACCTCCCCAGTTCAATCGGTGCTGGCTGTTCTGGTAGCCGACCATAGCTATGGAATCGATGAGTCGGCTGTAGATATCGGTCACTCCCACCAAATTGTGGTAACCAAGCATATCACTGAACGATAAGGCGATTCCTCCGCCTCCATAAGAGCCGAAGCGATCAGCACCAATAGCCACCTGAGGCTGGCTGATATTATCCAGCTTCAAAGTCGGTTTATAATCGTTGACTCGAAACTCAGTTTCCTTGGGAAGTCCGAACAATGGATTTTTTAAAAGACCGAGAACTTCTCCTTCTTGCTTTTTTCGCGGAGGAAGGATTGAGGGGTTGACTTCTCCTAACTTCGATATCAATTCTTTCCCGGCTACAGCCTGGGCAGAATCTATGGTATAGATACCAAATTTGTCTTCATCATAGAGGGAATAGGCAAGTTGGCCGTTTTCTTGAGAAAAAGAGATAGCCGGGCTTGATTCGGTTATGCCGCTCACTCCGGTGTAAATATTTGTCACTTCGTAGATTTTCTGGTTCTCCAAGTCAATTCTATAGATATTGGATATTCCGTTCTGGTCAGACAAGAAATAGAGGCTTTTTGAATCCGCAGACCATTGGGGATTTATATTCTTTGCCCCGGCAAAAGCAGGAACTTTCTGAATTTCCCCTGTCTCGGGGTTCATCAAAGCCAGGTCCAGAGTTCCTATGTTCAACAGGGAAAGGTCTGTGGAGAATCTCTCAGTCGAAAAGGCTATGGAATGTCCGTCAGGTGCCCAAGAAGGATAGAGGTCGCCAAATGAGTCGTTAGTCATCCTTTTCAGATTGCCAGTTTGAAGGTCATAGATGAAGATATCTGTCAGGCCGCCGACCAAAGCTGAGAAGGCAACAAAGCGGCCATCCGGAGACCAACTTGGGCTTAAAATCTCACCCAGTTGTGGAAAAGAAACCTCCTTCTCTATATCTCCTTTCTCCATATTCATCATGGTGAGAATTGGCTTTCCCTGGTTTATCGCTCCGAAGACAAATTGCTTTCCATTAGCACTCCAGTTTCCAGAGGATTTAATGAATTGCAGGCTTTCAAAATGAGGATTAAGGGCAGTATTCGTAAGTTTCCGCTTGATGCTGCCTGTTTGAGCATCTGCCAGATACAGGTCGATTGAAAAAAGGTCCCGGGTCGAAAAGTAGACAATCTCCTTGCCGTTTGGACTAAGAGAGGGTGAGATATTATATCTGTTCATTAACGACCCTACGACCAACGGCCGGCTATATTCGCCATAGAGTTGAGTCATCGAGGAAAGAGGCGTGTAGGCCTCTTTGAGTGCCTTCTGCCAGTCTTTGGAAAGAGCCTCCTCAGAAACTCCTAAAATCCTTTTAAAAGCCGTCCTATAATCGCCTGTCCTGCTGACTGCCTTCATGATTTTTGCCACTGCGGCATCGCCCCACCTTCCGGTGATATATGCCCAGACGGCTTGACCATAGCGATAAGGAAAATATTCTGGATTTTCGAGTTTTCTGATTGCCGGAATTTTGTCCCTGCGGGTGATATCACGCATCCACATGGATGTGTTAGCATCGACCGGCCCGATCGAGAGATACTCTGCCTGACCCTCGATGAACCACAGCGGAAGCCGAAGAGCTGCGGGAGCCTCGCTGGCATATCTCGGGGCCCCCTGAGAGGTGATGTCAAATTGGAAGGCGTGGACAAGCTCGTGCCCGATGACATGGTCGGAATCAGCCAAGGAAGAACCGAGAGGGAGGATAATCCTGCGCTTGGTTATCTCGGTCACCCCGCCCGTTCCCTCGCCAATAAGATCAGGAATGGCCGTTGTCTGCTGAAAATCAGGAGAGCTGGCATAGAGGATAAGAGGCTGACGGCCCCTCAACTGGTGATTGAAGATTCGAGAAAGGCGCGCATACCAGCGCTCTGCCATTCGAGCTCCAATCTTGGCTGCCTCCTGGTTTTCAGGATAAAAGTAAACATCAAAGTGCTCAGTCTTCATCACCCTGAACTTGAAACTCTTATACTCAACCTTGTTCCGTCCGAAATACTGGGCGTTCAAGGAAGAGACAGAGAGAATTGAGATAAGAAGCAAAAAAATAAAAAAGAATCTCACTCGTATTGAAAGATTCATCGCTTTTTCTCCTTAAATAAAATTAGAACTTCTGTAAAAATTATTATAAAACAAATTGAATTAAACACAAGTGTCTGGTTCCTTCCTATCCAGCTCTTATCTGCGCAAAAAAGACAAAACTAACGCTCATACTGAGCCATGAATCACTCGAATAAATCGTGACTTGAATCGCCTGGCTTGAGCTTTTTATATCATACAATTAAAAGCGCCTCCATGGTTAAATATGCCAAAGCAAATTTCGTGCCAATTAAAAAAACTAAAAGACCGGGAAGAAAGTTACCTCTGTTGTCATAAAAATGAGACATATGTCGCGCAGAAAAAGCCTATCTTAACAAATTTTTTTGAAACGCAGATAGCCAAGATATCCGATAAGAATGAGAAAATTTACGGTGATGACAGACCAAGACATGAACTCAGAATAGAGCTTCCTTCCCATGAGGTCATATAAGGAAAAAGCAATGACAGAGAAATTAAAAGCAAGAAAAATCCTCCAAAATTTTGAATAACTGAAGAAGTTTTGGATGACAAGCATTACTCCTAAGGCCGAGATCACAAGGGTGTAATCCCATCCCAGTGGAGATATCAGAGGTATTAAAACGAGGAGAATCGAACATTCCAGGATTGAGGCCCGGGCCATTCCTCTGCCTTTTAAGACAAGAACCAAGACCAAGGCGGCAAGAATGGCTGCGGCTGTCCCAGCAAGAATGAGAGAGAGAGTTTGATTCTGAGTCCATTTGGCAAAAAGCGCGATGATGGAAATGTTATCCTGAGAAGTAAAATAAATGGGTGTCGAGCGAGAAAGGGTTGATATCCATTCTTTGAGCAAGATTAGATTTCCTCGAAAGCCATAGAAAAAAGAAGGGATAAGGAGAGTCAAGATTAAAAAGCCAAGCCCGCTTAAGATAGGCATAAATTTTTTCTTCACTAAAAAATAAGGAAAAAAAATTAAAGCATAAGGCTTCAAGGCGGTTGCCAATCCGCAAAAGACTCCAGCACATATTTCCTTCTTCGAATTATTCTTTCCTTTGGCAGTCAAATTTGAAGGGGGAGCCGCGACTTGCTGCTGGAAGCCATTCGTCAAGAATAGAATCATGAGAAGAAGGACTGCAGTCACAACAGCATTGATTTGTCCCAGTTGAATCTCCCTCAGGACAAACTTGGCCAAAACCAAAGGAGTGAAGATGAAAAGGTAAACGGATTTTCCTTCTGGGCGAAGAATCTTGTTTGAAAGATAAAAAAGAGAAAATGAAGAGAATATAACGATCGAGTACCAGATGAACTTGGCTAAATCGAGGGGCAGAAAGGATAGGGGGAGGTACAGGAAGGCAGAAAAGGGAGGATATTTGAACATGTAGTGGCCATCCTGGACCTGATAGAGCGTCTCCCCTACTGCGAACCTCTCTCCTGCTTTGTAATTGACTTCAAAATCCTTCATGTCTTCTCTGACTTTGAAGACAAAAAGCAAGAAGAAAATGAGGGAAATAAGCAGGATGAGAAGAAAAGTTTTTCTTTTTTGCACCAGCTACTCCTGATTAAAAAGAAAGCATCCGAAAATCCGTGATATGACTAGGATCAGGTTGGGTGTTGATAAAACCGTTTGAATAGCTCCGGCTGGCAATAGCAGGCCTGCATGTTTTCGAGACACCCCGCCTGATCCATAATATTCATTTTCATCTGTAAATTTCCCGAACCATGAGTTCCAGGGTTATTCAAATATTTGTTTTTTCACTTCCTGATAAACTTCCCTGGCCGAGATTGCCTTCAAACATTTATTGTCATTGCAGGGCGACTGGCGATGATTGAAGGCTGAGATGCAAGGGCTGCAGGAATAATTGGCATAAAAAACATGGCAGCTTTTTGCCAGCGGACCGTAGAGATTTGGAGTCTCAGGGCCAAAAAGAGCAAAGGTCTTGATATCGGTCATGCTTGAAAAATGGACAGGGCCGCTGTCGTTGGTGACCAGAGCGCTGGACAAGCTGTATAGGGCTATCAACTCTGGAAAAGATGTCCTTCCGGAAAAATTCAGACACCTTTCCGAGCCCACAGCTTTACGGATTCTCTCAGCATACTCTCTCTCCGATTCTGTTCCGGTGATAACAACATAAACCCCCTCATGCTGGAGAATAAGCTCTGCCAGCTCGACATAATTCTCAGAAGGCCAACGCCTGACTGGAACCAAGTCGCTCGCATTAGGATTGAGCAGGATAATTTTTTCTGCAGCGGCTATATCCTTATTCTCGTCTTTTAATTTTGACAGGACTTGCGTCTTTTCTTCCTTTGATATTTTTAATTTCGGAATTTCAAGAATCTCTCCCGCGATAGGCTTTTTGGTCAGCGGCAATTCACCCTGGGGAGATTTCAAAGCATAAATCAAGTTAAGAAGGTTATAAGCAATATGAAGGTGAGGGTTGAAGGCCACTCTGTGCGTTAGAAAATTTCCTCGGTATAAGCCTTCATTATGATACCTGTAGTAGCCCACCCTGTTTTTGGCGCCGATGAGATAGCTCAGAATCGCCGTGAACCTGGCAAATAACTCCATGTCCACGGCGACGCTTATCTTTTCCCTTCTCAGCTTCCATAGCGCAGCGATTGCTGTCAGAAAAAATTTAATAAAATTCTTGCTGCTGACTGTTATCACTTTATCTTCTGCAAAGATGTCCAAAATGTCCACAGCATAACGGTTCTCTTTAAAAGTCAGAAAATAAAGCTCTGCTTCAGGAAAAAGCTCTTTGGTCTTTTTAAAGAGAGAGCAGGCCAGTACCATGCTTCCCATCTCAGACAATTCCATGAATAGAATTTTCCTCGGACTTTTTACGGGTTCAGGCTTCCGGACTATTTTTACAAGTCCATGAGCCCAGGAAAGAAAAAAGCAGACAGGCACGCCAAGCCTGCGGTCAATAAATCTCATAACGTCAACTTTCATCTCAATAATTTCTTGGAAGTTTTTCCTCTATTTTTTCAGCGTTGAACCCGGCCTGTGGTCTGTCCGGCTGCAAAATTTTCCACTTCCTGAACGCTCGCCAGGCTGAAATCGCCCTGGATGGTGTGCTTGAGACAGGCCGAGGCGACTCCGAAATTCAACGCTTCCTGGTCATTTTTCCCTTTTAGAATACCGTAGATTAGGCCGGCGGCAAAAGCATCTCCTGTTCCAACCCGGTCGATAATCCAGACATGATGCCTTGGGCTTCGGAAAAAATTCTTTCCATCAAAGAGACAGGCCGACCAGAAATTCTCGGAAGCAGAGATGCTCTCGCGGAGGGTAACAGCGACTTTCTTAAAGCCAAATCGTTTAACAAGTGCCTCGGTCAATTCTTTATACCCTTCGATATTCAGCTTTCCTGAGCTGACATCCGTTCCTTTGACTCCTATTCCAAAAACTCTGGTTGGGTCTTCTTCATTGCCGATGAGAATATCGACAAAGGTCATAAGTGCGGTCATCACTTCTCTTGCTTTTTCCTCTTTCCAGAGGTTTTTCCGATAGTTCAAATCAACGCTGACTGTTATCCCCTTTTTCCTGGCAAGCTCCAGCCCTTCCCTCAAGCAGGCGCAGACCGAATCACCCAGGGCAGGAGTTATCCCCGTCCAGTGAAACCAGCGTGATTTGTCCAGAACTTTTTCCCAGTCCAGGTCGCCTGGCTTTATCTCAGAAAAGGCGGAATGAACTCGGTCATAAACGGCCTTTGATGGCCTCGGGCCAGAGCCGTGCTCGAGATAATAAATTCCCATCCTTTTTCCCCTGCGAAGGATATGCCGGGTGTCAACCCCGAACATCCTCAGCGTGTTCAAGGCATTATCGCCGAGCTCATTATCAGGAAGCATGGTGATGAAAGAAGCATCAACCCCAAACCGGGCCAGGCCGCAAGCGACATTGGCCTCAGCACCTCCAAAGTTCAGCTCAAAATTTCTGGCGAGCTCGAGGCGAACTCCTGGAGGCGGCGATAAACGAATCATCAACTCTCCGAAAGTGACGACTCTGGCTGCAGGAAAATCTTTTGCGGATTTTGCAGATGAAGGCTTGGCTGGCGGGGCTGGTTTCCTCTTTAGCTTGGCTTTCCATTTTCCAGCCTCCTCTTTCATTTTTTCTGGCTCGCCAAGGTTCTTTGTCAACGCCGAAGCGCAGAAAATCCCTTTCGGGTCTTTGCTCAGCGCTTCTTCGAGGTTCTCGAGATTGATACCGCCGGTGTAGATGACCGTCAAATCCTTGAATGGTCCCTGCCAGGATTGGCTCAGGTCCACATTGGAAAGCTTCCCTGAAAAGGCGGGAAAAAGCTTATAAACCCATTGATAGGGATATTTTTTCCTTAATTCATCCAGTGTCAAGCCATAGCCTTCGGCTTTCTGAACAAGCTGCTTGCCCGCATCAGAAAGGCCTCCAGGAACGCACATGACATCCTTCTTTATGCAAGCATCAACCACTGCCGGAATGTAATCAGCAGAAACAACGCCGGCTGCGCCGGCTCTGATGGCCTGCTCTGCCTGGTCGCGGGTCATCACTGTTCCAGCAAGGACCAAAGCTTCAGGGTATTTATCCAGGATGGCTTTGATTCCTTCAAAGGCATAATCCGAGCGGAAGGCAATCTCAAGGATGATTCCATACTGGCCGAAAAACTCATAGGCAGCAAGACACTCCTCTTTATTTTTCGGCGTCAGCAGAGCAATGAGCTGACTCTTTTTCATTTCTTCGAAGATTCTCTCCGATTTTTTCATCTCAAACCCTCCATTTTAAAGGTGCCGGATGTTCATCCCGCCGCTCACTTCAACAATGAGGCCAGTGGAGTAGCCAAAATATCCTTTGGCCAGTGCAACCACTGCCTTGGCGACATCCTCAGGAAATCCCCAGCGCTTCTGAGGGACGAGTCCTTCAGCGATGAGCCTGTCATATTTCTCCTTGACTGGAGCTGTCATGTCCGTTTTGATTATCCCCGGCCGGACCTCATAGACATTGATTCCATGCTCGGACAGCCTGTCGGCAAAAACTCTTGCCGCCTGGCTTAAAGCTGCCTTGGAAATACAGTATTCTGCTCTGGAAGGCGAAGAGACATAAGCGGAAATGCTAGAAATAAAGATAATGCAGGGCTTCATGGCCGGATTTTTCTTGACCTGCTCAATCATCTGCCTGGCAACGAGTTGAGTCAGGAAAAATGTTCCTCTGGCGTTGACAGACATGACTCGGTCATAGCTTTCAGGCAATGTTTCAAGAATATCCAATCTTTTCTCCGGCGCAATCCCGGCATTGTTCGCCAGGACATCAATCCTTCCAAATTTTTCAATGGCCTTTTTCAGAATTTTTTGATGGTCATCAAGAGATGAAATATCGCCCTGAACAAACAAGAATGAAGCCTTGAGCTCCTCGACTCTTTCTTTGACTTCAAAAAGCCCGGATTTTCTGTTTTCAGACTCATAGATGACATCATTCCCGACAATATCAAACCCATTCCTTGCCAGCTCAATCGCTATCCCCCGGCCGATGCCTCGCCCTGCCCCAGTGACAAGAGCAACAGGATTATTCTTCATGCCTCTCACTCCTCTCCAGTTACCTGATGATATCATCCTTGAGATAATCATTCCAGACATTCTCAAACCACGTCTCTTCCCGGGGAATCGGCCTGACCTCTACCCACTGCTTCTGAACCTTCCCTTCCTCATCAAGAAAGATTTCGAGTGTTTTCTTGTTGACGAATGAATCCTTCTCGTTCAAGCGAAATCTCCATTCATCTCCAAGTTCAAGGCAATGTTTCTCTCCTTCTGGGTTTAAGACAAGATAAGAACCTCGGCTCTGGCCGCCCTTTTCCAGGTATTCTCCAATCGCTTCAAGATAAAGGGCATGAGTCAGGCAAAGGTCAAGGTTTTTGAATGCCTGGGGGAGCTCTTTAGCCGAAGGAATCCTCATATCGCTTTTCAACCTGGAGAACAGATTCCAGGCTTCAACAACGGCCTTTTTAATCTGCCTCGGGTCACGGACATGAGCACCGAAATTGGACATCCTCTCCTGAATCTCTTTCCTCGTGGATCGAATAAAACTCTTGTTCTTGAGTCTGCGATCAACCAGCTTCTGAGCAAGCTCAAATTTCTTTTTTATCTGCGCTTCGGCAGAGCCCATAAAATGCTTCATGTCATGCGGTTTTGAATCGCACCTCCTTGAAATATACATCGCTGCCCGCATGCTTCCGACCTGGCCGGAATTCAAAGCTGACCCTCCTGGCCTGTAGACTCCATGGCTGCCATTCACTTCCCCTACTGGAAAAAGATGCTTGATACTTGATTCCCACCAGATATTGCCTTTGAAACCGCCGTTGTTGTGCTGGGCACAAACAGCTATCTCCAGATATTCCCGGCTCAAGTCGATGCCATGGCTTTGGTAAAGGTCAATCGCGGGCTTGTTCATTTTCCTTAACCTCTCGATGGGCGTTGCGAACAAAGCGCCTGATTTCTTGAGGTAGATATATGCTTCCTCAGCCAGAAGGTCGAAGGAAAAATCTCCGAGTTTTCCGCCTGGATTTTTGGTATAGTCAAGAAAGACCCTTCTCCCTTTTCTGACAGTCTCTTGATAGACAAGAATGTCTATCAAAGACGACCCATGATTTGCGACTTTCCTGGGGTCGAAAGGCCACTCGTAGCCCTTAAGAAAAATCGCTGTCGCCAGCCTTCCCATATCAGGAAAGTATTCGTTAAGGAATTCTCTCTCATCCTTCCCATCTTTGTCAGTTGAAACATAGCGGGGAATGACCTGCTGATAGGTTCCTGAGAGATTCCATCTGAACTTGATTGAAGCAAGGCCATACTGGGATTCGGTGAGATTGTTGGCGATGGCGCCGGCCTCGAAGGCAAGGCCGTGCGAGCCGAGCTGACTCTCAGGATAGACTGAAGCCTTGTACATTCCTCCAGGCCCGCCTGTAGCCAGGACGACATTCACCGCATTAAAAACTACAAAGCCAAGATTTCGAGAATTAAGATTATCTCTATCAAGGGCAATCGCCCCGACGACATGCTTTTCCTCGCCCCTCGCGTCTATCAGCAAAGCTATGACTTCGTGCCTGTCGAAGATTCTTATCCCGCTTTTCTTCACTTCCCTGGCCAGGCATTCGAACATCAAGCGCGAGGTGAGCGGCCCGGCAGAGGTCGCCCTTCCCTTGGGATCATGGTCGGTCTTATACCCGATAAAAGCGCCGTATTTATCATGGGGAAAAGGAACACCAAGGTTAACAAGATTGAAAAAAGCCTGGACTGAATTCTGGGCTTCGCAGAGCGCAATATCGCCGTGCATGCAGCCTCCGCTCCAAAGGTCTTTGGCCATTTCATGGCTAGAATCGGGCAAATCTCCTGAAAGTGAGAGCTTGTAATAGGTCTGCTTATCAGAGCCGGCGTTGTTGGAAGTTCCTGCTCCCCATCGGTCTGTGGCGATAGCAATATCTTTTTGCCCCCATTTAAAAAGATGCCGAGCAGCGTTCAATCCGGCTGCGCCGCTGCCGATGATAAGTGTATTGAAAGAATAGACTGGAATTTTTTTTCCTTCCACTTCGATCAGGTTCTTCTTCATTTTTCCTCCGCTTGCCGCTCTTCAAGCTTGTTTTTTGTTGTTTTCGATATCACCAAAATATTTTTTATATTCCTTTCCGTAAATTTCCTTGTCCCTGACCGCACAGCCGCTCGGATGTCCGGCCCGCATCAATTCCGTGCACCTTGAGCAGGTGATACAGACCTTGCTGGGATTCATCGCACCTTTGGCCATCAAGTCTTTCGGCGCATCAGGGTAAGCCAAGGAGCTTCTTCCGAGCCCGATGAGCGTTGCCCCTCGGCGCTCGATAACTGCGGCCGCGACGTAAGGAAAAAGATGGCGGAGCCAGGAATAACCAGTTCCGACAAAAGCAATCTTAGGAAATGTCTTCTGAAGCTCTGCCGTGATTCTTAAAAGCCTGGAAACTCCTTCCAGAGGGTGTTCTTCAGGCAATGAAGCTCCTGGAAGCACTCGGTCAAAAGGACGTCCGAGATGAGGATTATGACAAGGATTGCCGACAGTGATGTTGAAAATCGAACAGCCAACCTGAATCAGGCGGCGGATCAATTCTTTGGGCTCGCTGAGGTCAATTTGAGGCGGCTCGCCTTCTTTTGTTCCAAAGCCAAAGGGATAGGGCAGCCCGTCAAAGGCACTCAAGCGGACAGCCGCATATATCTCTGAAGCCTCTTCTTTGATGCTCTGAACAACCTGCCTCAAAAATCGGGTTCTGTTCTCAAAATTCCCGCCAAAGCGGCTGTTTTTTCTTGTGCGTGCTGACAGAAGCTCATTGACAAGATAGCCGTGGCAGGCTTTGATATCCACAGCATCGAAGCCCGCCTCTTGGGCCAGCCGGCCTGCTATAACAAATCTATCCTGCAACCGCTCAAGCTCCACATCGCTCAGGATTTGCTCTTTATTTTCCTTACTTCCAAGAATGGGGTTGTGAACTGCGACCAAAGGCTCGGGCTTCCCTAAAGGCTTGCTGTACCGGCCGGAATGGGATAGTTGGAGCACGAAAAAAACTTCGTGTGAGATTCCAAACATCTTGTAAGCCGAGCGCCGCGTCTGCTCGACAAGGCGCTTGAATCCATCCAGAGTTCGAGATTCGAGCAGCAACTGATGAGGATTGGAACGGCCTTGGGCGACAACACTCGTTGCTTCAAACCAGATGAGCCCGCTTCCACCTTCAACATAGCGCTTGTAACGTCGTAAAGTGAGCTCTCCAGGAGAGCCGTCCGGCTCGGCATCGAAACCCTCCATGGGCTGAACCGAAATCCGATTAGGAATCTTTTTCCAGCCGACCGAGACGCTTTCAAACAAAGGGGCTGCTGAATCCCTGAAAGGAAGCTCAAACCCCAATTCCTCAGCCTTCTTAAGGAGATCAGTTTTGGACTTGAATGAGAATGGCTCGTGTCGAGAAATCATCACGGATATAGTAACCAAATTTTCGGGCAAAAAGAAATAGAAAAATTGGATGATTTTTTGGGAAATAGCCTCGCTCCCCATCGGATTTTTACGCCATTCTCCGTTTGCTGCGATTATTTCCCAAAATCTCTATCTCGGTTATGGCAACAAATAATAAAGAATTTTGGAATTTGACATTTTTATCTCCGACGTATAAATTTACCGACAAGGAGGCAGATATGGGGAAGACATTAAGAGTGTCTCTATTATTTTTTTTCTTTATAACTTATCTTGGCTCTCCTGGCTCTGGCCAGCAGCAAGAGCTGGCTGAAATCCTCAGAGGCTGCAACCAAGCCGTAGTCACCATAATCGCCTATGATGCCAAAAACAAAGAAATCTGCCAGGGCAAAGGCGTCATCGTCTCGCCTGAGGGCCTGGTTTTGACCAACTATCATCTCATCAGCCAGGCCAACTCTGCCAAGGTTCGTCTTGCTGCAGGAAAAATACAGAAAAAAGTTGATTATTCAGAAATGATTGGTCTCCGACCTGCGAGCGAAAAAGTAGGTGCAGGTCCAGAAAAAAAAGCAAAAGGAAAAATGGTCGATGTGGAAGGAGTGGTGAGTTTCGATAAGAACCTGGATTTCGCCTTGCTTAAAATCAAGAGCAAGGGCAACCCTGCAGCCAGTCTGTCGTCATCCGCCGAGCTCAAGCTCGGAGATAAAGCTCTTGTTGTCGTCGATGATGAAACCATCTCGGAAACCAGCATAACAGGCGTCAAAAACATTTCAGGGACAAAAATAGCTGCTCAAATCAACCTCTCCCTTCCTCCGGAGATGAGCGGCTCCCCTCTCTTCAACGACCAAGCCCAGGTGATTGGCTTTGCCTCCTGCCTGACAGGAAGCCATTTCATCATTCTCCCCGCCAATTATGCTCTTCCCCTGATTAAGGAAGGAGAAGTCACTTCGCTCCAAAACCTTGCCGATGAGGACTATTTTAGTAGCGGCGAAGGATTATATTTAAAGGGTGTTGTCTATTCCATAATGGAAAATTACGGCAACGCCTTGAACCTTCTTGAAGAGTCCCTAAGAAAAAATCCTAACCAGCTTGATGCCCATTCCCAATTGGGCTATTTACACAGCAAGCTCGGCCAGTTCGATAAAGCGGTTGAAGCCTATGAAAAAACCATCAGCATCGACCCCTCAAACTACAGAGATAGCTTTGGCCTGGCCATGGCTTATATCAAGCTTAATCAGCCCCAAAAAGCCGCAGCTCCTTTAGTCCAGTGCACCCAGCTAAATCCCGATTTTCCTGATGCCTTCTACAACCTTGGCCTCGTCTATGAAGCACTGGGAATACTGGACAAAGCTGCCGATGCCTATCTAAATTTTATAAAAATAAACCCGGGCCCGGCCTGGACAGGCTATAGCCAGCTGGGCTCTGTCTACAATAAGCTCGGCCAGTATGATAAGGCCATTGCCGCTTTCCAGGAAGTGATTAAGAGTAACCCCTCTGACCTCAAGGCTAACTACAATTTGGCTTATGCCTATGACATGTCCAACGAGTTCAGCCAAGCTGCCATGATTTACAAGAAGCTCATCGGGCTGAACCCGGACGATGCCAAGACCTATTACGGTCGTCTCTTTTTGCTCTACGATAAAGCTGCCGACTATGCGAATGCCATTGAAACCTGCAAAATATTAATCAGCCAAGCGCCCGACAATCATGAAAACCTCTTCAATCTTGGCATAATCTACCTGAAGAAGAGAGATTATCAGAATGCGCTCGAATCTTTCCAAAAGGCATTAGCCCTCAAACCCAATTTCGAAAAGGCCTACTACAACATCGGGCTGGTTTATTACAGTCAAGAGAAATTTGCTGAGGCAGCAGATGCCTTTAACAAGTTCATCCAGCTCATGCCTGATCAAGCCGAGGCCCATTACAACCTTGGAGCAAGCTATCTCCACTTGAAAAAGTATGAAGAAGCGATTAAGCCTCTGGAGCGGGCTTGTGAGCTCAAACCCAACTGGGCCCAGGCTCACTATAATCTGGGTATTGCCTACTATGCCGTCAAAGACCGCCTCAGCGCCAACGAAGAATATAATAAGCTGAAAACTCTGGATTCAGCGCTCGCTGCCCAGCTTTATAAAATTATAAACAAGTAAATAAATCTTTCGGTATTTTCAATTTTATAAGGCAGAACTCATTCCTAAAAAAAGCAATCCGAATCAGAAGTCATCTATTACAAAATTGGCAATGAGATAAAATTTTGTTCTGCCTCTAAAAGAATGACAATCCAAAGAAATTCTTTTTTAATTATTTGGAGGAGACTGGGATGAAATTGAAAAAATTGAAACCGGATCGCAAATGGCTAAAAATTTCGACCATAGATGTTCATACAGAAGGAGAGCCGCTTCGAGTGGTCATCGATGGATTTCCCGATTTGCCAGGGGAAACAATCCTTGCTCGGCGGCGATATGCCATGGAAAACTTTGACCATCTGCGAACTGCCCTTATGTGGGAGCCCCGCGGCCATGCTGACATGTACGGCTGCATCATAACGCCGCCCGCAACACCAGGAGCTGACACCGGCGTCTTGTTCATGCATAACCAGGGGTTCAGCACTATGTGCGGACACGGCATCATCGGCCTGACAACGCTTGCGGTGCAAACAGGCTGGCTGCGGGCAAGGGAGCCAGAAACCATCATCAAAATAGACACGCCCGCAGGATTGGTCAAAGCTCATGCCCGCGTATCCTCTGGCAGAGTGAGAAGCGTCTATTTTCAAAACGTCCCTTGCTTCGTCCTGGCTATGGATGAGACAATTCACGTGCCGGGCTTGGGCAATATCAAGTATGACCTTGCTTTTGGGGGCGCCTTTTATGCCTATGTCAAAGCTGAAGATGCCGGTTTGAAGTGCACTTCAGACGAGTTCCGCTCTCTTATCGAAAAGGGAATGTCGGTGAAGCGGGCGATTATTGAAAACAGGCCCATCACTCATCCCTTCGAGAAGGATTTGAGCTTTCTTTATGGAACAATCTTCATCGCTCCTTCGCTTTCTCAAGCCGCCTACCGCAATGTCTGCATTTTTGCCGAGGGAGAGGTCGACCGCTCTCCCACAGGCACTGGAGTCAGCGGCCTGCTGGCCATCCTTCATGCTCGAGGCAAGGCGGCTCCTAAACAGCCGATTATCGTTGAAAGCATCATCGGCAGCAGCTTCACCGGACGCATCGATGAGGCCACAACTTTCGGCCCCTACCAAGCTATCATCCCTGAAATCGAGGGCTCAGCTTATATCACCGGCCGCCATGAATTCTTGATCGATCCTGAGGACCCCCTGCGGCATGGATTTATCCTGCGCTAAAATAATAATAAAAAAAGTGGTAATCTGGGATAGCTGTGAAAATTTCTCCCCTTCTAAAACTGGATAATTTTTCTTAAAGCCTGGATATCTCGCTTCAACCTTGATTCGCAGACTTCAGGCCATCTCTCTCGCTCCTCAATAAATAACTTGCCGCCTTGGGCAAGCTCTCTTACACGTTGAGCCAGGCGGATAAGCGAGACAAATTCCTCAAGGGTTAAATCAGGAAACTCGGAAAGAAAATGGCTTTCAAAGATGGGGAGAAAAAAGCTTCCGCCATGGTCCTCGATTGAGAGATGAACTTCCCATGGGAGAGATGATAATCTTTCAACTATCTGCCTGAAGTCGATAATGCCTTTTCCAATCTCTGCCGGGAAGGAGACCAGCCCTTCCTGAGTCAGAAGGAGCGCTCCATCCTTGATATGGGTGCTGACCACCCAGGGAAGAATTCTTTCTGTTGCCCGCAGAGGTTCTTCGAGCATGGTCAAGAGGTTCATGGTATCCAGACAGATACCGAGATAATCACCGGGCTCTGTATCGCATTGCTCGAAAAGCCTGAGAAGCTCATGGGTTGTAAACTCAAAGTGAGTTTCGATTGCCAGGATGACGTTGTGGTCTTTAAGCATATTGCGCTGCGAACGAAGGCTTCCTGCCGTCTCATGGAGAAGAGTCTCTGTCGAAGGACTCTCAGGCCTCCAGCGCATCAGGCCTCCGGAGCATGACCTTACCACCCTTGTCCCTAAAATTGCAGCTTCTTCGGCTGCTCTGCGGTTGACTTCAAAAATATCCTTCTTCTCCCAGGTATTGGTATCAAAAGGAATGTGCTCTCCCCCGCCCCATTCAAGATAAAAGTTGCGAGAGGAAGCGTATTGGGCAAGGTCTTTGAGATAGGCAGCATCGACCTTTTTTCTTTCTTCAGAGCTCAATCCTGAAAAATAGACTCCTTCGGCACCATTTTTTTCAGCCCATTTTAAAATTTCGAGAGGAGAGAGATTCAAAGGCTGAAGACCGTAATTATCAATGCCTATTCGTAAGACTTTCATGGCAAGCCTTTTTAATAAATTTATCTTGCGAGCAATTTCAGGTTAGATTTCTGCTGATAACTTGTCAAGGGAAAGAGAGGATAGCATCCTATATTGCCTGATAATCATGAAATTGAAGCAAGGGGATTCTGTCACGAAATTTGCGATACTTATGGTTGAAATTTTTTAGAGCTTAAGGTATCGAACGCTGTTCCCAGCCCAGGACAGAAATTTTTCAAAATCCGAGTAAGCCATCTCCACAGTTGCGGTGTTGACATTGGGATGAAAGTTGATTCGATCTGAATTTCCTAAATCCTGGTCAATTATAACCCTAACCTCTTTTTTGCTGTCATTGATCAGACCGAAAGGAGAAACTGAACCAGCTTTCAGGCCAAGATAGCGGTTGAGCCTGTCTTCAGAAGCAAAGCTCAGCCTGTCTTCCCCGAGTCGACCTTCGAGTTCCTTGAGCCCGGCTCTTTTCGTGTGTTCGATAATAACAAGGTAGTGGCGGTTACCCTTTTTGTTGCGCAGAAAGAGATTCTTGCAATGGGCTCCTCTTATTCCCTGCCAGTAGCGCTCGGCTTCTTCGACTGTGAAGACGGGCGGATGCTCATGCCGGATATAAGAAATATCGAGCTTTTTTAGAATTTCGTAGACTTTCTGTTCATTCTCTGAATGCATTGGCCTTTTCTCCGTTTCATAAAGCCTATCAAAAAATCTGCATCAAAATTGATTTTGGGAAAAATATCGTTTTGCAGAAGCGGATTTGAATCCACTCAGTGATAAACTTTAGATTTTAGCAAAATTCTCTTGAGCAAAATCCCAGTTTATTAGATGGTCGACAAAGGCAGCGATGTAATCTTTGCGTCGATTCTGATAATCAAGGTAATAGGCATGTTCCCAGACATCTATTGTGAGCAAAGGAATCTGGGCCTTGGTCAGAGGATTATCGGCGTTAGCTGTCTTAGCGATTTTGAGCGAATCGCCTTCCACAACCAGCCAGACCCAGCCGCTGCCAAACAAAGTCGCTGCAGCTTCTATGAATTCCTTCTTGAAGTTATCGAAGCTGGTGAATGAGGCAGCTATTTTATCCGCCAATTTTTTTCCAGGAGAGCCGCCTCCGCCGGCTTTCATGCTTTTCCAGTAGAAGGTGTGATTCCATGTCTGGGCGGCATTGTTAAAGACCGAGGCTTTGCTGCTATCACCTGCTGTCACTTTAATCATATCTTCGAGAGAGAGCTTTGCAAATTCTGTGTTCTGGACGAGCTTGTTGATGTTGTCTATGTAGGCTTGATGATGCTTGCCATAATGGAAGCCAATGGTCTTGGTTGAGATGTAAGGTTCAAGGCCGTTCTCGGCATAAGGCAGAGGAGGCAGCTTAAAAATAGATGGAATCTGCTCCTGGCTTAAATGAATGGCCGGAGATGCATTCAGACGGGATTTGAGAGCAAGAAATTCGCCGGACAAAAAAGCCGAGCCACACAGAGCTCCTTTAAAAAATTGACGGCGGCTGAGGAGAGATATCCTTTCTTCTTTCATTTTTTTTCTCCTTAGATCAATTAAGTTTCTTTTTATTTTTCAGTTACCAAAGCTGAATTTTCACTCAAGGATTATGACGAAAAAAAGGGGGATATGCAACTTCTCTGTTCTTTTATTGACTTTATTTTGAATCCACTGTAAAAACAGAGAACTAGAGGAAGGATCGTGCACATTTGGGGCCTTCACATCCTGGATATCGCCATCGTCTTTCTCTATATCTTAATCATCTTGTGGATGGGAAAACTCGCTGCGCAAAAAACAAGCGATTCGAGCGATTTTTATCTGGCCGGACGCAAATTGGGCAAATTCTACCAGTTCTTTCTCAACTTTGGCTGCTCAACCAACGCCGACCAGGCTGTGGCCGTTTCGCGTGAAATCTACCGCCAGGGAATCGGCGGCATGTGGATTCAATACCTTGTCCTCTTCTTGACTCCTTTCTACTGGTTCAGCACCTATTTCTTCCGCCGTGTGCGGCTGACAACCATTGGGGACTTCTTCACAGAGCGTTTTAGAAGCAAGTCTCTTGGGGCAAGTTTTGCTGTTTTTATCCTGCTGGTGTCTCTCCTTGGGGTGGGAATCAGCTATATGGTCGCAGCTAAGACAATGGTGGCCATGACTCCTAAGCCTATCGAGAAATGCACACCTGAGGAACGCTTGAGCATCGAGCAATTCGAAGAGTACCAGGGACTCAAGTCAAGATTGGATCAAGGCTTGAGCCAGCAGGAAAAGACACGATACGAAGAGCTGAATGAAAAAAACAAGAAGGGCGAGCTTCATTCCTTCGTTTCCTACACCAACCCTCTCCTTTTCTACCTTATCTTCTCGGTCATCGTCAGCATCTATACGATGATGGGAGGCTTTCGCGCTGCCGCCCTTACTGACACTGTCCAGGGGTTTCTGATCGTCATCTTTTCTGTTCTCCTCATCCCTTTGGGACTGAGCAAAATCGGCGGCTTTTCCGGACTCCATGCCTCTGTGGCTGACTATATGTTTGAATTATTCGGCTCGGTGACAATCGGAGAATATGCCTGGTATACAATCGTGGCCATGGTTCTCTCCAACCTGGCCTCGATCATCGCAGTTGCTCCAGGCATGCAGACAGCCGGCTCGGCCAAGGACGAAATGACAGCCCGCTTTGGCATGATAACCGGGATGTTCTTCAAAAGATTCCTGATGATTTTCTGGGCTCTGGCAGGGCTGCTGGCCATAGGGCTCTATGCCGGAAGGCTCCACGACCCGGATTTAATCTGGGGATTCATGACAAAAGACCTGCTCTTTCCTGGAGGGATTGGCTTGATGCTCGTCGGAATATTCGCAGCCAACATGTCCACACAGAGTGCAAGCGCTGTTTCCTATTCTGCGCTCTTTATAAAAAACCTTTATCAACCGCTCAAACCGAACAAGCCTGAAATGCATTATTTGCTCATCGGCCGAATTGCGATAGCCGCCATGCTGTTGGCTGGAATAGGAATTGCGCTCTTCATCAACAATCTCCTGGTATTATTCCAGTACGCGATCTCCATCCCGGCAATCTTCGGCGCCTCTATTTGGCTGGGGTTTGTCTGGCGGAGGCTGACAAAACCTGCTGTCTTCATCCAGGTTATCATCTGTTTAATCATCTACGCTGTCATTCCCAATCTCTTTCAAACTCTCAGCTGGACAAAATATCATCAAGCCTTCTTACTGGAGACCAGAGCCAGAACAGTGACCATCACCACCAAGGCCCTTACCGAGGACGTAAAGGAAGGAAGGGCAGAGCGCGTCGGCCAGCCTATTAAAAAACAGCACATTGTCGAGCCTGCGGGTGTCTTCTTCGAAAAGGTTGCGCGAACGAACCCCTCTGACCCTGCTTCGCCCAAGATAGGATTGGGAAGATTCCATGCTGAGATCTGGGTGTTGAGCTGGTTTAGAATCGATTTCTCAAAATTCTCAAAGTCTCAGCTTGTTGCGACCCGCTTTCTATTCGATGCGGCTTTCCCCTTTCTTCTCCTCTTCATCTTATCTTTCGTGACTAAATCCGTTCCCAAACCCTACCTGGATAGATTCTTTGCCAGGATGCACACCCCTGTTCAGAAAACAGAAGAAGAAGAGAGAAAGGCTCTTGAAGAATCTTATAGAAATCCGGGAAGGTTCGAAAAAGACAAGCTCTTCCCAGGCTCGAACTGGGAGATTCTCAAGCCGACAAGAATGGATTTCCTGGGATTTGGAGGAAGCTGGCTGCTGGTAGGTGTAATAATTTTATTGCTCTGGCTGATGGTTTCTATAAAATAAGTTGTAAGAAATGCAAGGCTCAGCATAAATTTATTGGAATTAAATTTTAAATTAAGGTTTTATTTCATATCTTTGACCTTGTTGTTCATCTAATGAACCAAGGCAAAGGAGGCGGCTTATGAGCAAAACAAGAAGTATTCTTGGCTGGATAGCCATCGGCTTTAGTGTTGTCATCTCTTCTTTTTGGGCCTATTGGGGGATAGGCGAAAGTTTTCATGAAGGCTGGCACATGGGTACCCTTTGGAATAATATCGGCGGGGTGTTTGCTTATCTTATTCCGATGTTTTTAACAATTGCAATTTCGGTCTATGCCCTGATATCGCCTATAGGAGGAGGGCTGATCTATTTCGCATTTGGAATTATCTTCAGTATTTTTGTTGTCGCCACCTGGAGCTCCCGTTGGACTAACGTTTGGGTTGCTCTTACCTGGTTTCCAGTGACAGTTTTGCTCATCATCATCGGCATATTCTACTGGGTTGGAAGGCCAAGGCCGAAGAAGTTTATATATGGGCCGGCAATAGGAATTCCTCTGCTCATCGTAATTGGTTTTGGCATAGAGCCAGTCATTCGGGTCGCTGGCCGTGTCGATGACGGAATTCGGGACGCACGTCTGGTTGAGGGAAATGGAGTGCGCTTGGTCTGGGCGCCTGCGGGGCCGGGCTGGCCGAAACACAGCGTTAACTGGGAAAAAGCAAAGCAAATCTGTCTTTATCTTTCTGAGGACGGCAAGACATTGATGAAGGCGCCGCAAAACATCTGGCGTCTTCCCACTGTGGAAGAAGCAGTCAGGTCGATGGCCAGGCATGGACGCAACTGCGGCGGAGAGTGGGACCCCAAGAAAGAGCGAGCAAGGTATAAAATCAAGCCTGACAAAGAATCGCCTCTCTGGGATACAACCTCCATGATTATCTATTGGTGGACTTCAACCGAGAAAGATGAGAACACAGTCTACGCGATTGTCTATAACGGAGTAGTTTTTTCTGTGGCAAAAGATTTCCAGATAGGGAGCCGCTCCTTCCGGGCTGTTAAAGAAGCTCCTATCAAATAAGTTAACTTCTGATTTAAACAGACAGGATTTAAAATAAAAATATGGATTAGTAAATGCACCTTCGGGCTTCATCGGCATAGGCTCTGATTAACTCGAGATCGGCGTCAAAGAAATGGTCTGAGGGAGCTAAAATATATCCGCCTCCCTCCCCTGCTTCCTCAAAGCATCTTCTGACTTCTTTTCTTGTCTCTTCTGGCTTGCAGCCTTTGAAATAATGAAACTGGTCAAAGCCGCCGATCATGCACACCCTATGCCCGATTCTTTTCTTGGCTTCCTTCAGGTTGGCATCTCCACCCATGGCCGATGGGGTAAAAGTTTCCATCGCATCCGGATTCATGTCCGCGATTCTCTCTAAAAAAGGCATCATCCCGCCGCAGGTGTGATAGACGACCCTCTGCCCGGCTTTGTGAGCGAGTGTAATCAATTCTGAGTCATAGGGAGCGACAAATTCATCGAATATTTTAGGAGAGATGACTGTCGAGGAGGCATCGCCGCCGCCGTGTTCGATGAGGTCAAATTTGGCGCCTTCTGTTGAGGAAACAAAAACTTTTTTCCTTTCCATCAAAATCTTCAAGAATTTATGCACCCAAATAGGGTCATAAAAAGTCTCCATGATCAGCTTCTCGATTCCGTATAAAACTGCTGCATCCTGCCAGCAGCCAGGCTGGCCGTAGACATCAAAGCCGGGAATGGAGCCGCGGACCAATCCCCTTTCGCCGAATTCCTCAACCTGGCGATTGACCTCATCAACATCACAGAGAGGAACCGGAGCGAACTCGGCAAAGGTGTCTATATCTGATTTTTCTTTAATCATTCGCTCTGTGACCCAGGTCGTGTGCTCATCGCTCTGCAAGACTATGGACAGTGTCTTTCTGGGAGTTTCAAAAAAGTAGCGGATTGTCTTGTATCTTGGGTTGGATATATTCTCTGTTCTAGTCCGCCACTTATCAGACCAGATGCGCGGGGCCTGCAAAAACTCCAGTTCTTTTTGTTCCGGGTCAAAATAATGGCCCTGCGAAGTATCGGGCTTATGGGCAACGACCCAGTTAATCTGGTCTAAGCCGAAATAATCAAAAAACTCCTGGCAGGAA
This sequence comes from uncultured Eubacteriales bacterium, assembly GCA_964645765.1. Classification (GTDB taxonomy): domain Bacteria; phylum Acidobacteriota; class Aminicenantia; order Aminicenantales; family Aminicenantaceae; genus CAZGMN01. Next base: position 25,469 of record CAZYBE010000006.1, read on the forward strand.
ATCCCATTCATGTAGGTTTTGAGGAAAGAGGGCATGACATGATGGGTGGTCACAGGAAGACGGTCAGGAATTTCTCTTTTCAGAGCTATCAAAAAGCGTTTTTTTGAGCTTAACTGTTGCATTCTCTTAAAGGAATTTGCTGCTTTTGACTCGCTGGGGCAAAAGCAGCAGTTTTCGAAGCATTCAACCTTAGCCTTTACTCAGATATATATTTTAAGGCGTGCTTTCTGACGGTTAACCCATTCTCAGACCTGGAATAAAGATTATTCTTGCTGTCGATGTGAATGGTGTGGGAGCTTTCAGGCAAGGTGAACGTTAAGAGGTGCTGGCCGTCGCTTCTTAAGACGTAAACGTCGCGGTTTCTATTCTCGGATAAATCACCGCCGAGGACAAAAAGGTTCCCGTATGTATCCAAAGCGATTGCCTTGTAGACAGTTTCCTGAGGATATTCACTCAATGTGGCCTTTGTTCCTTTAATTTTTTTTGTCCTGACTTCTCTGTTTCCCAATAAGCTTTTAACCCAGAGCAGATTTCCATTTCTATCTAATTTTTCAATCTTATCTTTCCAACAATAGGCGATGAGAAGGTTATTGCTCCTATCAATTTTAAAATTAATCATATTCATCATAGTGAAATTTTTTGAGGTTTCATAGACAATCTTTCCCTTCTCATTTCCCGCGGAATCATAGAGGTAGATGCAAAAATTGAAATCCCCGTCCTCAGAGCGATCTCGCACCAGAGTCGAGACAGCAATTTGATTACCTGAAGTGATATTTAGATCGGTCACTGTGAAGCGGATAGGAATCTTAGAGTTGAATTTTAAATCTTCGTCAAAAATGCTTATTCCAGGCCTGTAACTTTCTGTGACATAGAGCCTATCATTGAAGTATTTTATTAAGCTCGGCTCATTGAAATCTTCTGGCCCTTTTCCGTTTCTTCTTGTCCTTTTCATGAGCTCGCCAATTTTATTGAACTTTTTTATTGAATCTCCTTTAAGGTCAGTTAAATAAATATTATCTTCACTGTCAGTGGTCACTCCAACGTTCTGGTACATCACCCCGCCTTCGATTTCATCGATAACAAGAATTTCATCCAAGACAATTCTCATCAGCTGCTCTTGAGCGGGCAAAAAAGCCAATAAAGAGAAAGAAAAAATCGCTGCTGATATTAGCTTTAAAGATTTCATCCCTTACTCCTCGACAATCTTCTCGCTCATGCCGCTATTTGGCCCAGCGTCCAGAGAAGGAGCGAGAGAGACAGAGCGACGCTGCAGGCCCACCGGGGATGACGCTGAATAAAACTCTCGCTGTTCATGCCAATCATTTGGCCGAGGCGAAAGAATAAAAAAGATAGAATGGCTGCCAAGCTTCCATTGATAAAGACGTGGTCAAGGACCTTTAGCAGCCCCGCTTCGATCCAGTATGGATAGCGGATGATATAGGTCACGAAGAGGGCGAAGAGAGTATGTCCTCCATAAACACCAGCCATCAAGGCCCCAAGCGTTCGCGAAGAGAACCGGCGCTCATCCTTCCGCAGAAGTGAAAAAGCAAGGTCAAAAGCGATGGCAAGGAAAATAATGCCGTAGATATGGCAGAAAAACGGGGCTGCGCTCACCAGCTTATAAGCGGCGCCGATGATGCCAACTGCGGTCGAAGAGCCAGGTCTGTTGAGCACTCCTCTTGCTACGACCAGGATAAAGATTGCCCAAACTGAAAGATAGACAGAGGCACGGGGAACATTTGCATTATAGAGAGCTCCTCCAATAAAGACTTCGCTCATCCCCCAAAGAGAACCAAAGGCCACCAGCCACGTCAATTGTCTCGTGCTGGTTATTTTTATTCTTCTAAGAGCAATCATTTAGCCTCCATCATAAAACAAATCGGGCATTGATTTAAAGAAAAATATTCAATCGGTGCTTCTTGTCTTGGAAGTGATGATTTAGTATGCTTACACTATCTCCAAGAGCTAAAAGAAGATGAGTCATCCCGCCTATTACGGCTATTATGGAAGGATTCTAGAGGTAGACCTTTCTAGAAATCAGATTCAAATTAAACCTCTTGAGCCGATAACGATTGAAAACTATCTGGGCGGAAGAGGGATTGCAACCAGAATCTTTTATGATGAAATCGACCCCAAGTGCGAGCCCCTCGGCGAAGACAACGTCATCGTCATCGCTACTTCTCCTCTTGTCGGAACGCGGGCACCGACCGCCTGCCGTGGGCATCTGGTCTTCAAGTCTCCGCTCACCGGATTGATCGGAAGCTCAAACTGCGGTGGCTCCTGGGCAAATTTCTTCAAGTCCGCAGGCTTCGATGTGCTGGTGATCAAAGGAAAATCTGTGCAGCCAGTATTTATTGATATTTCTCCAGATGAAGTTAAAATTAAACAGGCCGATCATCTCTGGGGGCTTGATGTCCTTCAAACAACAGAAAAATTGAGCGCAGAGAGCAAGCCAGGCAGCCGGCCGCGAATCCTCTGCATCGGTCCTGCCGGCGAGAAGCTTGTTCTGATTTCATCAGTCATGAACGAGAATAGAGCATTTGGCCGCTCAGGCATTGGCGCGGTCTTCGGCAGCAAAAACCTCAAAGCAATCAGAGTTTCCGGAAAAGAAAAAATCGCAATCCAAGACCCTGAGAGGTTTCAATCCGGCATGGAACAGGCGCTCTATCTGATGAAGGCAGCTCCTATTACCAAACGCCTATTTCGGGAACTCGGCACCTCTGGCTTGCTCAAGCTGATCGATGTCATGGATATGCTTCCCCACCGAAACTTTCAGGATAATATTCATAAGCCTGAAGACCTGGACAAGATATCTGGCGAGACCCTGCGTAAAAAAATCCTTGAGCGGGCAGCAGGATGTTTTGGATGTCCAATTGCCTGCGCACGCTTAACCCGGGTCGCTGATAAAAAAGGTGAGGGACCGGAATACGAGACTATCGTCATGACCGGGCTTGATTGCAGCATTTACGACCTTGAAGCTGTCGCCTTGGCCAACTACCGCTTGAACGAGCTTGGAATCGACACCATCAGCTTTGGCGGCACTCTTGCCTGCGCCATGGAGCTCTTTGAAAGAGGATATATAAGCAAGAAAGATACAGATGGGGTTGAGCTCTGCTTTGGAAATTCCGCTGCCCTCACAGAAATGGCTGAAGCCACTGCTTTCCGGAAAGGCATCGGGGACAAGCTTGCCCTAGGCTCCTACCGGCTTGCGAGTTTTTTCAAGCATCCCGAGTATTCGATGACAGTCAAGAAGCTTGAGATTCCTGCCTATGACCCGCGCGCCTCGTTCACTCAGGCTTTAGGCTATATGACATCGCCAACCGGAGCCTGCCACCTGCGAGGTGGCTATGCGGTCTCGCTTGCCTTTTTCGGCGGGACAAAAGAAATTCCCCGCTTCAGCCTGCTTCAATCCCCAATCGCCATCAAGAACATGCAGAACCTGGGCATCATCCAGGACAGCCTCGGCATCTGCCGCTTCACCGGGTTTGCCTTCTCCACAGACCCTTGGTCAAGGATGGTGAGCGCGACAACCGGGATGGATTTTTCAACAACAAGGCTGGAGGAGATAGCCGACAGAGTTGCCACGCTGGAAAGGGTCTTCAACCTTGAGGCGGGTTTGAACTCTGACGATGACTCTCTGCCCGAGCGCTTCTCATGCGAGGCAATTACGGTCAAGGGAAAAGAAAGGCTCATTCCAAGAGAGGCAATGGAAAGGATGAGGCGCGATTATTACCGGGCGCGGGGCTGGGATCAAGAAGGGAGGCCAAAGCAAGGCCTTCTCAAGGCGCTTGAAGTTGATGGAAGGAAAAAATGAGCGGAGAAAAATGGAAGGCGAGTGAAGAGTTGATTCGCATGTTTCAAGCTGTGGGTCGCGCTTCGCTCCTGTTAGACCTCCAGGACAGCCACAGCGGAAACATGGCCATCCTCTGGAAGGATGAAAAAGGCGAGGATAAAATCGTCATCACTTCAACAGGTTCCCAGAAAGGCGACCTTGAGCCGGACCAGATTTGTTTTCTCTCCGCTTCTGAGACGGATTATGGCTATTACAAGGCATCATCCGAGACAGATATTCATGCCCGGATTCTGGCCATCAAAGGCGTAAGGGCTTCCATGCATGTCCATAGCAAAGACCTGACCATAGCAACTCTTGACGATGAACAAAAGCCCAATCAGCCGCAGCCTTTTGTGCCCATCGACCCCCTAGGATTTTATCATCTTGGAGGGCTTGTTCCTGTGGACTGGTTCGAGGTTCCGAGCGGCTCTCCTGAAATGACGAAAACTATTCCCGAAAGGCTTGCCAAACACCCGGCAACTGCGATTCAAGGGCATGGCGTGTTCACTAAAGGCCGGAGCCTCAAGGAAGCGTTCTTTTTAGCCGGCATCGCCAACAATTCTGGCTACATCGTCCGTCTGGTACAAAAGCTTGGTATCGACCTCAGTGGATTGAGGAATAAGATTCAGCCTAGCCCTGATTCTTTTTTTTCTTTCCATCCAGCCGAATACACGATTGATGACGATGAAGTCTGTGATTTTCCCCATGAAGAGGAGATTGTTAAAGAATTTTTCAAGACAGGGGCCAGAATCTTTGAATCCCGTCTCTCTCCTTTTCATACAGGAAGCGTGTCGGTCCGCGGCGTGAAGACCATTCTTTATGCGCCAAAAGCAGCGATGCCACGGGAAATTGGCGGGCCGCTTCATGAGCTCTCTCTTTCTCCAGAAAATTCTGAATCGCCAGAACTGGCGATTCATAAGAAGATTTATGCTGAGAGCAACTTCCAGACTATTATCCACTGTTATCTCCCTGAGGCTGAAGCCATCTCTCTTTTCATTAATCCTGCCGAAAGCAAGCCATCCGCTCGGATTGTGCCCATAGATGCCGAGGGAAGCTTTCTTTATTTAGTGGTTCCGATTCTGCTGCCAAAATTTGATTTTAAAGAATTCCTTAAGCTGCTCCATGATTACAAGGTGGTGATTGTCAGGGGAGGCGGAGTCTGGGGGGTTGGAACCCAATCGCTTTCCGAGGTTCTCCATCATCCCTCATCACTTCGAGAAATCTGCCTTTACAGAATCGGCGCTTTGGAGAGAGGGCTCGACCTTAAAAAGATGGAACCAAAGAAAGCGAAAAGGTGGTAAATAAAAAGGAGGAAATTAAATGGCGAAGGTGCTTGTTTGCTATTATTCACGGACTGGGAATACGGAGGAGATGGCGGAAAAAATAGCCGAAGTCATGAAAGGAGAAGGGTTGGATGTTGACCTGGCAAAGGTGGAAGACACGAAAGTTGACGAGCTCCTCAACTATGACTGTCTGATTTTCGGCTCGCCGACATATTACGGCTCCATGGCCTGGCCAATGAAAAAGCTTCTGGATGAAAGCGTGAAATTCCATGGAAGGCTGAAGGGAAAAATCGGCGGTGCTTTCTCTTCTTCAGCCAATGTCGGCGGCGGTAATGAGACAACAATCCTGAGTATCCTGAAGGCTCTTATCATCCACGGAATGATTGTCCAGGGAGAGCCGAGCGGGGATCACTACGGCCCGGTCTCTATAGGAACGCCAGATAAAAGGGCTCTAAAAAATTGCGAACGCTATGCCAAAAATCTATCAGCTTTGGTAAAAAAATTATTTTTATGAAAAAGTTAAAAAAAAGAGTAAGGGTTATTTTAGAATTTCTTTTTTGGCCTCAGGCCATTTTTCTTACTTCTCTAATCAATTGGCATACGCTGACACATTGTTAGAGCAGAGAAAAAAGCGAACTTTTTATTAGGTAGCGTTCAGATAATCCAGGGCGCCCTGAGGGTCAGGATAATAAGCGTCTGCCCCGATTCTGTCCGCGAAATCCTGGGTTACAGGCGCGCCTCCGATGATGACCTTTACCTCTGGAGTTTTTGCTTTAATTTCCCTGGTGATGCTTTCCATGCTGACCATGGTCGTGGTCAGAAGAGCGCTGAGTCCGACGGCAAGAGGCTTATGCGCCTCGACGGCCTGGATGAATTTATCTGCCGAAACATCAACACCAAGGTCGATAACCTCCCAGCCGCCTCCTTCGAAAAACATGGCCACGATTTTTTTCCCGATGTCGTGCAAATCTCCGGTGACTGTTCCCATCACAATCTTGCCTTTGTGCTTGACTTCGCCCGATTGAAAATAAGGCTTCAGATGCTTCATGGCTGAGGTGAGCGACCTGGCAGACATCAAGACATCCGGAAGGTAGACTTCGCCGTCACGGAATCTCTCCCCGACCGTCTGCATTCCGGCAATCAGCCCTTTGGCCAGAATCTCAGAAGCAGGGATTCTTGACTCCAGGGCTTTCTTTGTCAGCTCATCAGCGCCATCCTGACCCTTCATATCAGGAGGATGGGGAGAGTTGGCATCGACCTTCCCCCTTTCCACACACAGAGCAATTCTTTCAATAATTTCTTTCATTTCTTCACTCGATTCATTTCATTATTTTAGCTTCTCTGTTTAAGAAGAGAATAAGCAGAGGAAATTATACTTACTTCGCCCGATGATGTGAACAAAAAAATAGCTCATTTGACTTTGAACCATTTTTTATTCCATAATAGCCCTAGAATTTTCAAGGAGAGGTTCGATGCGTATGGAGTTTAAAAAAATCGTTAACCAGATAAAAAAACTTCAGCTCGAAGAAAAAGAAGAAATTAAAACTCTCATAGAAAAATATATTATTGAGGAAAGACGGGGAGAAATCCAGGACAACTATAAAAAAAGCAAAAAAGAAGCGAAAAAAGGCAAATTGGGTTTTTCGAGTGATATCGCCGAACTGAAGAAGTTTATTGATAGATAAATTTAGCACTATTAAATTTATAATATCCGCTCCCTGTTTTGAAAACGAGGTATTTTCCTTTTCGGCCAAAGAACGAAACGTCTGATTTGCCTTTTTTTTTCAGAATTCCCTTTTCCCAAAGAATCTTCCTGTTTTCTCTGACGACACAGTCTTCGCTCAAAACAGGAATATATATTTCCCCCTCGCTTCCCACAGGGATGAGAGCAATCAATTCAAATGAATTTTTCTTTTTCTGCCACGATAGGCGAGCCTCTCCCCTAACTGTCTTCACTGTTGCTGTGGCATAATCGAGCCCATCGAGGACCGGAGGTCTTATGCGAACTCTCTTCCATCCTGGAGCAAGGCTCGATATTCCTGCAATCACCCTATAGAACCAGGCATCGAGGCTTCCGAGCATGATATGGTTGTGGGAATTCATGCCGCCGCCTGTTATCTTCTCCCATCTTTCCCAGAGCGTTGTCGCTCCCTCTTCAACCATGTACCCCCAGCCTGGATAGCTTCGCTGATTGACAATCCTGTAGGCGACATCGCCATAGCCATTATCGGTGAGAACATCAAGAATGTATCTTGTTCCGAGGATTCCTGTGTCAAGATGATAATCCTGTTCCTGCGTGATGCTGTGGACAAGGCTCTGCAAAACTTTTTCCTTCTTCTCTTTTGGCACCATATCAAGATAAAGAGGAAGAATGTTGGAGGTTTGACTCAGGCTTCTCTCGACCGGGCTCATTCGCTGGGCTTTATAATGGTCGTCTTCTAGAAAATTTTTATTGAACGCCTCTTTGATCTTTTCAGCAAGCTTCAAGAATCGCTGGTCATCATTCTTTTTTCCAAGAATCTTTGAAATTCTAGCCAGCAAGAGCACATCATGATAATAATACCAGCTCGAGGTCAGCTCCACAGGAGTCCTCTTGGGGACAACGCTACCTGGAGGGCACCAGTCACCATACTTTCCAAGTTTCTTCAATATGTTTCCTTCGGCATTTGCTCTAAGAAACTCGATATATTTTTTCAATGAAGAGTAATGTTCCTCGAGAATCCTTCTGTCTCCGTAAAAATTAAATACAAGCCAGGCGAGTGTGATGTAGGCGCTTCCCCACGCTGGGTCAGCAGGATACAACCGGCCAAGGTAAAGAGGAACTGTGTCGGGCAAACTTCCGTCCTCTTTCTGGGCAAGCTGGATGTCCTTCAGAAATTTTGTGTAGAAGGCAGCCATATCGAAATTGAAAGCAGCTTCTTCTGCTGAAAGATGGGCGTCGCCGAGCCAGCCCTGTCTTTCATCCCTTTGAGAACAGTCAGTCGGAATGCTCATCAGGTTTGAAAGCTGTCCCCAGACGATATTGTGGTGAATCTTGTTGAGAAGCTCGTTGGAGCAGAAGAAATCGCCGGCATTCTCCACATCCGTATTCACGACACAGCCTTGGACATTCTCCAATGTGGGAACTCCTGGAAATCCTGAGACTTCAATATAACGGAAACCGTGATAAGTGAACCTTGGCTCATAAACCTCCAGGCCATCGCCTTTCAGGATATAGACATCGGTTGCCTCGGCATTCTGGTTTGGAGCTGTGTTCAGCGTCCCGTCTTCATGGACAAGCTCGGCATGCCTTAAGCGCACCTCTATTCCTCTAGGCCCGCTAACAGAGAGCCTTGTCCATCCGGCAAAATTTTGTCCAAAGTCGTAGATGTAAATGCCCGGGCTCGGGCTGTAAAGTCTCTTCGCCTTAAGCCTCTTTGTTACCCGAACGGGCTGAATCATTTGAGAATATAGCACTGGGCCCCTGACGACGGCTGCTCTATGCCATTTAGAATCATCAAAACCAGGCTTATCCCAGCCTGGCTGCTCGAGCCTGGCATCATACCTTTCTCCAAAGTAGAGGCCATCCTTGTTCAGCGCTCCATAGGAAAGCTTCCATCTCTCATCAGAAACGATTGTCTCTTTATTGCCGTTCTTGTAGTCGATCATGATTTGAAGGATTAGTCTTGGATGACCATAGCCGTAGTTTTTTATATGCCTGCCATTTCCCAAGAGCACACCAATTGCATTTTTTCTCTTTATTTGACTGGTTATATCGTATGTCGAATAAAGAGCGATTTTTTTGTAATCTGTCTGCGCCGGGTCAAGGACGCGGTCTCCTATTTTGTTGCCATTGAGGTGCAGCTCATAAAAACCAAGGCCGCAGACATAGGCTCTTGCTTTTTGCACTTTTTCCTTCGCCCCGAACTCTTTTCTCAAATAAAGAGTCTGGCTGTGAACGTATTTCCCCATGTATTTTCCTTGAAAAACTGTTCCTCTTGAGCTGAACTCCTTACAGCCTTTCTTGCTGACCCACTCGGCCTTCCAGTCGCTCTTATTGAGAAGCCCCATCTCGAAAAATGCTGTCTCGCTGAAAGGACTTGCACTCCTATCCTTATCCCACCATCTGACTCGCCAGAAGTATTGTCTGAAGCTTTTGAGCGGCTTTCCCGAATAAGCCGCATTGAATGTCTGCTCGGATTCGACCTTGCCGCTGTCCCATTGGTCTCTGATTCCGTTCAGGGCAAGCTCGAAGTCCGAAGAGACGATGATTTGATAGAATTTTTGACGCTGTCCCCTGCTCTTGTGTTCTACAATCCAGGAGAATCGAGGCCTGAGCCTATCAATACCTAAAGGATTTCTCAGATACTCACATCTTAAATCCCTCGGCGCTGCTATTTTCATTTTACGATTAAATTTATTCTCTACTTTTGATTCGCTGGCGCAAAAGCGCCGTTTCTTTGAAACACCAGGCCTGACTCATAATGTGGTTTTGCATCACGGAAAAAAATGCTAATTCTCTCAATTCACCTGCGCTTGGAAGTCACCTCGGCTTCGTAGCGTTTGATTTCCTCAATCCAGACATCGCCTGGAGGAACATCATTCTTTAAACAGTAGAAATCCCAGACTGTACCAAAAGGCATGGTCTTTGCTTCCTCCATGAGCGCCAGGCGGGAAAAGAAATCGCCTCTGTCCTCAGATTCTTTGAGCCTCGGCCGAGGCTCAAGTAGAGCCAGCAGAAGCCCCTTTAAAACAGCTCGCGCTCCGATAACCCAGGCTCCAATACGATTGAGGCTGGCATCAAAAAAGTCAAGGGCAATATGGACACGTCCCAGCACACCGCCTCTGACAATCTCTTCGCAGACTGTCTTCAGCTCATCATTGAGGATGACAACATGGTCGCTGTCCCATCTGACACCTCGGCTGAAGTGAAGAAGCAGATCTGAAGAAAACTGTAGAATTGCTGAGATCTTATCTGCGACAGATTCTGTCGGATGAAAGTGCCCAAGGTCAAGGCAAAGCATGATGTTTTTTGAAATAACATAGCCCATGTAAAACTCGTGGGAGCCGACAACATAGGACTCGCTTCCGATGCCGAAGAGCTTGCTCTCCACAGAATCCTTCATTTCTTTGGGGCTGTATTCCATCTCAAAAATCTTATCCAATGACTCTCTGAGAAGAGCCCGGTGCGTCCAGCGGTCGAACGGCGCATCTTTTGAGCCGTCAGGTATCCAGAGGTTATGGATGCAGGGACTTTGCAGCTTCTGTCCCATAAAAGCACTTATGGCGCGGCAGCGGCGGACATGCTCAATCCAGAATTCGCGAATTTTTTTGTCCCTGCTACTCAGAGTAAAACCCGAATCTGCTTTGGGATGGGAGAAACAGGTGGCGTTAAAGTCAAGCTTGAGGTTTTCAGACTTCGCCCATTCGACCCAGCCTTTAAAATGCTCAGGGCCAATCTGGTCTCTATCGACAGGCTTAGCTCCGAATTCACCGTAAATCGCATGGAGGTTCAGGCGGTGACGGCCTGGAATCAAGGAGTAGGCTTTGTTTAAATCCAGGCGCAGCTCGTCGATGGTCCTTGCTCTTCCCGGATAGTTGCCTGTGACCTGAAGTCCTCCGCCTTCAAGCCGGGCCCCTGGCTTTTCAAAACCCCTGACATCATCTCCCTGCCAGCAGTGGATTGAGAGAGAAATGCTTTCCAATGTTTTTATGGCTTTATCCGCGTCTACTCCCAGCTTGGAGTAGAGCTCATTTGCCATTTTATATGCATCTTCAATTTCTTTTATGTTGTTCAAATCGCCTCCTTGATGAAATTAAATGAGATTTTGAAATTCTTTGAAACGCTCATAAGCTGAATCCCATTCTTTGCTCTGCTGGGGCTCGTATCGCTCAAGCTCAAAAGACTGGCTGATGACTTTGCGCACCTCAGAGTGCGAAGAAAAATATCCCAGAGCGAGCGCCTGGACCATTATATTCCCGATGGCCGTGGCCTCAACCGGCCCGGCGATGACCGGAAGGCCAGTGGCATTGGCAGTGAACTGGTTGAGAAGTCGGTTCTTCGCTCCTCCACCGATAACATGGATGCGACGAATGGGATGGGGATATACTTTTCTCAGCTGGTCGAGCGTATGACGATATTTCAAGGCAAGGCTTTCCAGGATGCAGCGGACAAACTCCGCTGAAGAATCAGGCGCCTTCTGTTTAGTTTTTTGGCAGAATTGACGGATAGCTTCAGGCATATCCGGCGGATTCAAAAATCCTCGCCAGTCAGGCTCGACGAGCGACCTGAAAGGCGATGCAGAGGCCGCCATCTCTGTCAGCTCATCATAGCTTAAGAGCCTTTCCTTGGCCCATGCCCGACGGCACTCCTGGAGAAGCCAGAAGCCTGTGATGTTTTTCAAGAAGCGGAAAGTTCCGCCTACCCCGCCCTCGTTGGTGAAATTCAGCTCGAGCGCCTGCTCATTGATGACCGGCTCTTTTGTCTCCACTCCCATCAGAGACCATGTGCCGGAGCTGATGTAAGCCCAGTCTTCTCCCTCAGCAGGAACTGCGCCTACTGCAGAGCCCGTGTCATGGGAAGCGACAGCGATGACCGGAATATCTCCTATTCCGGTTTCCTGTGAGGTAGATTTATCCAAGCGGCCGATGACTGTTCCAGGCAAGACAATCTTCTGCATGATGGACTTTGAAACGCCAAGGCAAGCAAAAAGCTCGTCGTCCCAATTTTTTTTTCGGGGATTGTAGAGCTGGGAAGTTGTGGCATAGGTGAATTCGGTTTTCTTCTCTTTCGTGAAAAGATAATTGAATGTATCCGGCATGAAGAGGAGGTCGCTGGCCGTTTCGAGAAGAGGTGAATCATCCCTCTTCATCGAAAAGAGCTGAAAAAGAGAGTTGAACTGCAAGAATTGTATTCCAGTCAACTCGTAGACGCGATGGCGAGGAATTTTCTTGAAAAATTCTTCCATCGCTCCTTCGGTGCGCGAGTCGCGGTAGGCATAAGGCAGGCCGAGCAATGAGCCATCGCGCGTAAGAAGAGCGAAGTCCACTCCCCAGGTGTCAAAGGCGACGCTCTGCGGCCTGGCGCCTGCCTCCGAGGCACAGACTTTTATTCCCTTCTTCACTTCCTCGAAAATACGGTAGATGTTCCAATGCCAGTGCCCGAGGATGAAGACCATGCCGTTGGCGAAACGATTCAGCTCTTTAATTTTTAATCGCCGTTTATCAAGCCAGCCGAGCATGGCTCTGCCGCTATCAGCGCCTATATCAAAGGCAAGAAAAGAAGGAGCATCAATGGTTTTTCTTTTTTTATTATTCGCCAATATTCCGCCCTCTTCTCAATGCAGAATTCCAATTATCACACTGAAAGAGCTCTGTCAATTTCAATCTATTGTGTGCTATAAAAGAACAAAGTGCATTAGCTGATATGCGCAAGGAAACCATGACTCCGCGTGAAAGATGGCTGGCTGTTTTAAAGCGCCAGAAGCCGGACCGCGTTCCCATGGATTATTGGGCAACGGATGAGGCGACTGAAAGATTGATGAAGCATCTCGGCTGCAGGAGCAAGAGAAAGATGCTCGAAAAGCTTCATGTCGATTTTTTGGTCAAGGTTGAACCAAGCTACAAAGGGCCTAAGATTCCTGATGAGCACGATGTTTTTGGCTGTGGATACAAAAAAATGAATTATGGCAGCGGAGTTTATGATGAATGTGTTGCCCATCCTCTGGCTCAATTCAATTCAACCGAAGATATCGAGAGAAATTACACCTGGCCAAATCCGGACTGGTACGATTACAGCGAAATCAAGAAGCAGGTCAAAGGAAACGAGATGTACCCTATCCGCGCCGGCAACTATGAGCCTTTCCTCATCTACAAGAAACTTCGCGGAGATGAGAAAGCCTACATGGACTTGATGACAAATCCAGAAATGGTCCGTTACTGCCTGGACAAGCTCTTTTATTTAGCTCACGAAGACCTTGAGCGCATACTCGAACAGATTCCCGGCAAGGTGATGGTCTCTTATGTCGCCGAAGACATGGGCGGCCAGAACGACCTTTTGTTCTCTCCTGCCCAGATTCAGGAGTTCTTCATTCCCGGCATGAAAAAAATGGTCGATATTGTCCATCAGGCAGGGGCTTTTGCTTTTCACCACAATGACGGCAGCATCCGCAGAATCCTGCCCAGTCTGGTCGAAACCGGAATCGACATCCTGAACCCAATCCAGTGGCGCTGCAGAGGAATGGACAGAGAAGAGCTCAAAACAGAATTCGGCCATAGAGTCATTTTTCATGGAGCCATGGATAACCAGCAAACTCTTCCTTTCGGCACAGTCGATGAAGTAAAGAAGGAGGTTTTGGACAATCTTCGTATTCTGGGAAAGGGCGGCGGCTACATCCTTAGCCCTTGCCATAACATTCAGGCGATAACTCCGGCTGAGAATGTCGTAGCCATGTATGAAACTTGTTATGAACACGGATGGAGAGAATAAAACAGGAGAAGAAATGAAAAAGATAGCGATTTTGATTGTGGCTTTGACTTTTTTCCCCTTCTGCATATCGAAACAGAACAAGGTGGAAAAGACCATGGAAGATGGAGTCGAAGTCGTCATTAACCATCTCGATCCTTATAAAATCAAAGGTCAACCTGCCAATTTGATACTCGAAAAAGAATTTTCTATTGATACAGAGAAAGACGGTATCGTGAAGACCGGGCTGGGACAATTGCATACTTTTGACCTTGACTCTGAAGGAAACATTTATCTGATGGATGCCAAACCTCAACAAAACATTATCTTCAAATTCGACAAAAACGGAGGCTTTGTCAGTTCTCTCGTCCGAAAAGGTCAGGGTCCTGGCGAGTCCCAATTTCCTTTCTATTTTCAAATAAGCAGCCTTGATGAATTTGTCCTGATGGATCACGGCAAGGAAAAGCTTTTAATCCTCGGCAAAGATGGAAGCCCAAACAGAGAAATTCCAATAGAGCCATTGAGTTACAGATTCAAACCTCTTGCCAACGGAAAATTTTTATTTCTGGAGATACAGTTTGAGCCTCCGAGCACTGACATCACGCTCTTATCTTTATGCAGCCCTGACCTCAAAGAAGAGAAAGAAATCGAAAAGATGAAAACTCCCAATGCCTTCACCGGAAAACAAGCCAAGGCAACTCCTTATATGTTTGTCTGGAATCATTCAGGCAGACACATCTATGCTGCCAGTGAAGAGAGAGGCTATGAAATCTCAGTCTTTGATTTAGAGGGAAATTTAAAGAGAAAAATAAGGAAAGATTATAAGCCTGTGGAGGTTTCCGAAGAATTCAAAAAATACGTGTCAGACGCTGCTCCTGAAAACGTCAAGAAAAATCTCTATTTCCCCAGACACATGTCTCCCCTCCAATATCTTTTTGCTGATGATGAAGACAATCTTTTTGCAATGACCTATGAGACAGGAAAAATGGCCAACGAGTATATCTATGACATATTTAATGCCGAAGGCGCATTCATCGGACGAATGAGCTTGGATAATTATTCAGATTTCAGGCCCCTGGAGGCAAAGGCCGAGAAAAAACGCCTTTATAGTATGAGAGAAAAAGAAAGCAGCTATAAAGAGCTTGTGGTTTATAAAATGAGATGGAAATGAGGAGTTATTCTGCAGAAGGATCCGCACGAAAAAATATTATCTTTATAACTTCTCTGATATAATAATTTCATGAAAATTTCTAAATCAGAAGCCAAAGCATTCAAGAACCGATGGGAAAGAGTGAACGCTGCCCAGCGCCATGAGCTGAGACAGACTTCTCTCTTAAAAAAGATTCTCCATCTTGCCGCTCTCATGGCATCGGTGAAAGCCATGCGGTGGGATAAAGCCCTCTCTAAAGAAGTGACTTCGGTGAGGAATCGCTGGAAACGTCTCAGGAAGGCTTATCATGCCGAATAAAATTTCCGTTCCTTTCTTATCAGCTCTGAAGGAACTTGCCTCGTGGCTGAGGTCTACCCATGTTCCGGGCATGGTCATAGGAGGCGTTGCAGCTTCTCTGCTGGGAAGACCAAGGATTACGCAGGATATCGATGTTATTGTCTGGATTGATTTTAATAAATGGAAAGATTTTCTTAAGGCCGGTAAAAATCATGGTTTTAGTCCGAGAATTAAAAATTCCCTTGAGTTCGCACGAAAAAATAGAGTTTTTCTCCTTCGCCATAGTCCCAGCAGAATTGACATTGACATTTCCCTCGGAGCCCTTCCATTCGAAGAGGAAGCCATCCGGAGAGCAGTGGCAAAGAGAATCAAAGGAATTCGGATTTATTTACCGACTCCAGAAGATTTGATCATCATGAAAGCCGTTGCCCATCGCCCACGGGACCTTGCTGATATTGAATCAATCTTGGATGCCCATCCAGACCTGGACTTGAAAAGAGTGCGGCGCTGGGTGAGGGAATTCGCTAGATCTCTTGAAATGCCAGAAATTCTTGATGATTTAGAGAAAATAACACACCATCCTAAGAAGAGATTGTAATAATTTCTAATGACATTTTAGAGGAAAGCTTTAAAAGATTACTTTTATACTTTGAAGCTCTATGTTCATATTTAATCCTAGAAAGAGCGCCAGCAAAAGATTGACCTGAGCTTCCTTATCTCTTATAATTCCCTGCAAATGAAGTGGGTTTATATTGAGGACATCGCTGATTACAAGGACCAGGAGGTTGAACTTCGGGGATGGGTCTATAACAAGCGCTCGAGCGGAAAAGTCCGCTTCCTTCTTATCAGGGATGGGACAGGAATCCTGCAGGCAACAATCTTCGGCGAAGAAAAGGAGCATCCCCTCTTCCAGAAGTTCGATGCTCTGACTCAAGAATCCTCGATCATAGTCCGCGGCAAAGTCAGAGAGGACAAGCGAGCTCCTGGGGGCTTTGAGTTAAGCATCGAAGATATCGAAATCATTCAGGTCGCCAAAGACTATCCCATCACGCCCAAAGAGCACAGCACACCCTTCTTGATGGAGCACCGCCATCTCTGGCTTCGCTCCCAGAAGCAGCACGCCATTCTCCAGGTCAGGGCCGAAGTCGTCAAGGCCATCCGCGATTTCTTTGACGGCAGGGGCTTCAGGCTCATGGATACCCCGATTCTGACTCCAAGCGCCTGCGAAGGGACCACGACCCTTTTTGAGACAGAGTATTTTGACCAGAAAGCCTATCTCAGCCAGAGCGGCCAGCTATACAACGAAGCCACAGCCATGGCTTTCGGCAAGGTCTACTGCTTTGGGCCGACCTTCAGGGCAGAAAGGTCGAAGACGAGGAAGCATCTGATCGAATTCTGGATGGCCGAACCTGAAGTCGCTTTTGCCACTCTCGCTGACATGGTTGAGTTGGGACAGGACCTTATTGTCTACATCGTCGAGCGCGTTTTGGAAAAAAGAAAGAGAGAGCTTGAAGTCCTGGAAAGAGACACAAAGCCTCTTGAGCGGGTGAAAAAGCCTTTTCCCTGCCTGACTTACGACGAGGCTTACAAGAAGCTCAAGGAAAAAGGCTCGAAGATGGATTGGGGTGATGACTTTGGCGCCCATGAAGAAACGCTAATGTCGGAAATCTACGATATTCCTGTCTGCATAACTCACTTTCCGGCTAAAATCAAAGCTTTCTACATGCAGCCCGATGAAAAGCGCCCGGATTTAGTCCTTGGGGTTGACATTCTCGCCTCCGAAGCATACGGCGAGCTCATAGGCGGCGGCCAGCGCATCCACGACTTAGAGCTTCTTGAAAAAAAGATCAAAGAATTCAACCTTCCCCGCGAGGCTTACCAGTGGTACCTGGATTTGAGAAGATACGGCTCTGTCCCACACGCAGGGTTCGGGCTGGGCATTGAAAGGACCGTTGCCTGGATTTGTAAGATAAAGCATATCAGAGAAACCATTCCCTTCCCCCGCCTCCTCTACCGCATCTATCCTTGAAAGCAAGCATCTCCAAAACCGTGATGCATAGCCTATAAAGGAGGTGAGGGTTGAGGGTGAGGAGGCCCCTATAAGGCCTGAGCGGGCATGGTTTCTCTCCCAAGGAGAGAAGAGCGAAGGCCGAATGGGAGCTGATTTTCCTCGCTGGGGAAAATCAGCGTGCGACGAATCCTCAATCCTCACCTCCCTCACGGAAATTGAGATACTCAGTCCTTGATTTTTCCTGCATTATCATCAACTGCTGTCTCCATGTTATGTGGCTCAGAAAATGACCAATCTGGAATGGCTTAAGCGACCATTGAAGGTTTAGCCTTCCCTTGCCGTGCTTCGAGGGGACCCAGCTCTGCTGGGCGGCGAGGATGTCTGAGCGAAGCGAGTTCCGCAGCCGCCGAGAAGCGCGGCAAGGGAACGGCGTTAAAAACCTGAATGGGAGCGAAGCCATTCCGGATTGGCTTCCTTTAGCTGTTTACTAATGAGCCGTAACAATTTACAATTTGATTCTGATGAATAAAGTCGCTCTGATCAGCTTTGGCTGTGCCAAAAACCTTGTTGACAGCGAAGTCATGCTCGGCCTCCTGGACAAGGCTGGCTATACCTTTGTCTCTGACCCAAAGGAAGCTGACACCGTCATTCTCAACACCTGCGGCTTCATCGAGCCAGCCAAAGAGGAAGCCCGTAATGCTTTAAACCAGGCAGTTGCTCTCAAACGAAAGTCTAAGGAAAAGAGAGTCATCGCTGTCGGCTGTTATGTCGAAAGATACAAGAGTCTTTTGGCTGCAGAATACCCTGAAATCGACACCTGGATTGGGGTCAACGATTTCGACAAGATTGTCCAAGCCATAGAGGGAAAACCATTTGTAAAATCAGAAACTTGCTTCCTTTATGACCACACCTTTCCCCGCCTCATCCAGACTCCTCCATCATGGGCTTATGTCAAGATATCCGAAGGCTGCTCCCACCAGTGCTCCTTCTGCGCCATTCCCCTCATTAAGGGACCTTACCGCTCGCGGCCGATCGCTTCCATCCTCCAGGAGGTTGAAGAGCTTTGTTCCCGTGGAGTCAAGGAAATCAACCTTGTCTCCCAGGATACAACCTATTTCGGCCGCGACCTTGGTCTCGAGGATGGATTGACCTCTCTCCTCAGCCAGCTCCTTTCCATTCCAAAACTCGAATGGGTCCGCATTCTCTACGGATATCCCGATGAAATAAGCTACTCGCTTCTTGAAATCATGAAGGAGAAAAGAATCTGCTCTTATCTTGACATTCCCTTCCAGCATTCCCATCCCAAAATCATAAAGACAATGAAGAGGGGAATGGACGGCGAGCGGGCGCTCGAGCTCGTCCAGAAAATTAGAGAAAAACTTCCTGATGTTGCGCTCCGGACATCTCTTGTTGTCGGGTTTCCGGGCGAGGGAAAAGAGGAATTCGATGACCTGGAAAGCTTTGTTTGGTGCGCAAGATTCGACCATCTCGGCGTCTTCTGCTATTCAAGAGAAGAAGGAACAGACTGTTTCGCTCTCGGTGACCCTGCTAAAGAGAGCATCAAGAAAAAAAGAAAGGATAGAATAATGGAGCTCCAGATGGTCATTTCCAAGGAAAACAACAAGAAATATTTTAAAAAGAGAATCGATGTCTTGATTGAAGGAGTTCTGAAAGAGAATCCCAAGATGCTGGTCGGCCGTGGCCCGTTTCAAGCTCCTGAGGTGGATGGCGTGATATTAATCGATGCCACTCGAAAAGCGTCAGAAGCCGTCAACACCATCCAGAAAGTTGAAATCAAAGGCTGGGATGTATATGATTTATACGGAAAATTGGGTACATGAAGTTCCTATCAAAAACGGTTGCAACCTTTCTCGGAGTCGGCTATGTCCCGCTCGCTCCTGGGACTGCGACAAGCGCGATTATCGTCTTGCTCTATAAGCTCTGCCTCCATAAGCTCAGCTGGCCCCTGTATCTCCTCATCGTCTTTGTCCTTTTCTTTATAGGGGTATTCGCCTCCACCAAATATTCATCAGAGCTGAATGATAAAGACCCCCGAATAATCACTATAGACGAGGCCGTGGGGCAGCTGCTTGTTCTTTTCCGAATGAAAGAAGCCTGGCTTTTGCTCCTGGCGAGTTTTCTGCTCTTTCGTCTCTTTGATGTTATAAAAATCTACCCGATAAAAAAAGTTGAAGACCTTCCCAAAGGATGGGGAATCATGCTCGATGACATCGTCGCTGCGGTCTATGCCGGAATCATTATTTATCTTTATTTACTAATACGAGGGCAATAATTAAAATGTCTTTTAACGAAATGAGCAGCGCAAAGAGGCTTACAATCGAGATCATGGCCGTAGGCTCAGAGCTCCTTACCCCCCACTATCAGGATACAAATTCCCTCTACCTGACAGAACGCTTGAATGAGCTCGGGATGGAGGTTTCTTATAAAACGATTGTCAGCGATAACTGGGATGAGCTTCTCCTCTGTATCAACCAAGCTTTCGCAAGGGCAAATCTGATTATCGCTATCGGCGGCTTGGGGCCGACAAGAGATGACCGAACCCGAGAAGCCTTCGCTTCAGCTTTGACACGGAAGCTTATTTTTAAAGAGGAGCTTCTGCGGAAAATCGAGGACAGGTTTAAGCGAAGAGGACTTTCGATGCCCGCAGTGAACAAGAAGCAGGCCTATATCATCGACGGCGCAGAAGCTTTGGAGAACAGAAACGGCACAGCCCCTGGCCTCTGGCTCGACACAGGAAGGAATAAAATCGTCCTTCTGCCCGGGCCCCCTTCTGAGCTCAAGCCCATGTTTGATTCCTCGGTGTGGCCTCGCCTCCAAAAATTCAGGGCAGGCTATGCAGTCCGCAAGGTCTTGAAAATCACCGGCCTGACAGAATCGGTGGTGGAAACTCTCATCTCAGATATCTATCCTAAAGATTCTGACCTGAATGTCACCACCCTCGCCTATCCAGGCCTGATAGAACTTCATGTCGCAGCTCATTCCAGAGTGAGTCAGCGCCAGGCAGAGGCAAAAGTAAAAAATCTAGCAAAAAAATTTCTGGCGAGACTCAAAGAAAATGTCTTTTCTGAGACTGGCGAGGAGCTTGAAGAAGTTGTGGGAAAGCTCCTGAGAAACAAGAAAAAAACCCTGGCCGTGGCCGAGTCCTGCACTGGCGGCTTCCTCGGCCACCGCATCACCAATGTCCCAGGGAGCTCAGATTATTTTCTGATGAGCGTTGTGGCCTACAGCAATGAAGCGAAAATGAACATGCTCGGAGTTCCCTCGGACTTGCTCAAGAAACACGGCGCAGTCAGCTCTCAAGTTGCCAAAGCCATGGCTGAAGGTGTCAGAGAAAAAGCCCGGTCAAGGTTTAGCCTGGCTGTAACCGGAATAGCAGGCCCGACGGGCGGAACTCCAGAAAAGCCGGTAGGACTGGTCTACATTGGTCTGGCTTGGGATAAGGGTTTAGAAGTATCAAAAAATCTTTTTTTAGGGAAAAGGGAGGCTATAAAATTCCAGTCCAGTCAAAAAGCCCTGAATATGCTGCGCTGCCATCTTCTCAGAAATCGCAAAAAAAGAAAAGGAGCCTGATTTGAGAACATTCATCGCCATTGACCTTGACCCTGAGATAAAGAAGACTCTCATTCAACTCATCAAAGAGCTGGATATAGGAAATAGGAGCATAAAGTGGGTCACTGAGCAGGGAATGCATCTCACTCTGAAATTCCTGGGTGAAATCGGCAGAGAGAAAATTGCGGGCATAGAAGATGTCCTAAGAAGAATCTCGGAAAAATACAATCCTTTCTTCCTGAAATTCAAAGGAACCGGCTATTTCCCTCCTGGCAAGAAAGCTCCGAGGGTCCTCTGGGTTGGCATCGAGGAGGAGGAGTCTCTCGAAACACTTCAACGCGAGCTTGAAGCAGAGCTTGAAAAACTGGGTTTTCCAAAAGAGGAACGAAGATTTCACCCCCATCTGACGCTGGGAAGAGTCAAAGACCCATCAGGTCTCGGACAAACGCTTTCTCTGCTTGAAAAATGCAAGGACCAAACTTTCGGGGAAATGAAAGTGGAGAAAATCACTTTCCTCGAGAGCACTCTCCGTCCGACTGGCGCTGAATATTCCATTCTTTCTGAATTCAGACTTCGATGAAAATACCTTTTGCCGTCTTATCTTATCTTTTCGGTTCAATCCCATCCGGCTATATCATCTTTTATCTCAGCGAAAAAAAGGATATCAGAAACTTCGGCAGTCAGGCAACAGGAGCGACAAATGTCCTCCGCCTTAAAGGATGGAAATTTGCTATCCCAATCCTTGCCATGGATTTTCTCAAGGGATTTCTTCCCGCCTTCTTGGCTTTGAAAATCTTCGAAGACAGAACATTTGCTCTTATCTGCGCCTTCTTAGCTGTTTTAGGCCACTGTTTCCCGGTCTATATCAGATTTAAAGGAGGGAAAGGGATAGCAACGGCCTTCGGCGCCTACTCGATCCTGGCTTTTAAGCCTTTCCTCTTCACAGTGGCCATTTTTGCTGCTGCGACCGTAACCAGCCGCTATGTTTCCCTTGGCTCTCTTCTGGCTGCTTTGAGCTATCCTCTCTTTATCCTTCTCTTTAACAAGGAAATCGAGATTGCCTGCATGGCTTTTGCCCTTTTCATTCTAATTGCCTTCATGCACCGGGATAACATAAAAAGGCTTGTCAAAGGCAAGGAAAGGAAATTAGGGGAAAAAATATGATGAAAGCCGCTGTCATCGGTGGTGGAACCTGGGGAAGCGCCTTTGCCCTTCACCTTGGCCGGCTGAAGATCAAAGCTCAGCTCTGGATAAGAGAGCAAGATGTCTATGAAGGAGCGCTGCGCTATAAAGAAAACATGACTTTTCTGCCCGGACATATCTTTCCTCCTGACGTCTCTTTTTTTAATGACCTGAAAGATGCAGTCGCCTCATCCCAGATTGTTTTTATTGCTGTTCCCTCCAAATTCTGCCGCCGGGTTTATGAGCAGCTCGCTCCCCATCTTTCCTCGGACCAGATCATCGTTAGCCTGACAAAAGGGATTGAAGAGGGGTCTCTAAAAAGGATGAGCGAGGTGATGAGAGAGGTCTTCACACCTTTCTTCAAGCCGCGGATAGCCGTCCTCTCTGGGCCAAGCTTTGCCAAGGAAGTTGCGGAATGCCATCCCACTGTGGTCGTTCTGGCTTCAAAAAACCAGAAGCTGGCTAAAAAAGTTCAGCAGCTTATCTCCTGCCTCACCTTCCGCACCTACACTTCAGATGATATAATCGGAGTCGAGCTTGCAGGAGCTGTGAAGAATGTTATTGCCATTGCTGCTGGAATATCAGATTCTCTTGAGTTCGGCAGCAATTCGATTGCAGCTTTGGTGACAAGGGGGATAGCGGAAATGACAAGATTGGGAGTCAAGTTAGGGGCGAGGATGGAGACCTTCGCCGGTCTGGCTGGCATCGGAGACCTTGTCCTCACCTGCACCGGAAAATTGAGCCGGAACCATCATGTCGGCTACGAGCTGGGAATAGGAAAATCTCTAAACGAGATAGTCTCGGCGATGAAAATGATAGCCGAGGGAATCACCACGACTCTCTCTGTGCACCAGCTGGCAAGAAGAGAGAAGGTGGAAATGCCTATCTGCGAACAGGTTTATCAGGTGCTCCACAAGAATAAGCCGCCAAAGGCAGCCCTTCAAGACCTTATGGCCAGAAAACTTAAAAGCGAGTTTAGGCAAAAAAAGGAGAAGAAAAAATGAAGCCAAAATTCATTTTCATTTTATTTATCTCTTTGAATATGATTCTTTGTGCATCGCCACAGAAAAAAATCGAGAAGGCGAGGACGAAAGACCCTCAATACCAGTACAACATGGGCCTATTCTATCTCAACAGCGGAAATGTCGATGAAGCGATTAAATACCTTAACACCGCCCTTTCTCTCAATCCCCGCTATGATGTTGCTCTGTACTCTCTTGGTCTGGCCTACTCGATGAAAGGAAACGTTGAGGAAGCCATAAAAAAATATCAGGCCTGCCTGAAGATCAATCCAAATTTAGCCGATGCCCACAACCTTCTCGGAACAGCCTACGAGGAGAGGGGTCTTCTTGATAAAGCTGAGCAGGAGTTCAGGATAGCGATCGCAGATACAAACTATAGATCGAAGGAGCTCTCCTACTATAATCTGGCAAAATTATACATAGCAAAAAATAAGCCTGACGAAGCCTTGTTGTATGCTGATAAATCCATCGAAATAAAAAATAACTTTCCCATGGGTTATAACCTGAAGGGAATGATATTAGAAAAATTGTCGAGATACAAAGAGGCGATTGAGAGCTACGAGAAAGCTCTTGTTTATCTTGCCAAAGATAAAGATGTCGATATTAGCTACAACCTCGCGGTTGCTTATTTCAAAAACGATGAGCTCAGCAAAGCCAAAGCGATTTTCATGAGTATTTACCCCCGCGTCACGGACATTGAGATGAAGAAGAAAATTGACGAATATTTGAAGATGATTAAATAATCTTTTATGTTCCTTCCTGCCAACTCGAAAGATACTTTCTCTGCTCTGACGTTAGGCGGTTTATTCTTACCCCAAGGCTTCTCAACTTCATGCGGGCAACTTCTCTATCTATTTTAGCCGGAACAGGGTAGACCTTCTTCTGCAGAGTTAGCCCTTTTTTATATAGGTATAAAACACAGAGCGCCTGATTCGAAAAGCTCATGTCCATCACTGTGGCCGGATGCCCTTCAGCCGCGGCAAGGTTGACGAGCCGTCCCTCAGCTAGAAGACAGATCTTTCTTCCATTCTCTAAAGTGTATTCTTCGACAAAATCCCTTATAAGCCTCTTACTCTTGGCAATCTGCCCCAAAGCCTGGATGTCAACCTCGACATTGAAGTGGCCGGAGTTGGCCACGATGGCGCCGTCTTTCATCCTCAAGAAATGATTGAGGGTGATAACACCTTTATTCCCGGTGGTTGTGACAAAGACATCGCCAATCTTTGCCGCTTCCGCGAAAGGCATCACTTGAAAGCCGTCCATAAAAGCTTCCAGGGCCCGCAGAGGGTTGACCTCGCAGATAATGACTTTGGCTCCAGCGCCGGAGGCTCTCATGGCAATTCCCCGGCCGCACCAGCCGTAGCCAGCGATAACAAAATTTAATCCGGCCAGAAGAATATTCGTCGCCCGAAGAATCCCGTCGATCGTGCTCTGTCCCGTTCCATAGCGGTTGTCAAAAAGATGCTTGGTGTCGGCGTCATTGACGGCGATAATCGGGTAATGGAGGACTTTATTCTTGGCCATGCTCCTGAGTCGAACGACACCTGTCGTTGTCTCTTCGGTGCCGCCGATGACATTGACCAGAAGGTCTTTCTTTTGCGAGTGCAGGGTCGAGACAAGGTCAGCTCCATCGTCCATTGTGATTTGGGGTTTATGGTCGAGGGCTTGATTGATATGCCGGTAATAGGTGTTGTTATCCTCTCCCTTTATGGCAAAAACAGGAATGTCATGATACTTCACCAGGGCAGCCGCGACCTCATCCTGGGTGCTCAAGGGGTTGGAGGCAGTCAAAGCTATCTCCGCTCCTCCCTGCCTCAAGACTCTCATCAGGTTTCCCGTTTCGCTGGTCACGTGCAGACAGGCAGAGAGCCTTGCTCCCATGAGAGGCTTTTCCTTGGCAAACCTCTCCTTTATCGAATTAAGGACAGGCATGTATTTTGCGGCCCATTCCATTTTGAGTTTTCCCTTCTCGGCCAGCGATAGATTTTTTACGTCATATTCCATGCCTTTCTCCTCTTCTATTTTTCGCCGCTCTTATAACCCTGCCTCTCTCCTCAACGCTTCGACTTTATCGAGCTTTTCCCAGGTGAACTCTTCTTCATTGCGGCCAAAATGTCCGTAGCAGGCTGTCTTTCTATAGATCGGGCGAAGCAAATTCAAGTTCTTAATCATTCCTTTTGGAGTAAGGTCGAAATGGGCAAGCATCAATTCTTTCATTTTATCCTTCGAGACCTTTGAAGTTCCGAAAGAGTTGACCATGATTGAGACTGGATGGGCGACCCCAATGGCATAAGCAATCTGGACTTCCAATTTATCAGCAAAGCCGGCGGCAACCATGTTCTTAGCTATGTAGCGGGACATATAAGAGGCCGAGCGGTCGACTTTGGAAGGGTCTTTTCCTGAAAAACAGCCGCCTCCATGGTGGCCGATTCCACCATAAGTATCGACAATAATCTTGCGTCCAGTCACTCCTGTATCGGCCAAAGGGCCTCCTTGCTCAAAACGGCCTGTTTCATTGATATAAATTTTTGTATTCTTATCAAGCAATTGAGGAGGGATGACCTCCCTTATGACCAGGCGCTTGATGTCTTCTCTTAAATCATTCATCTTGATACTCTGGTCATGCTGGGCAGCGATGACAATGGACTCAGCCCTTATGGGCCTGTCCCCTTCATATTCGAGCGTAACCTGCGACTTTCCATCAGGCCTCAAATAGTTCAAAATTTTTTCTCTGCGAACCCGGTTTAGCCTTCTCACCAATTTATGAGCAAGCATGATTGGCATCGGCATGAGCTCTTCTGTCTCTCGGCAAGCATAGCCGAACATCACGCCCTGGTCTCCTGCTCCCTGTTCACGGTCCGCTGTCTCATCGACACCCAGGGCTATATCAGGAGACTGTTCATGGATGGAAGAGATCACACAGCATGTCTGATAGTCAAAACCATAATCAGCTCTTATGTATCCGATATCCCTGACCGTTTCTCTGACGACTTTCTGAAATTCACAATAGCCTTGACTTGTTATCTCTCCAGCAATAAAAACAAGGCCTGTGGTTGCCAAAGTCTCACAAGCCACGCGGCTTCTTGGGTCCTGGCGGATGAGATCATCCAGGATGGCGTCCGAAATCTGGTCGCAAATCTTATCCGGATGGCCTTCTGATACTGATTCGGATGTGAATAAATATCTTTCTGCTTTGCTCACCTCTAACCTCCTCAAACCTATAGGACCTTCAAGATGAATAGCAGAAAAATTAGCACAAATGCCGTCGGTTTTCAATTAATTTCTTATTCCATAAACATATTTTTTGATAATAATGAATTATCTAGGCTTTTTTGAAAAATACCTGGACAATAAAGTTTCTTATTTATCCCGGGCGAAGGCTAAGTGGTTCGAAAACCGTTTGAATGGCTCCGGCTAAGTAGCTCGAAAACACGCAGGCTTTGCCCCAGCGAGGCAAAGCCTGCTCGGTTTCAGGCTTCGCTCTCCTCGACCGGAGGTCGAGGAACCATGCCCGCTCAGCCTTCAAACGGTTTTCGAGCTACTTAGCCTCTGCCAGATGGATCAAAAGCCTGCGTGTTTTCGAACCACTTAGCCTGAGCCCCAATTTGAATTTACATTCATTTTTGTGTTATTTTTAAAACCGGCCCGAATAAGCAATGAGTAGAAGCTTTGAATCAATAAAAAAGACTTCAATCCTCACCCTGTCCTTTTTTCTCCTCGGTATGAATTTCCATGCTTCATCTCAAGAAAAGAAGCTTTCTTTTCCTATCACCCAATTCGAATTAAAAAACGGGCTCCAGGTTATTCTTGTCGAAGATTATTCCTTGCCTCTTGTCTCAATTGTCGTTGGCTATGATGTCGGTTCAATCAATGAGCCGCCAGGAAAGACCGGTCTGGCCTATCTGCTCCAGAATATGATGTTCCAGGGCTCGGAGAATGTCGGCCGGATGCAGCACGTCAGGCTTATCGACAAGGTCGGAGGAATATTGAATGCAACCACAACTGAAGACAAGACAATTTTCTACCAGACTGTGCCATCCAACCAACTGGCAAGAGTTCTTTGGCTTGAAGCGGACAGGATGAATTCTCTTGATATCAATCCTCTTAATATTGAACAAGTCAGGGAGGCTCTCATTGAAGAGAACCGGCACCAGAGAGAAGCCAATTCTTATTTTGAGAGCCTCTTAGCCTTCGATAAACTTCTTTACCCTGACCCCGCCTTCAGCCACCCGATTATCGGCTACGAAGCCGATATAAGGAACCTCACAGTTGAGGACATTAAAAATTTCCACCAGACTTTTTACACGACCAATAATGCCGTGCTGGCTATAGCCGGAAATATTGATAAACGCAAAACAGAAATAGAAATCCGAAAATATTTTGAAACCATTCCAAGAGGAAAAGACATCTCTCCTCCAGAGTCAAAACCCTTAGAAAAAAAAGCAGTCATCAAGACATTCGAAGATTCAATGGTTTCATCACCAGGCTTTTATCTCGGCTACGCAATTGCATCTCCCTTGAGCGATGACTTTTACCCTCTGACAATTCTCGAATATATTCTTCTCCGGGGCAAAACATCTCGCCTTTATAAAAGACTGATAGAAAGAGAACGAATTGCCTTCAGCCTCAGCGGGGGTATAGAAAAAAGAAAGAACTTGGCTCGCTTCAAAATATTTGTCATTAACAACAATTGGATGATGGCCGAGGTATGTCAAAAAGCCTTATTCTCAGAATTCAATAAAATCAGAATTGACCCGATTTCTGAAGAGGAACTGCTAAAATCCAAGAATCTCTTCAAGATGGATTACCTCCGTCAATTCGAGACTTCCTTGAGCAAAGCTTTATCCGTCGCCGAGACTTTTCTCGAAAAGAAGAGAGTCGATGACCCGTCGGATGAGTTGGAAAAATATTTGTCTGTGAGTCCTTATATCATCATGAGAGCTGCCAAAAGATATTTTACCGAAGACAGCATCATACTCAATGTCAAAATAAAATAATGAAAAGAAAAAACTGGCCAACGTTACTCCTTTTTCTCTTATTGAGTTTTTTTGCCTGGAATTCCCTGCTCCTTTCTCAAGAAAGATTCAGGAAAACACCTCCCTATCCTGAGCCCCTCGTAGAGCTGAAGCTTCCAGAAGTGGACTCCGCCTCCCTCTCCAACGGCTTGGTCCTGTCCGTTATCCATAGGGAGAATATCCCAATCATCAATCTCAGGATGATCATCTTTGCCGGAGAGAGCTCTTCTCCAGAAAAGCTTCCTGGCGTAGCCACTCTCACAGCCAGGATGCTCAGCCTTGGAGCGTCAGAACTTTCTTCTTATGAGATTGAGGAAAAAATTGAGTCCATGGGCGGAAATTTCTCGGCTTCTGTTTATGATGATTATTCCGTCTTTGATTTTACTTTTTTAGAAGAATATCTGGACGATGCGATTGAACTCCTGAGCCGGATGCTCCTCTACCCGGCATTCAAGAAGATAGAAATCGAGAATTTAAAAAGGTCTATGAAGTATGAGCTCCTGAGCAAGAAGAACGACCCTGAATTTCTTGCCAGGCGCCAAATCCACGGCTTGCTGTTCAAGGACCATCTCTATAAAAAAAGCATTTATAACGAGGATGTCATAATAAACGTAAGCCAAAGGGACATTATTGCTTTTTATGAAAAGCACTACAGGCCAAATAATTCTCATATTATTTTAGCTGGAAACCTCAACCTGCCTGCTGCCTCACGAGTGGTCAGCCGCCATCTCAGCATCTGGCTAAAAAGGGAGGTGAACCATCCTTTTTTGCAGCCTCCTAATCCCAGTGACAGGAAAAGAATATGCGTTGTCAACCTCCCTCGCGCCAAAGATGTCACAATCTATATAGGAAATGCTCTCTCCATGCTTGGGGCAAGCGGAGATATTTTTCCATTCATAATCCTGAATCAAGTCTTGGGTGGAACCACGACCAACCGCCTTATCATGAATCTCAGGGAGTCTAAAGGATACGCCTACTGGGCCTTCAGCGAGATCGAATTCTTTCGAAACTTCATTGTTTTCCTCATCAAAATAAAGGTCAGGCCTGAAGCGACCTACAAATCCATAGAAGAAGTTCTCAACGAGCTTAAAATTATCACTGATGGGGAAATTCCCAGCTTCGATATTGAACAGGCCAAATCCTGCTTGATCGGAAATTTTCCGCTGCAAATAGAGGCCTTTCATAGTGTTTCGACCAAGGTCTCTGAGTCCAGAATTTTCAATCTGGAGGAGGAGCTCTGGAGCAAATATTATGAAAACATCATGCTCGTCAACTCCCAGAAAGTTTTTGAAACAGCAAGGAGATATGCGCTTTTGACTCCGGTTGTGGTCATAGTCGGAGACCAAAAAAATATTATTGACTATATTACTTCATTTGAAGAGATAGAATTCTATGATAGCCGAGGAATTCTGCAGCAAACCAACAAAAAAGGAGAAATCAAGTGAAGATCGTTGAATGCGTCCCCAATTTCAGCGAAGGGCGAGACAGGGAAATCATAAATTCCATCGCCAAAGAAATCGAGTCCACATCAGAAGTGAAGCTCCTCGATGTCGACCCTGGAGAGTCGACCAACAGGACTGTTGTCACTTTTATCGGCACACCCCAAGGGGTGAAGGAGGCAGCGTTCAAGGCGATCAAAAAAGCGGCTGAGCTGATCGATATGAGGAAGCACAAAGGAGCTCATGGTCGAATCGGAGCCACAGATGTCTGCCCCTTTGTTCCTGTCTCAGGTGTAACCATGGAGGACTGTGTCAAGCTTGCCCATGAGCTGGGAGAAAAAGTCTCCAGAGAGCTGGGAATTCCTGTCTTCCTCTACGAAGAAGCTGCCCAGAAGCCAGAAAGAAAGAATCTTGCCAATATCCGCAAGGGGGAATATGAAGGCTTGCCGGAAAAATTGAAAGACCCTGAATGGGCTCCTGACTATGGTCAGCCGGTTTTTAACCCAAAGTCGGGTGCGACCGTGATTGGGGCCAGAGAATTCCTAATCGCCTATAACATCAACCTGAACACCAGGGACCAGAAGCTCGCCCATGAAATTGCCCTCAGCCTGAGGGAAATGGGACGGGCAAAAAAAGATAAAGACGGAAACATAATCAGAGACGCTGAAGGAAAAGCAATTATGGCCCCAGGCAAATTCAAGGAAGTGAAGGCCGTGGGATGGTATATCGAGGACTACGGAATCGCTCAAATTTCGATAAACTTCATTAACTACAAGATAACGCCTCCCCATCTTGTCTTCGATGAGGCTGTAAGAGAAGCAGAAAAGCTTGGATTAAGGGTCACTGGAAGTGAGCTGGTCGGTTTGATTCCCAAGGAAGCCATGCTCATAGCTGGAAGGTATTACCTCGAGAAACAAGGAAAAAGTCCGGGAGTCCCTGAAGAAGAGCTGATAAAAGTCGCAGTCGCATCCCTGGGCTTGAACGATGTTGCTCCCTTCGACCCCCAGAAGAAAATTATAGAATACCAGTTCAAGGAAGATGAGAGCTCCTTGCTGCGGCTCAACTTGAGGGAATTCGCCAACGAACTATCTCTGGATTCTCCTACACCAGGAGGAGGAAGCACGGCCGCCCTTTTTGGAGCTCTATCCGCTTCTCTATCTTCCATGGTCTCCAATCTTACTATCGGGAAAAAAGGCTACGAAAAAGTTGAGAAGGATATGAAGAAAAATGCGGTCAATGCCCAGCTTTTAAAGGACGAACTCCTGAGAGCGGTTGATGCCGATACAAAAGCTTTCAACAAAGTCATGACAGCCTACAAGCTGCCCAAGGCAACAGGAGAGCAAGAGAAAGAAAGGGCCCGCGCAGTGGAAGAAGCTTTGAAAGAGGCGACTTTGGTTCCCCTCTCTGTGCTCGAGAAAAGTGTTGAGGCCTTAAAGCTGGCGAAGGTGGCTGCTCTAAAAGGAAATAAAAATTCATTGAGCGACGCTGGAGTGGCAGCCCTTGCAGCCCAGGCTGCAGCACAAGGCGCTTATTATAACATCAAGATAAACCTTCCGAATATCCAGGACAAGCCGTTCAAGGCAAGAATACAGAGGAAAGCTATTTCCCTATGCGAAAAATCCGCAAAGTCAGGCAATGAGCTGAAAAAAATTATGGAAAAAGAATTGAAATAAATTGAAGAATTTATTGATCACTGGCCCTCCCCGCTGCGGAAAAACAACTTTGATCATGAGGCTGAGCCAGGACCCTTCTCTTTCTGATAAAATCGGAGGCTTCATCACCGAGGAATTCATGGAAAAAGGACAAAGGGTGGGCTTCAAGATCATCGCTCTTCCTGGCAAAGAAGAGGGCCTTCTCGCTCGCAAGAGCTATCCTTCGCCCCATCGTGTGGGAAAATATGGAGTGAACATCCAAGACCTTGAAAAAATCGGATGTTCTTCCCTGGAGGCTGCATTGCATTCAGGAAAATTTATCGTGGTCGATGAAATCGGCAAGATGGAACTTTTCTCAGAAAAATTCAGGACTGTTCTTTATCAGGCGCTTGAGGCTCCTCAAAAAATGTTAGCCACGATTATGGAAACAAAGAACCAATTCGCTGACAGGATTAAGAAGAGAAAAGATGTAAGAGTTATTCTTCTCAACCGAGACAATTTCGACCGAGTCTACCCTGAGGTTCGAGAATGGTTTAAAATGTGATGAGAGGAGAAGAAATGAAGGCTCTTCTTGTGATTGACATGCTAAAAGACTTTCTCAATAAGGATGGCGCTCTGTATTGTGGCGATGAATCAAGGAAAATCATTCCCTTTGTCAAAGAAAAGATTGAAGAGTTCCATAAAGAGAGTGACCTGGTTGTTTTCATCTGCGATTCCCACGACCCCGATGACTTAGAATTCAAGATGTTTCCCAGGCATTGCGTTGCTGGCACAGAAGGAGCTGAGATCATCGACGAGCTTCCGGTTGGGAAAAAGGATGTTGTTGTCAAGAAGACCCGCTACAGCGCTTTCTACAAGACAAAGCTGGATAAAATTCTGAAGAAAAGGAAGGTCAGCGAAGTCTATATGGTCGGTGTCTGCACCTCAATCTGCGTCATGGACACTGTTGGAGACCTCCGAAACAGGGACTATCCAGTCTTTGTTTATAAAAACGGAGTGGCAGATTTCGACCGGAAAGCCCATCAATTCTCCCTAGAGAGGATGGAGAAAACCTACGGTGCGAAAATAATCTAGAAGGTCCTATCCAGAATGGCCTTGCTCCCATTCAGGTTTTTAACGCCGTTCTTTTTTTTGTGGATTTAAAATTTTTCCTGAAAGGAGTTGGACATGAAAGAGCAAACAATAAGGGGAAAAAAAATCAAGCTTATCGAGGGCAACATTGCTCTTCTCGACGTTGAGGCAGTGGTCAATGCTGCCAACAAAAATTTAATCCTTGGAGGGGGCGTTGCCGGAGCCATAAAGAGATATGGCGGCCCTTCCATCCAGGAGGAGTGCAATAAAATCGGGCCGATCAAGACAGGCGAAGCGGTCATAACGGGCGCAGGCGACCTCAAGGCTAAGTACGTCATCCACGCCGTTGGCCCTGTCGCCGGAGAAGGACAAGAAGAAGAAAAGTTACGCAGCGCAACTCTCGCGAGCCTTAAGATAGCCAAAGAAAGAACTATAAAAAACATTGCTTTTCCTGCCATCAGCACCGGCATCTTTGGCTTCCCTATCGAGAAGTGCAGCGAGATCATGCTCAAGGCAGCAGCGGACTTTCTGGATAAAAATGATTACCCCAAAGAAGTCATTTTTTGTCTTTTTGGAGAAGAAGCTTATTTTGTCTTCGAAAAGGCTCTGGAAAAATTGACCGGATAAAATTTCCTTTTATCCCTCAGATATTCTTTTTTGAACAGCTTGCCAGATGTCTTCTAATCCTAATCTTTTTGCCCACAGAGAAATATAGTTATAATCTATCATTTCTTTTGAAATTTTTAGAATTCCTGTGATATCGCGGAGATGTTTTTCTGAACCGCCTTCTCTATAATATTCCATTTTTTTAATAATCACATCTTCGGGAGAAGCAAAATTGGCTTCCGCATCTTCCAGCGCTTTGATTCTTTTTATTCGGTTAAATTGACTCTTGTCAAAATCGTCCATTTTGCTGATGATGACATCTATTTTTAGTCCTGAAGCAGGGTGAATAATATTGAATGAATGTTTGAGGAGAATGGCTTTCTTTATCATATCTTCATCCAGATAAAAATCTTCCTTAGGAAAATATTTTATTAACGCCTTGATATGTTCCTCCTTGATATCTGCTACAATATCAATGTCAATTGTTAGCCTTGGCTCGCCATAGGCGATACTGGCAATAGCGCCGGTAATCAGATAGGGAAATTTTAAACTCTCAAAACAGCGGATGACCAGGCGGAGGAGCTCAGACTGTTCCATGAGACATTCTCCTTGCAGTTTCTCTTTCAATTTTTTTTTCTGACCAATCAGGATGCAAAGAGTGAAGGCTATTCGAGAGCAAAATTATTGTCGAGCGCCACAGGCCAAAGGCGATGCGCAGGCGCTCAAGAGGGGTCTTGTTTTTATAGATTACGACCATAACATCATCGACCGCTTCGACATGAAAAAACTTATTCTCCATTATTGCCTTTTTTTGCTTTATAGCATAGCAAGAAAATCAGGTCAAATAAGACTCTCTCAAAGAAATTTCTTTCCTCTCTTGAGAAGAAAAAAGAGTCCAAAAAAGAGGAAAGAGAGAATGACAATAGTTCCAGAAGCGGGAAAGTCCAGATAAAAGGCTAAAAGAAGACCGCCAAGAACAGAAACAAGAGCAGTGAGGGAAGAAAGAATAATAGCCTGCTTGAAATTGGATGCAAGTTGAAGGCCAGCAGCAGCCGGGATAACGACCAGGGCTGAAACCATAAGAATTCCGACCACTTTCATCCCCAGGACAATAGTCACAGCTGTAAGCACAGTTAACAGAACGTCAAGGCGATTGACCCTAATTCCTGAAGCCTTGGCTGCTTCCCGGTCAAAAGTCAGGTACATGAATTGGCGATAGTTTAGAATCACAATCATGACGACCACCGCAGCCAAGCCGATGGAAAGATAGACTTCTGAGATATCTATGGAGAGGATATCTCCGAAAAGATAGCTGAGGAGGTCCACGTTGAAGCCATGAGCAAGGGTCACCAACAAAATTCCAACAGCAAAGCCGGCACTGCTGAATATGGCGATAGCCGTATCGCCGTAGAGTCCGGCTTTCTCCTTGACCTTCATGATTCCCAACGCGGCCAATGCAGCGATGGCAAGAGCCATGGCCAGAGGAACAACTTTAAGAAAAAAGCCCAGGGCAATCCCGGCAAAGGTGATGTGCGCCAACCCGTGGCCGATCATGGCATCCCGCCTTAAGATGATGAACACGCCTAAAAGAGCACAAGCTAAAGCGACAAAGACTCCGGCAAGGAGCGCACGCTGCAGGAATCCATATCTAAGAAGAGCTTCCATTTTTTATCAATGGTGATGGGAGATGAGGTGGTTTCCTCCGGCAAGCATTTCTTTGAAGGCCGCAGAGCGGCAAAATTCAGCGTGAGTGCCGTGATAGACCAACCTCTGGTTGATGCAGGCGACTTTGTTCACATGGCGGTTTACAACTCCGATATCGTGGGTGATAAGAACAATGGTGATGACTTCTTTTTTATTCAAATTATCGAGCATGTCATAGAAATGCTCTTGAGTCTCAGCATCCACGCCAGTTGTCGGCTCATCAAGGAAAAGAAGATGAGGCTCGCTGACGATGGCTCTGGCAATAAAAACTCGCTGCTGTTGTCCTCCTGAAAGATTCCCGATGCGCCAGCTTTTGAAATGTTCCATGCCGACATTCTCCAATGCTTTCCTTATGGAAAGCTCTTCCTCTCGCTTTGTCAGCCTTAGAAATTTTCCGCTGGAAAGAAGCCCCATGGCCACGACTTCTTTGACTGATACTGGAAAGAAAGGGTCAAAATGAGTCGCCTTCTGAGGGACATAGCCTATTTTTTGCCAGGCATTAAACTCCTCGACAGGCTTTTCCAAAATTTGAACTTCCCCGGTTGAGGGCTTCAGAAGTCCTAGGATGATTTTGATCAGGGTTGTTTTCCCAGAGCCGTTGGGGCCAATGATGGCCAAAAAATCACCCTGCTGGATGTGGAAGGAAACATCTTTTAGGACCTGGACGGAGCCGTAGCTGAAGGAGACATTCCTGAGGGTGATCAAGGTTCTGTGTTCAGCGGCAGTTGAGTCCATTTTTTAAATTCTCCAGATTCTTTTCCATTATATCAAAAAATGTCTTCCCCGACTTCAACTCGGCCTTAGTCAGATTTTCTCCAGGATTCAAGACAAGGGTCCTGGCCCCAAGTTCCTCAGCCAGAGCCTTTGCTAATTTATTGCCGATTTGAATCTCAAAAAAAATGACCTTTATCTCAAGCTTTCTTGCCGTTTCCACAGCTTCAGCCATCATCTTCGGTGTAGGTCCGGAATCCGGGTTCAATCCATAGAGAGAAACCTGATGAAGGTCGTAGCGTCTCGCCAGGTAACCAAAAGCGGAATGCCCGCCGACAATAAAAGTCCTGTGAAGACAATTTCTTAAGCCTTCCCTGAACTTCTGTTCAAGGCTCTGAAGCTTTTCTTTATAGACCAAAGCATTCTTTTTAAAAATTGACGAATTTTTTGGTTCTATCTCAGAAAGGATCTCGGCAATCCTTTCGACAATCACCTGGTCGTGCTCAAAATCCAGCCAGACATGCGGGTCTGGAATCATTTGCTCATGCTCATGATGAGGGCCTCGAGCTTCGCTTTCGAGAAGAGAAATTCCCTGGCTTGCCTCAAGAACTTTAAGCTGCGGATTCTTGATAATCTTCAGAAAATCCTTGAGCCATGGCTCCATGTTTAAGCCGATAAAAATAAAGAGGCGAGCCGAAGAGAGTCTGATGATATCACTCGGCCTGGGCTGCCAAGTATGAGCCTCAGCGCCAGGAGGAAGAAGAAGACTGACCTCTCCCCTTTCCCCTGAAACAGCTCGAGCAAACTCCATCAAAGGGAAAACGCTGGCGACAATCTTAATCTTTTCAGAATCGTTCCAATTTCGCTGGGGAAAGCTCAAAAGGCTAAAAACTAAAAGAATGAAAAGAAAAAACAGAAACAACTTTTTTATCAACATCTTAGGCATCTTATTTCCTTAAACGAGGGAGGTCATGGATCAGGCCGGGTGTTTAGAAAACGCCCAGCCTGATCCTATTCATATGTATTACTCTACAGGATAGAGCCTCTCCTTCCACTCGAACTTTTTCTTGAAAAGCGAAAGACGAAAAGAATTAAGGAGAATGGCGAGGGCAAAAACGACTGTCAAAGGGTGGAGCTGCCCATAGACGACATTGACTCTAAACCTCATGGATAAAACCAATTTAATAAGAGCGATGGTCATCACCTGGAAGAGAGGCAATGTCAGCGATTGGTGTGATTCTAAAGCTGCCCAGAGGGAAAGATAGGGATAGATGAACAAATAATAACAGCCAAAAAGAATTAGCGCCAGGTAATGAGGCGCCTTTCCTATAGCTTCATAAGAATTCTTGGAAAATCCAGTCCAGACTTCTTTAAAGCAGGAGTAAAACCTGACATCCATGAACTGAGTTCCATCCAGTATAGAAATTTTTCCTTTGTTTTCCTTAACTTTTTTTGCCATGGCGAGGTCATCAACAATCTCAGCCTTAATTGCCTCATAGCCTCCCCAGGAAAAAAAGAAATTCCTCTCGATGAAGAGAAATGGCCCCATGCCAAATGAGAGCCTTGAATCCTTGGAGAAATTAATCAGCTTGAAAGGAAGAAGAGCGACAAAGACAAAATGGATGATAGGGAAATAGAGCTTTTCCGCCCAGGTCTTGGTGATAAAACTCGGAATGCAGCTGACAAAAACTGATTTCCTTTTTCTGGCCACGGCCAGAGCCGTCGAAACGGATTGCGGCTGATGGATTGTATCGGCATCGGTGAAAAGAAACCAATCACCTCGGGCAGCAAGCGAAAGCTGATGGCAGGCCCAGTTCTTTCCATTCCATCCGGCCGGAAGCTCCTTGCCTTTGATGGCTCTCAGCTTCTGATGATGTCTGGAGAGGTCCTTCACAATCTCATATGTTCTGTCAGTTGAGTTATCATCAAGAACGATGATTTCAAGCCTGGGGTAATCAGATTGAAGAAGTGAGGTCAGACAGTTTTCAATTTTTTCTTCCTCGTTCCGGGCCGGAATGAGGACAGAGATAAGGGGCAAGGGCGATTCAAGCTTTATGTATTCCTGCGAGCGAAGAATCTTAAGATTCTGGAGCAGGTTGAGGAGAATGAGAAAGAGGCAAATTAAAATTAGCGCCTGTATGAATTGCATCGAAGCTCACCAGCCTGATAGCTGTTTTATTCTCCTCATATAAGGCTCATCGATGAGCCTTTTGATACCGAGCAAAAAGAGAAAGGAAAGTAAGAGCAATAGCTCCGGCCAAGGCTTCTTCAGGACAGCCCACCAGAGGATGGGAATGCTTGCCATGCCAACGCCAATGGCAAGGTGAAATCTTCGCAAAAGAAGATAAAGAGCTGCGATCAAAAGACCGGAAATAACGATGATAAGAGGCTGCATGGCCAGAAGAAAGCCCATAGCAGACGCCGCACCCTTTCCTCCTCTTCCTTTCAAAAAAATTGGAAACGCATGACCCAGAACAACAAAAAACCCGCAAAGCCAGATATACCAAGGCGAAAGCCCGAGGAGGAACCCGAGCCAATAGGCCAAGAATCCCTTAGAAACATCCAATAGCCCGGCTATGACTCCATACTTCTTCCCGACAACGTGCCAGACATTCCTGCCGCCGACATTACCCTCGCCCACAACGCGAATGTCAACGCCTTTGGCCATCCTGGCAACGATATAAGAAAAAGGAATCGAACCTAAAAAATAAGAGAGAATACAGCCCAAAATAACTTTTACGGCCATTTTTTCGTTATTTTTTCTTTATTACATAATCATATAGATGTCAACAAAAAAAACAAAGTTAAACTTAAGTTATTGTATTTAAAAAAGAAACAATTTTTCTAAGCTAGGCGAAGGCAGAGTGGCGAGAAGGCCGTTTGAAGGCTGAGCTATTTAAAATTGGATAACGACCTCTTTCCTTGAATAATCTCCCTCTTTGCCTTCAAATTTTATTTTAATCTTCTTCTCCAAACCTTGCTGCCGGATAACTTCGGCCTCCTTGAGCGAGACTAAGGAGCGGGGTGTGATAAGGTTCAGAATATAATCCTTCCCTCCCAACGCTTCAACCATAATCCGGAGTTGCTCATCGCTGAAGGTCGCTCGAATCACCTTCAGGCCAGAAGTCCGCTCCCCGATTTGAGGGAAATTCACAGGGGAGTCAATAAAAATACCCTTCTCGGTTATGACTTCCACCAGCGTCTTCGCTTTTATCTCAAGCTCTAACGCCAAGCAGACTTCGCCGCTTTTGTCTTCAAGACTGAAATTTCTTGCCTCTCCATTAACCTTCACCTCCTTCACCCGAGTTCCGTAACCCAATGAGGGGGAAAAGAGGAGACGATAGGAAACTCCAACCTCAGCTTTAGGCTCGATTTGCAGGACAAGCCTAGCCTCAGAGCGCTGGAGGAGAAAATCAAAAATCTCATTTCCTATCCGAAAATTTCTGACACTGCATTCATCCCACCTTCCAGGAAGATTCGGCTTGAATTCAATCTCTCTTTTTAGAGCGCTTCCTCTTAATCCTAAAAGCCCTCTGACTGAGCAAGTGATGACCGGCGAAGAAGAGAAAATTTGATGAGGGACAGCTTCTTCGAGAGGCTTGAAAAACTCACCTGAGAAAAGCTCTGGGCAAAAACCCAAGGCGTTTATAAAAGTATTATAAGCCAAGCTCATAAGATGTGAAAACCCTGAGAAAGAGCGGCCATAATTATATTCTGCGACACAGACATATCCGGTGAGGAAAGGCCAGACCGAGCCGTAATTATAATTCAATGGGTCATAGTAAGTGCTCTTCGGCGAAAGAGACCTTACTCCCCAGTCTGTGCTCATCTCAGAGGAGGCAAAGAGGTCAAGGATGTCATCTGCCCTCTCCTGAGGAAACTGCCTGAAAAAAAGAGGCACTGAAGGCCAAACTGTTGTTTCCATTAGAGGCTTATCCTCTATGGTCACGGCATGGGCATATCGGCGCTCTTCCTCCACCCAGAATTTCTCGCGGACCGCTTGAATAGCCTTGTCAAAGGTCTTTTTTGCTTCCTGGGAAAGGGCTTTTTCCCCCATGAGCTGGGCAAGCTCTGAAAAGACATGATGCGCCTCGGCTGACAGGGCAGCCAGATATATATCCGATTTTGTGCTTTTCAGAAAGGCCCCCAACTCCAGAGCTGCCAATCCAGCTGCAGTGTTTTCCATGAGGCCATCACCGTCTTTATCAGAAGAAAGAACGTATTGGTACGCTTTTTTGAGCGACGTCCAGCTTTCTCTGATAAAGCTCAAATCCCCGGACCAATTGAGGTAATCACCCAAAGAAACAATATAGTAAGGAGTTGTATCCGCATGGTAAAAACCGTAAGGATAATCCTCAAACCAACGGATAAAGCCTGCCCCCTGAGATAGCTCGTGCATGACTTTCCCATCCTGCCGCTGGTTCGACCTGATAAAAGCCAATGCCTGCCGGGCGACATCAAACGAGCCGTAGCTGGTAATAGCCCAGGAATTGAAAAAAGCATCGCCTCCAAAAAACCAGTCAAAGCCCGGCCTCTCGCTCCTCCCGGAAAGGCCGTAGCCGGCCACCAGTCCGCATCCCAGTTGAGGATTGCAGACAAATGCCTCATCCACAGCTACTTTGGCCCACTCGAAAGCTTGGTTCAATTTCTCATCCGGTGTCCGAAGGGAAAAATTCTCTTTTGCCAGCTTTTCAAAATGCTCGAACTTCTCGAGGTAAAGCTCCTTGAAATTTTTTCCAAGCCGAGAATAGAGCTCATCAGCCTTTGACCTACCTTCGTGGCTCGCGACGAAAAATATTGGATAAAATGTCCGCTTCGAGCCTTCAGGAGTAACCTTGATTTTTATCTTCATCTCTCCCTCTGGAAGGGCATGGGCTGGGCCTGCGGAAAATCTTTCACCTGCCGGACTCCCGACAAGAGCGACATTCTTTCTTGTCCCCTCTGAAAGAACAAAATATTTCTTCTCATCGTCCCAATAGCTATACTGGCCGCCTAAGCCTGCCGGCCACATGGGCTTCAGGTCAGGAGTAAAGCCGGCCACAACTGAGATGGGCTTGATGGTCTCGGCTGAAATGAGAATGACTGCCCCTGATTCCTTTAAAGGAGCAAAGAAAATTTCCTCTGCGGTGAAAGAGGAATGGGTGTAGCGAAGGATTGTTTGATGGGGATAAACATCAATCTTGGTTGCCAGTTGACTCCCCTCAATGATTTCATTCTCCTCTTCTGGGAAAAAATAAAGCTGAAAGTTATGAAGCACCTTGTAAGGGTAAATCCAGATTTCCAGATTTCCGCTTTCTGTTCCCAGGATGGCACTTTTCTGACCCACGCAGTCGAAATAAGCCCTGGGCTGAACAGCTCGTTCCAAATGAAGCTCTGAGCCCTGAAGTGGAAATTTTTCAATATAGGCTTGATCATTGCCTGAAGAAAAAATGGAGAGCAAGCAAAGAATTAATAAAAACAAGAAAATCCTTTTCATCCTTTTCCCTCCTTGTTCAGGAAATGGGCTTAGGCCTATGCTCATTTATAATCCAGTGCAGGATGATTTTTCAATAATTAAAAATCCTTCATTTGAAAATTTTTTGGGAAATAGCCGCAGCGACCATTGAAGATTTAGCCTTCGACATTCGCTCTTCGAGGGAACCCGACGAAGTCGGGCGGCGAGGATGTCTGAGCGAAGCGAGTTCCGCAGCCGCCGAGAAGAGCGAATGGAGAATGGCGTTAAAAATCTGATTGGAGCGAGGCTATTTCCCAAAAATAATATTTTTTCCTTGAATCATTGAGTTTTTTATGTCAATATCTTGCCTCATTTTAAATTAATTCTCTTCTTCATCGGAGGCTGAACAATGTCATCAGTATTTCAACAATTAAAGCCATCCCACCTCTGGAAACATTTCGAACAGATTCTCAAAATCCCTCATTGCTCGGGCAATGAAAAAGCTTTGGGCGATTATATTGTCTCCACGGCCGAGCGTCTGAATTTGAGCTGCAAAAGAGATAAGGTCGGGAATGTCGTCGTCGCAAAAAAGGCGACACCCGGACATGAGAAGGCCGAACCTGTCATTCTCCAAGGACATATGGACATGGTCTGTGAAAAAAATTCCGAAGTTGTCCATGACTTCAACCAAGACGCCATAAAAGCCGAAATCAAAGGCGAATGGGCTCAGGCTAAAGGGACAACCCTTGGCTCTGACAATGGAATTGGCCTGGCCGCTTCTTTAGCAGCCATGGAAGACAAGAGTCTTGTCCACGGACCTCTGGAATTTTTGTTCACAGTGGACGAAGAAACAGGACTTACCGGTGCGAACAAGATAGAATCCGGCTTTCTTAAAGCGAAAAAACTTCTCAACCTGGACAGCGAAGATGAGGGAGCTTTCACCATCGGCTGTGCTGGTGGAGCTGACTCAGAAATCAGCTTCCCTTTGAAGAGGAAGACACGAAGCAGCCAAGAGCTCTATGGGCTTAAGATCCATGGCCTGAGGGGCGGACATTCGGGGCTTGATATCAATCAAGGCCGTGCCAACGCTATAAAATTGCTGGCGCGCATGCTCTGGCAAGCTTTGAAGAAATTTTCATTTGAATTGGTTCGAATGGAAGGAGGAAATAAAAGGAACGCCATCCCGAGGGAAGCATGGGCTGATTTGCTCTTAGAGCCGAACCAGATTCAAGACCTTTCCATCTTTCTCCGAAAAGCATTTGAAAAGATACAATTCGAATACAAGGCTGTGGAAAAGGAGGCCAAATTTTCTTTCGAAAAGTCAGACGGGGAAAAAGAAGGCCCTTTGACTCCAGAATCTCAGGCAAATCTCGTCAACCTCCTCTTCAGCCTTCCCCATGGAGTCATCGCTATGCACCCTGAGATAAAAGAGCTTGTGGAAACATCTACAAACCTGGCCATCATCCATACCTTTCAAGACCATGCCCAGATCATCTGCAGCAGCCGGAGTTCAGTCGCTTCATCTCTGGAAGCCACCAGGAATGCTATCACTGCCCTCTGTGAGCTTGGCAAAGCAAAAGTCACTCAGCCTGAAGGATATCCTGGCTGGACGCCAAACCTCCACTCCCCTCTTCTCAAAACTTTGAAAGAAGTCTACAAAAAGACTTTTCAAAAGGAGCCGGAAGTCGTAGCTGTCCACGCCGGCTTAGAATGTGGAATCATAGGAGAAAAATTTCCCGGGATGGATATGATTTCTTTTGGCCCGACCATCGAGCATCCTCATTCTCCAGAGGAAAGAGTCCATGTTGGCTCTGTGGAAAAATTCTGGAAATTCCTGACCGCAGTTCTCTCTGAGTTGGCTACGTAGGGAAGAGTTTTCAAACTCTAAAAAATTTAAATCCAAAAAAAAATCTTATTTTTTCAGCGCTTTAACGCCCCAGAGAGTCAGGGGAGGCGAGAAATATGACTCCATTCCCACAGTTCCTTCGGGAGTCAGCCGAATGCTTGCTTGTTCGTAGATTCTTCCCTTTCCCTCTCCCTTGTCGTTGATATCGAGCTCAATGACCATGAAGGGAAATCTGGCATCTACCCTCTGCTGGGCCTCTACATCCCAGCTTTGCCTTGGGGTAAAGAGCAAAATTTTCCTTCCTTTGTCCGTCGGGATGCTGTGCGCGGCGTGAATGACGATTTTCACACCGCGGCCGCCAATAGGTCTGAAAATCCCCTTATTCATCGCATTGAAGACGCTCATGAATGATTCATAACCTTCTTTGGAGAAGACTTCCTTTAAACGCGAGATTTCCTCGGCACTGGTGTAGCTGTCGATCGAAATCTCGAATTTCGTCGCCACTCCTGCTTTCGGTCCAGATTGCATGAGGAGCCTGGCTTCAAATTTCTCCTCGCACCAGATGACGGTGCTCAAACCCAGGCAGGCGGCCAGGACTATAAACACCAGGCGAATTTTCATCCTGCGTCTTTTCATTTCGCACTCCTTTATAATGTCAATATCAGCGTGACTTTGAGAAGTCAGAAAATGCCGCCTTAAATATAGTCATGCGCGACATACGCTGCTCATTCAGAATTTGAACCTCAAACCGGCCCAGATGCTAAGATTCCGCAAATCGAGCACGGCTTTGCGAGCACCGGCTGGTTCGTTTTCCAGAATAGCCAGCCTCGGCTGAGGCTCGCTTTCGAGGTAATAGAGCGCTCCTTCCCTTTTATAACCCACCACCACAGGATATCTCTGGAACGACTCCGAACCTTCGAACCCGTCGAGGCGGGCATAGCGGCCCTGGGCCTCGATGAACAACGACACCTTAGGGTTCAGAGCTAATTCAAACACACCTCCGCCGTGAACGCCAAACCCCTGTCCTTTGGCGCTCTGACCGAAGTCCTCTCTTTCATCCCCCATAAGGAGATTCAGGCTGAGCTTATAGTCTGCCTGATAGAGCCCGACCCCTCCATGGAGATAAAATGAAACCAGCCTGCCCAGCAGCAGCCAGTATGAAATCCCAAGTCTAACATGAATCGTCTGTAAATTGGGTGCGCTATTAAGATTGAAAAGCATACCAGGATTTTCATAGAAAACCAGAAGGTTCTCGGCATTCGCCCTCCCGGCACCGACCCCGAGGCTGACGCCGATTCGAGGCGTGACCTTATAGATGAGGTCGGCCGCAATCTCTAATCCAGAGCTGAGAGACTGGGTCCGCTTATCGTCGATAGTGAGACCCTGAGCGGCAATGTCCTCGGCCCTCGCTTCGAATTCGCCTTGGCTTCCCCGCTTGAAATCTCCGCAGTCAAAGAAGCTCCCTCCGCCCGAGAGCTTCAAGCTGAGCCCGATGCCGCGGAATTTGCCTGTATCCTTTTCTCCAACATCCGGTTTCGGCTCGGCCAGCGCTCTAACCCCCCAGAGAGCCAGGGGAGGCGCGTTATACAAATCCATTCCTACAGTTCCTTCACCGGTCAAGGTGATGCTCACTTGTTCATAGATTTTTCCCTTTCCCTTCCCTTTATGGCCAATGTCGAGCTCAATGAGCATGAAGGGAAATCTCCAATCTATTATCCGGGGAGCAGCCGCATCCCAGCTTTGACTTGGAGTAAAGAGCAGTATTTTCCTTCCTTTATCCGTCGGGATGCTGTGCGCGGCATGGATGACGATATTCACACCGAGGCCGCCGATAGGCTTAAAAATCCCCTTATTCATCCCACGGAAGGCGCTCATGAATGATTCATAGCCTCCTTGGGAGAAAACCTCCTTAAGCTGCGAGATTTCCTCGGCACTGGTGTAGCTCTCGATCGAAATCTCGAACTTCGTCGCCAGGCCTCCACTCGTTTCGAGTTCGGTGAGGAGTCTGGCTTCGAATTTTTCCTTGGCCAAAAGGAGATTGCTCAAACCCAGGCAGGCGGCTACGGCCATGAAGCTCAAGCAACTTTTCATCATCCATCTTCTCATTTCATCTCCTATCTAGACAAGAAATCTGAAATTGAGGTTTTTGCAGAAAACCAAAGAAGCCTTGGCTATTGAGCAAGCCGTAATTTTCGACTGCGCTTTTTTGAGCAATTTTGCCGTCCCTCTATTAAAAAATTGTAAATCATTACAAGTGGGGATGTCAATTGAAACAAGCGACGAACAGATAACGCGGGAGAAAAGCTCAAAGTCTACAATACATCTATTTGAAATCATGGCCTGAAAATTATATTATAAAAAATATAAACCTGTGGAGTAATTATGGAGGGAGGAAGACCATGAAAAACAGAAT
Source organism: uncultured Eubacteriales bacterium (assembly GCA_964645765.1). GTDB lineage: Bacteria > Acidobacteriota > Aminicenantia > Aminicenantales > Aminicenantaceae > CAZGMN01. The sequence goes on from CAZYBE010000006.1 coordinate 70,150, forward strand.
GTTGCTTCTTCTGACCTTCGCTTTCTCTTTTATCCTTCTAGCGGCCGATTGGAGCTTCGGCCAGAGAGACTTCAACATGGCGGAGAGGAAGCTCGTCGATAAGTTTAAAATGGCTGATGCCAAATTCCAGAAAGGCAAAGGGCTCTTCGTCAAGGAAAAATACGAGAAGGCTGAAATGGAGCTGAGAGCCTGCCTGGAAATCATGCCCGAACACGCCGATGCACTTTTTTTCCTTTCCCAGATTGATTACAAGAAAGGTGACTTTGAACAGGCTTTAGCCGATATCGAAAAAGCTAAAAGCAATTATGAATTTATCGGCCGATTGTATACCTTTACCCACCAGGAGCGCCTCGAGGCTCTTAGGGACGAGAAATTTAAGCTGGAAAACGATGTGATGAACCTTCAGACTGCGTTGAGCCGAATCACCAGCCAAGAGGAGAGACAAAAGGTGCAAATGTCGATTGATAGAGTGAAAAATGATATTTCGGCCATAAACTTGCGCCTCAATGAGCCCATACCTCCTGTGCTTAAAACCCCGGCTGAATATTATTATTTTCACGGGAATATATTCTTCAAGTTGAAAAAATTCGAGGAGGCTCATGACCAGTATCTGGAAGCTATAAAGATTGAGCCCAAACATGCCTCCGCTTACAATAACCTGATTAACCTGTACTATATGACCAAAAATTATGAACAGGCCCTCAAGTTTATCGACCAGGCAGAAGCCTCTGGCGTCAAGTTCAACCCCGAACTCAAAAAGGCCGTGCTCAAGGCCTTGGGGAAATAGGGCATTCGGCTTCGACAAGAAACGAAGCTTCTTGAAGAATAAAAGCGCTTCTTCTATAATGAAATAGTGAACAAAAAACGCTTTCTAATATTTATTCTTTTCTTTTCACTTTTTTTGACCTTCGCTCTCCTCGTCCCGGCACAGACAAAAAAATCACCCAAAGACCTCGCACCCAAGTACAGGAAATGGCTGCAAGAGGAAGTCGCCTACATCATCACGCCTAAAGAGAAAGCCGTCTTCCTGCAACTGGAAACAGATAAAGAAAGAGAAACCTTCATCGGAGCCTTCTGGAAAATACGCGACCCTGACCAAGGCACGCCGGAAAACGAATTTATGAAGGAACATTACCGCCGCATCAACTTCGCCAACCAGTACTTTGGAAAGGACTCGCCCGGCGAAGGCTGGCGAAGCGCTATGGGCAGGATTTATATCATTTTAGGGGAGCCCAACACTATCGACAGGTTTGAGAATCTTTCTGAAATCTACCCGACTATCATCTGGTATTATACCGGCAAGGCGGAATACGGTCTTCCCAATTCTTTCAGTGTCGTCTTCTTCAAAAGATCGGGCATCGGCGAATACGAACTTTACAGCCCAATCAAAGACCAGCCGCAGAGTCTCCTCATTCATTATAAAGGCGATATGACCGATTATCTCTCTGCCTATGAAGAGCTCCTCACTATCGAGCCTGCGGTCGCCCAAGTTTCTCTTTCCCTCATTCCTGGGGAGACTGCCCTTACACCCCAACCTTCGATTGCTTCCGAAATCCTGGTCGCTAATAAAATCCCATCCGCTCCGCACCAGAAGGTGAAAGATGCCTACGCAGAAAAGCTTCTCAAGTACAAAGACTTCGTTGAGGTGGAGTACACGGCCAACTATATCGACAATGATTCTGAGGTGAGAATAATCCGGGATAATTCAGGCATGTCCTTTGTCCACTATCTTATCGAGCCTGCGAAACTCACCTTTGAGAAAGTCGGCAACACATTCCGCTCCAACCTCGAGGTTAGCGGCAAAATTGCCGACCTCGGGGGGAATGCAGTTTATCAGTATCAAAGAACAATTCCCTTCGAATTTGATAAGGAACAATTAGATAATATAAGAGCCAAGCTCTTCAGTTTCCAGGACATGTTTCCTCTCATCGAAGGAAATTATAAGTTCAATGTCCTCATAAAAAACACGGTCTCTAAAGAATTTACCTCCATAGAGAAAGACCTCTCTATCCCGCCTCCTTCCTCTCTTCAGATCAGCCCCCTCCTCCTGGCCAACAGAATTGTCAGGAATTCAGAATACACAGGAAAAAACAAGCCCTTCCTGATTGGAGACATCCAGCTTGTGCCGTCGCCGAGAAATGACTTCTCGAAAACAGACAAGCTCTATCTCTATTTCCAAATCCACGGTTTGCCGGACGACCTTCGAGAAAGAGGCACGTTAGAATACTCGATTCTCAAAGATGGAAATAGGGTTCATGGCCTGGTCAAGAACATAAAAGATTACCCAGACCAAGAAAATTTCTTTGAGGAATTTTCTCTGGCCGACCTCATGGCTGCCTATTATAAAATAAAAGTTTCCGTGCTCGACGCGGAAGCGAAGGAAATCCTTTTCGAGCAGTCCGATTTTTTCATCTCCCACCTGCCTAATCTTCCGAGGCCTTGGGTTCTTTCCATCCCCCAGCCTTCTTCAGAAGACCCGTTTTACGACAACATCCTGGGAAACCAGCTTTTGAGCAAAAAAGACTTGGCCCAGGCCACGCGTCTTCTCGGCGACGCTTATCATAAAGCCCCGAATTCGAAAAAATTTGCTCTTGATTTCTGCCGTGCCCTCTTCCTCAACAAGAACTACCAGAAGGTGAAAGAGGTGGCCTCTCCTTTCCTCAAAAACGAGGAGGAGAAGTACGAATTTTTGTCCATCATCGGTCAAGCCTCACAAGCCTTGGGAGAGCTCGCTGAGGCCATCGCCTATTATAAAGAGTATCTGGCTCATTACGGGGCATCTCTCTACATTCTCAATTCCATAGGTGACTGCTATTACCGTCTGGGCGATATCGAACAGGCCCTCATCGCCTACGAAAAGTCGCTGGAGATAAATCCCAAACAGGAAAAAATCAGAAAAATCGTTGACACCCTGAAGGCAAAAAAATGAGAAAAGAATTAGGACTCCTGTTGCTATCCCTGACCCTGCTTTATGCCTGTTCCTCGGCTCAACTGGAAAAAAATCTAAACTCAGAAGAAAAAGAATTTCTTTCCTATGTCCGCTACATCATTACCAGAGAAGAGCGAAAAGCCTTTCTTCGGCTTCCTCCCTCCGAAAGGAAAGCCTTCATCGAGGAATTCTGGAAGAGGAGAGACCCCAACCCTGAAACAGAAGTGAATGAGTACAAGGGCGAATTTTTCAAACGTATCGAAGAGGCCAAACATCTCTTCGGAGGGACTTCTGGCTGGCTTCAAGACCGGGGAAGAATTTATGTTCTTTTCGGGCCGCCCCATCAAAGGGAAGTTTACCCCCGGGGCATCGGCTTTTACGACCCGCCGTCGGAAATCTGGTATTACGGTTTTTATCGCCTCATTTTCATCGACTACGGCTGGAATGGGAATTACCAGTTAGAGCCCCAGAGCGCGCAGCTCATCGCACAAATCAACATCGCTCAGATAGGATTAAGGCCTAGAGTCGAGACAAAAAAAGAGAGAGCTTTATTCGACTTCGACCTCCAAATCCAAGAAAGCGCTGAACAGAAGCACCTATGCCAGATTAAAGTCTCCTACAGAAACATCTGGCTCTCTGCCGAAGGGGATAATTTTCAAACAACCTTAGAAGTCGCTCTTACAGTTTTTGATTCCAAGGAAAAAAAAGTTTGGGAAGAAAAAATAAGCTATCCCATTTCTTTGAGTAAAGAAGACCTCAAGGGTTTGGCGGACAAAGATTATCTTATTGAAATCCAGCTCCCTCTTCGACCAGGAGCCTATCAATTGGAAGCTGTCGTAAAAAACATGACCGACGAAAGCCGTGCGACGAGAAAAATCAAATTGACCATTATTCCATAACAGATTGGAGGTCAGGATGAGGAAAAAAAGATTATGGACCTTTGTGGCTGTGGTTTTTTCTCTTCTTCTCTTTTTTCATGAAGGGGATGCCCAAGCAGGAAGAGGAAAAGCGCGGCTCGGCGGAATAGTCATCGATGAAGCCAGAAATCCCATCGCCTCTGCCAAAGTTGTTCTTCAATTCATGCAAGACCAGTCTGTCCAAAAGGAAACGACTACCAATAAAAACGGGGAATGGGCTTTCCTGGGCCTGGGTTCGGGAAACTGGCGCATCACAACAACAGCCCAGGGTTACCAGCCTCTCTCCAAGAATGTTGTGGTGAGTCAGATTGATATAAATCCCAAAGTGGTTTTGGTCATGAAGAAGCTGGAGTCGTTGGAAGCTTCTACTATCAAAGACGCGGACTCACTGGTTTTCATCGATAGAGCCACTCAGCTCTTTAACGAAAAAAACTACGATGAGGCCCTGACGGTTCTTCAGCAATTCCTGGAAAAGAATCCTAATGCCTATCAGGCCCATATCCTCGTCGGCGACTGCTATAGAGAGAAAGGGGATTTGGATAAGGCTATCGAAGTCTATAACAGAGCCATTGAAGAGGCCAAGAAGGACGAAAAAATGGGCAAGGAGATCACCGCCAAGGCACTGGCCGCGATCGGCAATTGTTACTTTAAAAAGGGGGACTTTGAGACGGCCCAGTCCTTCTTCAAGCAATCCATCGATACCTATCCTGAAAACGAAGCTCTGGCCTATAATGTCGGCGAAATCTATTTTTCCAGCCAGAAGCTCGACGAAGCCATCCAGTACTTCACCATCGCCACCAAGATCAAGCCCGACTGGCCGCCCCCCTACTACAAACTGGGGCTGGTGAACCTGAACAAGGCCGACTATGAAAAGGCCAAGGAGCATCTCAAAAAATTCCTCGAACTCGAGCCGGACTCAGAGCTCGCCGCCCAGGTGAAAAATATTCTTGCCTATCTGGAAAAGATAAAAAAGTGAGGCCGGGAAGGAATTTATTTCTGTCTTAAGAATTTCTCTAAATTGACAAGTTCCTGCCGCGCTGAAGTGATGCGTGATTCGTCCTCGCCTTCGGTGTTCTCGAGATAAAGCTTCAGATAATTAACCGCTTCTTGAATCTTTCCCACATTTTTGAAGGCAACGGCCAGGTTGTAGTAGCCCAGCGGTGTCGGATGGAGGCTCACCGCCTTTTTCAGGCTGTCGATGGAATCGCTTATTTTCCCCGCATAGCCGTAAGCAATCCCCAAATCTTGCCATATTTCGTAATCATCGGGATAATCACTGACGAGGATTTTGAAAACATCGATAGCTTCTTTAATTTTCCCTGATGTGGCCAGGTTCATGGCGTAGTTCTTGCGTAAAAATTTATTTTCCGGCTCAACGGCCAGAGCTTTTTCGAAATAGCCCCGGGCTTCCTCCTTCTGACCCATGAAATTGAGACTCCAGGCTGAGGCCAAGAGGGCATCAAATGAGCGGGGGTTAACCTCCAAAACAGCCTGCATCGCCTCCAGAGCCTTTTTCAATCTTCCCACCACCATATATGTATGACCCAGCCGAGTAAGGAGAATCTCGGATTTTGGGATTTTTTCTACCCCCTGCTGGAGAGTGCTGATGGCGTCCTCAAACTTGCCCATTTTGGCTTGCATAAGGGCTAGATTGACGTAGCTCACCGAGGTCTCAGGCCGTAAAGAAAGGATTTTTTCATAAATCTTGGCTGCTTCGGCAAAATTGGATTCAAGGTCGAATGTCTCCGCCTGCTGGATCAGGCGCAGCTCTCCGAGTCTATCTTTAGGGTCGGGAAGCGGCCCGCTGGGAACGTTCTCCGAATAACTTATATAGCCCAAAGACCTCAGCTTTTCTCTCTCTTCGGCTGTCATCTCCCTCTTTGCCGATTGCAGGAGGGAGGAATTTCTGGCGACCGTCTCTTCAAGCTTCGCCCTCTTCTCTTGCCCTATTTTTTTCTCTTCATCGATGACGTTTCTCATCTCCTCTGGGTCTTTTTTCAGGTTATACAACTCTTCCTTCGGTGCCCGGATGTATTTCCAGTCGCCGCCGACCAGGCCGACAAGCTCCGACCAGCCGTAATTCTCCCTCGGGAAATACGTTTCGATGTACGAGTCGAGGTCCTCTTTTTTCTTTCCCGCTATATAAGGCAAGAGGCTTAAGCCCTGAATGTCTTTACTTGCCGCGACATCGAGCATATCCAGAACAGTTGGCATGAGGTCGATGAGCCTCACCCTCGGCTTGACAGTCAAGCCCTGGGGAAGGTGATTCTCAGCATAGAAGACCAAAGGGACTTTCATCGTCCCCTGGTAGAGAAAAATACCGTGGCCGGCCTCCACTTTCTCGCCGAAAGCCTCGCCATGGTCTCCGGCCAGGATGAGGAAGGTGTTGGCGAGCAAATTTTTCTCTCGGAGTTTATCGACCACCTTCCCGACATAATCATCCATGTAGGAGATTTCTCCGTCATAGGGATTATCGGCAAATTCTTCTTTGTAGGGCGAAGGGGGTTCATAGGGAAGATGAGGGTCATAAAAATGAACCCAGCAGAAAAATTGTCCGGCGTGGTTTTTATCAAACCAGCGGGAAAAAGCCTCGAAGACCTTGTCTGCCTTTCTTTCCGAGTTCAAGGCCTTAAAGGCCTGGCCTTCGGCGAACCTGTCGTCGTAGACATCAAAGCCCTGGTCGAGCCCGAACCGGGAATCAACGGTGAACGAGCCGACAAAAGCCGCTGTCGCGAAACCCTTTCCCTTCAAGACTTCGGCCAGGGTGGTGATTTCTGGACGAAGAGCATAGGAGCCGTTGTTGTGAACCTGGTGATAGATGGGGTAAGTCCCGGTTAAGATCGAGCAGTGTGAAGGAGTGGTCAGGGGGACCTGGCAGTAAACATTCAAAAAGCGGACGCCTTTTGAAGCTAAGGAATCTAAACGCGGGGTTTTCGCCTTTTGGTATCCATAGCAGCCAAGCCTGTCTGCCCTGGTCGTATCCAGGGTGATGAGCAGGACATTCAAGCGGCTGTCTTTCCTGACTTTGCTCGGAAGGAGAAAAAGGCGAACAACAAAAAGCAAGGCGATTAAAAGAAGTAAAATAAAGGAAAGAACAAGATATAGCTTTACCTTTTTTGGCTTTTGCTGTCGAGGTTCTTCTGTGGATGGTTGCGGTGCGGGTGGCCGGATGACGCTTTCTTGAGCCTTCTTTCTTTTTTTCTTTCTCCTCTTCTTGGCCATGAGCTTAAAATTTACCTTAATGACCTTCAGGAGTCAAACGCTAATACGAGCGGTGAGTGGTGAAGGCCGGTATGAGGGCTGAGCGGGCATGGTTTCTCTGCGCAAAAAAAAACCCGCCTCCCCACTCGGGGGAGGCGGGTTTGAGCTTCGACTTATCTGCGAGGAACTTAGAAGGTGATCTTGGCTCCGAACCTGACCGAGATTGCGCCGTAGAAACCCGTTTTCATCAGCCACCTCGGATCCTGGACATAATTCCATTGTCCACCAGTTATATCCCAGTTTTTGGAAAGGATCGTATCTTCGTCAACACTCAGCGCGTACAGGTTTCGGACTTCGTAAAGTCTGTTTGCTGTTTTGACGTTGAAGACGTTGTCGACATTGACGTTGAAGTTGATCGTGTATTTATCCCCTACTCTCAAGTTGTATTCGGCATAAGCGTTCATGAACCACATGAAAGGCGTCCGCATCTTTTTCAGGGTGTCGCCTGATTCAGCTTCTCTGATATAGCCTCTGTTGAAGGGATACCAGTATGTCCCGAGAGGCGACCAGGTTTCGGTCACCGGAGTACCGCTCATCGCCTGAACAAGAGTGCCGACCGTAAGGTGGAAGGGGAAGGTGTAGGCGCCGTAGAATTTGAACTGGTGGGGCCTATCGGTCATCAGAGGTCCGTCAATTAGTTCAAGATTCTTGGTATAAGCCATGGCCCAGTTGTCAAACATTCTCTCCACATAAGGGCTGACTCGGCCGTACTCATCAGCAGCTGCCAGACCGGAGCAGTTGCCGGTAAGACTGCTCAAGGTGTAAGAGAACCCTGCCAGCCAGTTGTTGCTCAGCCTCTTGTCAACGGAGAGGTTGACCGCCCAATACTCGCGTTTTGCCTTAGGTGTCTCTGGATAGGCGGGGTCCATCTTGCCTTCAGGTTCATGGAGAGAATAGCCAAAGCCAGGGTTACATTCGTAGTATTGCTCTCCGAGCAAGGGCACGATGACGCCCACGTCTTCAATCATATAGCGGAGGTGCTTCTGAACAAAACGAGCGGTAAAAGCAAGGTTTTCCATCAAGCTTTTCTCTACACCCAGACTAAATTCCCGCTGGCTAACGGGATGCAGGTCAGGGTCTGTGCTATCAAAAGAGGGATACCGCCAGTCAAAAACAATCGGGTAAGTAACCGTCCCTACTGGCGCGGGATAAGTTATTACTTTCCCCACTCCTGGGAAGTTGTTGCCTACTCCAATTGTCGCCCAATCTAAACTGTCCAGTGGGTAGTAGGCGCTCTTCCATTTCATCCCGGCATAGGAGTGGATAGCCATGTAGGTCTTGATGACGTCATAATAGAGGCCGTAGGTTCCAAAGATTTTTAAGCTGGCATCGCCAAACATGTCATAGACGAACCCGAATCTGGGGGCAAGTTTATCACCCCACTTGAATTCGATGGCTTTAAAACCTGAAGGAATAGAAGGATCCTTAGAGTAGGGGGGGACATATTCTGATTCTGCTCGAACACCAAGGTTCACGGTCAGCTTGTTAGCAATCGTCCAGCTGTCCTGGATATAGACTGCCCATCGGTCGTTATAAACTTTCCAGGACTCGCCAAAAGAATCAGTGACTGGGCTTCCACGGACTTCGTAATAGCCGTATGTTCCCACCATGCCGTAATCATATCCACCGAGGACGAGCGGTCGGCCCCAGTTCATGAAAACTTCAGGGTATTGCTTATTGACGGCGCTCTCAGCGTCTCCTCCCTGCCGTACCCATTGGACTCCGGCTCTCCAGGCGTGCTCTCCGTAAAAATTAAGATAATAGGTGAAATCGGCGCCGGCGTGGTTCTTGTACTGTATATATTTTTCTGTTTCATAGATCCTGGGACTGGTCTGCCAGCCCCTGATCCTATAGCGTGAGTCGGTTGTGGCAACGTAAGCTGAATTTGAGTATGCAAAATTCTGGCGGGTCGCAGTAGCTACAACCTGCTGATTTGTGGTGTTGGAATAGAATCTGCCTCCGCGGAGGTTGACCATGAAGTTATTCCCGAAAGTGAAATCAGCAAAGCCCTGGGCAGTATAGTTGGGATAGTCGAAACCGTATTTTTCGTAAATATCAGTGGGACTACCTGTGCCGTCTCGAGCCGGAAGATTTCCCCTGTATTTGCTGAAATTGTTGACATAAGAAGCGCCTACCCGCACGAAATTGAAAGGCTGCGCGGTTATCTTGGCCTGCCAGTTGTACTCCCAGTCATCCCGTTCGTTTCTTCCATATACTGGGGGGGTAGTTAAATATGTAACAGTTCTTGTGGTGGGTGTATACACGGGGAGCACTGTAGCGAAGAACCACACTCTGTCTTTGATTAAATACCCGCTCAGGTTAAAACCAGCTTCAATCCTGTCCCTTGTGTCCTTTCCATACATGTCCTGGTAATTGACATATTCAGCTTCAGTAATAATTAAGGGATTCAGCCGTAGAGTGTCTCTTTCTTTTCCTGTCAGTCTCGACCCCTCATAATAGCCGATGAGTTCGCCGGTAAATGCATTTCCTCCCTGTCTGGTGACAACAGTGATCACGCCTCCTATGGCGCCGCCAAATTCGGCCGGATAGCCGCTGGCCACGACCTTGACTTCATCGACGAATTCGAAGGCAGCGCTCTGACCGCGGACACCGGTCTGAAGCCTGGTAATGTCAGTTCCGTCCATGTAGAACATATTCTCAGCACCAGAAGCACCGTCAACGGACAGCCCGCCAAGCCAGGGCTCTGAGTTCACACCAGGAACAGCACTCACCAGGGTGTCAAAATTTCTTCCCCTGGGTAGAATCATAAACATCTCCTTGGTCAGGGTCATGCCTTTGGTCGTGCTCTTGACGTCGATGAGCGGTGACTGGCCGACTACCGTCACTTCCTCTTCTATGGCACCCATCTGCATTTTAATGTCAATTCTAAGGGTTTCCTCGACGTGGACGATGATATTTTCCCGGATGTAGGGCCTGAATCCCTGAAGATTGAAGGTGATTTTGTATTCGCCCGGCGTAAGGTTAAACAGGCGGTAAAGGCCGCTTGCATCTGTAACCGTCGCCGCCTTACCAATCAACTTCGGGCTTGTGGCCTCTATGGAAACACCGGGAAGAGGAGTGCCTTCTTCATCGGTGACAGTTCCGTAAATTTTTCCGGTCGGAATCTGGGCGGAGAGAAAGACGCAGACGAAGAACAGGCCAAGCAAGGATAGGATGATTCTTTTAAACATCCAGTTTTCCTCCTTTTTTTCTTTCACGCTTTTAAAGCGATTTCCCGATTGATAGTCATCTCTATCAGACACTCTTTTTTGAGCGCTGATTGAGATAACTCCACCCTATGGAGCAATAGAATTGCTCCATAACCTATGCTCCTTCTTACTGCTGGCTTAGAATTATCACCTCCTATACAGAAAAATTTATTTTTATCCATATTAATACTTCTTTTTATCTCATGCAAAAATTGTGCCAATAAATTTTAAATTTATTTTTATTATTTTCAGTAAGTTAAGTTTTCGACCGGGTATTGATTATCCAATTTTTTGAATTCGATTCAAAAGAATGGATTGTCTTTGACTCTTTCGTCATTTTCCTTGTCTCCTCTTTTTTTATTTTTTGTCAATAGAGCGGTGGTAGATCAGACCATATTAAATTTAAATGATTCTCTTCCAAATTAAAATAATGGACAGGATGCTATTACTTTAGCCTTTTGAGAAGCGCCTGCCAGCGAAGGATGTGGCCGAATTCATCAGCCTGATTCTTCTCGATTATCTTACGGGTTTCGTCATCCCACTCAATCTCTTTCAAAAGATTTTGGTAATGGCGGACAGCCTTCTCCTCAGTCCAGATGCCTGTCTTGAGCACAGCCTTTCGGCCCATAAATCTTGAAAAGAAGCCCAGGCCAAATCCAACAAGCCAGTAAAGAAACCTATGAATGCTCGGATGAAAACCGTATTCATAAAGCTTGACCTGAAAATCCTGGAGATGCATCATCTCGTTGCCCATAGCTATGATGAGCTGCAGGTCGTGCTCAGTCGCTTTTTTAGAAATCTGGAACTTGTAGATATTGACTGCCATTGTCTCCAGAGTGTGAAAGGTCTGCAAGCCCTTCTTAATGTTTTTTAGCTTTTTCTCGGACATTCCCTGCCCTCTGAATTTAAAGTCTTCGACAACCATTCTCGGCCGCACGATAGAAATATCAAAATCCTTCTTTGCCATGACGAGCCTCCCTCATGGGCTTTAAAAGATATGGCCAAAATTGAAGTAGATCCCTTCTCCTTCGCGGCTTAGGCCCATATCAAACCTAACAACAAAGTTTCGCAGATAATACCTCAATCCCCAGCCGACATCAACAGCAATCTTATCCAGCCTCGCTCGTGACAGGGAGGGCCAGACTCGGCCTGCGTCCAGGAAAACATTTCCCCCCAATTTCTTCCAGAGAGGAAAGCGGACTGTTCTCTTTTTTCATTACAACTCACGAACCTGCTCATTGACAATAGCGAAGGCTTAGTGCTTAGAAAACCGTTTTCAAAGCACTAAGCCTGAGCTTTGGTGTAGACCTTTTTTTGGGCATGGTCTCGCTGGAAGATGGATAATTTAAGAAGGATGAAAGACAGCAAGAAAGGCTGAAATGCTTTCCTCAGAAGGCCGCCTTCAGCCGACATGGCGGTGATGAATCTCCACCACCTTTTCAGGATGTTTTTCCAGGAATAGAAATGCTTATTTACCCTGCGAAATGCTTCGAAAACTTCTTCAGAAGAAACTCTTTTGGGCTTAAAGACAAGATGGTCGCCTTCATAGTGGGAGAGGTTTCTATCAAAAATCCGTCCCTCTTCATCCACCTTTTTATGGAATGGTGTTCCTGGAATTGGAATAGAAATGGAGGTCAGGATTGAGCTCGGGTCGATCTCGTCAATTTTCTCCGGCAGGCTCTGATAATAGGCCTGAGTGTCCTCATCAAGAGCAAGCATCAAGCCGGTAAAGGTCAGAATTCCACGCTTCTTGAGCTTCAGGAAAAGCTCCTTGTATTCTTTGACTTTGTTTTGCAGTTTGTGGACAGACGAAAGGCTTGGCTCGTTCAGGGATTCGAGTCCGATAAAAGCCATTCCGCAATGCGCCTTGACCAGCGAATCGACAAACTCATCATCATGCAAACAGTCAAAGCTGAACTGTGTTCCCAATCCCCAGAGCTTCAATTTTGCTATCTCTTTCAGCAGCTCCTTGGCATATCCCATGTCTCCGCCAAGGTTGTTGTCGAGGAGCATGGCCATTTTGCGTTTATGGAAAGGAATGCCCTGTGTTGCTGTCAAGTCTCTGATGACATCTTTTATCGGCCGGCAGCGATAGGGTGCCGGCTTTATGGTCAGCTGGCAGAAGCTGCACCTGTATTTGCATCCCCGAGTCGCTTCGGTCACGACAGGCACAGAAAAGTCTGACTCGATAAGGTCGTACCGAGGAGGAGGGATATTCTCCAATGAAGGAGCAAAGGGCGCCTCATAAACCTTCTTCAGCCTTCCTTTGACCATGTCCTCCACGACCTGAGCCCAGACTGGCTCTGCCTCGCCGACAACCACTGCATCCATATGAGGAATAACCTCTTGAGGGAAGGTGGAAGCGTATCTCCCGCCAGCAACGACTATTTTCCCCAGCTTCCTGAATTTCCTGGCGACTTCATAGGCATGGGGCGCACAGAAATCCATGAAGCTGAGGCCGATAAAATCGGCATCGGTGTTGTAGTCGATGGGCCGAATCATCTCATGGAGAAGCTCGACCTCGACGATGGGAGGCGTCAGGCCGGCAACCAGGGCTCCTGATAAAGGCGGAGCTGGTGAACGGGCAAAATAAGCCTGATCCTCTCCAAGATTCTGGAACAAGACAATGATTTGAAGTTTTGGCTTACCCATGGATATCCTCCTTT
>CAZYBE010000006.1:83231-114877 GCA_964645765.1 uncultured Eubacteriales bacterium
CTTTCTTCATGAAGGGAAGAGCTTCCAGGATACAGTTAACGGCTCCAAAGAAATTCACCTCCATGACCGAACGGAAATCCTCAAGGCTGGTTTTATCACTCGGCCCATAGACGCCAACCCCGGCATTGTTAATCAAAATATCGATGCCTCCCAAACGGTCTGCGCTTGTTTTTATCAGCCTTGCCACATCTTCCCTGCGAGTGACATCACAAGAGACGGCAAGGGGAATTGGTGCATCAGCAAAAGTATTTTGGATTTCATCAGCCACTTTTCTCAAGGAATAAAGCCGGGGGGAGGCAAGAATTAGATTCCCACCTTTGCGGGCAACCTCAAAGGCAATGGCTCTGCCAATCCCAGAGGATGCCCCGGTCAAAACCACCCTTGCGTTCTTAATTCTTGCCATCCCATTAACCTCTTTCGATGAAAAAATAGCTCTTCTTCAGCCAAAAGTTGTCAAAGAGATGTTAAAAGTTTGTTAAAAGTTTGTTAAAAAAAATTAAAAGGAGACAGTCCCCTTTTTACGAAAATTTTTGTTAGGTAAAAAAGCGGACTGTCCCCTTTTACAGGGAGGATAAATCTATTTCTGCTTCCAGATATTATTCTTCCAAAGGGCAGATATGAGAAGAATGCCTGAGCCGAGGCAGAGCAGGTTGATAAAAATGTTGATTGTGGCTTCCCTGGCCCCGAGGCGATAGATTCCCTGTTGAGCATTGAAAGAAGCATCCAGAAGCCCGAGAAAGATAAGGCAAGCGCCTGCACAGAGAGAAAAGAGATGGCCATAAAATTTTTTTCTCAACAGACCGATCCCGCCGATGAAGAGGGTGAAAAAAAGAAACGCATCGGCAAGAGGAAAAGCCGATTCGAAAGCCTGATAAATCTCCCTCGACTTTTGATCTTCAATTCTGACTATGACAGTAGAAAAGAATAGTACCCAGAATATCAAGATTCCAGCAGCCAAAATGAGTTCCCATAGGGCAATGAGCTTGAACTTTGTTGCTCGTTTGACCTTGACCACCTTTCTCTCTGACTGCAAATCAGACAAGCCTTCGTTCATGATCATCTCTCCTTTTTTCCTTTTCAGCTCGTCTTCTCTTCATCGTGCTTCTGCCCAGCTTCTCCAGAAATGGCAAAAGTAAGAAGAAGAGCCTGGGAAAAGCCATCCCTATCCGGCAGAAAAATCCCATTCCTGCCGGGACTACTATTTCAGGAGCCTTCTTTTCGACTGCTTTAAGGATTGCTTTAGCCACCCTTTCAGGTTTTAAAGGCTTGCCGATAAAAGAAAGGACAGCTTCATCATGCAAGAGCTCATAGTCAAGCTGGGGAGTATTGACAGAATCTGGACAAACCACAGTCACACTGATCGGAGAATTATAGAACTCGGCCCGCAGGGAAAGAGAATATCCTCTGATAGCATACTTTGTGGAACAATAGATAGCTTCGCCTGGCATTGGAACAATGCCTCCCAAGGAGGCGATGTTGACAATTTTGCCGAAATTTTGTTCTTTCATTACGGCTAAAACAGCCCGGCATCCATAGATTGTTCCCAGAAGGTTCACTGAAACCTGACGCTGAATCTCATCCAGTGTCGCCTTATCTGAGATTCTCGGCTGAACGACTCCTGCGATATTTAAAAGAACATCAATTTGTCCATATTCTTTCCTTATCCTTTGCACAAGCGATTGCCAGGACTCTGGGTTTGTGACATCATGTTCAATAAGCGTTACTTTCGCCTTAAAGCCATCCAAATTTCTTCCGAGTTCTTCAAGCCTATTCCTTTCGATATCGGTCAGCACCAGATTGGCACCATTCTTAGCAAAAAGATAGGCCGTGGCTTGACCGATACCGCCTGCCGCACCGGTCATGATGACAACTTTTTCTTTCAGCATTCCCTTCCTCCTGGCTATGAAAGAGATGGAGATAACATCTCAAACTTTCAGTTTTTGTCCAATTTCGAACAATCCATTGATGTAACCCATGGGGTCAGAGCCTGAAATCTCGGATAGGTTTCGGATCGAGCCGGTATCAACAGGAATTAGACCTTTTTGAGTTTTTATGCTCACTCCTTCTCCGTCAAGGACTTCGCCGATCAGCACCGGGGACCAGCGGCTCTTTGCCGCTTCCTCGAGAAATACTTTTTCATAATCGGGACCTATGGTAAAACAAAGCTCGAATTCGCCATGCACCGCAGCCAGAGCCAGCCATTGCGGTATATTCTGGGCTTTACAGACTTTGGAGGCGACAGGATGCAGAATTTTATCCCAATCGCTATTCAGAACGAGCTGGCGGCGGTTCAAGCGCATGAGCGTGTCTACAGTATGGATGACTCCATCGCTCGTATCCATGCAGCAAGAGGCAAATCGCCTGGCGATTTTCCCCTCTTCTATCCTGGCTATTGGCTTGTAAAAATCATTGATTTGAAAATCCTGCTTCGACAACCGCAAAAAGGCGAATATGCTTCCCAGGCCAGCCGGGCCGCTTAGATAGAGTTTTTCTCCTGTTTTGGCACCGATTCGAGTCATAAAGGACTCTTTGGGAACAAGTCCTATGGCGCAGCCGGAAAGAAACAATTCCTTCTCCTGATTAGTATCTCCTCCAAGAACAAAAGTATTGAGCTGGCGGCAAGCGTCAGAGATTCCGCCAGCGAGCTTGGCCATATACGCCTCGTCCTTGTTTGAAGGATAACTCATCGAAACAAGCAAGCCTAAAGGTTCGGCGCCAACAGCGGCCAAATCTGAAAAATTGACCATGGCCAGCATCCAACCGATGAACTGGGGGTCGTCATACAAGCCGCTTGAAACTTCCTCGACCAGGGCATCGGTGGTTATGGCCAGGTATTTCTCATGCCCTTGTCCTAAATCTATCAGCTCAGAATCGGCTTCATGAATTTCATTCAATTTGTGCGGAGCTTTGAGGAAATTCTTGGCGATTTTCTCAATCCTCAAGTTTTCCAGTATATCTTCCATAATATTTAATCCTTTTTTTGATGCCTGTACTTTTATTTATCCTTCTTCTATTGATAATTTACCCCCTTTAAATAAAAAGTTGTCAAAAATTTGTTAAGAATTTGTAAAAAGTTTGTTAAAAATGACAACAACTCCCCTTTTTCACTTTTTTATAGCTTTACACAAAAAACAATACAATTCAAAAAGAAGATAGCCATTTTATTTCTGAAACTTGTAGCCTGACCAGGGGATGGTCAGGAGATGGCGAGGATTGGCCGGGTCTTCTTCAATCTTCTCTCTCAGGTGATGAATAAAAGTGTCGATTGTCCTTGTCGTCGGGAATTTATCATAGCCCCAGACTTCATTGAGCAATGTCTCCCGGGTCACGACCTCTCCCTCATGAGAGATAAGAAACTTGAGGAGAGCAAATTCCTTGGCTGTAAGATAGAGCTCTTTTTTTCCCTTGAAGGCTGTTTGCTTCTTGAAATTGATGTCAATGTCCCCAAATCTGAATTCATCAACTTCTTTGGCTTCGGGCTCAGCGCGGCGGATAACAGCTCTTATTCTTGCTAAAAGCTCTTGTGTCCCGAAAGGCTTTGTCATGTAATCATCCGCCCCAACCTCAAGCCCCAGAACTTTGTCAATCTCATCTTTTTTCTGCCCGGTGAGCATGATGATGGGAGTTGCTATTCTTTTTGACCGCAACTGCCGGCAGATTTCCATCCCATTCATGGAAGGAAGGGCAAGGTCAAGGATAATCAAATCGAGCTTTTCCTTGGAGCATAACCTGAATCCCTCTTGCCCATCAGTAGCAGAGATGACCTTGAAATTCTCTGCTTGAAGAGAAGCGGTCAGAGTTTCAATCAAAGCTTTGTCGTCTTCGATGAGCAATATCTTTTTCATAGCTCAAAAAAGCAAACTGAATATTCGGCTACGATTGTCCTTAATTCTAACACAAATCGATTTTTCTCTTTATAATAGAGAACAGGTTATAGTCTTGAAGAGACCAAAAATTCTCTGCTTCAAGAGAAACAGTCAGAGTCTCGAGCCAAATCTTGTCATCCTCGATGATTAAGACTTTTCTCATGGCTTTGGAAAAATCAGGCTGAACGTGCTGCCCTTAGACGGCTGACTTTCGATTCGGATTTCTCCCTTATGAGCTTCTATGATGTGTTTGACTATCTTCAGCCCCAGCCCAACTCCTTTTGGATTATGGCGGCTTGCTTCCTCATGCCTGAAAAATCCCTCAAAGATTTTTTTCTGAGCTTCCTCAGGAATTCCAATCCCTTTATCTTTGATTTGAACCTCAACATGATTCTCTTTTTCGGCAACCTTGATTTCAATCTCCTTTTGACCTGATGAGTATTTTATGGCGTTATCGATGAGGTTGGTCAAGGCCTGTCTCATCGCGTCCTGGTCTATCTCTAAAAATACGGGCTTTTTTGGAAAAGATGTCTTGAGAACAAACTTCTCTGACTCCAGTCTGTATTGAAAAGGCTTGATAGCTTCTTCAATAACTGGCCGAAGCTCCAGCTTTTGAAAATTGTAAGTCTTGACGTTCTTCTCAATCTTTCCGAAATCAAGGATGTTGTGGAGGAATCGAGAGAGGCGGCTGCTTTCCCCGGCGACAAGGCCTATGAGCTCGTCTTGCTTTGCTTTTTCTTTTATCTTTCCTGTCAGGAGGACTTCAGCCAGGCCCTGGATGGAACTCATCGGGGTCCGAAGTTCATGAGAAACAGAGGAGATAAACTCAGTTTTAAGGCGGTTGAGCTCATCCAGCTTTTCCTTTTCTGCCCGCTCACAAATCACCTCTTCCTGAAGCTTGATTCTTTCTAAGTTTAATGCCAATTCTCCGGCCATGGTGAGCAGGAGCTCGAGGTCATCACGGTTGAATCTCTCACCAGATTTTTTCTTGCCGATAGATAAAAAACCGGATAAGTCCTCAGACCTGAAAGAAAGAGGGATGACCAATTCCAAATTTCTCGCTTCAAGGGCTCGCTCCTGGGAAAAATCCATGTCTTCTTCAGTGCGAACCGTCCTTCTCCTGGCAAGAATCTTTCCTGGGACCATAAGGAGAGTAGCCAAATCTCCCAGGTCTTTTTCGCCGTCCTTGGCAATCGAAAGCTTCTGCTCTCCAAGGTCTGTGGAATAGACAAGGACTCCGATGTGCTCTAAAGGCAACGTTTTCTTTATCTTCAGCAAGGAAAAATCAACAAGGTGCTCGCTGTCTGACATCTTGCGGGCTATCTCGTTGAAGCTGAGAATGCTTTGGCGGTAGTCATAACTCATCCTGAAGAACGTTTTATCCACGACTTCCTGGATTTTTTTCCTCGCGGGATTAAAAGCCAAGGCTGCGGCGAAGGCCGCAATCAAAGAAATGGCTTTTTGCCTGATAAAGAATCTGGAGAAAACATTTTGAAGAAAGCCGACGGAAAGAAGATAAATGCCTACAGTAAAGACCGTCAAGGCAGAATAGACGATGCTGCGGTTGATAACCAGCTTGATGTCCATCAATCTGGACTTAATAATGGAGAAGGCGAATGCCAAAGGAATGAAGACGAAAAATACTGTTGCAAGTTCCTCTGAAATCAGCGGCTTTTTGCCCAAGACTTGTGGCAAATTGTAGATAAAAATAAAGGGGCCGAGGCCGACAAAAAGGCCGTAAAAAATCCATTTTATCTGGGCCCGCACTTCTTCCAGGGCTGCCTTTCTGTAGCTCAGAATGAACTGGAAAATTGTGAGCAAAATAAAAAGCACCAAATAAGCTCGGAAGACAAGAAAAGCCGATTGATAGGCGTGATAGATTGCTATCGATGATTTTAAGCTGGAATAAAGAAATAATGCCACAAGTGACACAGCAAATAGGAAGCCCAGAAAATAAATGATGAATCTCGGTATTTTAGCTTTGTTCTTTGAGAAGAAAAGGGAAAAACGCAGAAGCAAGGCTGGGGCCAAGGGATAGAGGAAATAGAAAAAAACACCAGGGATGTAGGAGAGCCAGTTCTTTCGCAGACAGTAATAGCCACCGCTGATGATGTTGGCTGAAGAGAAGGCCATAGAGGCCCAATAATAAATGCGAGCCCTTGCATCCTCTGCCCTGAGAAGGAAAACGACGACACCGATAGCAAAACAGAAAAGGCCGATGAGAAGATAGATGAGAGGAAAAGGCACTTGGGAGTAGTAAGGAACAAATTCAAACTCTCTTCTCTCGATTCTGTCATCGACTTTGATAGAGAAAGTTGACCGTTCGCCGATTCTCTTTTGGCTGAGAACGAATTCCATGTCCTTTGGATCTCTGATTTCTATATCATCGACCTGCTTGAGGTTTTCGACTCTGACTTCTTGAGGAAGGCCGGGTCGCTGGCTGAGTAAAATAAACCCATAGATGCTCACCAAAGCAATGATCAATCCTCCGAACAAAGAAAGGAAGAAACGGAACTTTTTCATCTCGATTTTGCTTTCCCTTAAGAGTGACCAGACTATAGCACCTTTCTCAATCTGCTGTCAAACCAGGTAATTATTTCCGATTCCACGACGAATAACAGATCAAGCAGGTGCTGAGAAAATCGTTTGCCATTCTTCATCCAGCCTCAATGATCTGAATGAACCATCAGGAGAGCATCTTGAATTGCCGATGTCTTTACTTTTTTAATTTCAATTTCCCGAGGGCATGAATGATTCTATCTTCTCCTTGACCAAGGAGTTGACGCAACCTTTCTGCAGGCAGCTTCTTTTTCTGATAGGCTTCAAGGGCCAGGCTTTTAAACCGACTGGAAAGGACGACGCCGCCCTTCTTTCTTATGAAGCCTCTCATTTCCCTCGTCTTGCCTGAAAAGATATCATAATCCGCGGACTCAAGATTCAGGTATTCCTGGACTTTCGATTGCGCAAGATATCCCAAATTCTCAAGCATTTGAAGCATGGCGGACGTGCTCACGCCAAAATAATGTCTGAGATAAAGGATATCTGCAAAACTCAATTTTCTTGACTGCAAATCCCTGTCGATGATCTCTTTAATCCTTCTGGGAGGGGTAAGAAGCCAGACAGCAAATGTCTGAGCAAACCTCTCGCGGGGATGGTAAAGGGAAACAAAATCCTGGATGAAGACATCCGGATTGTCGATGATAGGACCGGCGTTTCTGTCCACAAGGCAGTGGCAGTATTCATGGGCAGCGATGAGGGCTTGCTCTTCAAGAGAATGGCCACTGTTGATTAAAGCAAAAGCTGCTTTCTCGGCTTCAAGAAAGATAAAAACTCCAGAGATATTTGATCTCTCAGGAATGGAAAGCCTCAAGATGTGCAAGCCATTAAGCTCAAGCAAGGAGAAAATATCACGGATAGGCTCGGCTCCAGATCCCAGCCTTCGCCTTTCTTCTTCAGCCAGCCGCTCAGCTGAGGCGGAGGTGTAGAACGGGGCAAGCTCGAGCCTGCGGCCTGTCAACTCTTCAAGATAGAGATAATCCTCACAATACTTCTTGAACCTTCGCAGCTCTTTTCTTCCCTTTTTATCAAGCCCTTCTTCCTGGAGAAGAACGTTGAAGGTGTCTTCTTTTTCTTTTAAGAAGTAGGACAAGTCTTTCTTGAAGAAAGCGGCCAGAGAGGTCAGGCTCTCAATGCTCGGCATGCTTCTTCCCAGCTCAAGCTTTGAGATAAAGGCACGAGACAAACCCACAGCTTTGGAAAGCTCTTGCTGGCTTAGGCCAGTGCTTTCCCTTTCTTTTCTGAGCCTTATTCCCAAAATTCCAGCCATTTTTTTCTCCTCGAATTCTTTTCTTTATTTTCACATCTCGACTTCAAGGCCGAGGCCTAATTTCTTGGCGCGGCGCAGAATTAGCTTCGCGACAGCCACATCCTGGATAGCCAGGCCAACAGACTTGAAGAAGGTTATCTCCCCTTCTGATTCCCGGCCCCGAACCTTGCCTGCTGCCAGCTCTCCAATTTCCCCGTGAATGTGCTTGTCCGAGATAAGGCCTCCTTCTATGGAGATGATCAAGTCTCCTGCTTCAGCAAGGCATGCCGCGCGAGAGTCGACAAACACCTTGGAGCGGACAACGGTCCGCGCTGGCACCTCGCGCATCTCAGGGGTATACGAGCCGATGCCGTTGATGTGGACTCCAGGCTTGAGGTCAGCGTCGTGGAACACGGGCCTGTAGGAAGTCGTCGCCGTGCAGATGATATCAGCTTCACGGACAGCCTCCCTGGGCGAGCCGGCGATGAGAATATTCTCGGGAATAGGGCTGCCGCGCATCTTCATCTCTTTGACATAAGCCCTTGAAGCTCTTGGCAAAATATCGTAGACCCAGACTTTTTCAACAGGCCTGACCGTGCAGACTGCTTCAAGTTGGGTGCGCGATTGGGTGCCTGCTCCAAAAATAGCGACAACCCTGGAATTTTTCCGGGCTAGGAGGTCTGTGGCTAAACCTGATGCAGCCCCTGTCCGCAAAGCTGTGAGATAGGTTCCATCCATAATCGCCAGCGGCCGGCCTGTCTTCTCATCGATCACGATGACGACAGCGTGAATAGTGGGAAGCCTCCTTTTTTTATTTCCTGGAAAGATTGAAACAATCTTAGCCCCGAGGTCGCCGCTTCCAGCCAAATAGGCGGGCATGATGAGGCTTATTCCTTTTACTTTCTTCACGGAAATGTGCGTCCGTAAAGGGACTTCAGCTTTTCCGGCGGAGAGCTGGATAAAGGCTTTCTTCAAAGCTCTTATAGCATCGGACATGGTTATGGCTTGAGCCACGTCATTTCGGGAAAGTATTTTGACTTTCATCTTAAACCACCCTTCTTTCTCCTTCTTGCCCTGTTTTTCCAAAACGGTCATGGGCAAAAGGCTTCAAATCAAATTCAGTCCGGCCATCGAGGATGAGCTGGCTGAGGAGAAGGCCGACTGCAGGGCCTTGCTGGAATCCATGGCCTGAGAACCCGATGGCGCAGAAAAATCCTTCAAGCCCTGCCACTTCTCCAATGATTGGGTTGTCATCAGGAGTAACCTCATAAAGTCCAGCCCAGCCTCTCAAGATTTCGGCCTTATCCAGCACAGGCGCCCTGTGAACGGCTGCCTCGATGACTCTTTCCATGAAATTTCGGTCGGTATTAAGGTTGAAACTCGAGGGCTCATCCGGGTCGCTCATGCCCATCAGCACCCCAGGGTCTTCTCCTCGGAAGTAAAAAGTCGCATCCTGGTCGATGACCATCGGCACAGGCCTTGGAATATCATCAAAGGCTTTGGTTACGAAAACTTGGCGGCGATAGGGTTTGACCGGCAAATCAAGCCCTGCCATCCTGCCAACATCGCCTGCCCATGGCCCGGCAGCATTGACCACAACCGGCGAGAATACCGGACCTTTAGTTGTCTCAACTCCCTGAACTCTTCCGCTTTTAATCTTGATGCCGATAACCTCGATTTTCTCTTCAATCCGGACTCCGAGCCGACGGCTAGAATTGGCAAAGCCCATCGCGACCTGAAAAGGGTCGGCATAACCGTCCTTGGGGCCGAAGGTTCCTCCCTTCAAATCAGAGACATCGAGGTAAGGCCAGGCCTGCTTGACCTCTTGGGGAGTAAGAGTTTCAACCGGAACACCCAGGTGCTTCTGAGTCTCGACATTGGCCAAAAACTCATTCCAGGTCTCTTGCTTCTGGGCTAAGAAAAGATAGCCGACCTGGCGGAATCTGATATCGACCGCGAATTCCTGCTCGAAGCGCTCAAAGACCTTGACCGATTCCTGGGATAGACGGATATTCGCCGGATGCGAGAACTGCTGCCGGATTCCTCCAACACTCAATCCAGTAGAAGCCTGGGCCAGGAGGTCTTTCTCCAGGATGGCCACATCGGAAAGGCCGCGCTTGGCGAGATGATAGGCTGTGCTGACACCCATTATGCCGCCGCCGATGATGGCCACCTCAGCTTCTTTCTTCCAATGATTCATCGCTGAAAAAATCTTAATAAATTGAAAAAAATGGAACCGCCTTCTCAAAAATGGAAAAAAATTCAAGAACGATTGATTAGTTTATCAACTCCAGCTTAACAGTCAAGAGATAAGAATTGACATCGACTTCTTCCAAGATTTATAATAATAGACGCTATAAAGGGAAATTAAAGCATAAAAATAAGGAAACTTTTTATTGGAAAAAATGCTGTTGACCCTCAATAAAATGAAAATTCTTTTGCCTAATTTTTGGAGAATCGCTCTTTTTCTGGTGTTGCTATCTCTCCTATTTGTCTGTTGCTCCAATCCGTTTGGTTCGTCTAAGAAGAATCATGATTATACGTCTGAGGATATGGAGGAAGCTGAAGTCATTGCCCTTTGCCTATCAGGAGACATCACTGCCCCTGCCAGCTTATACAACCGTGTGCTTACAAATTTGGCAGCCATTCGCTCAAGCTACGGTATTAACTTTACGCAGATTAATACCATCAGGTTCCGGAAGCCATGGGTCCCGAGTTGTATAATTATAGGTTTTGAATCGGGCACCTCTCAGCTTGTTGCTAATGGAGAATACCATGTCTGGGATGAGCTCAACAATCAGTATCAGGTGACTGAGATAGACCTAAGCTCAATAAGATATAACTGGGTTTTACTGAGTTTTAAAGGCCTGCTGCATCCTCGCCGACTGTCTGAATCGTATTCAAAACTTCCTGGTGTCAGATACGCTGAGCCGAATGGTATTGGGGGGGATGGCCCTACTATTTATCCAAGGCAAGCGATTCTTGGGTTGACATACTTGTTCCGAAACGGGTGGGGTGACTGTCCTGCTGGCTGTATTTCTAATGAGTATTGGTATTTTGTTGCTTATGAATTGAGCGAAACCATATTCATCGGCTATTGGAACCCGCAAAAAGACCCTAAAGAGCCGGACTGGTGGTTTGACGCTAAGCGGAATATCGAACAGTATCGTAAATTTTAATTTATTTGACTTTAACCGGGAAAGGAGGACGTTTCACTTCCTTTGGAGGATTCTTCTTGAGCTCTTCCATGATGACTTCTATCGCCTTCTCCAGTTGAGGGTCTTTTCCGGCAATCACCTCAGCAGGCCGCTGTTCGACTTCGATATCTGGAGGAACTCCCTCGCTCTCAACCACCCAGCC
Organism: uncultured Eubacteriales bacterium; assembly: GCA_964645765.1. Lineage (GTDB taxonomy): Bacteria > Acidobacteriota > Aminicenantia > Aminicenantales > Aminicenantaceae > CAZGMN01. Next base: position 94,263 of record CAZYBE010000006.1, read on the forward strand.
TTCTTCTGTCCAGATGGCAAGGTTTGGCGCACTGACAAAGCCGCCGTCCATCAGGATTGGAAATCCTAAAGTTCCGACCAGCCCTCCCCATGTCCTCTTTCCAATCAGCTTGCCGATGCCGAGCTTGCGGAACATCCAGGGAAGCAAATCACCGCCTGAGCCGGCTGTTTCATCAATGAGCATCACCTTCGGGCCCTGAATCGATGCACCTGGAGTCTTGAGGTCGGCCCCGTAGCGCATGTGCCAGTAGCAGATAAAAGGGCGCCTCAAGAGGTCGATATAATAATCTGCAACCTGGCCTCCGCCGTTGAACCGCTCATCGACGATTATCGCTTCTTTGTTGACCTGGGGGAAGAAGTAGCGCTTGAAATAGGTGTGTCCCAATGTCGAAGTGTTGGGCACATAGACATAAGCCACCCTTCCCTGCGTGGCCTCATCGACTTTCTTCAGGTTCCCTTCAACCCAGTCGCGGTTGCGCAGCGAACCTTCATCGCGAATGGGAACAACCTGGGCGGTCCGTGAGCCAGTTCCGTCCGGGTTTGGACCGACTGTTATCTCGATAATTTTTTCGGCCGTGTTTTCAAAAAGGCTGTAGAGGTTTGTGGGCGGACGAAGCTCTTTTCCCCGAACAGCCAAAAGATATTCCCCTTCTTTAACGTTGACTCCGGGTTCGGTCAAAGGAGACCGAAGCTCTGGGTTCCAGTTCAGTCCGCCGTAGACTTTTTTAAACCGGTAGCGGCCATTCTCGATGGAATAATCGGCCCCGAGCAGGCCTCCAGGAACTGTTTTCAGCTCGCTGACCGTATCCCCTCCTCCGACCCGGTGATGCCCGACGGCCAATTCGCTGCACATCCACTGAATCACCCGGTTCAGGTCGCTGCGGCAGGAAAGATGAGGAAGAAAAATAGCATATTTATCGCGCATGGCCTTCCAGTCGACGCCGTGCATGTTTGGAGCGTAGAAATAGTCACGGTTTATCCGCCAGGCCTCGTTGAAAATCTGCTGCCACTCAGCCGTGGGGTCGATCAGAACTTCGATGGCATCGGTATCTATCTTTCCCTGGCCTGGCTTGATCTGACCTTCCACAGGGACGATTCCCCAATTACTTCCGGACAGATAGAGTATCTTCTTCTTGTCGCTTGAAAAAAAGTAATTATTCACATCGGTCATCAGGACCTCGCCCTTTCTCTTGCTGAGGCTGTATTTATGAAGCTTTGTCTCCCTTCCAAAAGGCCCTCTGCTCTCTGAAGGAGCTTCAATATAATAAATCTCTCCCTCTTTTCCAGCCTGAAGGTTGAAGTAGTTCCCTTCAGGAATCGGGAGGCTGAGGATGCGATAGTTGATGCCATCGAAATCGATGGATAAAGTTACAGGAGTTTTCTGCTCCTTCTTTTCAGGCACTTCCTTTTTCTCCGCGCCCTTTTCCTCATCGCTCTCCTTAGCCAGAGGAGAGGGAATGTCCTTGCGCAGCACTGCCAGATAAATGGCGCGAGTCATGCGCATATCCGCATTCGACATGTCAAACCATTGTTTTACGGGCCCGGCGTTGGTAGAAGCAAAAAAGTAGAGGTATTTTCCGCTTTCGTCAAAATCAGTGTCGCTGACATCGCTCAAGCCATCGGTGATCGGGTAGGACTTGTCCTCTTCGATGGAATAAATATAAACTTTTTGTATATAAGCCGCCGTGTTCAAAGTGTAGGCAATCCATCTTGAATCTGGAGACCAGACAGAAGAGATATTTCGAGCACGGCTCGGGCCGTAAAGATATTCTGCCCCGACCTTCTTCACTGCTCCTGTCTTTAAATCTATCCAGTAAAGGCTCCAGGAGTTATCGGCAAAAGAAATCTTCTGGCTGTCAGGAGACCAGACAGGTGCATCATAGAATCCTGCACCCTGGAGCTTGAACTTTCTCACCTCTCCCTTTCCGTCCTGGGCTGCAAGATGAAGCTCATATTCGCCGCTTGCATCCGAGAAACAGGCGATTGTCTTGCCGTCAGGAGACCAAGCCGGAGAGCGCTCATGAACAGCGGTTGTATTGCTCAGATTGCGCGGGTCTCCCTTCTCTGCGGGAACGGTCACTATTTCCCCGCGGAACTCGAATACAGCCCTGGCTCCTGAGGGAGAGACGGCAGCATTTCGTATCAAACGGGAGCCTTTCACGTACCGAGGCCGCACCTCAATCAGGTCTGCAGCCACACCGATGGTTAATTTCTCGCTTCTTGCTTTTAAAGGGTCAAAGATATGGAGATGAGCGGCCTGCTCATAGATGATTTTCCCTCCACCCGTAGAAGCATCAATGATTGGAAAATCCTTATAGGAGGTCAGCTGCTTGATATCCTTGGATTTCAAATCGTAGGAAAAGAGGTTAAATTCTCCATTCCGGTCTGAAAGAAAATAGACTTTCTCCCCTATCCACATCGGGTCGATATCATTCGAGCGGCCTTCAGCCTGAGGAATCTTCTCCACGGACTGGTCGCTCGAAGTATAAATCCAGATTGTGGAAGCCGTTCCTCCCCGGTAGTGCTTCCATTGCCGGAAAGCCTCGTAAAGAGGATTATAGGCAATGCGCTTTCCGTCTGGAGAGTAAGCGGCCTTGAAAGCATAAGGAATTTTCAAGGCGGTGGGAAATCCACCTTCGACAGGAACTGTAAAAAGCTGGGTGTAGCGCCCCGAAAAAACATAGCGGGATGATGTAAAGAGCACTGAGGAGCCGTCTGGGGTGAAACCGCGGACGATATCCGTTCCGGGATGCCAGGTCAAACGCTTGGGAACTCCCCCTTCGACAGGGACAATGAAAACATCTGTGTTGCCGTCATACTGGGCGCTGAAGGCCAACAGCTTCCCGTCCGGAGAAAAAATAGGGCTGGATTCCATTCCTGGGGCAGTGGTCAAACGTCGAACTTCTTTGCCGTCGATGTCAGCAACCCAGAGGTCTCCTGCATAGGCAAAAGCAATATGGGTTTTGCTCATCGCCGGTTGGCTCAGAAGCTTTGTATCCTTGATGTCCACTTCGGCTTTCAGCAATAAAGGAAAAAAGGTGAACATGAGCAGAATCATTACAAGATGATAAAAGTGTTTTTTCATGAAAACCTCCTTCTATCTTATCGTTTTTGAAATTGAAAGATTGACTGTGACGAAACCAACCACACTCACAGAAAAAATACCTAAATCGAAAGGAAATCCGTTGAACGAATCATATATCATGAGCAAGACGATAAGTCAAAAAAGGTTTTGGGGAATAGCAGCAGCGACCATTGAGGATTTAGCCATCGAGATTCGCTCTTCGAGGGAACCCGACGGAGTCGGGCGGCGAGCATGTCTGAGCGAAGCGAGTTGCGCAGCCGCCGAGAAGAGCGAATAGAGATGGCGTTAAAAATCCGATTGGGAGCGGGGCTATTTTCCAAACCTTTAGCGTGGAAATTATTATTATTTTCCCTGGAAACTTGAGCCTTGATATTATAGAATTAACGCTGCTCAAGCTGGTCAATTTTTTTCATAAATCCTTTTAAAGGAGAGCTTGGGATGAAAAGAAGAGAAGCTCTTCTCAGTCTAAGCAGCTTTGCCTTTTTAGGGCCAAAATTGTTCTCAAAAAAAGGGAGGAATGAACAAATGAAGAAAGAAATCAAAACAGAAAAAGCCCCCAAGGCTATCGGCCCCTATTCTCAGGCCATCGAAGCCAATGGATTCATCTTTGCTTCGGGTCAAATCCCGCTCAACCCCTCAACAGGAGAACTGAACACAGGAACCATAGAGGAACAGACCCGCCTTGTGCTGGGCAATCTCAAGGCTGTTCTCGAGGCCGGAGGAAGCTCTCTGGATAACGCTGTCAAGTGCACCGTCTTCCTCCAGGACATGAATGATTTCAGCAAAATGAATGCAGTCTATTCTGAATTCTTCAAGCCTCCCTACCCCGGCCGGGCCACAATCCAAGTGGCGCGCTTGCCAAGAGATGTCAGGATCGAGATCGAAATTGTGGCTGTAAAATAAAAAACCTATGGCCTGAGTTTTCCCTTTGCCAAAGAAGCGAAGATACCTCCGAAGCAAAGCGCAACAAAAATTGAGCGGGTAAATAAAATGATGTAAAATAATCTCATGCCAATTTATGAGTTTATCTGCAAAAAGTGCGGAAGGCACTTTGAAAGCCTTGTCTCGATGGGAAAGGAGAAATCCGTCTCCTGCGCAGCCTGCGGGAGCAAAGATATACAAAAAATTTTTTCTTCTTTTGGCATAGGAGGGCGAAGCAGCCGGCTCAAGTCTTCCTCGAGTAGCTGTGCAACATGCTCGGCAACTTCATGCAGCACCTGTAAGTAAAAAAAAGGAAAATACGTTTTTTTTCTCTTGAAATGAATATCCAAGGACAAAGTCGACTCCAGGGTCTAAGAAAAGAAGTCTTAGAAGCTGAAGAGAGGGTCAGAAAGCATATCAGAGAAACTCCGCTTGAATTCTCGCCTTTTCTCAGCCGCTCAGGAAACTCCAGCGTCTATCTCAAGCTCGAAAACATGCAAATCACAGGCTCCTTCAAACTGCGGGGGATTATGAATAAACTTCTCTCGTTGACTGCAAGTCAAAAAAAAATAAAAATCCTTACGGCCTCGACCGGGAATCACGGCGCAGCCTTTGCCTATGCAATCCAGAAACTGGGCATGAAGGGAGCTATTTTCTTGCCTTCAAATGCTTCTCAAACAAAAATCGAAGCTCTCGGCTATTACGAAGTTGAATTGAAATTCCACGGAACAGACTGCGTCCAGGCAGAAGCTTTTGCCCGGGAAACAGCTGAAAAAAATAACCTCATTTACATCTCCCCCTATAATGACTTCAAGATTATCGGCGGACAGGGAACAATAGGAATTGAGCTTCAGAAGCAGGCCAGAGGAATAGATGCTGTCTTTGTCCCAGTCGGCGGAGGAGGCCTGATTTCGGGAATAGCCGCTTATCTCAAATCCATAAAAAAAGACATTGAAACGATCGGCTGCCAGCCTGAAAACTCTGCAGTCATGTATGAATCGATCAAGGCTGGAAAAATCGTAGAGATGGAATCAAAGCCAACAATTTCAGACGGAACTGCTGGAGGAATTGAAAAGGGCTCCATCACTTTTGATATCTGCAAGAGCTATATCGATGACTTCATACTCGTCACAGAGGAAGAAATTAAACGAGCGATCAAGCTTCTCATCGAAAAGCATTCGATGCTGGTCGAAGGCTCGGGTGCTCTCTCAGTGGCTTCTTACTTGAAGGTCAAAGAGAAATTCAAGAACAAGAATGTTGTCTTGATCATAAGCGGGGCAAGGATAGGCCTAGAGCAATTGAGAGAGGTCTTGTGCGAGTGAGACAAAAAGGGGACAGTCCCTTTTTATTGATAAAACTGTTGAGAGAGGTTTTGTTCTGACTAAAATATTAAAGGCATGAACTTACCCCCATAATACAAGATGGACGCATTTGATAAAATGCCGGAATTTTCATGAAAAAAGAAAAGTTGTTGAGCATTTATTTATGTTTCAAAAAAATTTTGTGTCTAGGACAAAAAATATTTATTTTTATATAAAAGAACAGAAAAAATTCTATGAGAGGTCGTGATGAAAATTGAAACATTCGAGCTGGAAAGAGTCCAATCGCTCTGGGAAAACAGGGTGAAATATAATTTAACCGAAAGCGGAATTTATCCTTATACTCTTAACGAGCTTCTCGGCCACAACGAAATTGAAAAGCTTCTTTCGCTGAGGCTTGGCTACGGCCAGACAAACGGCTCACCTGAATTGAGGAAAGCCGTCAGCCGCCTCTATCCCGGGACCGACCCGGAAAATGTCCTGGTGACAAGCGGCTCGGCAGAGGCGAATTTTATAGCTATCTGGACTTACTTAGAGCCAGGAGATGAGCTCGTCTTGATGCTTCCCAACTACATGCAAATCTGGGGAGTCGCCCGTTCTTTTGGCATCAAGGTTAAGCCTTTTCATCTCAGAGAAGAGCTCGACTGGGGGCCAGACCTCGAAGAGCTGAAGAAGCAGCTTTCGCCCAAGACAAAAATGATTGCAGTCTGCAACCCGAATAACCCGACTGGCGCTGTATTGACCTATGAAGAGATGAAAGAGATTGCCAGCCTAGCTGCTGAGGTTGATGCCTGGATTTATTCTGACGAGGTCTACAGAGGAGCAGAACACGACGGCAAGGAAACACAGACCTTCCTCGGAATGCACGATAAAGTGATAATCTGCGGCGGGCTTTCCAAGGCTTATGCCATCCCCGGCCTGAGAATCGGCTGGCTGGTCGGACAGAAGGGTATGGTCGAGAAAGCCTGGGCCTCCCACGACTACACGACAATCTCACCTGGAATCCTCGGCGACAGAGTGGCAACGCTTGTCCTGCAGCCTGAGATGAGGAAAAAAGTCCTGAGCCGCAACAGAAAAATTCTGAATGAGAACCTCGCCTTACTTGAAGAATGGGTCAAGAAGCATAGAACCTTGTTTAACTTAATTTCCCCGCGCGCAGGAGCAGTTGCTTTTCCCGGCTACACGATGAAAATCAATTCCACAGAACTCATGATGAGGCTTATCAAGGAAAAGAGTGTTTTTATCGTCGCTGGAGATTGCTTCCTGATGGATAGATACCTCCGAATAGGTTATGGCGGGGAAAAGAGCCATTTCCGAGCTGCCTTGAGCCTTATCGACGAAGCTTTAGGGCATCGGATTTGACTTTTCTGTAGAAATGAGAAATTATACTTTTTTCAATGGTCAGACCTAAACAGCTAACACGCGAAGGATGAGCCGTGGCGCGCATTCAAGCGTGTAGGCCTGACCCCAATTCATAAGGAGGTAAACCGTATGAAACGCACTCTTGTTCTTATCTTAACAATGCTCGCGTTCGCCTCGCTGATCGTCGCCGCTGAGATCAAGCTCGACGTCAAGGAACACGTGCTTCCCAACGGGATGAAAATCCTGATGATTCAGAAGACCGGCGTTCCGCGCGTCGTCTGTCACATCTATTTTAAAGTCGGCTCGATCAACGAGCGACCGGGCATCACCGGGCTCGCCCACATCCATGAACACATGATGTTCAAGGGCACCCAGATGATGGGCGTCACGGACTCTGCCAAGGACGCCGCAATCGACAAGCAGATTGATGAGCTCATGGACAACATCTACCGGGAGAAATTCTGGAAGGCCGACGGCGGCGACAAAGAAAAGCTCGCCCAGTGGCAAAAGGAATACGACGAGCTGGTCAAATCTGAAAAGCAGTATATCATCAAGGACGACCTCTGGAACCTGTACATGAAGAACGGCGGCACCGGTCTCAATGCTTCGACCGGAAATGAGAACACGGGGTATTACGTGACGCTCCCCTCCAACAAGGTTGAGCTCCAGATGTTGCTCGAATCCGACCGGATGCTGAACGCCTATTTCCGTGAATTTTACTCCGAAAAGGACGTCATCATGGAGGAGCGCCGCCTGAGCGAGAACAGACCGGGCTACTTCTTCGGCGAACAGGTCAACGCTGCCTTCTACGCCGCGTCACCCTACCACTGGGACGTCATTGGCTGGATGGACGACCTGCGGAAAGTCACCAAGCCCGACCTCATTGATTTCCACAATCGTTATTACGTGCCTAATAATGCCGTCGCCATCTATGTCGGCGATTTCGACCCCCAGAACATCATCCAGATGGCCGACAAATACTTCGGCCGTATCCCGAAAGGACCGGACCTCGAACCCATCCGGACGTATGAGCCTCCGCAGTACTCCGAAAAACGGATGTATGGCGAAGGCCCAGCACCGACCAGTCTCCAGATGATATTCCACACGCCTCAGGAAGGCCACCCTGATGCTGCCCCGCTCTCGGTCCTGGCTGACATGCTCGCTTCGGGCGCGGGTGGCGGTCCAGGGTTTGGCCGTCGAGGGGGCGGAGGAGGAAGCGGACGGCTCTATAAAACTCTTGTCGTGGAAAAACAAATGGCCGTCAATGTCTCCGCCTTCAGCCGGCCGCAATGGTATGTCGGTGCTTTTCAGTTCAGTGCTACGCCGCGCATCGATAAAAATGTCCAGCCTGAAGACCTGGAAAAAGAGATCTGGATAGAAATCGAGAAGGTCAAGAAAGACGGCGCGACTCCTGAGGAAATCCAGAAGGCCAAGAACCGCTTTGAAGTCATGTTCATCCGAAGCCTCGCGAGCACGATGGGCATTGCCGGCCGTGTCGGCCGGACCGAGCTCAACCGGGGCTGGCGCTCGATTCTCGCCGACCTCGAAGACATGAAGAAGATAACGAACGACGACATCAAGCGCGTGGCTGCGAAGTATTTCGTTAAAGATAACAGCCTCACGGCCATCTACAAGCGGAAGATGGGCCTGTAATAAGGAGAATAACGATGAAAAAAACATTGTCCATACTGATAGCCATCGGTTTCCTGTGTGTTTCGCTGGGGCTCGCCCAAGCCCAGAAGCCCTCTGACCTAAAATTTCCGTCGCTTAAATATGAGCCCCCTGACCCCAAGGCCTTCCGCACAGAGTTCACAAACGGCCTGCGCGGTTACATACAGGAAGACAACAGCCTGCCGATATTCACCATCTCCGCGTTGATCAACTTCGGAGGCCTGTATGTCTCCAAAGATAAGCAGGGCCTCGACGCAGTTATGAGCGATACGCTGATCAAGGGCGGCACAAAAACCAAGGAAGGCACCGTCATCGAGGAACGGGTCAATTTCCTCGGCGGCTCGCTGAACTTCATGACCGGCGAGCGAACCTCGACGCTGTCCCTTACGCTCTTAAGCAGAGACCTCGACGAGGGCCTCGGCCTCTTTTTCGACGTTCTGATGAACCCGGAATTCAGGGAAGTTCCGCTGAACCTCGCCAAGGCTCGCCTCATCGAGCAGCTCCGGCAGGCCAACGACCAGCCGAGCTTTGTGTTGAGCCGCGAGTACGAGCGTGTGCTCTACGGTGACCATCCGCTGACATGGCAGCCAAACAAAAAAAGCTATGAAGGCATCATCAGCGCGGACTTGAAAGCGATCCATGCGCAGTGTTTCTTCCCCAAGAACATCATCCTGGCAGCATCGGGCGATTTCAATAAAGCCCAGCTCAAAGCTAAGATCAATAAGCTTGTCGCCGGCTGGAAGAATAAAAGCCTCACCATTCCCACGTCCTCCAAGAAGTTCCCGCAGCCTGAGCCGGGCGTCTATTTCATCCAGAAGCAGATCAACCAGGGCTACATCAGCCTCGGACATCTGGGCCTTGAGGACACCAACCCTGACTACTTCGCCCTTCAGGTCATGAACTTCATTCTCGGCGGTGGGAGCTTCTCGTCCCGCATCACGACGAAAGTCCGGTCAGATGAGGGTCTGTCCTATAACCAGGGCAGCAGGTTCAGCTACCGGTGGGGATATCCGGGGACGTTCTCTGGGTACGTCCAGACCAAGTCTTCCACGGTCGGCTATGCGATATCATTAATCCTGAACGAGTTCAACCGCATCCGCAAGGAGCCCGTCTCGGACGCCGAGATGGAGACCGCGATCAACTTCTACGTGGAGAGCTTTTCCAATTCTTTCGAGTCTCCCCAAGCCACCATGTCCACGTTCGCAAACCTCGACATGACCGGCAAGCCGATGGATTACTACAAGACCTATAGAGATAAGATCAGCGCCGTGACCAAGGCTAAAGTGCAGGAAGTCGCCAACAAGTACATCCAGCCGGACAAAGTCGTCATTATGATCGTCGGGGATTTTGAGCCGTGCAACAAGGGTGGTGACAAATGGCCCGGCCCGCTGGATAAGCTGGGAAAGGTCCATAAGGTCAGCCTTAAGGACCCGATGACCGGAGAAGAATTGAAGTAACTCCTTTCACTGGGGTCCACTTGGCGCGGCAATTTAATAAATTTGTCGCGAGACATTCAAGCAGCTTGGGCGGTTCCATGGGGATCGCCGCAAGACTGCCATGTTGCACAGCCAAAAACGGATTTCCTATCGTGGTTCTTTTTTATAGTAATAGTCGTGAAGTTCATATCTGCTATCAAGTAGGTGGAGACCAATATCAATAACCGCATCTGTTTTATTCGACAATACTATTACTCCAGTTTTATTTTCTTTATTTAGCCCCAAAAATGACTTATAAGCATTACTTGAGCCACTATGTCCTAGAATTATTGTTCCATATTGATTCCAGATATGCCAACCAAGTGCAATATTATTTTTTGGATGTTTAATATGTGTCTGTTCAAGAGTTGATAATAAATTGATCTCGATTAGTCCTAAATTAGCAGCGGCAAAAACAAGCATATCATTTACTGTGGATTTCAAAGAACCAGCTCCGACAAATACGGGGCTATAAGTCCAATCAGAAACGGCCTTTCCTTCTTTATCATATCCAGTTGCCATGTTTGACTGAAGTTCTGTTGGTATTGTAATTACTGTATTATTTAAATGGAGAGGTTCGCAGATACGCTTGCGAATAAGCGTTTCATACTCTATACCTGCTTTATGCGCAAGAATATATCCTAATAGCCCCACACCAATATTTGAATATTCATATTTAGAACCAATATCACCAGAAAGAATAAATTTTGATAAACAATCGTACATCTGTTCTACCGTGTAATCAGCATATGGGTTATCAGGATTCGCCGGAGACAAATTATCGGGTCGATGTGGAAATCCAGAAGTATGAGTGGCTAAATGGTAAAGAGTAATCTCTTTACCGTTTAAAGTAGGAGTTTTGACCGAATCGGGAAGAAATTTAGAGATAGGGTCATTTAAATTAAGTTCTCCACGATTTACCATGTCAGCTAACAAAACACAAGTGAACACCTTAGTAATAGAACCTATCCCATATAATGTGTTTCCATCAGGTTGTTTGCCGCTTCCCTTTTTTAATTCACCGTATGAAATTATTCGTTTCCCTTTTTCATTAACTAAACCAATAATTACACTTGTGCTTTTCTCGTTGTCAACTATACGCTTGATGTATTCTTTAACATAATTGCAGGTTGTATCCTCTTGTACAAAAGATATTTGTGAGGCAGGTGATATCATTAAAACAAGGAAGAGTAACTTAGTTAAAAATTTGGTCATTTTTGTGTCACGAGATTTTCCATTCGACATTTGACGATGAACAGGTTTCCGCTTTCATCTTCTTCTGAGATATAGAAAAACTCTCCATCCACTTTCATTATTTTTACTCAATCCTTTAAAGCCTTGAGTTGCTGAATTAATTTCCTGGCAGTTATTTAACCACCTTTTTCAGCTTTTCCTTTTCAATCACCAGTTGGGCCTGGTAAGAAACGTAGCTGAGAAGGATGAGGACTCTCTCTTTGGGCGTCAACACCTTCTTGAAAATCCCCCTTAAGCCTTTCAATGGCCCTGCCACAACTTCAATCTCATCTCCAACCACAGGCTCTTGTCCATATTTATTGACCTCGATGAGGCTTTTGACCTCCCTGGATTTTATCTCAAGGATTGCCTCTTCCGGAATGGGAGTGGGAAGCCCCCTCGCTCCGACAACTCTTTTCACTCCTCTTGTGTAACGGACGAGCTGGTATTGGGCAGGAAAATCAAAAAGAATGAATTCGTAGCCAGGGAAAAAAGGCTTTATCTTATTCTCACAGAGGTATTTGGGATTGTAGATAGTGAACCCGCCTTCGGTGAACAATTTTTCAACATGAAATTCCTTTTTTGGTTTGGTGTTGAGCACGAACCAGCGTTCCATCTTATCCTTCCATCAATCGCAAATTGATTTTAGATGAATAATAAAATATTTCTATTCTCTGAATAATGTCAAGAGATCTTTTAAAGCAAAGCATGCCAGAATCCCTGATATCAAGATTATTGTGAGGGTGAGGTGCAGGAGGTGAGGAGTCCCCTATGAAGCCTGAGCGGGCATGGCTAAACATCCATACTTATCCGGTCAATAAATCAAAAACATGGTAGAAACGAGGACGCCTGTCCCGGAGGAAATGTTTTTTGGCATGGGATCTTGGTATCTGCTCAAAATCACAGTCCGCATAGAGGATAAAATCTTTCTTCTTAGGAGCCTGGGCGATAACCCGGCCCTGAGGGTCGGCAACGAATGATTCGCCGGCAAAATCAATTATATCTTCCTTCCCGACGCGGTTGACGAGGGCAGCATAATAGCCGTTCTGAAAAGCGGCGACCTGAAGCTCTGCTTCAAAAATGCCTTCTGTCCATTCCCCTGCTGCTCCAGCTTGAGGGACGACCACAATCTCAGCACCTTTAAGGGCCAAGCCTCGCATGTACTCAGGAAAATGACGGTCATAGCAGATGGCCACTCCGACCTTGCCGATTCTGGTCTCATAGACAAAATTCCTGTTATTCCCAGGAGAATAATACCCTTTCTCATGAAAGCATGGACCTTCCATGATATGGACCATCCTTGTCACCCCAAGCAGCTTTCCATCAGCATCGATCACCGGGGATGAATCGTAAGTCATCTCTCCCTCTCTCTCGAATATATTTAAGACAGTCACCACGTCAAATTCCTTGGCCAATGCCGAAAACTTTTCTGTCGTCGGACCTGGGATGGGCTCGGCTTTGGCCAGGAATTCAGGTGTGGCAGGGATTTGAGGATAAAAAGAAGTGAAAGCCAGCTCGGCAAAGGCGATGAGTTCTGCACCGGCGGCTGCAGCCTGACGAAAAGACTCCTCTCCGCGTTTGACGTTCTCTTCATAATTTTTGGTGGCGTGCTGCTGGATGAGAGCGATTTTCATGGGACTCTCCTTAAAGCTCCTTTATTTTATTTTTTATGGAACAACATCGGTGTATTTCGCTAGGAAAGCAGAACGGTCGTAAACCTCCTGGAAGGTTATTTTATTTTCCTCGAGTCCTCTGAGTATCTCCAGAATTCTCTTCTGGACTATCCCCACGTGTAACCTCATCAGCTGGCAATACTGGTAAGTCCTCTCTCTTGAGCCGGCAATGACCTGGACAGGACAACGGCCGCCGCAATAGGCATGAACTCCGCACTTGCAGCATCCCAGCCGCTCTTTGTAAGAAACGAGCGAGTTCAGGTCGCATTCCCTGAGATTGAGTCTTCCCTCTCCGTCCAGTTCGCCAATGGAAAGGCACGACGGCAGGTCAGCGCAGGAATAGACTTTGCCTGAGACGATATCATAGTTTTTTGCCAGCTCCACGCCGCAAGCCGTGTGACCACGGTCTCTGCCTGTTAAAAGATACAAAACAAGCTCATTGATATGAGCGATGGGCAGGAGTTTGCCCTTTGAAATTTCCTGAACATATATCTCCATTATTCTCTCAAGCTCTTGGCCATAATTCCTAAGATAAGACGAGAAATTTTCAAACGCATTGCGCTCTTCAGCCCAGTGCCAGAAAAAGTGGTTGACCAAGCCTGCCTCATAGAGCCTCAAGAATTCCTCAAAGCAATTGAACAAGGATTGCTCCTCGCGCAGGGTAGACCAGTGAAGGATGTGGCCTTTATAAGATTCCGACAATCTCTCGAGGCTTATTTTAATTTTGCTCAGATGGGTTCCCTGCCTCACTCGATTGTGCTGCTCTTCATCGCCGTCTATCGAAATCGAGTAGAGCCAGATACATTTCATAAACTCAGGGTAGAGCTCTAAAGCCTCGATTAAAAATTCGCCGTTGGTATAGACCATAAACCTGAACTCGTTCTGTTCCTCAAGCTCTTTTAAGATTCTCCAGACTCTCTCCATTTTATCTGCGGCAAGAAAAGGCTCTCCTCCATAAAAGCAGACTGTGATTGTCTTCTGGCCATAGCGCGACGCCAACCCGCTGATAATAGCAGCATCCCGCTTTGGCTCTGTCTCCTGAAAAGCGAGGAGTGTATTGCGGGGCTCAGCCGAGGCCGCAGTGATCGAACTGTTGATACAACCTTTGCAGTTGGCGTAGCAGCGGCCAGTAACCGTGAGGTGAATCATGATCGACTCATCGACCTCATAATTTTCTTTGGATAGAGGAGTCCGGCTCATCTTAACGGCATCGAATCGAGACAAATCCCCAAGCCCTGGATAGATCATGCCTTTAAGGATTTTATTCGGAGGGAAAAACCTGTTCCGATTTCTCGATATGTTCTTGAAGGACTCTAATGACTTCAGCCGGCGTATCGACAAATTCTATTCCTATTTCAAAAAGCTCGTTGGCAAACTTGGTCTTGACCCATCTGATCTCGCCAAAAGCGCTAAACAACTTTGGCGGCTTTATCAATGTCAGGTCTATCTTCAATAAAGATTTTACCGGCAAGAATGTTGTGGCTAAAATTCTCATGCCAGTGGAGGAGAAATCCTTAGTCAGATGATAGCTGATTTTCTTGCCAGGGGTAAGTGCGTCCTTGGAAACCAGAGTAATGGAGACGCTTCCCTCTTCTTTTATCCTCTTTGCTCCTCGTTTTTCTCTCCCCATAGCCCTCGCTCCCTTTTTATTTCCGACCTTTTTTACGGCAAAAGAGTTTCAACGGTTTTTGGATGTCAAGCAACCTAATGGAAATTCTTATTCCTCAAATAAAACTTATAACACATGAAAGATTTGCTTGTCAAAGAAAACCTGCTTATTTTCATTGAAAAAAATTGAGCAAGTTATAAAATGTTAAAAAAGATGAAAATCGAGCCAATGAAGCCAAGTCTTTTAATTCTTGCTGCGGGAATAGGCAGCCGTTATGGCAGTTTGAAGCAAATGGATAGGTTCGGCCCTTCAGGAGAGACTCTCATCGATTATTCAATCTTTGATGCCATGAGAGCGGGTTTTAGAAAAGTTATTTTTATCATCAGCAAAATTATGGAAAATGAATTTAAGGAAATCTTCTATAAAAAATACCCGGATGAGATTGAGGTTGACTACGTCCTGCAGAGGCTCGAGGATGTCCCTGAAGGGGTTAAAGTCCCTCCAGACCGAGAAAAGCCTTGGGGAACAACCCATGCCGTCCTTTCCGCAGCTTCGAAAATAAATGAGCCTTTTGCTGTCTTGAATGCTGATGACTTCTATGGCGCCAACTCATTCAGAATTATCTTTTCCAACCTCTCTTCTCTGAAAAAAAACGAGGAAGAAGCCTATTGCATCATCGGTTACAGGCTGTCCAAAACGCTTTCCGAGCACGGCCACGTCGCCAGGGCGATCTGCGAGCTTGATGAAAAGGGATATTTGAAGAGCATCGTTGAAAGACTCAAAATAAAAAAAATCGAGAATAAGATCTTCTATCAGAATGAAGAGGGTCGCTTGATTGAGATTAAGGGAGACCCGATGGTCTCGATGAACATGATGGGCTTTTTTCCCTCTGTCTTCCCTCATCTCAAGCTCTGTTTTGAGAAATTCATCCAGGAGCACAGCCGAAATCCAAGGGCAGAGCTCTACTTGCCAAACGTCGTCAATGAGATGATCAAAGCAAAGGTTGCCAAGGTAAAAATATTGAGCAGCGATGAGGACTGGTTCGGTGTGACTTACAGAGAAGACAAAACCAAAGCTATCAAAAAAATAGAGGAATTGGTCAAGAGGGGAATTTATCCAAGGAATCTATGGAAAGGACAGTGAAGCTGCAGACATGGATTATGATTTAAGGTCTATCATCAAAAATTTTAAAATCGAAGGAACTTTTCTGGACGCCCAGCCTTATGGCTCAGGACATATCCATGACACATTTCTTATACGGACTGTGGAAGAGGCTGCGGATGATTACCTGTTGCAAAGAATAAACCATTATGTGTTCAAGAATGTCACCCATCTTATGAGCAACATTGAAAGAGTCACAAAACACATCCAAAAAAAAATCAGCCTTAGCTCTGAATCAAAAGCAGAGAGAGAATGCCTGACTTTTATTCCAGCCAAGGGTGAAAAATATTACTATCAGGATTCGAGCGGCAACTACTGGCGGGTTTGCATCTTCATTGATCATAGCTTCTCATATGATGTTGTCGACAGCCCGGAAAAAGCCTATGCCGGCGGAAGAGCCTTTGGAAAATTCCTCGCTTTGCTGGCAGATTTGTCGCCGGATTCTCTTTATGAAACAATTCCTGACTTTCACAATGTCGAATATCGCCTTGATAAATTTCACCAGACTGTAAAAAAAGACCCGGTGCAAAGGGTTAGAGAAGCCTCTCAAGAAATCGAATTTGTATTGGTCCGAGAAGAAGAGATGAAATGCATCATTCGTCTGGGCAGGGAGGGAAAAATTCCCAAACGGGTGACGCACAACGATACAAAGTTCAACAACATCCTTTTCGATGATGCCGGCAATGTCCTCTGCGTGACCGACCTTGATACGGTCATGCCAGGCTACATTCATTATGATTTTGGCGACGCCATCAGAACAACAACCAATACAGGTGCCGAGGATGAACAAGACCTGAGCAAGGTATCGATGGATATTCAATTGTTTGAAGCCTTTTCCAGAGGGTTCCTCGAAGAAACGAGGGCATTCCTGACTGAAACTGAAATTGAATTTCTTGCTTTCTCGGGCAAATTGTTGGCATTCACCATCGGGCTCAGATTCTTGACAGACTTTATCGACGGAGATAAATATTTCAAGATTCATCGCCACGGCCACAATCTCCAGAGAGCAAGAGCTCAGTTCAAGCTTTTGCAGAGCATGGAAGAGCAATATGGAGCGACGAAGGCTATAATAAAGGAATTGGTGAAAGCATCTTTTTCCCGTGATGGAAAACTTGGTTAGGATCAGGCTGAGTGCCCGCTCAGCTTTCAAACGGTTTTCTAAGCACTCAGCCTGATCCTTTGCTTAGCTTAAAAGGTTAAAGAATGGCAGCGATCGATATCGGCATCGTGGCTCTATTCCTAGTCTTTCTCTTTTTCTTCGGCTCAATTTTTTTCAAATGGATCAAGAATCCCGATGACTTTTTTGTGGCAGGAAGAATGCTACCTCCCTTTATCCTGGCTGCGATTCTGACTGCGACCAACGTCAACCTCTACAGTTTTGTCGGCCAGGCGGGAAAGGCTTACGAGCGAGGAATCTCCATCGTCTGGCACACCTGGACAGGAAACATGGCCCTTGTCCTGGCCGGGCTCTTCATTCTCCCCGTTTTGAGACGGCTGGAGATAAGGACGATTCCCGAGTTTCTTGAAGCGCGCTATGGCCTGGGGATGAGAGTGCTGATTGCCATATTGTGGATATTCAGGCTTTCTTTCTGGCTGGGAATCGTGCTCTACACCGGCGCCACTGCCGGCGTTGTCATCACCGGGACAGGTGAAGGGTCTTACATTATCTGGGCGCTTATTTTTTCAGTGATCACCATTATCTATACCACAGCCGGAGGGATGTGGTCCGTGGCCTTTACCGACGTCCTCCAATTCAGCTTGATGCTTCTGGGAGCTTTAATCTTTTTCCCGATCATCATGATTCATGCCGGAGGATTCTCCGGAATCGCCAAGAGCCTCTCCCCTTCTTATCTCGAACTCGTTCCCCAGACGGGCCAGCTGAACTGGGCTTTCATCCTGGCCATCTTCCTTCTCGGAATTCAATGGGCTTGCACAGACCAGGGAATGCTCCAGAGAGCGTTCTCAGGAAAAGATGTTAAAAGCGTGGCCAAAGGGCTAATCCTCTCCGGCATCCAGACAACGCCCTTTGCCCTGCTCTGGTACCTGCCCGGCCTTGCGGCCAAGGTCATAGATCCTGGAATCAAAATCGCAGACACGGTGATTCCTACCATGCTTTCCAGGTTTGTTCCCACCGGCATTTTTGGAATCATCATCTGCGGCCTGCTCTCAGCCCAGATGTCGACCATAAGCTCCAACATCAACTCCGCCGCCACTCTTTTCACCAGCGACATTTACCAGAGAGTCTTAAGAAGGAAAGCGTCTCCCAAGCAGGTCATTATCACTGCCAGAGTCATGACTCTTATCGTCGGCTTCTTCATGGTCGCCTTTTCCTTCTTTGCCAAGAAGCTGGGCGCGGTCAACGCCTACCTGACCTTGATCGGGATAATGGACATGCCTCTCTTTATCGTGGGCATTGTCTATGGAATATTCTGGAGAAGAGCAAACTGGGTCGGCGCCATTGCCGGCTATTTTTCAGGAGCAGCGATGGGCGCACTGTCGGTTTTTGTCATCTTTGTCCGCTCTGTCAATGCCAGCACCTATGCCACTTTTCTCAGCGCCGTCACAGCTCTTATCATGACGCCCATCTTTAGCCTTCTCCTCAAGAAGGATGCCCAGGGAGAGCGGGCAAAGACTGTGAGGGCTGCGCTGCGGCCAAGCCCTAAAGAAATAGAAAAAGGCCAGGCTTTTTATCTCCTTCCGAGGTCTTCAAAGGGAAGATTAATGCTCGGCATACTTTTTTTTAGCCTCCTTTCCTTCCTGGTCAGCATTTTCCTGGGAGGGCTGGGCCTGGGAAAGATTGCAGCTCTGCTCTCGATTGCCTCCATGGTTGTCTATTTTGCCAGCGGGTTCCTGAGGCTGTCTTTTGATTAGGAGATACGATGCGATTTGATTGGTTGACTTGGCTCATTTGGGCTATTGGATTCGTTATTTTTATTTTCTGGATTATATTTCCGGTCAAAGAGTTCATCAGCCTGATGAAAGAAAGAATCAAGAAATAATGGCGCCCGCGTTCGAAAGCGGCTTTTTTCAATGATAGATAGAAAATCGGGTCATGTCCTTCGATTTTCCCAATTTCTCGCGATTCATGAATAATCCAGACCAATTAATATAAATTTACAATTTGAAATTTATTAACGTCGACAAGCCCTTTATCCGTGATTCTTAATTCAGGGATGACCGGAAGCGCTAAGAAACTCATGGTCATCAATGCCGTTTCCAAGCCGGACCCTGCTTCTTTAAGCGCATCTTTTAAGGCCCTATGCTTTTTGACAACACTTTCTATGGATTCTGTCGACATCAAGCCAGCGATTTTTAACGGCAGATAAGAAATTCTATCCGCGACAACAACCATTCCTCCTCCCTCTTGAGCCAGATAATTTACAGCTTTCGCCATGCTTTCATCATCGACTCCAGCAACAATCAGATTATGGCTGTCATGGCCCACAGTCGAGGCTATCGCGCCCTTCTTTAGACCCAGGCCCTTAACGAATCCCTTTGAATAGGCACCTGTAGCCTTATGCCTCTCGATGACAGCAATCTTGGCAATATCCTTTTCAGGGTCAGCTCTTAATTCGGAGTTATGAGCAGCAAAGGGCAAGATGCTCTGCTTGGTTATGATACTTCCTTTGATTATTTCAATAACTCTGACATCCAGGCGAGCCATATCTCTCGGAACCTTTATCTTAAAATCATCGGACAAGAATTTTCTTCCGATATTCACTTTTCCTAAGAACTCTGAATAATCATAATCCAATTGCCTAGCCGCATATTTTTTATTATCGACAACCAATTCTCCATTGTGGATGACGCAGCTCGCTTCCAGACCTTCCAGAGAATCCAAAACAACGATATTCGCTTTTTTGCCGCGAGCGACCTCTCCAATTTCCGGATAATTATTTAATCTTAAAGCTTTCGAAAAATATCTCGCAGGGTTTATCGTGGCTAATGAGATGCCGATTAAAGTTGCTTCTTCAAGGTTTAATTTTGAATTTTCCTTGATGATGTTCCTTGCCGTTCTGATAATCCTGTCGACATGGCCTTTTTCATAAAGGTCGGAAGAATCCAGGTCATCAGAGCAGAGCATGAATCTTTCCAGGCTAATCTTTGCCTTGAGAAGCCCGGGCAAAATCCTTTCCAGGTCTTTTGTCGCGCTTCCTAATCTCAAGCAGAGAGACATGCCCATATCGTGCTTTTCGATGACCTCATCCAACTGTGTTGACTCATGGTCTGAGGTGATTCTGACGATGTTATCGTTGCGGCCGTTTGTGATGTATTTTCTCAAATCCTCACCGGTGACACCAGGGCAATGGCCGTCAACAATCTTTCCGGCATCAAAAACAAGGTCGACCTTTTCCCTTGCATCTCCGAAGCCTTGGATAATTCCAGGAAAATTCATCATCTCGGCCAGGCCATAGATTCTTCTATCAGGAATCAATTCCTTAACATCCTCAACTGTTATCGAAGCGCCTGCGCTCTCTAAATTCGTGGCCGGAACACAGGAAGGAATCCCGATGAACATATCCAGAGGAACCAAATCCGACTGATTCAAAAACAGCTCTATCCCTTTTCTGCCTAAAACATTGGCGATTTCGTGAGGGTCAACGAAGACGGCAGTGGTGCCGTGCTTGACGGCTTGCTTGGAGAACTCGATGGGGTTGAGCATGCTGCTTTCAATGTGGAGATGGCTGTCAATGAATCCAGGCGAGGCGTATTTTCCGGACAGGTCCAGTATCATTTGTGCATTTTTGTTTTTACTCGACTCTATGCCGACAATGATTCCATCTTTGATTAAGATATCTTCTTTATAAATCCGTTTTGAACGGACATCGATGATCTTCCCTTCTTTCAAAATCAAATCATACATGGTTTTTGTCTTCTGCTATTGCCTCGCCGGGGCAAAAGCTGCGTATTTTCGAGACACCCATCCTAATCCAGAGCAAGATTTTTGTTGAATCTCTTCCAAGTTGTGTGGGTGAAGAATATGTGGCGAGCGATTAAAAACACCTATTCGGAATGGCTGGAGCGACCATTGAAGGTTTAGCCTTCCCGAGCTGCCCTTCGAGGGAACCCGGCCTTGCCGGGCGGCGAGGATGTCTGAGCGGAGCGA
>CAZYBE010000007.1:0-114804 GCA_964645765.1 uncultured Eubacteriales bacterium
TGATCCCAATACCACCCGCAGCAAACACAACGGGTTCTACAGCCGCAAAGAATCCAGGAGGAATAAAGGCAGCATGTGAAACTTTCAGTTCCCAGAGCATCTTGTTGATGAGAGCGTGGAAATCTTCATCATTCTTCGCTGAGGCTATCTGTGGCTGGTAGCGATCATGGATCTCTTTCCAATCCAGGCCTCCATAGGACGGGTCGAAATATGTTTCATTCACCTTTTTCCAGATTGTCTCGAAAATGCCGAGATACCCCTCGTTCTTATTCTGATAAGCACCAAATCCCTGGAGCACAGACAACAAAATAATCAAAACAACGATTCTGAGTTTCATGATAATCTCCTCCTGACGTTGTCGGTTATGTCAATTTTCTTTCGCGATTTCTCTGCCAGCGTGATTCCCTTTAGTTGGCTGCCTGGCCCGTTCATTTCGATCATTCAAGATTGCATTGGCACTTTGACCTCCCGGCGCATATTACTAACCGCTTCTCGATAGAATAAGAAGCTTTCTTTTCTGCTTTCCGTCCTCTGTATTGATTCTGACCTTCCTTAAATCATAACAAATCCGGCCCTGGCATTACAATCCCTTCCCCTTTCTCATTCCAACCAAGGTCAGAGTCAATGTCGGAGAGCCGATATATATCAAAGATTACTTGGGCAAAAATTTTTCAGAAACCATCGAAAGGTTCAGGAAGGCCCAACAGGAAAGAGTGAGGAGCCTCCTTCGAGAGATTATCCGCTCTTAGAGGATCAAAGTGGAGATTTTCCGGCTCGGGAGAAGTATTCCCCTGGCTTATTTTTCCTCTTCTCCATACCTGCAGGTTTTCTTTTTCCTTTTCCTTGTTTTTTTCAAATTCTTATTGACTTCTTTCCTGCTCAGGTCGATGATTGATGGGAAAGTCGAGTCAAAGATGCCCACTCGGCCAGCGCAGCCGAAAACCAAATTCTCAATAGCGGTTTTTCTCCTCTTCGCCGGCACCTGGTTGGGCGGGGCCGTTCCGATGCGGGCCCAGGACGAGGAGGCTATCCGCATCTGGAAAGAGTTCGTCACTGACCTTCGCGCCGGAAAGATGGAGAATCCGGAGAGATATCGGCTCTTGAACGCGGCTTGGAATGACTCATTTGTCGGCTGGATGAAAATTCTCCGCGAAGGAGTGGACTGGGATAAAACAAAAGCGACGCCCGAGATTTTTCGCGTTGGCGATGAGATCAAATACGTCGTGCCGGTCTGGCAAAAGGCGGAGGATGGACTCCGCGAACATACATACTGCTTCACTCTGATTCTCGAAAACGGCCGTTGGTATTACCGCCATCTGGAATCCATCACCATCCGGCTCGACAAAGTCAAAAACCTGCCGGCCTCGGAATTCCCCGACGTCCCGGAAGAAAGAAAGGCCTGGATCCGGAACGAAAGCGAGACGTCCGATGCCATCCGGCTCTTCAATTTTCTAGCGAAGGAAAAGGGCAAGGACTTCGCTTACGATTGGTTCAAGGACGGACCCGGATATGTCATCGCGGCCTGGGCCTGGGTTCCGTTCTTCCCGAAAGAGCGCGCCTTCGTTTTATTCATGTGCTGGCAATTAGCGAACCTGCGGGGTGAGAATGTGACTCTGGAAAAGCTCGACGAAAAGGAAGCCCTGGTTCGGTGGACAAAGCCTCTGTTTTTCGAATTGTACGCGCGGGCGGCCCATATCAAGACGTGGATCTCGGTCGAGGACTACCGCCGCCTTTTCGAAACGATCTGGCAAAGCCGGGCCGCTTCCGCCGGCTGGAACCTGGCCATCGCCGAAGAAGGGGACGCGCTCATGATGCGGTTCACGCGTTAGAACTGCGGCGCATTGACATCCTGATCGCGTAAGAATATACAGGAGCCGCATGCGGTTCCTCCGCCTCGGGGACTATGCCCTCTTCGCTCTCTATTTCCTCATCCTGATCGGGATTGGCTCCTAATAATAAAACGTTGATAACTATTTTTAGCGCTGGAACCCATTACATCTATGAATTTGTGCGCACAGATCAAGTGAGGAACGAACACGGCACTGGCGCATTTTCGCGCTAACCCGTGACGTTCCCCATTGGAGCGCCCCTACTTGTAATGTGTCCACATCCGGATCACCTTGACGGTCTTGACTTCCTCCAGGACTTGATAGACCAGGCGGTGCTGGATGGTGATGCGGCGCGAACAGACTCCAGAAAGATCTCCCCTTAATTTTTCATAAGGAGGGGGGGATTGCCATGGATTCTCGGCAAGGATTTCGAGGAGTTTCTCGGCTTTCGGACGCAGGCCTGCAGCGGCGATTTTCTTGGCGTCCCTCTGAGCTTGCCTGGTGTAAACAATCTTCCATTTTACCATCCTGGCTTCTCACTGCACTTTTCAACAGGGGTGCGGAGACCTCGGCGAATGGATTCTCTCAGGCCTGGAATCGATAAAAGATAGATGGTTTCCTGGATGGCCCTCCAGTCCTCCTCGGCGATCAGTATCGCGTTCGACCTCTTGCCGGTGATCTGGATCGGTTCATGGGATTCGACAGCCTGGTCGATCAATCTATAGAGCTTTGCCCTTGCCTCGGTGGCCTTAATTGTAGTCATTGAAATCACCTCGAAAGCTAACGTACATGAAAACGTACGGGATGTCAAGTCGATAAACTGAAAGCCTGAATTTGACATCGTTTTTTTAAGTGTGCGGAAGGGATTCCCAAGACGCTTCTCCCGCTCAGCTTGCCGAGAAGCCAGAAGGGTTACAGTGCATTCATTCAAGATTTTCTGAATCTTGAGAAGAATTTTCCCTGGCTTATTTTTCCTCTTCTCCATACCTGGAAAGGACATCAGAGTTGACCTTGAGGAAGAGGTCATATCTGATTTTGACTCCCCGCTCTTTTTCCAGTTTCATCAAATAGGATTGGAGAAACTTGTTTCCTTCTGCCTCCAGCAGGTTTTCTTTTTCCTTTTCTTTGGCTTTTTCAAAGTCTTCCTGAGTGACTTCTTTCCTGCTCAGGACCTTTATCAAGGCATAGCCGTCCTTAAACTCAATGGGCTCGCTTCCTTCATTTAGAGGGAGAGAGAAAGCCAGCTCATCAATTTTTGAATTCTCTCCGATGATGCTGAGATACTGCCCCCGCTTATGCTCCTCTCCAGTCTTGTATTCAAGCTTGTACTTTTCAGTCAGCTTTTCGAGTCCTATGGTTTTGAGCTCTGAACTGGCCTTTTTCATCTTTTCCAGAGCCGCTTCTTTTTTTCTAAAGGCCACGAGTTCCACTTTGACCTTATCCTCCACTTCATCAAAATTCGCGAGACGCGGCACCTCGACCTTTTTCAGCTCGACAATTCCCACCCCTCGGTAGGTAAAGATGGGAGAGGAAATCTGCTTCTCTTTGAGTTGGAAAAGGGTGTTGCTGACCATGCCTGAAGAGTCAATGTCTTCAAAGGTATCACCCTCTTTGAGGAGGCCTGTGGTTATGATTTGAGGTCCCGCCAAAACACTCCAGCATTTTTGCGAACTACTGATAGACCAATTGTGTCGCGTTTCCAATATACGAAATGAATCGCTTTTAGGGGGTCAGGTCAAGCGGCTGCGCAATATCCAGTTTTATTAAAGTGCATATTTGACTGACTGATTTAAGTTTTTTTGTTATAAGTACTATTTATTCAACATGCGAATCAATTTTTATATTAGGTTCAATATCCCCGCCTTTCCATTCAAATGCACCTAATTGTGCTCCTCCACCATAAATAGGATCAAATACTTTTCTAGGCAAAAGTTCTGTGTCATCATCATAAATGATCAGATGATATGGGGTACAGTTCCCGAAATAGAAATACCTGACTCTTTCATCTTTATGATTGATTAGATGGGCTCCTATAGTTACATCAACAGGCATCCAACCATAGGGTTCAAAATATACCTGTGCCCACGAATGTTGAGCATGATCCCTATCAGGTTGAACTCTCCATCCTCCTTGTGACCTGGCTGGTATTTTATTGATCCGACAAAGAGAAATAAATAGGTTAGACTTTGCACCACAATCCCCACGCTTATATTTTGCAGTATATTCTGCATTATCTCCCATAACAGGCTTTGGATCAGTCCATATAACATATTTACAAATCCATTCATATATTTTTTTTGCCTTCAGGTAATCGTTAGTCTCTTTACCAATTATTTCTTTGGACAATTTTTTCAAATACGGTGTAAATAAATTACTCTCTGTTTCTTTTGTATATTTTTTATAATCTTGATCCGAGACATTGTAAGGTTGAATATTGTTGGGGTCAACATTTTTATAATACCCTTTTGATTCATATTCGAAGATGAATTGACAGATAAAAGTGGAATCGCTGATAGACGCAGGATTCTTCATTGGTGCAATCCAACTCTGTGAAGGTTTTGTGAAATAATTTCTCCATTCCGTATTTGAGTTATCCATTTTATCAATTACCTTTTCGAAATAGATCATTGAAGTCAAATTATCACTTTTTGGAAGTGTTATATTATTGATGCTTGAATGAACTATTCTAATATTCGATTGAAACTTATTTTCCCGAACATAAGGTATCCATGCTTTTAGTAAAGACTGATCGGGCAAACTTCTAATATCTTGAAAATAGCTGAATCCTACATTTATTTTTTTTGATAATATTGAATCGTTCTCGAAAGAAGTAATTGTTTCGAGCGGGTATTTGGAAGCATCATAAACTTTGTCTTCCGGTATTTTTGCACGTCTGGCGGCTTCTTTATTAACCTGAAAGAGATCAAAAATACAGTTTGAGTAATATTTTTTTTCACCATCGATCAGGTAATATTCAAGGCTATAATCATCCTCCCATTTATTCATATCAACTTCCGACAAATCGGGGATTTTAGGATTTAATTCTTTATAAACAGAATCATAAGATAACGTGTATTCTCTTTTTACTGCCTGAATATCATTTAAATATTTCTGTAATATTTTAATCTCATTAACTGAAAGCTTAGTCTTGTTCTGTAGTTTAAGGTCTATTATTTTAATTGCTTCTGAAAACTCACCATTCTGAACTAATCGATTCAAATTATCAGCTTCTTTATTACATGAAACAAAAAGTGCTATTATTATCGCAGAAAAAGTCAATAATTTTTTCATTAAAGTTACATTTTGATGTGACATGGGGATCCCTTTTTTGGAATTACATGGATTAGACAGCCCTATCGACCGTTCGGTTGACGGGCTCTTCAGAATGTCGTACGGCCAGGGAGAGACAAAGTTGGGACTGCAGAGGAAAGCTTCGCGATCCCCGCGATGACGTGGAGAACCAACACGATCGTCTTGAATCTGGCAGAATATAAGAAATTGGTTTTCGGCTGCGCTGGCCAAGTGGGCATCTCTGTCTCCGTACGCCCGTTCAATCATCGTGTGGGATTGTAAATCATGACAAAAAAAGATGTCAAGGACAGCTTGGGGGCGCGGGGTATGTCGGCAAAGCGATCCGAGGCGCCAAAAGTGCCTAAAATCACCCAGACCTCTCCTCCCGAGGAAAGAAAAGGCGATGGACTTCAGATAATCCATCCGCTCCTAAAGGATTAAGGCCGATTTTCCGGCTGAGGAGAAGTATTCCCCTGGCTTATTTTTCCTCTTCTCCATACCTGGAAAGAACATCAGAGTTGACCTTGAGGAAAAGGTCGTATCTGATTTTGACACCCCGCTCTTTTCTCAGTTTCAACAAGTAGGAATGGAGAAACTTGTTACTTTCTGCCTCCAGCAGGTTTTCTTTTTCCTTTTCCTTGTTTTTTTCAAATTCTTCCCGGCTGACTTCTTTTCTGCTCAGGACTTTTATCAGGACATAGCCGTCTTTAAACTCAATGGGTTCGCTTCCTTCATTCGGTGGGAGAGAAAAAGCCAGCTCATCGACCTTTGAATTCTCGCCGATGACGCCGAGATATTGCCCCCGCTTGTGCTCCTCTCCGGTCTTGTATTCAATCTTATACTTCTCAGCCAGCTTTTCGAGCGCTGTTGTCTTGAGTTCTACACTAACGTTTTTCATCTTTTCCAGAGCCGCTTCTTTTTTTCTCAAGCCGACGAGTTCCACGTTGACCTTATCCTCCACTTCATCAAAATTTGCCAGACGCGACGCCTCGACCTTTTCCAGCTCAACAATTCCCACCCCTCGGTAAGTAAAGATGGGAGAGGAAATCTGCTTCTCTTTGAGTTGGAAGAGGGTGTTGCTGATCATGCCTGAAGAGTCAACGTCTTCAAAGGTATCACCCTCTTTGAGGAGGCCTGTGGTTTTGATTTGAAAGCCATCTTTTTTTGCAGCGGCACCGAGGATTTTTTCTTTTCGAGCATCTTTCTCTAAGTCGGAAATCCTCTGTTCAGCCATCTCTCTTGCTTTCTGGTCTTGGAGGATGCTTTGGACCTTGTCTTTGACCTCCTCAAGGGGCCTGGTGAAAGAAGGCTTTTTTTCTGTAACTTTAAGGATGGAGACGCCATCATCGAGTTCTAGAATGTCAGATGTTTCACCCCCGGAAAGCCTTTCAATTTCCTTCTGCTCTTGGGAAGATAAAGTCTTCCACTCATAAAGCCCCCAGTCTCCATTTTCCATGGCTTTTTTATCCTTGGAGTTTGTCTTTGCCAACGCGGCGAAGTCTTCGCCTTTTCGAATTTTCTCCAGGATGCTCTTGGCTTCTGCCGCGACGAGTTCCTTTTGTTTGTTTTCATAGGGAAGATAGATTCTGCTGACTCTCACTCTTTCTGGTTCCTGGAATTGAGACAGGTTCGCTTTATAGTATTTCTCAATTTCTGACTTGAGGATTTTGACTTCCTTTTTTAGGCCATCCGTATTGAGGAAAACCAGGTTTCCTTCTCTTCTTTCAGGAATTTTGTAATTCTCTTTGTTCTTGTCAAAATATTCCCTGACTTCACTCTCCTCAGGCTCTTTTTTAATTTCCATCTTGTCTGTTTCGATGACGGCATATTCGATCTTGGCCGATTCATTATTATTTTTATAGCTTTTCCAGACCTCTTCCGGAGTGACGACGATTCCAGCCGTGACGACCTTGAGGAGCTTATTTATAATGATTTCCTTTCTCAGGCTCTCTTCGAATTGATCGGTTGAAAGACGACTCCAATTCAGAATTCTCTTGTATTCTTCAAAGCCGATGAATTTTCCGTCCCTCTGGAACATAGTTTTTATTCTATCCCGAATTTCATCGTCCGAAGCTTGGATTCCCATAGCTCGAGCCGCCTGAAGGAGGAGATTCTGCTGGATGATCTCCTCCAGGACCTGCTGGGGGATGTTGAGCTGTTGGATCAGATTTCTGTTGAGGTCTTTGTATTGTTCTTTTAAAGCTTCAAGCTTATCTCTGAGGGTTTGGAAGTATAAATCTTTTGAGATTTTTTTCCCGCCGACGCTGGCAAGAGTCGAGGGGCCTGCTCCTTTTCCCAATTGTTGCCCGCCTCCCCAGACAGCGAATATGGCGATGATGAAGACAGCAATCACTATCCATAAGGCAGGAGCCAAGAGCTTGAAGTGTTTTCTCATTGCTTTTAGCATCGTATCACCTCAAATTTATTTATATTGCAGCGCGCATTTTGAGCAAAACAGCTTTCTCCTTAATTCATTATATCGCGCGTCGTTTATTGCTCTTGGAGAAGATGTCGGGATATGACAAGTCTTTGAATTTCAGAAGTCCCTTCATAGATGGTTAAGACTCGGGCGTCCCTGTAGAGCTGTTCGATCAAGAATTCTTTGGAGTAGCCGTAACCTCCGTGAATTTGGAGAGCCAGGTAAGCGATTCTGTTAGCCGCTTCTGAAGCAAAGAGCTTGGCCATAGAAGCCTCTTTGGTAAAGGGCTTCCCGCGTTCATTTAAATCAGCAGCCTTATAGGCCAGGAGCCGTGACGCATCGGTGAGTGTGGACATGTCGGCAATCATGAACTGAATGGCCTGAAACTCGGAAATTTTTTTGCCGAACGCCTCCCTTTGCCGGGCAAATTTTACGGCTTCTTCTAAGGCTTGCTCGGCGAGGCCTACCGCCTGAGCAGCGATGCCGATTCTCGAGCAGTCGAGGCAGTGAAAGGCGACTGTTGTCCCCTTTCCTTCTTCTCCTAAGAGATTTTCTGCAGGAACCTGACAGTCTTCCAGGGCAAACTCTGCCGTGAGCGAGGAATGGAGGCCCATCTTATCCTCAATCTTGGAAACCCGGAATCCTGGAGAATTTCTTTCAACGATAAATGCACTCGGCTTTGACACTCCGGCTGAAACTTCGCTCAGAGCAAAAATAATGGAAGCACCGGCCTCGCTTCCGCTGGTGACCCAGGCCTTTGTTCCGTTTAAAAGATAAACATCGCCTTTCTTTATAGCTTTTGTCTTCAAGTTTGCGGCATCCGACCCTGCGCCTGGCTCTGTTAGGGAAAAGGCTCCGAGTATCTCCCCCGTGGCCGCTTGGGGAAGGTATTTCTCCTTTTGCCTTTTGGTTCCAAACTTGAGGATGGAATAACAGAAGAGGGAACAGTGGACGCTGACGATGACCGCCAGCGAGGGAAAAGCCCGGCTGATTTCTTCCAGGGCAATGAGGAAAGAAAGATAGTCACTTTTTGTCCCCCCGTATTCAGGAGGAACAGTCATGCCCAGGATTCCAAGTTTCGCCAGCTCTTTTAAGAGTTCCCGGGGAAATTGGTGATTTTGCTCCAAAATCTTCGCTTTGGGGGCGATCTCTTTCTGGGCGAATTCGCTGATCATTTCCCGCAATAGCTTCTGGTCTTCTGTAAGCTCAAAATTCACTTTTCTTCTCTTCCATGAGATTTGAAGCCTCTTGGCTCATTAAGGAGATTTGCGAGGAGCTAATTTTTCACCTCATTTTATCTTCTGAAAAAAAGGAAAGAGACGGTCATAGCTTGTTTTAAGGTCCTCGAGCATCACCTTTGTCTTGCCGACAATGGGCATGAAATTTGAGTCGCCTGTCCAGCGCAAGATGACGTGGAGGTGATAATGGTCGGCGACTCCTGCTCCTGCGCTTTGGCCCAAGTTCATGCCGGTGTTGAAGCCATGGGGTCGGTATACTTTTTTTAGAACTTTCAAGCTCAACTTGAGGAGGTCTGTCATTTCATCTGTCAAAGGTTTCTTTGCCTTCTCAAACGAAGCCACGTGTTTGTAAGGAGCGATTAAGAGATGGGCCGTCGTGTAAGGATATTTATTCAGAAGGATGAAGTTGTGGGCGCCCCTGAAGAGGATGAAAGCCTCTCGGTCAGATTTGGCTTTGAGCGCTTGGCAAAAAATGCATCTGTTCATTTTCACAATTTTTCGGACATATTCCTCTCTCCAGGGAGCTGAGATATACTGCATCATTTGGTGTTGATCATGTTCTTTAGAATCTTACTCGGCTTGAAGTACAAGACCTTCTTGGAGGGGACATGAACTGGCTCCCCAGTCCGAGGGTTTCTCCCTGCTCTCGAATTTCTCTGCCTGAAGCGAAAGCTCCCAAAACCCCTCAATTCTATCTCTTCCCCCTTTAGGATGGCTTCTTTAATTGTTTCAAAGAAGAGATTCACTCCGCTTTCTGCTTCCTGTCTGGGAATGTTCATCTCTTTGGAAATTTTGTTGATTAGGTCGGCTTTAATCATCTTTTCCCTCCTTTTTTATCGCTTTTTGTGGAGAGCGGATTTGCTTGAGTTGCTCCTTAAAGACATCGCCGAGAGTCAGCCTTTTCTGGCTCTGAATATATTTTTGATACTCCAACTTCTGCAGATCGAACTGGGCCTGTCTGAAGCTGAGTGAAATTTTTTTCTCTCTGGGGCTCATCTTGATAATTTTGGCCAAGCGCTCTTCCCCCACAGAGAAAGCCTCTTTAGGATTTTCGATCCTGTTCTCGTCGAGCTCAGAGAGGAAGACAATGCCCTCGATTCCAGGAGTGATTTCAACGAAGACCCCAAAATCTGTCAGGCGGACAACCTTCACCTTGACCAGGTCTCCGACCTTCTGCCGCTCGAAGAAATCCTCCCAAATATCTCCCTCAAGCTGTTTAATGCCCAATGATAATTTTTGCTTTTCGACATCGATGTTCAAAATTATGGCCTCTGTCTCCTGGCCAACCTTCAGTATCTGGGATGAATGTTTAATTCTTTCCCAGCTGATATCAGAAATGTGAATCAGCCCCTCCACCCCGGGCTCGACTTCCATGAAGGCTCCAAAATCCGTTATGCTGGTTATGGTGCCTTTGACCCTCGAACCTGGGCTGTACTTCTGCTTGAGAATCTCAAGGGGATGAGGCGTCACCTGCTTAAGACCCAACGAGATTCTTTTTGCTGAAGAGTTGATATCCAGGACAGAAACCAAAACCTCTTCTCCTGGGCTGAGGACTTTTTTGGGATGGACGAGTTTTCTCGACCAGGTTAGGTCTGAAACATGGACCAAGCCTTCCACACCCTTTTCGAGCTCGATAAAAGCTCCGAAGTCTGTGAGACTTACCACCCTCCCCTTGTATTTTTGTCCGATTTTATATTTTTCCTCGATTTTTTCCCATGGATCAGGAGTTAATTGTTTATAACCGAGAGAGATTTTTTCCTCTTTTTCATTGAAGTCGAGCACCGTAACTTCAACTTCATCACCCACTTTGAAAAGCTCAGCGGGGTGATTAAGCTTCCCCCACGACATATCTGAGACGTGAAGCAGGCCTTCCACTCCTCCGATATCTATAAAAGCCCCGAAGTTTGTCAGGGATTTGACTTCTCCTTTTATCTTTTGCCCTCGGCTGAGCTGGCTGAACAGCCGCCTTTTTCTCTTTTCCTTTTCATCCTGGAGGAAAAGTTTTCGAGAGAGAACCGCATTCTCGGTCCTCCTGTCGAATTTTATGACTTTAAATTTAAAGTTGTTTCCTATGAGTTTCTCTGGCTCCTTGACGGCCCTGATGTCGGCATGGGAATCAGGAAGGAATGTGTCGATTCCGACGTTGACGGTGTATCCATTCTTTATTTTTCCGGTGATTTTTCCAACGACCCATGTCTTCTGGTTAAAAGCTTTTTCCAGGTTGTTCAGGGCACTCAGGGCGACTGCTTTTTTATGGGAGAGGATGAGATAGCCGTCTTTTCGGTTGCTGCGCTCGAACATGGCTTCGACCTCATCACCAGGGCGAATGTCTTCGAGCTGCGCGCTTTTATCGAAATCCTCGATGGGAATGACTCCTTCTGACTTAAAGCCGATATCGAGAAGGACATGGCTGGGTGTGACTTTAATCACTTTTCCTTTGATGATTCTTCCTGGAACCAACTCCTTGGCGTTGAACTGGTACTTGTCTAGCCACTTTTCATAGTCTTCAGAAGAGTCTTTTTCATCTTTCTGGATGTTTTTCCTTACCTCTGACATTGGACGATATTCTCCCTATGAGATTGGTTTCTGAAGCTCGCCTTGATTTTAGACACAGCTTCTTGGATGGCTTCTGGAGGAGTCGAAGCCCCCCCTGACAGTCCTATTTTTTTTGCTCCTTCGAGCATTCGAGGAGTGATTTGCCCCGCGCTTTCGATGAAATATGTTTTGGGCAGGATCCTCTTTGAGATTTGGTAAAGCTTGTTGGTGTTGGAGCTCGACCTTCCGCCAACGATGAGCAAGGCGTCGACCTGAGATGCAAGCTCTGAAGTGGACTTTTGTCGAGTCTGGGTGGAGTGGCAGATGGTGTTGTAAACCCTCAATTGTTCTGTCTTCTCGATTAAAGCAGCAACAATTTTCTGGAAAAGATAGATGTCTTGAGTGGATTGAGCAAGCACGGCTCTTTTTTTTCGCTGAGGAAGGGAGCGTGCTTGTTCCTCGTTTTCAACGATGATTCCTTTTGTGCGGCTATATCCGATAAGTCCTTTAATCTCAGGGTGTTCTTTATTTCCGACGATGATGATTTCTGCTTTTTCCTTGGCCAGGCGCTCGACCAACCTCTGAATTTTTTTGACAATAGGACAGGTGGCATCGATGACTTCTATTTTTTTCTTGGCCAGGAGGCTATAGACCGCGGGCGAAACTCCATGGCTGCGGATGATGACCGTTCCTCGGCTGAGCTTTTCAAACTCGTCGATGGAATGAATTCCTTTTTTTTCCAGGTCGGCAATGATCTGAGGATTGTGGATCAGAGCTCCCAGGGTGAAAACTGCACCTTCTCTTTTTTCCCTTGTTTTCCTGACGATGTTCAAGGCTCTTCTAACTCCATAACAGAGACCAGAGTTTTTGGCGACTATGATTTCCATGTCTTTCAGGGTTGGATAATATTGATGAAATATACTATATTAGTCAAGCCTGTTTGTCAATCTTAACTATAGATAAAATCTTCACTTAGCTTCATTTCGGCGAGTTGAGAAGGGGAAGCCTTCTTCTCTTATTCTTCAAGGTCTGACTGCTCCTCCAAGATTTTCTTGATTTCTT
Source organism: uncultured Eubacteriales bacterium (assembly GCA_964645765.1). Taxonomy (GTDB): domain Bacteria; phylum Acidobacteriota; class Aminicenantia; order Aminicenantales; family Aminicenantaceae; genus CAZGMN01. Next base: position 12,375 of record CAZYBE010000007.1, read on the forward strand.
CTGGAGAGGGGAGGTCGTCGAGTCTGTTAAGGCCAAAGTAGGCTAAGAATTTATCCGTCGTCCGGTAGAGGAGGGGGCTTCCAGGGCTTTTTTTCCTGCCCACGATTCTGATCAACTTTTTTTGGAGGAGAGTTTTCAGAGTGTGAGTAGAATCAACGCCTCTCAGAGCCGAGATTTCAGAAAGGGTTGTGGGCTGCTTGTAAGCGATGGCTGATAAAGTCTCGAGAGAGGCAGAAGAGAGTTTATTCTTTCTTTCCATCTTGAGAAGGCGCCTGACCCAGGGGTCATACTCTGGTTTTGTCGATAGAAGATAGCCCCCTGCTCGCTGGATGATTTGAATTCCATGGTCGTTTGAAGCATAGCTTTCTTGGAGCTCTTTGAAGGCCTGCTCGACCTCTTCCACAGGGAATTCTTGAAGGACCTCTTTCATCCTCTGCAAAGAGAGGGGTTCCTGGGAGATAAAGACCAAGGATTCAATGATTTCCTTAATCTTCGTGTCCATCAGTTGCTCTTGTAAGCCTTTTTTCTGAGCCAGACTTTAATCGGCTGAAAGTGGCTTTCCTGCGTGGCGATGATGATTCTTGATTTGATGAGCTCCAGGAGGCTGAAAAAAGCGATAAAGGCTTCTTCGAAGGATTCCTGCCGGTTAAAGTAGTCCAGAAAATCGAGATAAGAATTCCTTTTTAATTCTTCGATGATTTCTCTCATCTTCTGTTCGAGAGAAATCTCCTCTCCTTTGATCGTCTTCGCTTCTTCCCTCTTCCTTTGCTTCATGAGCCTGAAAAAGGACTCTGCCAAATCGAAGAGGGAGACTTCGATGAAATCCATCTCATCGGTTTCAACGAGAGGAGGAAGAAAAGTTCTTCTCCACATCTGAAGCTCTTCTTCCTCCTTCTCTTTCAGAAGGAGGCTGGCTGTTTTGATTTTTTGATAATCCACCAGGCGTTCTACGAGGAGTTGACGCAGGTCTTTTTCTTCCTCCAGGGTTTTCTCTCGGGGAAGAAGCATCTGAGATTTGATGTAGATGAGAAGCGCGGCGATGAGCAGGAATTCGGCTTCACGGTCGAGATTCAACCTTTCTTTATGATTGAGGTATTCCAGATACTCTCTGGTGATGACGGCGATAGGGATATCATGGATATCGATTTTTCTTTTCTTGATCAGGAAGAGGAGAAGGTCAAGCGGGCCTTGAAAAGCTTCCAGCCTGACCTGGTAGGTTTCGGAAGCGTCCATAGTGTCCAACTGGTCTTTTAAAAGCCGAGCCGAGCCCTGACTTCCTCCATCGTCTTTTGAGCTGCATCCCTTGCTCGCCTGTTTCCTTCTTCGAGGATATCCCAGACAAGCCGGGGGTTTTTCTTGAAGTTTTTCCTCTTTTCCCTGTAAGGAGAAAGGATTTCATCCAGCCTCTCGATGACGACATTCTTGCATTCCAAACAGCCAATGCCGGCTGTTCGGCACCCTTGAGCCAATTCCTCTCTTTTTTCTTGAGTGACAAAAGCCTTATGCAGAGTAAAGGCTGGACAGTCTTCCGGCTCACCGGGGTCTGTCCTTCGTTTGCGCCTGATGTCGGTCATCATCGTTTCGATTTTTTGTCGCATGGTCTGCGGAGGATCCTGGAGGAAAATGGCGTTGCCGTAGGATTTACTCATCTTGCGACCGTCTATTCCAGCAAGCCTCGGAACTTCGCTGAGCAGAGTCTGAGGCTCAGGGAATGTCTTTCCGTAAAGCCGGTTGAAGCGCCTTGCCACTTCTCTGGTGAATTCGAGGTGATAAACCTGGTCCTCTCCGACAGGGACGACATCTGCCTTGTAGATCAGGATATCAGCCGCTTGAAGCATGGGATAGCCGAGAAAGCCATAGGTATTGAGCTCTTTATCCGGGTTCTCCCGCTGCATCTCTTTGAAAGTCGGAACTCTTTCCAGCCAGGGAAGGGGAGTGACCATCGACAGAACGAGGTGCAGCTCAGCGTGCTCCTTGACCTCGGACTGAATGAAGAGAACAGATTTATTCGGGTCCAATCCGATGCTCATCCAATCCACGGCCAATTCGAGCGTGTATTCTTTGATGACCTTCGAATTCTGGTATTCGGAGCTCAGGGCATGCCAAGTGACGATGGTATAAAAGCAGCGATATTCGTCTTGCATTTTAATCCAGTTGCGGAGCGGTCCGGCCAGATGGCCGAGATGGAGAGGGCCTGTCGGCCTCATCCCGCTGAGAACAACTTTTTTCTTTTTTCCCTTCATTTTAAATAAAGATAATGGTGTAAATGAGAAGCTCAATAGGCCTGATGATGATATTGAGAAGCCCGAGATAAATTAAAGCCAGGACAATGATAAAGCCGAAGGGACGGATCCTCTCATATTTTTGAGCAGCTTCGTCAGAGAGAAGACCCATCAGGACTCCGCTCCCATCCAGCGGCGGGATAGGAATGAGATTGAAGATTGCCAAGTAGGTATTGATCAATACGGCGTAGAAGAGGAGTAGAGTCAAGCCTTGAAGAGGATATAAGCCGCGGGGGAGAAAGCCATGGCCGAGGAGAAAAGACCCGAGAAAGGATTTGAGCTCAGGTTTCATAGTTTTGAAGAGGAGAATTCCAGCCAAAGCGATTGCAGCCGCAGCCAAGTTTGAGGCCGGGCCGGCTGCTGATATCCAGAGGTTGTCCCGCCGCGGATTTCTCAGGTTTATGGGGTTGACTGGAACTGGCTTAGCCCAGCCAAAAAGCGGAGCTTTGAGGATGAGGAGGATGAGGGGAAAGAGAATTGTGCCTATTGGGTCGATGTGGGCTAATGGATTGAGTGAGACTCGGCCCAGATTGTAGGCTGTGGGGTCTCCCATTTTATGTGCTGCCCAGCCGTGAGAGGCTTCGTGGATGGTTATGGCAAAGAGAAGGACGAAAACCGAGATGACAATCGAAACGATATTCATCTTAAACTAGAGCTATTTATAACATAAGAATGGCTTGGAGTAAACTGTAAAAGCTGAATGGCTCTAAAACACGCCGCTTTTGCCCCAGCAAGCGAAGGCAGGGTGGTGAGAAAGCCGTGTGAAAGGCTGAGCGGGCATGGTTCCTCGACCGAAGGGAGAGGAGAGCGAAGCCTTGAACCGAGCCGCTTTTGCCTCGCCGGGGCAAAAGCGGCGTGCTTTCTCACCACCCTGCCTGAGCCATTCAAACGGTTTTCTCGCCATTCAGCTTTTCCAGTTTATGAGATGAAAAAGGATTATGAAATTTTTTGCAAAAAAAGTTGCCTGTCCTCTTTTTTAGATTAGCTTTTCAGGATTTTATCGACTTCTTCTCTATCGACTTCAGTTATGTAGGGAATACCGCTTATCTCTGCAGCATCCTTGGTCAAGGCAGCGATATCGTCGCGGCTGATGTAGCTCAGGTTGAACTTTCTGTTTCCAGCCATGAGCTGGCGCAAGCCTTGGCTGAGCCTCGAGAAATAGCTGAAGAGACCCATAGCACCGGTGGGTATTTCGCTGTACCTTTCTTGGTATTTCATCTTAAGTTCCGGCGCAGTGACAAAGATTTCTTCAGCCGTGCTGCCGAAGCGCTCGACATAGACCGGAATCTGTCCTTCCTGGATTCTGCGGCCTATTGTTTTTCCGACCATGGTCGCTGCCAGAGGAGCTCTGGCCATTCCCACGGTTTTAAAATAAGGAGCTCCCAAGGCTAATGCTTTGTAAATTTGGTCTTCAAAAGTGATGCCGCCAGCGGCTGCTACATCCGGGATGTACTCTCCTTTTTCGTCGAGCCTGCGCAGGTATTGATAGAGGAGGGACCAGATTTCGACGCTCGGAATTCCCCATTCGTTCATCATCCGCCAGGGGCTCATTCCTGTTCCGCCGCCAGCGCCGTCAACTGTTAAAAGGTCGATCTTGGCTTTTGAGGAGAATTTGACCGCCCTGGCCAAGTCCGCAGGCCTATAAGCTCCGGTCTTGAGGAAGACATATTTTGCACCTGCCTTTCTCAATTCCTCGACTCTTTTCATGAAGCCTTCCTCCTCGACCATTCCCAGCCTGGAGTGCCTCTCGAACTCCTTGAAGCTTCCCTTTTCAAAGGCCTGGATGATACTCGGGTCATCAGGGTCGGGCAGGACAATATAGCCTCTTTTCTTCAATTCCTGGGCCTTCTTGAGGCTCTTGATCTTGACCTCTCCGCCGATGTCCTTGGCTCCTTGTCCCCATTTCAGCTCCACGGCTTCAACTCCCAATTTCTGGATGGCATACTCATGAACCCCAAGCCTTGTATCCTCGACATTGGCCTGGATGACAACTGTTCCATAACGGTCTTCCTGGAAATCTTTGAAAAATTTGACCCTGGACTCCATGTCAGGAGAGCGGACGATCTTCCCATTCTTGATTTCAGATTCATCATCCATCCCGCAGACATTCTCTCCGATGGTGAGAATCGTCCCGGCTATGGCCGCTCCTTTGGCCAGGCCTTCCCAATTTTGCTTGGCCACGTTTGTTGAACCCATACCGCAAAGGATGAAGGGAACTTTTAGCTTAATTCCTTTGTCGTGTCCGACCGCGGTCTCGATGCTGACCTTAGGAAAGGTGGCTTTGTCGCTGTCGGCTTCAACGCCATAGGCTCCGACAGCCGTGCCCATGATGCTGAAGTGAGAAAGGTCCACAGGATACTCTTTCTCCGAGGCGGCGGTGATGATGCCAAAGGGCTGGGGATAGAGGACTTCGGGGCCGCGATAAGCAGATTTTCCTATTTCGCACATTCCGATGCAGCCGTCGACACAGGTCACGCACATTCCGCTGAAAGGACTGACCGAGCCTTCTGTTCTGTTCTTGGTCAAAGTGGCTGCGCTTCTGTTGAGTTTTGTATAAGCCATAATGATTACCTCCTTGTTGTCAAATTTATTTTATAAGCAGCGAAGAGCAATAAACTCAAAAATATTCTCATTTCTATTTGCTCGCTCTTGTCTGCTCCTTCTTTTCTGATTTTTCGCTCTTTTCTCGAACGCAAGTTCCGCAGCGGCCGACGTCATACATCCAGCACTGAAGCTCATCGTAATGGTCAAGGCAGGTTGGGTCCATGGTCAAACAGGCATTGCAGACCGCTGTCTCTGCCTGAGGCCCCTGGCATCTCAACTGGCAAGCCGGACAGATGTACATACAGCCGCCGCAAAGCCGGCATTCCTCAGAGCGGATGTCGAAAGGAGTGGATATTTTTCTTCTATGGCCTCGCTTTTGAAAGCCAATCGCCCGGCCGTCCATCTGTTCCGCACACATCCGGACGCAGAGGCCGCAGAGGATGCATTCTTCGTTTCGAATCTTGAACCTGACCTGTTTGACTCCAAATTTAGAGGCTAGGTCTTGGATAATTTTTGAGTTTGGTGCGAGGGAAAGCATGAGCTCGATCATCATCTTTCGAGTTTCAATGACTCTGCGGGTATCGGTTCTGACCACGAGCCCTTCCTCCACAGGATAGGTGCAAGAAGAGACCAATTTGGACTTAGGTTCCTGACCTATCTCCACAAGACAAAGACGGCAGCCGCCAAAGCGGCTTAATCCTTCGTGGTAACAGAGGGTTGGTATTTCCATGCCGTAAAATCTAGCCGCATCTAAAATGGTTTGGCCTTTTTCTGCTTTAACTTCCAAGGCGTTTATATATAGTGTAATCATTTTTTCCTCACTCGATTTTAATCGCATCAAAGTTGCAAGCCTCACAGCAGGCTCCGCATTTAATGCATTTCACTGGATCGATAACATGGACTTTTTTTAATTCCCCAGAAATAGCTCCCTGGGGACAGACCTTCAGACAGGCTAAGCAGCCTGTGCATTTTTCTTCTATGATAGAGTATTGGATTAATTTTGTACAAACCCCTGCCGGACATTTTTTATCTTTTATGTGAGCTTCAAATTCATCCCTGAAGTACCGAATCGTGGAAAGGACTGGATTGGCAGCCGTTTGGCCCAGACCACACATGGAAGCATCCCTGGTGGCTTTAGCCAGAGCCATAAGGAACTCGAGGTCTCCTTCCTTTCCTCTTCCTTCTGAGATATCAGTGACCATTTCCCACATTCTTTGAGTCCCTTCCCGGCAGGAGAGACATTTGCCACAGGATTCATCTCTTAGAAAATTCAAGAAATATTTAGCCACGTCCACCATGCAGGTATTTTCATCCATAACGATCATCCCCCCAGACCCCATCATCGAGCCAACTTCAGCCAGGCTCTCATAATCAATGGGCAGGTCAAGCTTTTCTTTAGGGATGCATCCGCCTGAGGGACCGCCGGTCTGAACAGCCTTGAATTCTTTCCCCCCTGGGATTCCTCCGCCGATGTCAAAGATGATTTCTCTCAAGGTGATTCCCATTGGGACTTCCACCAGCCCTGTGTTATTGATTTTTCCGACGAGTGAAAATATTTTGGTTCCCTTGCTTTTCTCTGTGCCTATTCTTGAGAACCAATCAGCCCCCCGGTTTATGATCGCAGGAGCATTAGCCCAAGTCTCGACATTATTAATATTCGTCGGCTTCCCCCAAAGTCCCTCTTGGGCGGGATAGGGAGGCCTCTGTTTGGGGATTCCAATTTTTCCTTCGATACAAGCCAATAACGCTGATTCTTCGCCCGAGACAAACGCTCCAGCTCCTTTTGAGATTGAAATATCGAAGCTGAAGTCAGTGCCAAGTATATTTTTTCCGAGTAAGTTATATTCTCTGGCTTGGTCAAGAGCAATGGTGATATTTTCGACGGCAAGCGGATATTCTGCACGGACATAAATAATTCCTTCTTTTGCGCCTATGGCATAGGCTCCGATGAGCATACCTTCGATGACGCTATGGGGATTTCCCTCCAATAAACTTCTATCCATATAAGCACCTGGGTCACCTTCATCACAATTACAGACGATATATTTTTTATCTCCCTTGGCTTTGCTTGTAAATTCCCATTTATATCCAGTGGGAAAACCTGCTCCACCTCGTCCTCTTAATCCAGATTTTTTGATTTCCTCTAAAACTCCATGGGGGGTCATGGTTTGCAGGGCTTTAGCGATGGCTGAATAGCCATTCACAGCTATGTAATCTTTGATTTCAGTGGGGTCGACGAAACCATTGTTTCCAAAAATGATTCGTTTTTGTTCTTTATAGAAAGGGACTTCCTTTTCATACACAATCTTTTCTTCAGTTTGGGGATGAACATAAAGAAGGCGATCAATAATTTTTTTCTCTTTAATTGTTTTTGAAATAACTTCTTTAATATCTTTAAGTTGAATTCGCTGGTAGAAAATTCCTTCAGGCTGGATGACGATGATCGGCCCTCTTTCACAGAACCCATGACAGCCCGTCGTTCGAACTTCGGCGACATCCTGAAGATTTTGATTTTTAATTTCATCCTTGAAAGCCTGGGCAACTTTTTGACATCCATATGCATGACAACCTGTTCCACTGCAGATGGTAATGATGGATTTCCCATTTTTGCGGGATTTTAGAATATCTTTTCTTAGCTCGTCTAATTTTTTGATATTCATACTTCCCATTATTCAGCTTTACTCCTTTTCTCAGGCCTGAATTTTTTAATGAGCTTGTCAACTTTTCTGATTTTCATTTGGCCGTAATAATCCCCATCGATGACAGCGATGGGTCCCAGAGCGCAGGCCCCTAAACAGTTGACGGTTTCTAATGTAAACAGGTTATCTTTCGTTGTTTCTCCGACCTTTATGTTGAGCCTTCTTTTAAACTCTTCTAAGACCAGCGGAGCTCCTCTGACGTGACAAGCCGTGCCCATGCAAATGGTAATCAGATGCTTTCCCCGAGCGGTGAGGCTGAAAATATTATAGAAGGTGGCGATGCTTATCACATCCATCAGAGGAACTTCTAAAGCTTCTGATACCTTTATCAAAGCATTTTGAGGAAGATAATTAAATTTAGCCTGAATGTCTTGAAGGATGGGCATTAAGTATTTCTTTTCTTGGGGATGCTTTTTTATTATTGTATCGAATTCAGCGACTTCGGGTTGCATGAGTCTTCTCCAAATTTGATATTGTCTAAATTAAGGATTCTTTTGAATTGAGGGGAAGATTGATAATTGAATTATGAAATTTATAATTCCTCCTCTTAACTTTTAATATAAATAATATAAAAAATAAAAATTATTAACACTTTTTTATAACAGATATTCATTATTCTTGTCAAGAATTCGTGTTATTTAAAGTTGAAAAGTGTTATTTATGTTATTTAAAGTTGAATTCGAGGACGAATTCGAGGACGAGGACAAAAAGAATTCTTGACAGTGAATAGGAATTAGCCATAATTACTTCCAAACTGTCCGAGGAGAAGAAGGATGACAAAAAAGATTCACCGAGCCATAGGCCATCATTATATCGTCGAAGCATCCGGATGCGACCCCGAGGTGATCAGCAGCGTCGACAAAGTCCAGCAGATCTTGGTCAAAGCTGCAGAAATTGCCGGAGCTCAGGTCTGGTCTATTTCTGTCAACAGGTTTCCTCCTAAGGGAGTCAGTGGAGTCATCGTCATTTCTGAGTCTCATATTTCCACCCACACCTGGCCAGAATACAGGTATGGAGCTCTGGACTTTTACACCTGCGGCAGTTCTGTTGATCCAGAGAAGGCGGTGTTCTATGCTGTCGAAGCTTTTGGTGCCACGACTTCTCACGTCACGGAGATCACACGAGGAATTGAGGAAGGAGACAAAATTTTTTACCACAGCTTTATCACTTGGGAAGAGGATTTTGTCACCGAGAAAAAAAAGAGAATAGATGCCAAGAAGTTAAGCTAAGATTCCAGAGAATATTTCAAAATTCCCGGCTTCCTCCCTTCAGCTCTCTCTGTTAAGTTTCTTTACAATTTACGACTCATCATAATCCAACCTTGAATAAAATTCTGAGGGAATTCCCCAAAACAGGACGTTCATCTTTTGATTCAAATGGCATAAAAATTGCTATTTTTAGTCGAGGGCCAAAGATGAAGCTTATGGAAGGATGGGAGAAATCGAAACTTAGATTTCCTATTTTTTTAATAGATTTTCTTAAATTTGATATAATAAAAATAGAACAATGAAAAAAAGATTCATCATTCAAGCCTTTGCTTTTTTGCTCCTTTTCCTTCTCTTAGCCTTTGAAGCTCGCTCGCAGGAAGATGCTGCGACCGGGCTGGTCGCTCAGATGCAAAAGTCCTTGAACGAGAGAGACATTCCGGCTTACCTGGAGAATTTCGAAGAGGAGCTCAGGGCCAAAGAGGAGGCAAGCATAAAAAGCAGGTTCGATCAATTCCTGATGGACAGCGTGACTTTGTACAAAGCCGGGAAGCTGAGCCAGACCGCAGATGAAACAAAAATATTTCTTCAGGCTCTGTTTCAGAACTCTTTTTCAGTGATTATTGAAAACTGGCGGCTGAGCCTCATCGAGGTGGATGGACGATGGATGGTCAGCAAAAAGGACATCGTCGGGAGCGTCTCCACCCTTTATAAAATCAAAATCCCCTCTGAAAGGGCTGAAAGAGTCATGTCGATTGAAATCGAGCACGTGGATATGAAGCTCGTCTTTAAAGATGCCCTCGTCTTTTTTGACAACATTCCTGAGCTGGAAACAGCCTTGCTCGTCGTCGGTAAAGGTCATGTAACTTTTACTCCTTCAGACCCCGAAGAAAGACACCAGCTTGACCTCATCTATAAAAAAAGCTCTCTTGACGATGAGCTCTCCTGTGCCTATCTCAGGTTCTCCAGCTATTTTTTTCAGAATAACATCAGGATTGAAAAAGGCAAGGATGACCGCCAGGTTTCTGATTTAGAAAAAAACAACGCCTATTCTCTTTTTTCCAGGCATTATCCCAATTCCTTCACTATCGAACATTCCCTCAACAAGGAGCTGTATTCGACCTTGCCTCAAGGAGAAGAGGCTGCCATTGATTTTAATGGAAAGAAGTATGGGAACCTGACCTATATCTATACCCCTTTTTCAGATGAGGAGGTCCATCTTTATCGCTGGAAAGATGAGAAGATCATCAGCCTCTATTCGCCTTTCGTCGAAGACAAAAAGAAGAGAATGGTTGTGACTTTTGGCGAGATGTTCAATGTCACGAATTATAAAATTGATGTTGATTTTAATCCCACGCAGTCTTTTCTTTCTGGAAAAGCAGAAGTTGAGATCAAGCCTAAGGTGGACTCCCTGGAAAGAGTCAAGCTTAAATTGAACTCCAAATTCGAAATTCTTCGTATCTATGACCAGGAGATGAATGAGCTTTTTTACAGCCGGGATAAATTGAGAGAGCTTCTTTATATTTACTTCATCAACCCTCCTTCTCGAGAGAGGCCTTGCACGATTGAGATTTTTTATCGAGGGAAAATTTCGCTTCCCGCGCAGGTTGAAGATTCCGTCAACCCCTATCAAGAGCAACGCGAATCCCTTGTCTTCATTCCTCCAAAGTTTGACAGTTATCTCTTCACTCGACGCTCCTACTGGTATCCTTCTCCTTCAGATGATGATTATTTTACGGCAAGGTTGAGAATCATTGTTCCACCCGGATACAGCTGTGTTTCTAATGGTGATTTGATTGAGCAGGGCAAATTGGATAGAGCGGAGAGAGTCGAGGAAGTGGACAAAGTGGGGAGCTCTGTTTATATCTTCGAGACAAAATATCCTCTGAAATATCTCTCTTTTATTGTCGGAGACATCACCAAAGTCAAAGAAGATTCAGGCTCTCTCCCGCTCCAACTCTACTCCTCCTCTGAAATCTATTTTCAAAAGAGGGGCCTTGTCGAGGACGCCAAAAGGATTATTCAATTCTATGAAAGCAAGTTTGGGCCTTTTCCGTATGAGAAGTTGGGAATTGTCCAGAGAAATTGGTCTTCTAGCGGAGGGCACTCCTCCCCTTCCTTTATCGTTCTCAACGAGCTGCCCCAAGTCGCAGAAGGAGGGCATTATGTCAGTGTCCGGAGCCCCGTCGACCTCTCCCGCTGGAAAGAATATTTCATCGCTCACGAAATCGCCCACCAGTGGTGGGGGCAAGCTGTCACCTGGAAAACCTATCATGACCAATGGCTGAGCGAGGGATTGGCTCAATTTGCCGCGGCTCTCTATTTGAGAGAAAGCCATGGCCAGGACGCTTATTCCATTATCCTCAAGAGGTTCTCTCTATGGACGGAAAAATATTCAAAATGGGGTCCCATCAGCCTGGGCTCTCGCCTCAGCCTTTTTAATTTCAATGCTTACCAGTCCATCATTTATAACAAAGCTTCTCTGGTGTTAAATCTGCTTAAAGATTTTCTGGGCGAGGAAGTTTTCTTTGGGGGATTAAGAGAATTTTTTGAAAAATACAAATATAACACAGCCGGCACCCGAGATTTTCAGAGAATCATGGAAAATGTTTCAGGAAAAGACCTGACAATTTTCTTCAAGCATTGGTTTTCGTCCTATCTTCTTCCGGAACTCAAAGTTGCCCATTCTGTGAAAAAGGAAAAGGATGGATTGGTCCTGGAAGTCAGAGTGACCCAGCTCAGGGAGCAATTTGTTTTTCCGCTGTGGATAGAGTGGATGGAGAAGGGAGAGAAAGTCAGGAAAGTGCTCATTGTTGATGACAAGACTAAGGTTTTTGAGTTTAGGTTAGGGGAAAAACCGCAGAAGATAAGAGTGAATCCTGATAAAGCCCTGCCAGGAAAATTGTTATAGTTCCCTTTGAGTTAGGCCCTTCCCCCAGGCTTCGTATTGTAAGGCGAAGGCGGATTGCTTCGAGAGCCGTATGAAAGGCTGAGCGGGCATGGTTCCTCGACCGAAGGGAGAGGAGAGACCTTGGAGGGGGAACCGCTTCGCGTTCCCCCTTCCAACGCTTCTGCTGCCTCCCCTTCTCGGACGCTTAAAAGCGTCCTGCGACCAAGGGGTCATACCCCCTTGGAACCCCCGCTGCTTTGCCGATGGGCAAAGCAGCGAAGCCTTGAATCGAGCCGCTTTTGCCTCGCTGGGGCAAAAGCGGCGTGCTTTCGAAGCAATCCGCCTGAGCCGATTCAGGAGAGATTGGTGATATCGATATGCAGCCTTTTAATCATCTCATTCAGGGTGGTGGGCTTGACTCCCAAGAGGCTGGCAGCCTTTTTCTGAACTCCTTTTGACTTGGCCAAGGCACTGATGATGGCTTTTTTCTGGAGGGATTGAATGTGTTCCCTGAGAGTGTGCTCGTTATCGGCCTGGGAGAATATTTTTTTCTCATCTTGAGAGGATAAGAGGAAAGGGGGAAGACTCTCTCTGCTGATGATTTTGGACTTGGTCAGGACAACGGCTCTCTCAATCAGGTTTTCCAATTCTCTGATGTTTCCCGGCCAGTTGTAGTTGATGAAAATTTCCATCACGTCTTCGGTGACACCAGTGATTTCTTTTTTGTTTTCTTTTCCGTAGATCGTGAGAAAATGTCTGACAAGAAGGGGAATATCCTCTTTTTTTTCCCGGAGCGGCGGGAGCACGATTTTTATGACATTCAGTCGGTAGAAAAGGTCTTGGCGGAATCTCTTCTGTCCGATCAGCTCTTCCAGGTCGGCGTTGGTGGCAGCGATGACTCTAGCGTCGACTTTGATCGTTTTTGTCCCTCCCAATCTCATGAACTCTTTTCCCTGCATCACCCGCAGCAACTTCGCCTGGGTCTCTGGATTGAGGGAGGATATTTCATCAAAAAAGATTGTTCCTCTGTCAGCTGCCTCGAAGAGGCCCTGTTTATGACTGACAGCTCCGGTGAAGGCTCCTTTGACATGGCCGAAGAGGTGACTTTCCAGAAGGTCCGGCGGAAGGGAGCCGCTGTTGACGATGATGAAGGGGAATGCGGCCCGGTCGCTGTTTTGGTGGAGGGCTCTTGAAACGAGTTCCTTTCCTGTCCCGCTTTCGCCTTCGAGCAAAATGGTGCTTCGAGTCGGGGCAACGGCTTTTATCACCTCGAAGACGTCCTGCATGACTTTGCTTTTTCCGATGATATTTTCAAAGCTGAACTTCCTTTTGAGCTCGTCTTTCAAGCGGAGGTTTTCTTCCTGGAGTTTTTTATGCTCCAATGCTCTTTTGACCGTCAAGAGCAGCTCATCATGCTTGAAAGGCTTCTGGACGTAATCAAAGGCTCCGCTCTTCATCGCTGAAATGGCTGATTCCACGGAGGCGTAGGCGGTGATGATGATGATGGCGGCCTGGGGGTCAGCCTTCCTCAGATTTTTAAGGACTTCTATTCCATCCAGTCCAGGCATGAGCAGGTCCAGAAGAACGAGGTCAAAAGGCTGGGAAGCGTGCTTTTCAAGAGCCACTTCGCCGCTCAGGGATTTTTCAACTTCATAGCCTTCAGAGGTTAAGAGCTCTCCCAGAACTTCATGGATGATTTGCTCGTCATCGATGATGTGGATTTTCTCTTTTTTTTCCATTTTTATGCTGCCGAAATTTTATTCGTTTTTTTCTTGTCCAGATCCTTTGGAATATATATGGTGAAGAGAGAGCCTTTTCCCCGTTCGCTTTCCACAGTGATCTGTCCTTCATGCTCTTTAATGATGGCATAGCTGATGGAAAGGCCGAGGCCAGTCCCTTTCCCCAGTCCTTTGGTGGTAAAGAATGGGTCAAAGATATGTGGCAAGTGCTGGTCCTTGATCCCGGTTCCTGTGTCCTCAATTTTTATCATGGCCTGGTTTGAATTCTCGCTGAGCGAGATTCTCAGAGTCCCGCCGTTGGGCATGGCATCGATGGCGTTGAGGATGATGTTGATGAAGACTTGTTGGAGCTGTTCTCCCTGTGCCCAGAGGGGCCGAAGCTTCTCAAGTTTCAACTCCAGATTGATATTCATCGTTTTCAGCTTGTATCTAATCAGGGAGACGATCTCCTGCAGGTTGTCCTTGAGGTCAACTTTATGGAAAGATGATTCTGAAGGATTTCGAGCAAAGTTGAGGAGGTTTTTGATGATGCTGGCCACTCTTTCAGTTTGGGCTTCAATCTTTTCCAGGATTTGGCCATGAGGAGATTTGGAGAGCTTCTTCTGAAGGATCTGGACATAGCTTGAAATTCCGGTCAAGGGCGTATTGATTTCATGAGCAACACCAGCAGAGAGGAGACCGATGGAAGCAAGTTTCTCTGAAGTCAGCAGCTGCTGCTGGAGAGATATTTTTTCTGTTATTTCCTCAAAGACGACGACCGTCCCGTAAGGGTTCATTCTGTTATCGAGGAGTGGAGTCTTGGCGATGTCGAATATTTTTTTCTCATTGGGTGCTATATCCAGGGTGATTTCGCTCAAGAGGCGAAAATCCTGCTGGCTTTCAAGAGGAAAGAGGGCTGAGAAATTTTTCGCTCCCAAGACTTCCATCAGAGTTTTGTTCACGACGATTTCTTTTTTCAGAGAAAAAGTTTCCTCAAGCACCCGATTCCAGCCAATGATTCTTCCTTGCTGGTCAAGGACGGCGACTCCAACAGTCAGGCTTTCGATGATGTTCTCGCTGTAATCTTTGAGCCTTCCCAGTTCCATGGCCCTGATGCTGGCCTGGTCGTAGAGATAGGCGTTTTCAAGGGCTAACGCCACTGGGGAAGAAATGGTGGTGAGAAGCTCCCAATCTTCGCTGTTGAGAAACCTGTTATCAACTTTCTTGCCCATGGCCAGACAGCCGATGATGTTCTCTTCGACTTTCAAAGGCAAGTAATGGAAATAGGTCGAGGAGGAAAGACTTTCAAAATTCTTCTGGAGTTCTTTTCGCTCGGCAAAAGAATAAGAGGAAAGAAACTCTTTTTCTTTCAGCTCTTGATAGAGAGAGTCGTCAAAAGTAATTTTGTCTTCGCTCGACGACGATTGCCCTCTGGATTTCAGGATGGAGAATGAATTTTTTTCAGCGTCCACTGGAAGGAGAAGGGCTATGCACTTAAGAGAGAGGGCGTTGGCAATCAATTCCAGGAGAGATTGGGAGAGTTTCTGGAGATTTCTCTCTCGACTGAGTTCTTTGCTTATCGAAAGAAGAGTCTTTCGGTATTGATAAGTCCTTTTATAAAAAGCCCTGTCCAGGATGGACTGGAAAAGTTTTTTCAACGGGGTGAAAAGCGTTGCCCCCAGAATAATGGCCAGGATTCCTAAAAAGAAAGCGTTGAGCTTGTTTTCGAGTGAAATTTTTGTCTGGGAAGTGGCGATGAAATAGATGATGGCCAAGATCACAGAGGAGGAAACCAGGGTCACGGCCTTCTTGAGAAGGAGCTCAAAATCCATCAGCCTGTGCCTGGAAATGGAGTAGGAGAAAGTCAGAGGAATGAGGGCCTGGAGGATGACGGTGAGTTCCGCTGCTCTGGAAGGAATATGATTGAAGAGGAAAGGAATGATGTAGAAAAGGGTGAAGGGAATGATGCCA
The DNA here is from genome assembly GCA_964645765.1 of uncultured Eubacteriales bacterium. Taxonomy (GTDB): domain Bacteria; phylum Acidobacteriota; class Aminicenantia; order Aminicenantales; family Aminicenantaceae; genus CAZGMN01. The sequence goes on from CAZYBE010000007.1 coordinate 27,684, forward strand.
AGGCCGAGACCGTAGGCAATCCACCTCAGCTGTTTTTTGACCATCAGGTTTGAAGGCATGACCGTGCTGTGGAGGATGGTCAACAAGGTCGCGATGGAAAAGATGGCAAAGTGGAGAAGACCCAGCTTCTCCGATGTGTCATGCAAACCGAGCATGAGGACATCACTTGAATTCCGGAACATAGGAAGATGGAAGGATATTTTTAGCAAGAGAAGGGCTAAGCCAGGAAGGTAAAGGAAGAAGATTGAAGACGGCTTGGTTTTTAAAAATATTTTTCTTTGAGGGAAGATAGTGAAGAAATGAAGGAGTAGAGGAGGGAAGACCAGAAAGGAGATGCTGTCAAGCCAGTAGAAAAGGCTATCCAGCTTGTCGAGCCTTCCTGTGGAAGAGAAGACGTCAAAGGAGTAAAAAACCAAAGAGATGAAGTAGAAGAAAACGTAAGGCATGGTAAAGGGCTTCTTTGAATTGATGAAAACAATCAAGCCTATGACCAGCGTGGTTAAGCCGATGAAAGCCAGAAAGAAGTAGATGACATTGACCCGTTTCTGCGCCAGATAGAAGGAGGGCGGGATGAGCTCTCCTTCTCTGATAATTTGGTATCTGACTTTTTGATTCGGGCTTGAAGCTTGCCATAGATTCTTTGCCAACTCTATTTTGTTTTTGACGGGATTGTTGTTGATGGATAAGAGGACGGTTCCTTTCTTGATGCCGTTCAAATAGCCAGGGCTATTGACATCAACTTTAATTGCGGTCAAACCTTGGGGTCTTTCGTCCCAGATAACGCCATCTGTCGGCTCTGTCCAAGTCGCCTTTTTATAGACATTCAGTCCACCCAATAGGAGAAGGATGAGGACGAAAAGCATGGCCGTGGAAATTTTGATTTTCTCCAGGAAGTTCTTTCTCCCTTTTTCTGATAATCCAAAAAATTGAATCATGTTGGCAAAAAATATATGGATGGCTTAGTCTAAGATATGTCTTTTTCCAGCTCTCACCGCCCATTTTGCGCTGGACTGCTTCAGAAGCTTCTTCAACGTCAAATCTTCTTTTAGCCCCAGAGGGTTTGTGTTTCTGGAGAGAAAGGTGCTCATATAGTCGTAATTGGGTTTTTTGGCCGGAGCGGTCTGAGGCTCAGGCGCTGAGTTTTTCGAAAGGGATAATCCCTTTAAGGCCAGGCTCTTATAGAAAAAGGCGAGGAGGAGAAACAGGAGGACAACCACCCAAATCTTTTTTTTCACAGTCTTAAAAATAAATCTTTCAATTTAAATTGTCAATATATGGGTTAGCATCTTTTTTTCCATGATGGAAAACCGCGTTATGGCTCAGGCTGGGTGTTTCGAAAACACGCAGGCTTTGCATCACCAAGCTAAGGCAGAGTGGCGAGGAAGCCGTGTGAAAGGCGGAGCGGGCACGGTTCCTCGACCGAAGGGAGAGGAGAGCGAAGCCTTGAACCGAGTCGCTTTTGCCTCGCTGGGGCAAAAGCGGCGTGCCTTCGAATCACTCTGCCGGAGCCATTCAAACGGTTTTCTTAAACACCCAGCCTGAGCCTTTCACATCACGGATTCGTGGATGGTTCCAATATATGGCAGCAAGTGACTTTTTTGATTGGGCAGAAAAAATAAACAATAAGGTTCATTTTAAATTAAATATCACCTCTTTAGAGTATATAAAACTCACCTTAAAAGCTGATTGACTTATTCTATATATATTTAATAAAATTACATTTAAAATAGATAAAAATACAGAGTTTTTGAAAATAGCCGCGGGAAAAAAGGGGACAGTCCCTTTTTTTCGTCGCGGTGTCGTGTCATTGTAGCGACCATATATAAAAAAGGGGACTGTCCCCTTTTCTGAGCGGAAGAGGAAATGCTCACTGACAGATCATCGACTTAAAAAGATGCCTTATTATTTTTGTCGCTTGGCCGGTGAAGATGGAAAGGTATTCAGCGAATCCTATCTTTCCTCTTCCCGGGATGAATGCCGAAAGCATTTCGAGCAGCGGGGTTTCTGCATCCTGTCTGTCAAAAAAGACTGGAAGAAACTCACGATTCCCACTCAGGTTTTTGGAAAGAAGATTAAAGACAAGGATATCATCATGTTTAACCAGGAGCTTGTGGCTCTCATCCGAGCAGGCTATCCTGTGCTCCGCTCGATTGAAATCATCGGCAGCCGGGTGAAGAGCATCCATCTCCAAGAGCTATTGGTGAAGGTCGAGAATGAGATTAGACAAGGAAAATCCCTGTCAGAAGCCTTTGCTCCCTTTGAGAGAGTTTTTACTCCGGTTTACACGGCCTCTCTTATGGCTGGAGAGCGAAGCGGAAACTTGGTCGGCACGATCAGCCGCTATATCGATTATGCCAAGAATATTTCCCAGACAAAATCCAGGGTGAAGTCTGCTCTGACTTATCCGGCCCTTCTCCTCATCTTTGCTCTTATTCTTATCGGCATTTTAGTCAATTTTATCCTTCCTCGGTTTTCCGAGTTTTATGCCGATTTTCAATCTCAACTTCCGGGCATAACCCGGGGGCTTGTCTCTTTTTCTTTGGCCGCAAGGAAAAATATTTTTTTCTTGCTCGGTTTTGTCATTTTACTTGTCTTAATCTATCTTCGGCTCAAAAAGAGTGAGAGATTCCTTGCCTTTCGAGATAAACTCAAGATTAAATCCCCTTACGGAGGGCCAATCTGGCTAGAAGGCGGGATTGCCCTTTTCAATCGGACGCTGAGCCTTCTTCTCGGAGCAGGAATCACGCTCCTCCAGTCCATCGGCATTGCCATTCAAGCTGTTCCTAATAAATTTCTCATCCAAAGAATGAGAAATCTGCCTGACCATATCAAGGACGGGAATAGCCTATCGGATTCCCTCTCCAAGGCAGGAGTTTTTCCTACGCTTTCCATAGACATGATTCGAATCGGGGAGACATCCGCCAACCTGGAAGGCATGCTGAGAGATGTGGCCGAGCTCTATGAGGAGAGGATAAGAGCAAAAATCGATAATTTTGTTTCCCTCATTCAGCCCGTCATCATCATTTTCATGGGTCTCGTTGTGGCCGCCATGCTCCTCTCGGTTTATCTCCCTATTTTTAATATAATAAGAGTTGTACGATGAACAAGACAAAAAAAGAAGAACAAGAGAAAGCGTCTATCTCTGAAGAAGAGAAAACAAAAAAAATAGCAGCCCGGTACAACATTCCTTATGTTGACCTTTCAGCCCGCAGTTTGAGCCGGGAACTCGTCCAGTCCTTCCCCCCTGATTTTCTCTACCGCTCGAACTTCATTCCTTTTGAAGACAACGAGAATGTGCTGAAAATTGCCATCGCCGACCCTTCTGATATCGCTACCATCGACGCCATCGAATCTTATATTGGAAAGAAGGTGGAAGTCTATGCGGCCCCGTTGAGGGCTATCCATGAAGCGCTGCGAAAGAGCGAGACTGCGCTTCAGGTCCTCAAAGATGCAACAGAAGGATTCATCACCCAGGTTGTGGAGAAGGAAGGAGGCGAAGAGAAGGAAGTCATCTCGGTGGAGACGCTGGCTGACCAGGACGGCTCAATCATCAAGCTGGTGAACTCGATCATCTTCACCGCTGTCCAGAAAAGGGCCAGTGATATCCATATCGAATCCAAAGAAGAAGGCGTGATCATCAAATTCCGCATCGACGGTGTTCTGGGCGAAGCCATGGAGGCGATTAACAAGAAATTTCAGGCTTCGATTATCTCCAGAATCAAGGTCATGTCTGACCTTGATATTGCTGAGCGAAGAGTCCCTCAGGATGGAAGGTTCAGGCTGAAGATCAGGGATAAGACCATCGATTTTCGTATCTCGATCATGCCCTCCATCTACGGCGAGGATGCTGTCATCCGCATCCTCGACAAAGAGATGATCACTGAGGCCATCTCGGAGTTGAGGCTGGATCTCCTCGGTTTTTCCGACGAAGTTCTGGCAAAGTTCAGAAGATATATCACCCAGCCCTACGGAATGGTGCTCGTAACCGGCCCGACAGGAAGCGGAAAGACGACCACCCTGTACGCCGCTTTGACCGAGATCAAATCTCCTGAGGATAAAATCATCACCATCGAAGACCCTGTCGAATACCAGATCGAGGAAATAACCCAGATTCCTGTCAATGAGAAGAAAGGCCTGACCTTTGCCCGCGGCTTGCGCTCCATCTTGAGGCATGACCCGGACAAAATCATGGTGGGAGAGATCAGGGACCCGGAAACAGCCCAGATCGCCATTCAATCAGCCTTGACCGGACACCTTGTTTTCACCACTGTCCATGCCAACAACGTCTTCGATGTCATCGGGCGCTTCCTCCATATGCAGGTCGACCCTTACAGTTTCATCTCAGCTCTGAATTGTATCCTGGCTCAAAGGCTGGTCAGGGTCCTCTGCCCGAAATGCAAGAGCCCTGTCCATTATGGACCGGACCAATTGCGTGAGTCAGGGCTCGACCCGAAAAGATTCGCAGAAAAAACTTTCTATGAGGTTCGGGGGTGCGGCGACTGCTTCTACACCGGCTTCAAAGGGAGAACAGCCATTGCCGAGCTCCTCGAGCTTTCTGACCCGATCCGGGTGATGATTCTGGAGAAAAAGCCCCTTTCCGAGGTGAAGAAGAGGGCCAAGAGTGAAGGCGTGGTTTTCTTGAGAGAGGTGGGGATGCAGAAAGTCTTAAAAGGCGTAACGAGCCTCAAAGAATTGAACAAAGTCACTTTTGTCGAGTAAGAAAATGTCTTTGCTTCTGGAGCGAGTGAAAAATTATTTCATCCAAGAACCTCTTCCCCACTCGGCTATTCAACTTGCTTCCTCTTACATCAGCGGCATTCGTGTTTCAGCTAAGGAAAAAAAGGTCAAGAGCTATTTTATCCTTCCCCTGGAGAAAGGGGTGATCGAGCCCTCCTTCAACCAAAAGAATATCAAAGACCCTTCGCTTCTTGAAAGAAGAGTTAAAGAAGGGCTGGACAGGCTTCATCTTTCCGAGCGGCGCGTGGCTTGTCTCATTCCGGAGCTATCTCTCAAGGTCTTTGTTTTTTCCTTTGATTCTCTTCCTCCATCCCGTAAGGAAAGAGAGCAGCTCATCCGCTTCCGGGTGAAAAAGCAGCTTCCCTTGCTTCCTGATGATGCCCGCTTTTCTTTTGATGTCGTTCGCTCCTCGAATTCTCTGAGAGTTTTGGCTGCAGTCGCCCGCTCGGCTACTATCGGCGAATACGAAGATTTCTTCGCTCGCTTCAATCTAAAAGTCAGAACCCTTGGAATCCCCTCCTTAAGCCTGAGCCATTTGATGGCCAAGCACAGTGAAGAAGACTTTTTGCTGGTCAACATCGAAGAGGATTTTTTCAGCCTCCTCGCCATACTGGACTCTGGAGTTTCGCTCTACCGCTCGAAGTCTTTTATGGCCGAGTCTCAGAGAAATTTTTCGGAGCTTCAGAGAGTTGAGCATATCATTAAAGAAGTGGAGAATACTGTCAATTTCGTCGAGGACAGAGAGAAGAAGAGAGTCAGGTCTTTTTGGGTCCGTCTTGGGCTCTTGGAGAAAGCGACAGAGTCGGCCTCTCTCCTTCGAGAAAAATCCCCTTTTGCCCTGATGGAGATGGATGCCGCGAAAACTTCGGGGCTGGGTGAAAAAGAAAGGAAGATGTTGTCTCCTCTCATCGGACAAATTCTATGATGGCCGCTAAAAGACTAAGCTTGAATTTAGCCACATATCCCTTGCGGAACAGGAGATTCTTTTTTTTGCTCCTCTCTGTTATGGCCGCTACACTTCTCCTCATCAGCTATCTGGCCGCAAGAAATTATATTAAATATCGGAGCGAGGCTCAAAAGGTCAGAGCCTCCATCGACAACATCGACCAACTGATTATGGTTGCCGGAACTGAGGAAAAGAATTTTCGCCGGAAAGTCGAGGAGGCGGTGCGTCAAGATAAGAATAAAATCGATTTGGTTAACAGCATCATCTTGAGAAAAGTTTTTTCCTGGACAGAGCTTCTCTCCACTCTCGAAAACTCCCTTCCCGACTCAAGCTACATTCTTTCTCTGGCACCGACTCTCACTGAGGATTCAAGGCTGCAGTTGAGGTTGAGAGTCGTCTCGCAGGATTTGGATAAGCTTTTGGAGTTCTTGACCAAATTAAAAGCCTTAAAGTTCAGGATTAGAATAGAAGGAGAAATGGAGAGCGAAAGAGGATTGCTCATTTCTGAGGTTTCTTTGAGCTATGAAAGAGGTATTTGATTTATTGGACAGACGGGAAAAGAGAATAACAATCCTTCTCTGCTCGCTGCTTGGAGTGGCCCTTATCTTCTTCTTGCTCGGCTCCCTGCCGCAGATAAGGCATTATTCCAAGCTGGCCTCTTCCCTCCGCTCCAAAGAGAAGAGTTACCAGACTGCCGGCCAGAAGACTTCGGAAAGAAGAGAGGAATGGCTGAGGTGGCAACAGGCTCAAAAAGACCTGGAGGATTTAAGAAAAAAATATTTTTATGATAAGGACGTTCAGCCCAAGCTCCGGCTTGACCTGGAGCGAATCTTCAGTGAGGCTGGCGTTCGTGTTTCCTCGATAGAATTTACCTATTTTGAACTGAAGAAGGAAAAAACAAACAGAATCAACATCACCTTCAACCTGAGAAGCTCTTATCCATCCTTGAAAAAGTTCATCCATTTGGTCGAGAAATTTCCAAAATTTCTGGTTATAGAAAAAATCGATTTCCTGAGCAGCGAGAGTAGCCAGGAAGTCTTGGAGTTAAGGGTTATTTTGGCAGGCTATTATGAGAGCTAAAACTCCGCTCGTTTGTCTTGCGCTCTTTCTTTTCGCCGCTTCTCTTTTGTGCGGGCAGGAAGAGACATCCAAGAAAAAAGATGTTGGGGAAGGAGAAGGGAAGAGCCTTATCCGGAAAGAGTTATTGTTGAAAGAGAAAAAAGGGCTTCCACTACCGCGACGAAACATCTTCTCCCCCCGAAGAACAGGATTGAGTCCGTCGGAGCCAAAAGGACCGGCCCTTCAAAAGAATCCAGGTACCGTTGAGCCGGAGCCTTCCCGCGCTTCTTTAAACCTGAGCTACATCGGATACATCGTTTCCGGGGAGAAGATCATTGCCCTGATTGTTCTTGAAGGGGATATTCTCTACGTGGAGAAGGGAGACATGATTCAAGAGGGAATCAGAATTGGAGAGATTACGGCCTCGGAAATAGAAGTCATCGGCCCAGGCTCTGAAAAAAAGAAATTTATGATACAAGGAGACTCGGAATGAAAAAAGCAGTCCTTTTGGCGATAATCGCTTTGATCGGCTGGGGATGCGCCACATTCAGCGCAAGTTATAAATTGGGGACCAAGGCTGCACTCAATAAAGATTGGGATAAGGCCATTCGCTATTATGAAAGGGCTGTCCGGGATAACCCCGACAATCCTATTTACACGACATCTCTGCTAAGGGCCAAAGTTGCTGCCTCTTATTTTCACCTCAATAAAGCCCGGGAGCTCGCCTCTCGCCAGAAGATTGAGGAGGCGCGGGCTGAGTATGAAAAAACTCTCTCCTACGGCGTTTTGAACAAGTCTGTGGCCGATGAGGCGGAGGCTCTGGGCAAGGAGAAAGCCAAGGAAGAGATAGTGAAGGAAGTCAGGATCGAGCCTCCGGTCAAGCTTAAAGTCGACAAACAAAAGATCGAGCTGAGGTTCCCTGTCCAGGCTCCTCTCAAATCGATTTTTGAAGCCTTGGGAAAGCAAGCTCGAATAAATGTTCTCTTTGATGATCAATTCAGGGATATTCCCAATTTTACCTTCAACCTCGCTGATGTGACTTTCGAGGAGGCTCTCAGTCACCTCTGCCTTTCTTCCAGGAATTTTTATGCTATTATCGATGAGAAGACGGTCATGATTGCTCCTGACAATCCTCAGAAGAGAGTTCAGTATGAGCTGAATGTCATCAAGACCTTCTATCTCTCCAACGTCAACGCTGATGAGGTTCGTGTCAGCCTGCAGCAGATGCTCCGCAGCCAGTACAGGCAGCCCCAGGTCACTGTTGATAAGAATTTAAACTCGGTCACTATCAGAGATATTCCGGCTGTAGTCGAGCTGGCCGAGAAGATTCTCCGCTCCTGGGACAAGGCCAGAGGCGAGGTCTACATCGACCTGGAAATAATGGAAATCTCAAGAATTAGGGTGAGACAGATCGGTGTGGACCTGGCGCTGGCGACCCAGGCGGTTGGGTTGAAATACATCGGGCCGACGGCTCCCAGTGATAGCTGGTTCAACCTGAAGGGTATTGATTTTTCCAAAAAGGAATATTTTCAGATCACGCTTCCCACGGCTTATCTGCAGTTTCTGGAATCTGATTCAGACACCAGGATCATCGCCCAGCCCCGGCTTCGAGGAATTGAGGGTGAGGATATAACCTATCTGGTCGGAGATAAGGTCCCTGTTCCCAGAACGACTTTCTACCCTATCGCCGCCGGAGGCCAGGGCTCGCAACCGATGGTGAGCTACGATTACCAGGATGTGGGCATCGATGTCAAGATCAAGCCCAGGATACATTCTGAGAAGGAAGTGACTCTGGAGCTGGAGATAAAAATAAAGTCTTTGTCAGGAACAGGCGTAGCCGACATTCCCATCATCTCCACCAGAGAAGTGAAGAACATCATCAGGCTCAAGGACGGCGAGACAAACCTTCTGGCCGGGCTGTTAAGGGATGAAGAGAGGAAAACAAAGACCGGGATAGCCGCCCTGAAGGACATTCCTATCCTGGGAGGGCTTTTCTCGAGCACAGACCAGACCATCCAGCAGACAGATGTCATCCTGACCATTACTCCCCATATCGTCCGCTCGATTTCTCTCGGCGAGCAAGACCTGAAGCCCATCTGGGTTGGACCTGAGGGAGTGTCAACCGGTGAGAGGGTGAGCGAAGCCGTTTCCGAAGAGGCGTCTGCGGAGAGAAGGGCAAGGCAGAGGGCAGAGCAGGAAGAGACAGCGAGGAGAGAGGAAAGAGGCCAGAACCGCATTGCCCTCACTCCTTCCAATATTCCGGTTGCCCAGAACCAAGAATTCAGGGTCAATATCAACCTGGCCACCCAGGAGGAGATTTCGTCTCTTTCTCTGAGCATAAGCTTTGATTCAAGGCTGGCAAAGTTAAAGGAAGTTGCAAAAGGCGGCCTGCTCGCTCAGCTCGGGGAAGAGGCGCCTTTCTTGAAGAGCATTGATAATTCTTCCGGCTCCTGCACCATCGGCTTTACCAGCCCTGCCACAGGCAAAGGGATTAGAGGCGTTGGAGTTTTAGCCACCCTCATCTTTCAAGCCCAGGAAAAAGGTGAGGGCCTGGTCTCAGTCACGGACTCTACGGCCAGCAGTCCATCAGGAAAACCTCTGGCCTTCGAATCCACCCCCTCTCGGCTCAACGTGAGATAAATTGACTTCACCCTGGCGTTCGACTAAAATCTAACCCGCTGGCGGTGTAGCTCAGTTGGTCAGAGCATGCGGCTCATATCCGCAGAGTCGGGGGTTCAAATCCCTCCACCGCCACTCCAAAGCTGCCATTGCCAACCAAAGAAAATTCCGTGTTGGGATGATGCGAATTCTTCCTCCAAAAAAATCTAAGAAGAGCCGCTGAGATGATTTTAGAGAAAGTCAGACAAACGATTGAAGATTACAAGCTCCTCCGAAAAAAAGATAAGATTCTCATTGCCTGTTCAGGCGGGCCGGATTCCACAGGCTTGCTCCACCTGCTCCTTGAGCTTCGTCAGGAATGGTCTTTTGAGCTTTTCTTAGCCCTTTTTAACCACAGGCTTCGCCCCTCTTCAGAAGAGGATGAGAAGTTTGTTAAGAGCATGGCTGGCTACCTATCCCTTCCCATTTTTACTGGAAGCAAGGATGTTCGCTCCTATGCCTGCCAGAAGCGAATGAACATCGAAGAAGCAGGGAGAGAACTCCGCTATGATTTCCTGAAAAGAACCGCGCTTGAAGTTGGCGCAGACAAGATTGCCACCGGCCACACCATGACCGACCAGGCCGAGACTTTTCTGATGAGACTTTTAAGGGGAAGCGGCCTGAGAGGGCTGGCAGGAATCTTTCCTGCAGTCGAAGGAAAAATTGTCAGGCCCCTCATCCAGGTCGAGCGCGAAGAAGTCAGGGTTTATCTCGAAGAGAAGGGAATAGAGTTCCGAGTTGACGAGACCAACCTTGACCGCCGCTTCCTCCGGAATAGAATCAGGCTGGACCTTATTCCTTATGTTAAAGAACATTTTGAGCCCAGAATCATTCTTCATCTCGGCCGACTGGCTTCCATTGTTCGCGAAGATGATAGGCTTCTTGAAACTGTAGCCCGAGAGAAAAGCCGCCAGGGAATCTTAAAAATGGATGACCGTCTCTCGCTGGATTATAATTTTCTCTCCTCCCTTCTCCCCGGCTTAGCGAGGCGGGTGGTAAGGGAGTTCATCCTGCAGCTGAGAGGCGACCTGAGAGGGGTCTCCTTTAGAGATGTTGATTCTATTTTAAATATCAGGGAGGGGAAGGAATACCCTTTGAGAAAAGGCATGATCTTGCGGCGAGAACATGGTCGGCTATTCTTGAAAGAGAAGGCTCCGGCAAGGGTTCGCTATGAATACACCTGGAATGCGCAAGAGCCTCTTGAGATAAAAGAGACTGACTTGAAATTCATCGGAAAAAAAATCAAGAGAGGTGATTTTCTCCCTGATTTCGACGACCAGAGAAGAGTTTTCCTCGATTTGGGAAAGCTTAATTTTCCTCTATGGGTTCGAAATCGCCGAGAAGGAGACCGGTATCAGCCAATAGGAGCTCCCGGAAGAAAGAAGCTCAGAGAGATAATGAGAGCCAAGCGTCTTCCTCTGCGTCAGCGAGAAAAGCAGCCGGTCTTTCTTTCAGGACGTGAGATAGTCTGGGTTCTGGGCTTCCCGGTCTCCGAGCGCTTTAAAGTCAATGAAGGAACAGGCGAGATTTTTGTGATAGAAAGGCTCTAAATGTTATTAACCCTTTAAGGTGAGAAAAATCCCCCTTAAAAGACTGCAAGAGGGAGAAAAAACCACCTGGGAATTCATCCTTTGCGGCTATTGACGGGAGCAGAGCAAACGATTATTAATTAATTGCTTATTATATATTATTAAGAGGGACAAATTTAGGCATAAACTGTCTAAAATATTTAAAAATGAAAAAATCCTTGAGATTAAAAAGAGGATTTCCAAGGTTTGGAAAGGAAGGGGCCCAGATTTTTTTAGGCGAGGAGTAAGGTGAGTAAAAAAATAATCGCTTCTTCTTCAAACAATCAAAAGGCCAGATTTTCATCGGCTGAAAAAGGCTTGACCCTGGTCGAGATTGTGGTCGTTATGGCCATCATGGGCGTTTTGGCCATGGTCTTATACTCCAACTTCAGAAGCACCACGGTGTTAAGAGAGCTGGAGGGCTCGGCAAGGGACATTCAGACAACTTTGCAGAGAGCCAGATTCCAGGCTGTCAGAATGCGTATGAATCACCGAGTGACCTTCGTCGAGCAAAATAACACCTGGTATTTCAATATAGAGAGAGAAGATAGCCCGGGTGGCTGGAACGCTATACCAGGTTCCATAAAAAAAGCCATACCCACGAAATTCAACGTGACCGTGAACTTTCCCAATCAGACGGTCATGTTCTCGCCCCTCGGCTTCATCTCGAACTTTAATTCCTCTCAAAACGGCATCAGTCTTCAGTCTGCTGAGCTGCTGCGCAATAAACAGCCTGACCTGAGAGTGATCAATATTTATGCCGGAGGGGCTATTAAATACGCCAAAACAGCCAGTTAGGGAGTGAGGAGATGAGTCAAAGAATAAAATTTGGATTTTTGCGGTTTCAAAATAATAAGAGGTCTTTGAAAAAGACTAAATCCAAAGGCACAGAAGAGAAGGGCTTTTCCTTGATAGAGGTTCTAATCGGAATTGCTCTTATCGGAATTGGCTTGTTAAGCCTGGCCCAGATGTTCTATTTGGGGGTGATGAACAATACCAAGTCTGATAGGTTGACTCAGGCTACTTTTTTGGCCCAGCAGCAGATTGATTTTCTGCGCGGCCTCAACGCACAAGAGCTGAATGACCTGGCCGCCAACAGGATTGACGAAAATATAGATGTCAACGGCGATGGAGTCATCGATGCCAGAAGAATAACCCAGATTGTGCCTGCTGGATTTAGCTACAATGTGACTGTTCTTGTTTTCTCAAGAGAGCGGAAAGATGATGACATCAATAACCTCGCTGCTGACCCAGTCAGATACCGTGTCCGAGCAGCCATCAATACAATTATCAGCAGGTGATAAATATGAACAAGCCTAAAAAACAGAAAAACGGGTTTACTATAGTGGAACTTTTAGCGGGGAGCGTCATCATGCTGGCCATCATCCTGATGACTCTGACTCTTTATTCAAGGAGCAACAAGTTATCGGTTGACCAGCAGCAGCTTTCCGATGTTCAGCATGAGATTCGTTTTGCCATGTATTATATTTCTAGGGATATCAAGAACGCGGGAGCCGGCTTGCCCGACCAGTTTGCCGGGTATTTTCTTCAGGGAGTCAACAATGACGAGAATCAGATAAGCGGCGATCCCGATAAGCCTGGCTATCAGTTTCAACCCGACAAGTTGACGATACTCGGGAACTCAGACCCATTAAGGCTTCTCATCCAGAGCTACAATCCAGGCTCAGGGCTTGTTCAACTGGAGGCAGCCCAATTGAGCCTCTATCCTTATAACGCCCACTCCTACCCGACTGACGCTCTTGGCTATATCAACAGACTCATCCTCATTCTTCCCAACCCGGAGTTGAACACCCTAAACGGGGAGCTGGGCCAAATCACGAACGTCGATTTCGGCACAAACCAGGTCTCATTCAATCGAATCGATGTGCCTCTGCCCAATAACTTGCAGCCAGGCGGAAATTCAGACGCCTACAATAAGGGCACTGTGAATTTTATCGAGCTCAGAACATACTGGCTGGATATCAACGGCAGTACCACCGGTCTTGTTGCCGGACAGGATGGCTATCTTGGAGTGCCCGGTGTTTTCTATCTCTCCCAGTATAATACCCTGACCAACGGCTTTGAGCACATGGCTCTGGCTCAGGGGGTTGAGGATTTCCAGGTTCAGTACCTTGGCGACCTCGACCATGACGGGAATCTGGACGACAATAACACCGATGGAGTCATCAATAATCAAGACTACCAGAACTGGGATGAGACCAACTGGACAAATAACCCTGGAGTGGTCTCTGGAATTCGCAGCTTAAGATTCTGGGTTCTGGGAAAAACAGAGAGAGCCTTTACCAGCATTTCAGGGCTCACTCCGGACCAGATGAGGAATGTCTTCGGCAAGCCGAGCTTGGCTGATTCCCCTGCCGGGTCTCAAGCAGACAAGCACCGAAGGTTTCTGCTGGAGTCAACAGTCAACATAAGGAATATGTCTTTGAGCCTCTACAATCTGGGAAGATAAGGAGTTGGCGATGAGAAAAAAGATGGGATTCGATGGAAAAAAGGAGAAGGGGTCGGCTCTGGTCGTTGTGCTCCTTGTTCTTGCCTTTTTACAGATTGTCGGAATTGTGCTTTTAACGGTGACGAGCAGTGGACCGAAAGTCGCTGAGAACGTGCGGGCACAGCAGCAGGCATCCAATGCGGCTGAGGCAGGTTTTGATGCTGTCTGGGCAAGCATTGAGGAGCTTTTTGCCCTGGGCACATGGGTCAACTTTGACGGACATTATTTCGTTGAGCCGACAGGCATCGACAATCCTCAGTCGAGCAATTACTTCAGAAAGTTAACCGATGCAGAAATTTTGAGCCTGATCGACCCTGACGGAGACAAGAATCCTAATTTAAACAATGTCTATTGCTTTCGCCAGTCTTTCATTCAAAAGACTGACGGCTCAGCGGATACCCGATTTTCCTTCACTGCCTTTTTTATCGATGACGAGGCCGGAGGCGGTGTGTCCGAGCCTGAGGATGCTCTTCTAGTCTGCATCGGGGTTGTCGAGATGGGGAAAAACATCACAACGACAAGGATTGAAGTTGAGGTTGTCCTTGAATCAGGGACATGAGCTATAGATAAAGAGGTGAAAGATGAGTAAAAAAACAAAAACTTTTATGCTGTCCATTCCTTTAATTATAATTCTCTTCATCGCTATCTGCGTCTTCAGCCCGAGATTCTGGGCTCAAGAGACGTGCACTGAATACACCTCCACCTTCACCGAGGATTTTCACAACGACGCCTACAAGGACAAAACATACTCCTCTGTATCCTTCTGGCCGCCCGGACCAGTGACTCTTGGCTGGCTTGGCGGACAATTAGCAATCTCCCAGCCGGCGGGGATGGGAGCCAAGATTCTGGTCTGTGATAGCGGTGACTTTACCGGCGACGGCTTGCCTGATTTAATAGGCTATGATATCAGCTTGCATACCGAATTGGACAAAACGAAAGGAAGATTAGTCCTTGTCAGGAATAAATTTGTGGATGCTAATAAAGATGGAGCCGACGATGATGGAGTCATTTTTCAAATCGATACAACAAAAATTTTCGACACGAATATAACAGGCGAGGTCGCTTCCATTACTGTCGGAGATTATAACGGCGACGGACTTCTCGATTTTTTCTTTTGCATCAACAATCGAGACGATGCCGTTTTTAGTAGTACTTTTCGTGCTGTCATGTATATTAATTACGGGTCGGCTACTGACCCGAAATTCAAAGTGTACACCCAATCCCCCAACCTTAATTTCACAACGAAGTTCAAGAATGCCTTTATCTATATCCGCTGGTTGGGTGACCATATGTCTTCTGTGGACATCGACAAGGACGGAGATAAAGACATCCTCTTTGTCAGCCAGGATAAAATCTTTGTGGTCAGAAACCCGGGTAAAAGTAATTGGAGCCTCAACAATTTTACAATCTCTGAGCTCAGTTATAACCAGCGTCCGGGCTTTCCCACCGGCGCACTCATGGGCGGTTCGGCCATCGAAGCCGCTGACTTCGACCGTGACGGAAACCTGGACGTCGTGGTCGGCTCAGTCGAGTGGGTTGACCATCTTGTTTATTATTCGAATGACGGCACAGGAAACTTTACCCGCTATGTCATTCCCATTACCGACAGCAGCTGTATCGGCACGACCGGCATTACTGCTGGAGACTTCAATAACGACGGCCTAATGGACCTCATGTGCTCGAACGACCAATGGCGCACTCTCAATCTGGCCAGGCTTTACATGTACAAGAATAAAGGGAATATTGGAGGAGGCGGCATTCCTGTCAATTTCGAGTTTAAGTGCTGGAACGACTGTAACCCGATCAATCCCCCCATATACGATGATGACGTTATCGTTGCCGTTGATGTTGACAGTGACGGTGATATGGACATAATCACCGCAGATGCCAACGACTCTGGCAACTATTTCATGTTCACCAACGGATTATCTAACGTTTACACCCTGTTTGGCGAAGCCCGCTCGACCAACATCAGGGCCGGACTGGATGAGAATCTCTATGCCGTGACCAAGGCCAAGATTAAAAACCTTCGCCAGGGAATCAAGGGGGGGTCTAGTTCCGGGCTTAAGATCACCTTCTACCTGTCGAATAACGGCTTGGATTGGGAGCTTTTCGCCACTTACGAAGGCTCTAATATCCATGATTACTCAGACCTTCCCGTCCACAAATTCGAGCACTTCGGCTCGAAGCTTTTCTGGAAGGCGGTGATGAGCGCTCCCGAAGACCCGATGTCAGACTTCGACAGTGCTTCCTATGATTCCCCTTGCATTTCCTCGATTGAGTTTGAGTGTATTCATGTCGAGCGGAAAGAGTATTCTCGGACATCAGCGGCGGCAACATATGTCGATTATAGAGGAAGCACCAGGAACTGTGTCATCGGCAGCTCATTCTACTACCCTGGCTGGCAGGGTCATTTAAGGGCCTACGATGTCTCCGCGATGACTCCTGAGAATTCGCCGTATTCTGTGCTGCGGACGGTCACCCAGTCAAACTTCTCTTCTCCGACAGGGAGAGAGATCCTGGTCGAGGGAGTTGAGATTCTATGGGATGCCGGGCAGCTTTTGAATCTCCGCTCGGCTGACGATAGAAAAATCTACACCGCTATTCCTTCAGGGGAAAGATTGACGAGAGTCGATTTCACTGAGAGCTATGTCGATACTTTAGGGCCGATCATAAAGGATGTGAACAACGATAATGCGGCGCTGATCAACTTTGTCCGGGGCGCAGGCCGCAACTGGAAGTTGGGGGACAGCAACCACTCCACTCCGGTGGTCGTCGGCCCTCCGGAAGAGAATGCTTCGATGATGGGGAGCGGATACCAGAAGTTCAAGGATGACTTGAAGGAGCGGCACAAAGTCCTTTACCTCGGCGCCAACGACGGAATGCTTCACTGCTTTGATATCGTCACTGGTGAAGAATTGTGGGCCTTCATACCCTACAACCTGCTGCCCAAATTGAGGAACATGTGCGACATTATTCCCGATACTGGAGAGAGAACGTACATCAGGGATACTTATGTCGACGGCAGCCCGACTGCTGCCGATGTTTATGTCGACGCCACTGGAGACGGTATAAAAGAATGGATTACTATTCTTGTCTGCGGTCAAGCTCAGGGTAAAGGAAGCACACTTGGCGGTGGATTGAACTATTATTTTGCTCTTGATGTCACCGACCCCAATATCCCCAAGCCTCTCTGGGAGTTTAAAGATAGCGCGATGGGTGAGACCTGGTCAGTTCCAGAGATCGGCAAAGTCCTCAAGGGAGGCAACATCACCTGGGCGGGCTTTGTCGGCTCAGGCTACGATAACGACAGCGACCATGTTGTCGGCAATCGATTCTATGTTGTTGACCTGGAGACCGGCAGCTCCTTCTGGAGTTTTACCGATTCTGGAGTCGATACCAGGACAAAACACGGCTTCACCTGGGATATTCAGAATGCCTTTGTGAGCTCTCCCTCCATAATGGACGTTGACCAGGATGGCCGTGTCGACCGCGTCTATTTTGCCGACCTTGACGGCCGAGTCTGGAGAGCAAATGTGAGCGCAGATTTTCAAAACGAAAGCTCCTGGTCGGCAACAAAAATCTATGAAGATGCAAAGAATTTCCCGATTTCGAGCAAGCCTGCGGCCTTGATGAAATCCGGCGGATATCCCAGGATTTATTTCGGGACAGGCGGGGATGATACGGCTCCGAGCGATGTCAAATATTCCTTTGTCGCCCTTATCGATAAGGCGACTCCTGAAGTGGAGTGGTATCTCGGCGACCCGCTGCTCCTCAATCTTCCTGTCAGCAAACGTTCGGGCGTTTTAGACGCTGGCGAGAAAGTGTGGGGTGACCCGGTTATAGCCAATTCCGTCTGCTATTTCAACACCTTGAAAGGAAACATAGAGAGCGTGGACCCCTGCGAAAACATCATCGGAGTCGGGAAACTTTACGCCAGGTATGTCGAGTCAATCGCAGGAGCGATTTTCGGAGCAACCGCTCTCAAAATTGAAACAGGGCCTACTGAGTCTCTTCAGCTTGAGATCAAAACCAGGGCTGCTGTGACTCTGGGTGAAAGGCAGACAACAGGGAGCGGGGTCAGGAAGAGGGCAGTCTACATTCAAGAATACAATTCGACCATCCAGAAGATGGAGCAGGCGGTCCTTTCTTCATTGAAAATCAGGTCGTGGAGAGAGATTTTCAGGATTATGAAATAAGAATGTCTTCTTCGTTGCCCATTCTAGGCCGTTTTTTTTGCCAAAGCAAAGAGTCGTCAAAAATCAAGATTAAAAGTCTGGGTTGTGCTTGAACGAGGGATGCGAGTTATAGTAAAAGAGGTAAAAAATGAGTAAAAAAACAAAAAATTTTATCCTGTCTATTCCTTTAATTATAATCCTCTTCATCGCTATCTCCGTCTTCGGCCCGAGATTCTGGGCTCAAGAGATGTGCACCGAATTCACGTCCCTCTTTACCGAGAATTTTCACAGCGAGGACTATAAGGACAAAACATACTCTTCTGTATCCTTCTGGCCGCCCGGGCCAGTGACTCTCAGCTGGCTTGGCGGACAATTAAACATCTCCCAGCCGGTCGGGATGGGAGCTATGATTTATGTCTGCGATAAGGGTGACTTTGACAGCGACGGCTTGCCTGATTTGATAGGTTATGATATCAGCGCAGGCTACGCGAATGGACAATTGGTCCTTGTCAGGAATAAGTTTGTGGATGCTAACCATGACGGAATCGACGATGACGGAATCATTTTTCAAGTCGATACCTCAAAAATTTTCGAGCAGAATATAGCAGGCCAGGTCCCTTCCATTACTGTCGGAGATTATAACGGCGACGGGCTTCTCGATTTTTTCTTCTGCGTCAACAATCAAGACGTGGCAATATACGATCAATTTCGCGCCCACATGTATATTAATACTGGAACAGCGACTAACCCGAATTTCAACACCTACACCTCAGCCCCCAACCTCGACTTCACATCAAAGTTCCAGAGCAAGCCTATTTATATCCGCTGGGCAGGTGACCATATGTGCTCTGTGGACATCGATAAGGACGGGGATACAGACATTCTCTTTATGGGCCAGAATAAGATTTGGCTGGTAAGAAACCCGGGTCCGGGTAATTTCAGTCTTGCCAATTTTACAATCGCTGAAGTGAGCTATAACACGCGTCCGGGCTTTCCCACCTACTCATACATGGGCGGTTCGGCCATCGATGCTGCTGACTTCGACCGTGACGGAGACCTGGACATCGTTGTCGGCTCAGTCGAGTGGGTCGACCACCTTGTTTATTATTCGAACGACGGCACGGGAAACTTCACCCGCTATGATATTCCCATTTCCAACAGCAGCTGTATCGGCACCACTGCCATTTCTTCTGGAGACTTCGATAACGATGGCCGAATGGACCTCATGTGCTCAAACGACAGCCACCGCACTGGGAATCTGGCCAAGATTTATATGTTCAAGAATAAAGGAAATAATGAAGGAGGCGGCATTCCTGTCAATTTCGAGTTTAAGTGCTTAAACGACTGCAACCCGATCAACCCCCCAGAAAACGATGATGACGTTCTCGTTGCCATTGATTACGACCAAGACGGCGATATGGATGTCATCACCGCTGATGCTAACGATTCAGGCGACTATTTCATGCTCACCAACGGGTTAGCCGACGTTTACACCCTCTATGGCGAAGCCTGCTCAACCAACGTCCTGACTGGAATGGACGAGAGTCTCTATGCCGTGACCAAGGTCGGGATTAAAACCCTTCAGCAGGGAATAAGGGGAGGGACCAGTTACGGGCTTACAATCACCTACTACCTGTCGAATAACGGGATAGATTGGGAGCTTTTCGCCACTTACGAGGGCTCTAATATCCATGACTACTCCAACCTTCCCCCCCACACCTTCGAGCACTATGGCTCGAAGCTTTTCTGGAAGGCGGTGATGAACGCCCCTGAAGACCAGATGTCAGACTTCACCAGTGCTTCCTATGACACTCCTTACATTTCCTCGATTCAGTTTGAATGCTTTCATGTTGAGCGGAAAGAGTATTCTCGGACGTCAGCGGCGGCAACATTTGTCAGTCATGAAGGCAGCCTCAGGACCTACATCATCGGCAGCTCATTCTACTATCCGGGCTGGCAGGGCCATTTAAGGGCCTATGATATGTCCGCGATGACTCCTGAGAATTCGCCGTATTCTGTGCTGCGGACCATCACCCAGTCAAACTTCTCCTCTCCGACAGGGAGGAACATCCTGGTCGAAGGAGTCGAGATCGTGTGGGATGCCGGGCAGCTTTTGAGTCTCCGCTCGGCTGACGACAGAAAAATCTACACCGCTATTCCTTCAGAGACAAGATTGATAAGAGTCGATTTCACCGCGAGCAATGCCGAAACTTTAGGGCCGATAATAAAGGATGTGAACAACGATAATGCTGCGCTGATCAACTTTGTCCGGGGCGCAGGCCGCGACTGGAAGTTGGGGGACAGCAACCACTCCACTCCGGTGGTCGTCGGCCCTCCGGAAGAGAATGCTTCGATGATGGGGAGCGGATACCAGAAGTTCAAGGATGACTTGAAGGAGCGGCACAAAGTCCTTTACCTCGGCGCCAACGACGGAATGCTTCACTGCTTTGATATCGTCACTGGTGAAGAATTGTGGGCCTTCATACCCTACAACCTGCTGCCCAAATTGAGGAACATGTGCAACATTGATCCCGATACCGGAGAGAGGACTTACACCAGGGATACCTATGTCGACGGCAGCCCGACTGCTGCCGATGTTTATATCGACGCCAATGGAGACGGTATAAAAGAATGGATTACTATTCTTGTCTGCGGTCAAGCGCAGGGTAAAGGAAGCACACTTGGCGGCGGATTGAACTATTATTTTGCTCTTGATGTCACCGACCCCAATAGCCCCCAGCCTCTCTGGGAGTTTACAGATAGCGCAATGGGAGAGACCTGGTCGGTGCCGGCTATTGGAAAAATCGTTAAAAACGGCAGTGAGGCCTGGGTAGGCTTTATCGGCTCGGGCTATGACAATGATCCCGACAATGTTGCCGGCAATCGATTCTATGCTGTTGACCTTGAGACTGGCAGCTCCTTCTGGAGTTTTACCGATTCTGGGGTCGATACCAGGACAGAACACGGCTTCACCTGGGATATTCAGAACGCCTTTGTGGGTTCTCCTTCCACAATTGATATTGACCAGGACGGCCGTGTCGACCGGGTCTATTTTGTCGACCTTGACGGCCGAGTCTGGAGAGCGTATGTGAGTCTGAATTTTCAAGATGAAAGCTCCTGGCCGGTGACAAAAATCTATGAGGATGCAAAGAATTTCCCTATCTTGAGCAAGCCTGCGGTCTGGATGAAATCCGGCGGATATCCCAGGATATACTTCGGGACAGGAGGAGATGAGAGGGCTCCGGCCGATGTCAAATATTCCTTTGTCTCCCTTATCGATAAGCCGACTCCTGAAGTGGAGTGGTATCTCGGCGACCCAGCAGTCCTTGACCTTCCTGTCAACAAAGATCTTGGCGATTTGGAGGTTGGGGAGAAAGTGTGGGTTGACCCGGTCATAGCCAATTACATCTGCTATTTCAACACCTTGAAAGGAAATATAGAGAGCGTAGACCCCTGCGAAAATATCATCGGAATCGGGAGGCTTTATGCCAGGTATGTCGAGTCAGTCGCAGGAGCGATTTTCGGAGCAACGGCCCTGAGAACTGAAACTGGAGCTGTGGAGTCTCTTCAGCTTGAGATCAAGACCAGGGGCGCTGGGACTCTGGCTGAAAGACAGACAACAGGCACCAGCGGCAGGAAGAGGGCGGTCTATATTCAGGAATACAATTCGACCATCCAGAAGATGGAGCAGACTGTTCTTGCGACTCTGAAAATAAAGTCCTGGAGAGAGATTTTCAGGATTATGAAATAAGAACAAAGAAAAGCCATCAGTAAGTCAGCCCCCGGAACAGTCCGAGATAAGCCGTGATCAGCTCTTTTCCCCAGACAAGGGAGACAAAAGCCGAGGGCGCTAAAAAGGTTCCGAAGGGAAGAGAGTACTGGAAGCTTTTTTTTCTGAAGATGATGAAGAAAACGCCGACTATCGCCCCGGCGAAAGAGGCGATAATCAGGGTTAAAAAAGCCTGCTTCCAGCCAAGATAAGCGCCTATCATCAGCATCAAAGTCACATCGCCCATTCCCAGACCCTCTTTTTTTCTTAAGAAATAATAGGCGGCGTAGATGAAAAGCAGGAATCCCGCTCCGGCCACTGCCCCGACCAGAGCTTGAGTCAGATTTAAATCTTTGCGGAAAAAGGAGTAGATGACGGCCAGAACAAGCCCTGGCAGGGTTATCTCATCGGGCAAAACCTGGTGGCCATAATCGATGAAGGCCAGGACGACGAGTGCGCTGGAGAAGAGGCAGGAGGCAAAGAAGAAGAAACTCAAGGAATGATGAGCATAGAGGAGAATAAAGCTCGAGGGGGTTAAGAATTCGACCAGCGGATAAGTGAAGGATATTCTTTCCCGGCAATAGCGGCACCTTCCTCGCAGGACCAGGAAAGAGATAAGGGGAATGTTGTCATAGAACTTTATCCTCTGCCTGCAGCGAGGGCAGGAGGATGGAGGCTTGATGATGCTCATTCCCAGCGGAAGCCTGTAGATCACGACATTGAGGAAACTTCCCCAGGCAAGTCCAAACAGGATGATGAAGACTATCTCTTCCATGGAATTGTCGGAGCCTTCGCTTCCCCGCTCTTCGGGTCATAAAGGTAGTCTTTTCCGTCCAGGTCCTTGGGCAGGGAGCTGAGAAACCCGGCCCTGACCAGTTGGCTCAGGTCCATCGGGTTTCGCCCAAATTTACCCTTGAATTTTTCCACAGCCTCCTTGATCTTCTGGGTATCGATGGTGGCTTTGGCCCGGTAGAGATGATTGGAGGCAATTTTCTTGATTCTGTCGTCTGTTGCTGTCTGGTAAATCTCAAGCCAGGCCTGCAAGGCACTTTGGTAGTCCATGGCCTTGTAGAGAGAGTCAGCATAAAGCCGCCGGACAATGTCCGGAGCGCCTTTGACCTCCATCGCCTTCTTGTAATATTCCTGAGCCAGCTTCTGGTCCTTTTTTACCCTCTGGGCATAATGTCCGCCTGTGTAAGGGAAAAGCCACTGGTCTGGATTATTCTCCAGGCCCTTGTCCAGAATTTTTAAAGCTAAATTTACGTCCCTGGCCTCGTAGGCGGCGATCAAAGCTCCGATATCATAGGGGTCAAGATAGTGCGGGTCCAGCTCAGAGATGACGGAAAAGATATGGTCAAGATACTCGAACCTGTTAGGGATGTTGTAATCGCTGTAATACTGGATGGCCCAGACGTAGATGATGTCTGCCAAGATGGAAGAGTAGCCGAAGGTCACGAACTTGAGGTATTTTCCCGAAGGAATGTAGATGATGGAAGAGCCGGGGATTTTTTTTCTCAAGATGCTGTCGGTTTCAACCTTCAAGGCCATGAAAATGCCGCAGCTCAGGATGAGGAAGAAGGCCAAGAAAATAGTGCTGAAATCTTTATCGACTCTTGATTTTTTTCTTGCAGCCATCAAATGAAGTCTCTCTTCCTGAAAACAAGAAGGGCCAAGGTCAGGATAAAGGCGGTGTAGAAAATGCCGTAGAGGGTGGAGAAGAGGTAAATCTTCGGCGGGATGGGAAGATTTTGCACAATCTCCGTCTTAAAATTGAAATTCTCAAGGTCTGGGACAAAATGGTAGAGGAGCTGAGCCAGGGTCTTTCCCACTCCCGGCTTGACCTTTTTGATGAGAGTCTCAAGCCCCCAGGAGAAATGGCCGATGAGATAAAAGGCGAGGGAGAAAAGGGAACTCAGGATCGGCGTTGAGAAGCAAGAGAAGAGAAGGGCGACAGAGGTGATGAGGCAGAGCTCAAGAAAAATGAAGAGGATGGCGACGAGCATCTTCCATTCAATCTTGAAGGTGTGGAGAAAGATGACAGCAAGATAGATGAGGCTCATCAGGAGGAGCATGACCAGAAGGGTTAAGACCAGTCCAAAATATTTTCCCAAGAGAAACTGGTAGCGGTGGATGGGCTTGACCAAAAGGCTGTGAATTGTTTTTTTGTCGATTTCTTTGTAGACCAGCCCCACGCCCATCAATATGGCCATTAAAGCCCCGAAGAGGGAAAGGGAGGAAAGGCCGACGTCCTTGATGATTTTCACCCGGTCGCCAACTGTGAGCAGGGCTAAGATGCGGGAAAAGACAATGCAAACTGCGGCAAAGAAAAGGAGGAGGTAGAGGATGCGGTCACGGATGGCTTCTTTGAAGGTGTTGAGAGCAATCGCCGCTATTTTCATCTTTGCTTGACCACCTCCACAAATATATCCTCGAGGGTTTCAGTCCTTGGGGTAATGCTGTGGATTTTTCCTTTTTGAGACCAGACAAGCTCCAGGATTTTCTCCAGGTTTTCTTCCCTCAAGACTCTGAGCAGTATTCTCCCCCCCTTCACCGAAAAGCTCTCAGCCAGGCCCTTGAGCTTGTTCTCCTCGATGCCGGAAAGGATGACTTCTGTAAAATAGATTTTTTCAGAGACAAGCTCGTGAAGGGCTCCTTGGCTAACGACCTCTCCGCTGACGATGATGGCCACCCTGTCACAGACCATCTCGATGTCCTGGAGGATGTGGGAGGAGAGAAAAACGGTCTTTCTTTCTTCTTTGAGCCGGACGATAATGTCCCTTACTTCTTTCCTTCCCAGCGGGTCAAGGCCTCCAAGCGGCTCATCGAGGATAACCAAGGAAGGGCTGTTAAGAAGGGCTTGGGCCAGGCCTACTCTCTGCAGCATGCCGCGAGAGAACTTTCGAAGCTGGAGGTCTAAAGCATTTTCCAGGCCGACAAGCTGAAGAAGTTCTTTGACCCTCTCCTCTCTCTCCTTTTTTCCCATGAGAAAGAGCTGGCTACAAAAATCGAGAAATTCTGAAGCAGTCAGATAATCATAGAAATAGGGATTCTCAGGAAGGTATCCGATTTTTTCTTTGGCCTGGAGGGAAAAAGGGTGAAGGCCGAAAATCTCTATGTTTCCTTTCTCAGGGCGGACGAGGCCAAGGATGCACTTGATGGTTGTGGTTTTGCCTGCTCCATTCGGGCCGAGGTAACCAAAGATTTCTCCCTCCTCGACGGAGAGCGATATGCCCTTGAGGATTTTCTTTGTTTTTGGAATAAAGCCGAGCTTGAAGGATTTATGGAGGTCTTCAACTTTTAATACGACAGCCATGAAAACTCGTCCCTATTATACGGAAATCAGCAATTATTTCAAATTCTCTTCAAACAGCTTGAAGATTCGCTTGTATTCATCCGCCCAGGAGGAGCTGTTATGAAAGGTATGATTTTCTACTGGATAGAATGCCACCTCCCAGTTTTCTTTCTTGAGTTCTATCAGGCGCTGGACGAGCCTCGCCGTATCCTGAAAATGGACGTTGGTGTCGACCATGCCGTGGCAGATGAGCAGAGCGCCTTTGAGCCCTTCGGCAAAATAAATGGGAGAGCTCTGTTTATAGGCTTCGCTGTCCTTCTGGGGAAGGTTAAGAATATCGACCGTGTAGCCTGGATGGTAGTGAGCCCAGTCGCTGACAGGCCTCAGGGCAGCTCCTGCCTTGAACTTTTCTGGAGTCTTGAACATGGCCATCAGCGTCAGAAAGCCTCCATAGCTCCCGCCATAGAGCCCGATTCTCTCCGGATTGACGTTCAATTCCTTGACCAGGTAGCTCGAAGCATCGACGATATCGTCAAGGTCCTTTCCTCCCATGTGGCGGTAGATGGCTACGCGGCAGTCTCGTCCGTAGCCGGCGCTTCCTCTGTAATCGACTTCCAGGACAAGATATCCATTTTTAATCAAAAAATTATGGAACAGGTATTCCCTGAAGTAAGTGCTGCTCCAGCCCTTGTGCGCATTCTGGAGGTAGCCGGCACCGTGGATGAAGATAACCGCCGGCCTTTGGGGATGCCAGTTTTTCGGTCTGTAAAGCCGGCAATAGACATCAAATCCGTCGCGGGCCTTGAAGGAGAGGACCTCAGGCTCATACCAGGGATAAGAGCGGAATTCTTCTGTTGTCGACAGGGTCAGCTTGCGGGCCTCAGCGCCGGACTTGTTTGCCTGGATGTAGAGTTCAGGAGGCTTGTTGCTCGAAGAGTAGAGAATGGCAAGATGCGATTCGTCAGGTGAGAGAAAGACTTCGTTGTGGCCGGTCATCGAAGTGATTTTCGTCCTCTTCCCTCCTTCCACAGGCATGGAATAGAAATGATGCTCGCCTGGGTGCTCTTCATTGGAGGCGAGATACCATCGCTTTCCGTCCTTGGAGAGCTGGGCTACGTAGACTTCAAACTTGCCATCAATGAGCTTCGTCTTCTCTTTTCCGTCAAGCGATGCCCTGTAGAGATGGGCAAAGCCATCTTTCTCAGAGATGTAATAGATGGATTGGCTCGAAGGCGCCCAAATAATATCTGTCAGCCCCAAATCGCCAATCCAGGCGTCGTCATGAACATTCTCGATAACGGTTGTTTTTCCGCTCTCCAGCTCAAGAAGCAGAAGCCATTCATCTTTGCGGTCTTCGGAGTTGGCAGTCAGAGCACATTTTTTCCCATCCGGAGACCAGTAGAAACTCGAGGGAAAGATTTTTCTTTCCCCTTGATTGTAATCGAGCCATTTCACCTCGCCATTTGAGACAGACATAATCCCGGCCTTGTATTCATTAGAGGATTGAGCAGCCTTGGTGTGCGATTCAATCGTTTCAGTGAATCCGGTTCTGGTGACGTAGTTGGGGACAATCGTCGTCTTGGCCTGGGGCACTTTTTCTGAGATTCTGAAGATGACATACTTTTCATCCGGGGAAAGGTCGAGAGAGACAACATCCTGCTCCTCGCTCAGAAAAAAGGGCTTTCTTCGAGTCTGGCTGCCAAAAAAGGGAAACATCCCCCTCTGGCCCGTTCTCTGTTCAGCTCTGCTGAATTCTTGAAAAAGCTCCCGCTGCTGGTCTGTGTACCATTTTTCGACTTCATCCGGTTTCTTTGCCGGAGGAGGAGCCTTTTTCGAGAAAGATGTCATCTGGCGCAGGCCTCGGTCCTGAAGAGAAAGCAGGAAGAGGTTGCCTTGGCTGGTAAAATAGATTTTTTCCTGGTCAAAGGTGAAATTGACGTTTGTCTCCCTTTCATCGGTGGTGATGAGCTCAGTCATTTTTCCTGAAGGAATGTCGAGAAGGCTGATGTCGCCTCCCCGGACCAAAAGGGCTCTTTTTTGCTCTCTATCGAATTTAATCTCTATGCCAGGAAAGCCGAAGCCCGAAAAGCGGGAGAAGAAAGAGGAGGGCGCGGGCGGGAGCTTGAGAATGTCATCCAGAGTAACTTTCTGGGGGATTAACTCTGTCTTTGATAGTGCGTAGAACTCTGCACTTTTTTCTCCAGGTTTTTGCCAGCGGAAGTAGAGCTTTTTTCCGTCCACAGACCAGAGAATGCTTGAGGGAGAATTGCCGACGAGCTCCGGGCCTTCCATGATGCCATCGATGGTCAGTTTAAATTCTTTTGGCTTTTCTTTTTTCTCCTGAGCTTGAGCGCCTCTAAAAATGATCAGAGGAATAAGGATTAAGAGAAAAAGATGTTTTTTTGTAAATTGTTTCATTTCGTCCTCCATTTTTTATTAATCACACAAAATCGGGGAACTGTAAAAAGGGGACAGCAGGCTGTCCCCTTTTTCTCCAAAATGAGGGAACTGTCTCTATTTTTTAAAGTCCCTATTTTTTAATCTTGTCATCGATTTTCATCGCAAGAGAAGGCTTATTGAGACATGTCTTTCACTTGAAAGCTCAGTCAGGAAGAACATGTTTGAGACTGTGCGAGTTGATGGTGATGTAGAAATCGCTTCCGAGATAAAGAAGAGGATGAATTTTTCTTGTGTTGAGGACTCCCTCTTCGCTGAAACTCTTCTCTTCTTCGTGGATGGCCAAGACTTGACCGACAAAAAGGTCATGATCTCCGTAGGGTCTCGTTTCCACCAATTTGCATTCAAAAGAGACATAGGCCTCTTCCAGAATAGGGGATTTGATAATTTTTGAAGGTGAAAGCTTGACCTGGAATTCTTTGATTTTATCCACATCGTGCCCGGACCTTCTCCCCATTTGGGCTGAGAGTTTCACCCGTCTGCAATCGATGAAATTAACAGTAAATTCTTTCGCCTCAGAAATGACATGATGGGTGAATCTCTTTTTGGAGATGAGGATGCCAAAGAGAGGAGGGTCAAAGGAAAGGGCCGTGTGCCAGGCGCAGGACATGTAGTTGACTTGATTCCTTGAAGAAGCGCCGACAATGGCCGCAGTGTAGGGATAAAAATGCTGGAATTTTTTGATTTGAGTGCTTACTTTTTTCAATCACATCTCCTCACGGTTTTTTTGAATTATAGTTATTTTTCGAGCAAAAGCAAAATTGGAGGCTCAGGCTGAGTAGTTAGAAAACACGCCGCTTTTGCCCCAGCGAGGCAAAAGCGGCTCGGTTTCAGGCTTCGCTCTCCTCTCCCTTCGGTCGAGGAACCATGCCCGCTCAGCCTTCAAACGGTTTTCTAACTACTCAGCCTTCGCCTTAAAGAGTCCATAGCTTTTGTCCTTATAATTTTTCCTGTATAATCCTCTTGCCTTTCTGCGCGAGGGCAGAGATATCTTTTTAAATTCCTTAGGAGAAAACAAATGACAGACTTTGGAGGGGCGATAAAGCAGAGTCAGGATTACAACATTGCTATCATCGGAATTCCCTTTGATGAGAAGTCGTGCTACCTGAGAGGAGCGTCGAAAGGGCCGCAGGCTATCCGCGCTGCTTCAACCGGAAAAGCGATCAATGCCTGGACCGAGCTCGGTCGAAACTTGGAGGTCGATGGAGTTTTGGTTGACCTGGGGGATGTTGATGCAACAGGAAATTTCGAACAGGTTTTTTCTCGAATTGAAAGAAGCATTCTCGAGATACTGGAGAAAAAGGCCGTGCCTGTTGTCTTGGGTGGTGACCATTCTATCAGCTACCCGGTGGTCAAAGCCTTTGCCAAAAAATTCAAGCCCTTGGACATCCTTCATTTCGACGCCCATCCGGATTTGTACGAGGAGCTCTACGGCGACCGCTTTTCCCACGCCTGCCCTTTTGCCCGGATCATGGAACAGGGCTTGGCTGAGAATCTCGTCCAAGTCGGGATTAGGGCAGCCACGGGCGAGCACAGGGCGAAGGCCCGCGAGCACGGAATCCGGATGATCGAGATGAAGGATATCAATGATAACCTTTCTCTTGAGTTTTCCAACCCCCTCTACATCTCCTTTGACTTGGATTCGCTTGACCCTGCCTTTGCTCCTGGAGTCTCCCACCACGAGCCAGGGGGCCTTTCCACCCGTCAGGCACTGGGCATCCTTCAGACACTCAAAGCCAGAATCGTTGGCCTGGATGTGGTCGAGCTCAACCCAGAGAGGGATGTCTCAGGAATAACAGCCGCAGCTGCGGTGAAGCTCATCAAGGAAGTGGCGGGAAAAATTATCATCGGCAACAGGTCGGAATCGAAGGAGGAATCATAAAGCTCATTTTTTCCAACTGGAGCATATAAAAAAAATCGATGAGGACCTTTAGATCAATCTTATAATTTTCTCCAGCCACTCTTTATCAACTTCTGAAAAAGCATCGAATTTTCTGCTGTCGATATCGAGCACGGCCCAGACTTGGTTGCCCTTATCGAAAAGGGGAATGACTATCTCTGAGTTAGAGCGGCTGTCACAGGCAATGTGGTCCGGGAATTCATGGACATCAGGGACGATGATTGTTTTTTTGCCTCTGACTCCAGCCCAGCAGACTCCCTTGTTTTTCTCCAGCACCTGGCAGGCCAGCGGGCCTTGGTAAGGACCGACAATCAGTTCTCCTTCGACGAGAATATAAAATCCTGTCCAGAAGAACCAGGGCATCTTGTGGTGAAGGAGTGCGGCGACAGTGGCCATGCGCGCAATCTTGTTTCGAGTTTTGGACAAGAGTGCCTGGAGTTGCCTGTAAATTCTTTTGTACCTTTCTTCAATTTTTTTCTCGTCGGACATGGGCACTCTCCATAGAGAGAGAGTGCGGGCTGTTGTCAGCAAAAGGGGGGTTGATGATGGGAACCAAAAAGGTGGGGATTCTCTCCAGCCCGCCAAAGAGAACCGTTCTTAATATACAGGAAAAGAAATCAATTGTAAAGAGGGAAATTAAAAAAATTTTTATTTTTTTAACATGAACAAAAACAAGGACTTAGCTCAGAAAAATAAATATTTCTTCAATTTTCATTCCCTCTGCTTATTTTGAATTTAAGAAAATCAGAAGCTCTTTTGGTCTTCAAAAACACTTGCTGAGCAGAGGAGATTGACTTTCGAGCTCTAAGGAAGAGTTGAGATTTTTTTGACAAATTTATCTTGACAATGGCCTCTATTTCTTATAAATACTTGAGACAGACTTAAGAGGTGATTTGAAACACCCAAACTAAAGATCCAAAAAAAGGAGGAATTAATTATTAGGAAGGAGGCTTTGATGAAAAGAAAAGTTTTTCTAATAACATTGTCTTTTCTGGTTTTTTTAGGTGTTAGCTCCTTGGTTCGTGGCGGTGGTTTTCTCATCTATGAGCATGGAGCAGCAGCCATGGCCATGGGAGGTGCTTTTGTTGCCATCGCCAACAATCCCACGGCTGTCTTCCACAACCCTGCTGGCATTGCCTGGCTGGAGGGAACACAGGTTTCCGTGGGCACAACTTTGATCATGCCCAAGGCAACCTTAGACATGCCCTACGCCCCTCTCATCAATCCTGCCTATTCTAATTCTTACGAGGCAAAAAAGCAGCTTTTCTATCCCTCAACGGCTTATATCACGCATAAATTAAGCGATAAAATCGTTGCTGGCTTCGGATTCTTTTCTCCTTACGGCTTGGGAACCAAATGGTCTGATCCTGATGAGGTTACATTTCCCTTAAGATTTCTCTCCACCAGGGATGATATGAAAACATTTGTCTTCAATCCGGTTATCGCCTACAAGGTCAGCGATAAATTCTCTTTAGGCGTTGGCGCCTTCTATGTCCGTTCAACAATAAAGTTTGATCTCGTTCAAGCTGTAGACCTCAGACTTTATGGTGGAAGCATATACGAAGTGCCGACTTCGATAACAGACGGTAAGGGCAGTGGCTGGGGATGGAATGCTGGCGCACTTTTCAAGGGAGAGAAAGTTTCCTTAGGCCTCAATTTCCGCAGTGGCTTCAAGCTCGATTTCGAAGGAAATATCACACTTGATAGATCAAATGTTCCTACTACGCCTGTTACACCTTCTCTAACTTTACGGGACTTGGTTCCAACCGGAGGCCCTGTTGCCACGTCTTTTAATTTTCCAAATATTTTCTGTGCGGGCGTTGCTTTCAATTTAACTCCAAAGCTTCTCCTTTCGGCAGATATCAACTATGTCTTCTGGAATACCTATGATAAATTCGACATCGCCATCGATTTTCCCGCTCCCTATCCTGACCAAGTTCAAACGTTTGAGGAAAACTGGGATATTTCCTTCCTCTTTCGAGCAGGCGTGCAGTATCAATTGAACGAAAAATTTTCCCTGAGGGGAGGATTCCTTTATGACCAAACTCCCCAGCCAACCGATACCATGGACCCCATTCTTCCTGATGCAGACCGCATGGCGTTCACTGCAGGCTTTGGCTATAAGGTTGGTAAGTTTGTTATTGATGTCGCGGGTCAGTACGAGATTTTCTCTGACAGGATGAGTCCAAATAGGAAGATAGCCGCTTATCAAGTCGGCGGAATGAACCTTGGAGAGGGCACTTACTCGACAAAGGCCCTGCTTATCGGTATCAGCTTAGGCTTTGTTTTCTAGCCAATAAATTCATTCTGGAGGTAAAATAAATGGCTTATGAATTCACTAATTCCAAAGGGGTTAAGTACTATCTCCATTTCAAGGATGTCAATCTGAAAGGCGGTCGTATTCAGAGAATCTATTTTTTTGCTCGAGATGTCAGGCAAGGGGCACTTAATTCTGTTCCTGCTGGCTATAAAGTCGTAGAGACAAAGAAGACAGGAATGCCCATCCTGAAGAAGGCTTAGGCTTATAAAAATTTAAGAATTTTTATTCATTTTCTTATCGAGAGGATTGCTCCGAGAAGAGTTTTCCCTCTTATATTATTTATTTTTAAACCTTCTCTTTTCTTGTCGCCGGCGAAGCCAAGGATTTATTATTTTTGTTGTCTAACTAATCATAGAGCTTAGATAGGAGGTTTAAGATGAGAAAATATGCACTCTTTGTAACTATCGCCTGCGCCATCTTGAGTTTCACTTTTTTCTCTGCCAGTCTTCTTGGCCAGGCAGAACGGAGTCCTTTATTTAAAAAGAAAGCGGCAAAGGAAGAATCGAAAGGGTATCCTCCTCAGAGGAGCTTCCTTGATTTAGGCGCTGAGCAGAAATCGAAATTGGAAGAATTCAGAAAGATTCGTCAGGAGGAGATGAAACAATTCCAGGAAAAGATGAAGCCGCTCCGCGAAAAGCTCCAAACCCTGCTCCGTGACCCCAATTCTGACCTGAAAGAAATCAATGCTCTCATCGACCAGACATCCAATCTTGGTGCGGATCATCAGAAGAAAGTTATCGCCCAGAGAAGGGAGATAAGAAAGATTTTCACTCCTGAACAGCTGGAAAAATTGGAAAGATTCAGGAGATTTGCCGGAGCCAGGTTCTTTGGAAGGAGAGGATTTGGGATGTTTCCTCCAATGGGCAGAATGGGCTTCTTTGGGGGAAGAGGCGGTCCCGGAAGAGGCTTTCCTTTTATGATGAGGCGCTGGCGCTGGTAAAGCATAAGCTTCAAGAAACAAAGCTTAGACAGCTCAGAATTTTTTGGCCCGATTCAAATCGGGCCATTTTTTTATTTATGGCACGAATGACAAGGAAAGACAGTCATAAGGCAAGGGGAGGTTCAATCAGCATTCGGCTGACTCAATAAGTTGTCAACTGTCCTTTAACCAGGACAGGATTGACTTTTCTTTCCTCACCCGCTACGAAAAAAATTCTGGCATGATTTTTGCTGCTTTTTTTGAGCAGAAGAGGAAATAAAATGAAAAAGACATTATTTTTCATTGTTTTTGCTGCCTTTTTTGTTTCCTCCGGCTTTTCCTATGGCCAGGAAGATTATTCAGACTATGCTTTTGCTCGGTTGAGCTACGTCAAGGGAGATGTCTATATCCAGAGGGCAGCTGATTTGGGCTATGAAGAAGGAGTTGTGAACTTGCTTATCGTCGAAGGCGACAAGCTGGGAACTCGAGAGGGCCGGGCAGAAGTTCATTTTGGAAAAAGAAACTATCTCCGCATCGATAGCGACACTCAGGTCGATTTTGTCAAGCTTCCTCAAAATGGCGAAGGGGAAGTGAAGCTTCATCTGCTTTCAGGAAAGATTTACTTGAGGATAAACTTTTTGGATGGGGAAAGAAGCTTTGAGGTTCATTCTCCTGATGCCTCTTTCTATATTATCGAAGAGGGGCTTTGTCGACTCGAGGCCAGGGAGGGCGGAGAGACTGAGCTTTTTGTCTTCGAGGGTAAAGTGGAGGCTGCAGGAGAAGATAGTTCCTTGGAGGTGGAGAGCGAGGAGAAGGTCGTCTCTTCCAACGGGTATTTCCTTTCAGAACCTGTTCTTTTTTATGAAAGCCGGGATGACAGCTTCGCTCAATGGAATGACTCCAGAGATTCACTCCACCAGCGCGTTATCAGCCGAAGATACCTTCCCTCTGAACTCGAGGATTACGAAGTTGAGTTGGTTGACAGCGGGCGCTGGGTCTATGAACAGCCTTATGGCTATGTCTGGACTCCCTACGTTTCTTATAGCGACTGGAGGCCCTACTATTATGGGAGATGGGTCTGGTATCCTCTTTCGGGCTGGACATGGGTTTCCTACGAACCTTGGGGATGGTGCGTTTACCACTATGGCAGATGGCACTGGAGGTTAGGCCTGGGCTGGTACTGGATACCTCAACGCGTTTGGAGCCCTGCATGGGTTCATTGGTACTGGGGTTACGATTATATTGGCTGGTGCCCTTTAAGTTATTTCGGATATCCGGTGGTCATCATCAACAACAATTTTTACGGACATGACTACGGCCGCTATTATCCTTCCCATTCACGCGCTCTAACTGTGGTTCGCAAAGACCAATTGCGGTCCAGGACTATCTCCCAAATGGCGTTGAGCCAGGATAAAATCCTTCGTCTTGGAAAAATCTCTCTCTCATCCAAGCAGCCTGATTATCGGCCAGCTTTGAAACAGCTCAGCGCGGAAGACATTAAAGCAGCCCAAGTCCTTTCGAGGTCAAATCTTCGTCCGGTGAGCAAAAGCTACAGCTCAGGGAAGAATCTTTCCCACACTCAGTTGAAGTCATTGCCTTCCAGGAAGTCATCCAACGATATTTCTCGTTCAATCTCTGAATCTAGGGCCGAAGGCGCGTCGGATAAAATTCGAAGAGTTGCAAATTCAAGGATATCCCCCCGAATCTTCGAGAGCCGCTTATCCAGCTCATCACCGAGAAAATCTGAGGCCGTTCGTCGCGGCCAGGCCAGTTCCGACCGAAGCGGAAGCGCTGTCTCGGCACCGAGGGTCTACCCTTCGAGGATGTCTCGGCCATCGCCCCGTTCAATTTCCCCTCCTCCGTCTTCGTCAAGGGAAGAGCGGCCTTTTTCCTTTAGAATCGAAAGGGAGCGTTCCAACCCGCCTTCCTCCAACACTTTTTCCCCCAGGTTAGATGCAAGACCTCATTCTGAAAAAATTCGGCCTTCTTTATCCTTCAGGTCAGGGTCTTCCTCGCCTTCCTCTTCATTCCGTTCGTCTTCATCAAGTTCCATTCCTTCTCGAAGCGAAAGAAGCTTTTCATCAAGGGCACACTCAGCTCCTGGCTCGAGGAGTTCGACTCCAAGCTCCAGAAGCTCAACTTCAGGCTCTGCTGTGAGTCACTCCTCAACTCGGAGCTCCTCTTCGAATTCCCCATCGGGCAAGAACATAAAGAAAAATTAGCTCTGTCTTCTCCTGTCTGCGCCAACCCTAATTTCTTCTTTACTTTTATTTTTTTCAGTGGTATAAAAAAAGTTCGAAGAAATGGGATATTTACCAAGAAGAGAGAGGATTCATTTCCCCGATGAATATTTGAATGATTAAAGTTTTGGAGGTATGCGCCATGGCTTTTAGAGCATTCATTTCAAACAGAGAAAAAAATCCGGCTGAAAAGATCGTTCGGCTTCTGGGATTGAGTCTGTTCGTCATTTGGCTTGCGGTTGGAGGGTCAATTTCCTGCAAGAAAAAAGCAGCAGCACCAGAGGCAGCAGCTCAGGAGAAGAAAGGATTTGAAATCAAAGAAGGCATAAATGATTTTGAAGGTGTGGTCAAGGTTGCCCTTGGGAAATATCTTTATATACCTTCTGTCCAGGGATTTGATGTTATTGTCCAGGGTCAGATAGAATCAGGAGATACGAGCACGCTGGTCGACAAAGAGGTTAGAGGAAAAGGAGAGTTCACTCCTGACAAACCCTCCATTTTAGTGGCTGACAGCATCGAGGTTAAAGAAGAGAACAAAGCTTGGAAAACCGTTTTTACAAGAAGCGGGGAAGCTGTGCTTGATGACTACCTGGACTTACGAGCAAGAGATGAATTTCAGACTTTAAAAGACGTGGCTTATGATAAACCAGAAAGCTGGGAAGGGAAAGGCAAGGTGAAGGTTTTTGGCAAGCTGGTCACAGAGACGGTTACCGAAGGCGGGCAGCAGAAAGAGGTCAGCAAGATCATTATTCTTGACAAGGAAAATAAGGCCGTGGGCAATGTCGTTGTTGACCGCATGACAGATTTTGCTCAGTACTACCTGAAAAAATTGAGGCTTTTTGATAATTTATGGTTTTATGTGACCATTAAGGATACAGTCGATTGGAAGACAAGACGGGTGACTGACGACCTCTTCCATGCCGACGCTCTTTATTGCGGGCTTTTCTGATTCAAAAGAAGGAATTCAGAGCAGAGAAGCAATTTTTTTCAATCCCGCAGAAATATCCTGATGAAGGTGAAAGCGGACGACTCTCCTCCCTGCTTCCTTTAATGCTTCCCAATCTCCCCTTTCCTGGGCTTTTTTGAGGATTCCGAATGAGAGCGAGGAGAAGGCGGCGCCGGCCTCATCGGGAATGGGAGCATCTTCCAGGTCATCGGCTGTCAGTTGGATGAAAAGTCCATTGCCCCTGTCTCCTTTGTGAAGCTGTCCTGTGGAATGGAGGTAGCGGGGCCCATAGCCTGTCGTTACAGGGAGCTTCGCCTTCTTCTCCAGAGTCTTCCTTAATTCCCTGAGATGTTTTTCTGTTTCCGATGCAGGCTGAAGAAAGGCCTGGATGGCGATGTAATCTCCTTCTCGGGCTTCACCAAGGAAGGCTTGAATGCTTTCTCTGAGGGAAGAGGCAGAAAAGTCTGAAAAAAGAGAAATGTCCTTTTGAGAGAGCTTTGGAATTTCAAGAGGCAGGCGCTTTTTTTCTCTAAAGCCTTGAATGAATTCTTGAGCTTTTTTCTTTGATTGGGCGACGTTCGGCTGGTCAAAAGGATTAATCTTTAAGAAGAATCCGGTGATAGCCGTGGCCATCTCCCAGAGGAAAAATTGACTTCCGAGCGAATAGAAATCTTTAAGGTTGAGCTTGAGATAAGGCTGCCCAGCTCTTTTGAGAGCCTCGATTAAGGAATAACGGCTTTTGTCGCTGTCAAGCAAGATGAAGATGAAAAATCGGTCGCCAAGCTCAGAGTCGAGGACCGTCTCGTCTGCTCCCAAAACAGGAAGAATGCCCTTGCCTTCTTTGCCTGTGCTTTCAGCAAGGAGCTGTTCCAGCCAGGAAGCGAAGCCTTCTATCTGTGGTGAGAGAATAAGAGTCGCCTTGTCTCGGCCAGATTGAGCCATCAAGGCCAGTATCGTCCCTAAAAGAATTCCTGGGTTGTCTTCTGGAGCTTGCCGGCAGGAACGAGCCGTTTCCTGGCCTCTTTCCAGCAACCTTTTGATTTCAACTCCGCTGAAAGCTGCTGGGACCAGACCAAAGGATGAGAGAGCGGAAAACCGACCGCCGACATCAGGGTCGCCGGCAATCATTTGACGGAAGCGATGCTGGCGAGCCAATTTCTCTAAAGGAGTTCCTGGGTCGGTGATGGCGATAAAGTAGTCGCCAGCAAGCTCTTTTCCAAGGGATTCGCAAACCCGGTTGAAAAAGTACTTGAAGAGCGAGATTGTTTCTAAGGTTGTTCCGGATTTGGAAGAGACGATGAAGAGTGTTTTTTCCGGTCGAAGCTTATTTTTAAACGATAAAACAGAAGCCGGGACTGTGCTATCCGAAATTTCGAGTTTGAGATGCCCTTTGGCTGTGCCGAACACCTTGACAAGAACCTCAGGAGCCAGACTTGAGCCGCCCATGCCAAGAAGAAGCGCATGCCTGTAGCCTGCAGCTCGGACTTGATGGACCAGTTTATCAACCTCGGGCAGGGCCTTGACCATTTGCTCCGCTGAAGTCAACCAACCCAGCCGGTTAGATATCTCCTTGTCCTCTTCCTTCCAGATTGTGAAATCTTTATTCCAGATTCGCTCCACGACTTTTTCTTCTGAGATTCTCTGAATTGCCGCTTTCAGAGCTCTTCCGTAGCTTTCCATGTTCGCGGTTTGGATCACTTCATTTTTCTCTTCCATAGAAGTTTCGCTCCTGAATTTTTTTTAAAAAAATCTTGTTTGAAATCATCTTAAATCGCAAACTCTATTTGTCAAGCTTCTCTTCCACAAAATTATAATCATAGATTAATCTTTCTTTTTTTGCTATTATCTCATCTTCAAGCGAAGATGGAGGTTTATAAATGACGGCTAAATGGTCAACAGTCTCTGCATTGGGTCTCTTCCTCGTTATTTCGCTTTCTTCTCCAGCGGCACAAAATCAGGCAGCTCCGGATTATGGAAAAATCCTTGGAACCTGGGACGTTGAAGTCAATGCCAATGGGGAATATTATTATCTTACCGTGAACATCGAGAAGTCAGAGGAGGGTCTGAAAGGAAAGGTCAGCGAATCGACAGGAGCTTTCAGTGACGTTCCACTCAAGGAAATTCAGTATGACGGCCAGACCTTGAAATTCCAATTTACATCCCCCACTCCGCCCGATGGTTTAGAGCGGCTGGTGAAAGCGGATTTTAAAGTCGGCGATAACAAGCTTGAAGGGACAGTGGCCGTGGAAGACATGGGAATTTCTGTTCCAGCCACTGCTACCAAAAAAGTTAAATAAAAAGGTTCTCTTCCATTCTGTGTGGGTTCTATGAACACCCTATTCGGAATGGCCTCGCTCCCAATCAGGTTTTTAACGCCGTTCCCTCACCGCCCTTCTCGGCGGCTGCGGAACTCGCTCCGCTCAGACATCCTCGCCGCCCGGCAAGGCCGGGTTCCCTCGAAGGACAGCTCGGGAAGGCTAAACCTTCAATGGTCGCTACGGCCATTTCGAATAGGTGTTTTTAATGGCTCGCCACATATTCTTCACCCAGACAACTTGGAAGAGATTCAATAAAAAAAATAGATATATTTTTAAGCTGCTCTGGATTCAAGGTCAATCTTTTCCAAGATGCCGCCTTCACGCTTGTCTGCTTTTTTGAGAAGCACAGCGAAGATGAGTCCCAAGAATCCCAGGCTGGCGAACATGAGCATGCTGCTGGTGTAGGTTTTAGTCAAATCACGAAGCACACCGTTGGCATACGCGAAGAAGCCAAGCCCAAAGTTCTGGATGGCTGTCATCAGCCCGAAGGCCATTCCCACCCGCTCTTTACGCACAATAAGCGGAATTGAAGGCCACATCGCAGCTGGAACCAGGACGAAAGAGGCTCCAAGAACGATCATCGGGTAGGCAGGATAAATCTTGGTCAGCCCCATGAGCGCATGGCTGGGAATCATGAGCAATGAACCGATAATCATCAGAGTTGCCCTTTTCCCAATCCTGTCCACCATCCGGCCGGCAAAAGGAGCGAGGACCATCGAAGCGAAGATGATGATCGAAGAGATTCCTCCCGCAGTGCTGAACATATGGAGGAGATTGCTGAAAACTCTGTAGAGAAATCCTCCGCTCCCTTCAGCCACTCGGGCGATTCCCCACTTATCCACAAAAAAGTCAGTAGAAAGGGCAGTGAAGGGGAAAATGGCTGAATAGAAGGTGAGGCAAAGCATTGTCACGTACCAGAAGGTCGGTTTAAATTCTTTAATATCCCTGAGCACAATCTTCTCCGCAGCGCTTTCATCTTTCAGTTTGAGAACGCGTTCACCACGGCGGTCCAGTATTATATAAACGATGTTGGCGACAAGCGAGACGAGGCAGAAGACCGCAGCTGCAAAAAGGGCATAGCGAAAGCTTCCAAAATAACTAGTTATCAGTTCTCCTGTGTTAAAGGCAAAGAGAGTTCCAAGGCGGCTGACAGTGAGAGCTATTCCGAAGGCAAGCGCCATCTCCTTTCCCTTAAACCAGCGGGCAATGATGGCACTCTGGGCGATAATCAAAGGCTCAGAGCCTGCACCGAAGATAAACCGACCGGCAAAAAAGACAGGCAAGCTATTGGCACGCCAGACCAGAACTGCGCCCAAAAAAACAAGGATTGAAAACAGGATGCTGGCTTTGCGCGTTCCCAGCCAGTCGATGAGCAAGCCTCCGGCGAAGACAGAGAAAACCGCGGCAAAGCTGTACATGAAATAAAAAGCGCCCACTGTGCCGCGAGCTGCGCCTAACTTTTCGACCAAGGTGGGTGCAATAGCACCAACAATATCGTAGGCGAAATAACTCCCAAAGCTGAGGAAAGAAGCCGCAATGAGGACAGTGAATCGATAGGGGGCTCTGGTTGGATGAAAGATGCTAACTTTTTCGATTGCCTCTTCCATATCTTGATTTTATCCGAATGAATTGCCTGAATGACTTTTGGCTTATATCACAGGAAAATATCGATGTCAATTTTAGTTGATTTAAATTAGAATTTACAATTCCGTTATTAGATTATGTTTTGGGAAATAGCCGCAGCGACCATTGAGGATTTAGCCTTCGAGATTCGCTCTTCGAGGGAACCCGACGAAGTCGGGCGGCGAGGATGTCTGAGCGGAGCGAGTTCCGCAGCCGCCGAGAAGAGCGAATGGAGAATGGCGTTAAAAATCCGATTGGGAGCGAGGCTATTTCCCAAAACATAACTCTCTCATATGGCAAAACATAATCACCAATTTTGAAATACTTGAGTTAAATGCCTTTTTCTGATATAAAATTTTCTCATTTTTTAAATAGAAAGTTTCTAATGATTCGCTGTGTGATCTCGGATTTGGGCAAGGTGATTCTCTTTTTCGATAATGATATTTTTTTCAGAAAAATGGCTAATTACTCTCCGTTTTCAAAAGAGGAAATCGTTGCCTTGACTTCAGCTCATTTTAAGCTTGTTGAATATTTTGACAAAGGTGAAATGACGCCTGAGGAGTTTTATCGTCAAGTCACAAGGACCTTTAATGCCAAAATCGACTGCGACACTTTCGGCTCCATCTACAGCGATGTTTTCTCTCCCAATCCTCCTGTCCTGGAGCTCATGAAGAGGCTGAAGAGAAACTACAAAATCCTTCTCCTCTCCAACACTGATGTCATGCGCTTTGGTTTCATCAAAAAGAAATTTCCCGAAATTCTGTTTTTCGATGGATACATCCTCTCCTACGAGGTCGGCCTGATGAAGCCCGACCCTCAAATCTACCGAGAGGCCTTGAAAAAGGCTGGGGCAGAAGCCAGGGAGTGCGTCTTCATCGACGATATCCATGAGAACGTCGAAGCCGCCATAAGGCTTGGAATCCACGGAATCCAGCTGCAGCCAGAAACCAACCTCAAAGCCGTTCTTCAGGGGATGGGCCTTTCCTTCTGATTCTTTTTGAAAGCTTCAAAGCAAAGAATTTTTTCAACTGATTTGAGCAAAAAAATCAGAGCCTCAAAAAAAGAATGTTTTATTAAAAGGACAGAACATTTAGATAAACCTTGCGGCTTCTTGGGCCGTCAAATTCGCAGAAGAAAATTCCCTGCCAGGTTCCAAGCGCGAGGCTGCCTTCATCGATAATGATGTTGACCGAGGAGCCGACAAGGCAGGCTTTAACGTGGGCAGGGGAGTTCCCTTCCGAGTGCTTGTAGGCAAGCGAATCCGGAACGATTTTTCTCAAAGTCATCAAGATATCTTGTCTGACAGAAGGGTCAGCATTCTCGTTTATGGTCACTCCGGCTGTTGTATGGGGGACATAGACTGTGCAGATTCCGTTCGCGAGGCCAGAAGAGAGGATGGCTTCCCTGACTTTTCCCGTTATATCCATTAACTCTTCCCTAGCTTGAGTCCTGACTTCAAATTCTCTCATTTTTCACCTCGATTTCAGGTTATCATAGTCTGCAGCCTGTTTGCCACTCTTCATTCCGGCGGCTTTTATCGAGAATTCAGCCGGGATTAAAGGGTGAAAAATAAGGAAATTTAGAAAGATACGAAAAAGACAGAAATTTTAAAAAAAATCACTTGACAGAGATAAAAATTATGTATAAATTTTTGGTTGCTAATACAACATTTTGTATTTAAGCTCTGAATAGCATACAACATATGGAAGGCTGAGGTTGTTTATTCTCTCTCTCTTTTCAACAGAATAGAGACCATCGTTCCAGGCGTATCCACTGGCGGAGAATGAGATTTAAGAGAGCAAATTATTCCCGTTTTGTATAAAGGGAAAAGGAGGATTGGGATGCAGCAAGCAATCACCAGAATAAAGAAAAGGGACGGCAGTATCGCTGACTTTGTTCAAGGTAAAATCACAAATGCTGTTACTAAGGCCATGGAATCTTGCGGGGTTACAGACCAGAGCCGAGCCAAGACTGTTTCTGATATCGTCACTTACATGGTAGAGGATAAATTCGGGGGCTACACCATTCCCTCTGTGGAGCAGATTCAGGACATCGTTGAGATGGTTCTGATGAAGCAGGGCTTCCATGAAGTGGCTAAATCCTACATCCTCTACCGTGAGAGGCACAAAGAAATCAGAGAAGCGAGAGAGACAGGCATCAACCTGGTGAGGCTGATCAAGGATTACATCAACGACATCGATTGGAAGATAAGAGAAAATTCCAACGAAGGAGTGATGAGCTTTTCAGGATTGAATGCCAGAGTCTCAGGTGAGGTTCTTTCCAATTTTGCCCTCAACCAGCTTTATTCGGAAAGGATCAAGAACGCCCACGTGAAGGGAGAATTCCACCTCCATGACCTCTCCTACCCCATCGTCTCTTACTGCGCAGGCTGGTCGCTGGATAAGCTGCTGAGAAAAGGCTTCGGCCATGTGCCCAACCAAGTCCATTCTTCTCCAGCCAAGCATCTGGAAACAGCCACCCTCCATATGGTGAACTACATCGGAACCATGCAGGGCGAGTTTGCAGGGGCCCAGGCCTTTTCCAGTGTTGACACGCTCCTGGCTCCTTTTGTCAGAGCGGATAAGCTTGACTATGAGCGGGTCAAACAGGACATCCAGAAGCTCATCTACGGCCTCAACGTTCCCTCCCGCTGGGGATGGCAGACTCCTTTCTCCAACCTGACCTTTGACTGGACTATCCCGGCCGACATGAAGAACAAGCGGGTGGTGGTCGGAGGAGAAGAGCTGGATTCAACATACGGAGAATACCAGCAGGAAGTCGACATGATCAACCGGGCTTTTCTGGAGCTGATGAGAAAAGGAGACCATCAGGGAAGAGTCTTCACTTTCCCCATTCCCACTTACAACCTCACCAAGGATCTTGACTGGGATTCGCCGAATGCCAATCTTCTTTTTGAAGTCACAGCCAAGTATGGAATTCCCTACTTTCAGAACTACATCGGAACGAATTTAGACCCTGGCGACATCAGAGCCATGTGCTGCCGCTTGAACCTCGACCAGCGGGAGCTGCTGCGGCGGCCTGGCAACATCTGGGGGCCTGGAGATTCCACAGGCTCGATCGGAGTCGTGACCATAAACATGAACCGAGTCGGCTACGAATCCAGCACGCGGGAGGAATTCTTTTCCAAATTGAAGAGTGTCATGGTCGTGGCCAAGGAATCTCTTGAAACTAAGAGAGAAGTCGTCAACAACATGCTGGCCAAAGGGCTTGTCCCTTACACATTGACCTATCTCGGGCATTTTGACAA
Organism: uncultured Eubacteriales bacterium; assembly: GCA_964645765.1. Taxonomy (GTDB): domain Bacteria; phylum Acidobacteriota; class Aminicenantia; order Aminicenantales; family Aminicenantaceae; genus CAZGMN01. Next base: position 70,391 of record CAZYBE010000007.1, read on the forward strand.
TCATTTTTCGACTATCGGCATCTGCGGTATGCACGAGTGCTGCCTGAACTTTCTCGGAAAGGGAATCGGCACGCATGAAGGAAAGGAGTTCACCATAGAAGTCCTCAATTTCATGAGGGATACAATCAAGCAATTCCAGGAGGAGACAAAGAATATCTATAATCTGGAGGCGACTCCAGCTGAATCCACGTCCTACCGCCTAGCAAGGCTTGATAAACAGAAATATCACAACATCATCACTTCAGGCACGGTGAAATTCCCTTATCTGACAAATTCCACCCAGTTGAACGTGGATGCGACCCGGGATATCTTTGAAGCTCTGGAGCATCAGAAGGATATTCAGCCTCTCTACACAGGCGGAACCATCTTTCATGCTTTTCTTCCTGAAGCCATCGACAGGGAAACGTGCAAGAAGCTCGTGCGCAAGATCGCTCAAACAAGAATTCCCTATTTCAGCATCACTCCAACCTTCAGTGTCTGCCCCAATCATGGCTATCTCAGAGGCGAGGTCCCTCGTTGCACTCAATGCGACGAGGGGACTGAAGTCTATTCGCGGATCGTTGGCTACTTAAGGCCTGTCAAAACCTGGAACGAGGGCAAGCAGCAGGAATTCAAGGATAGAACCCCCTACACAAGAATCATTTAGGCAATGGAATTCCTTATTTTTACCTACCCCAGTTGCTCGAAGTGCGAAGAGCTCAAGAATTATCTGAAAGAGAAAGAGCTGACAGGCCAGGAATACGGCCTGGCCCTTAAAGAGAGCAAGCTAAAAATCAGGGAATTTCTGAGCCTTCTCAAACGCGACGAAAAGGGAGCGATCATCATCCCCACCCTGGTGATGCGGGAAAGAGAAGAAGTCGTTGCTGTCCTGAACAGCCGCAAGGAGTTAGAGGAATGGTTGAGATCAAAGGCCTGATAAAGTTTGCGCCCAAAGATTTTGTGGGGTTCATCTCTTCGACTGTTTTCTTGGGCGGCTGCAACTTTCGCTGTCCCTTCTGCCACAATTCGGACTTGGTGCTCAAACCCCAAACCCTTCCCACTTTTCCCCTGGATTATTTCCTCAGCTATCTCGATTCAAGAAAGGGCTGGCTGGAGGGAATCTGCGTTTCTGGAGGGGAGCCTCTGATTCATGAAGACCTGGAAGTGCTTCTTGCTCTGATCAAAGAGCGCAACCTCCTGGTCAAGGTTGACACCAACGGCTCTCTTCCCCGAGTGCTTGAAGAGCTCGTCGAGCGCAAGCTCATCGACCAGGTTGCCATGGATGTCAAGGCTCCCTTAGACCGGTACCATGAGGTCTGCGGCGCTGCGGTGAGCCAAGAGGATATTCTGAAGAGCATCGAGATTATAAAAAATTCAGGGCTCGCTTATCTCTTCCGGACGACTGCTGTTCCTGGCCTTGTCGGGCCAGAGGACATCAGGAGAATTGGCGAGATGCTCGATGGCGCAAAGCTTTTCCAAGTCCAGCAGTTTCAGCCTGAAAACACCATCGACCGCCGCTACCTTCAAACAAGGCCTTATAGCCGCGAAGAGCTCCAGGCGTTGGCCAGGTTTGCTGAGCCTTATTTTGCCGAAATCAGGATTGAAGGCATCTGAGCATGGAACTCAAGGTGAAGAGGATTGTCGAAGGGGCTAAGCTTCCATTCTATCATCACCAAGGAGATGCAGGATTGGACATTTTCTCTGCTGTGGATTGCGTTCTTGAAGCAGGCGCTGCCATGGCGGTTCCGACCGGGATCAAAGTGGCTATTCCAGAAGGCTATGCAGGACTCATCTGGGACAAGAGCGGCATTTCCCTCAGAGGTGTTCACAAGCTGGCAGGCGTTATTGATTCAGGCTATCGAGGGGAAGTCAAAGTTGTTCTGGTCAATCTGGGTCGAGAGCCCTTTCGAATCGAGAAAGGGATGAAGATTGCCCAGCTTTTGATCCAGCCTGTTATTGAGGTTCAGGTTGTCGAGACCGATGAGCTGGGTGAGACATCGCGCGGAGAAGAAGGCTTCGGAAGCACGGGCAAGTATTAAAAAGCTCAGGCTGGGTGTTTCGAAAACACGCAGGCTTTGCCTCAGCGAGGCAAACCCTGCTCGGTTTCAGGCTTCGCTCTCCTCTCCCTTCGGTCGAGGAACCATGCCCGCTCAGCCTTCAAACGGTTTTCTCAATCACCCAGCCTGAGCTTTAGCTTTGTTCATGCATCGCAAAAAACTACTTTTTGAATGATCCTTTGACAATGCGTCTGACTTCTGTTATTAAAATAATTTCCGGCGGGGGAAGGTTTTTATTTTTTCGGAATATCTGCCTTATCCGAATAGCCCCGCTCTTCCCAGTATCCTTTAAAGTCTTTGTCGGAAAGCTCGATTCCTTCTACCCACTGCACCCATTTGTAGCCGTACTTGTCTTCAGCCGCAACCATGAAGGGAAACCCTCTCTGCGGGGGGAGGGTGATATTGTTGATTTTGTAAGCGAGGAGGATTTTTCTTTGCTTGATGAACTCCAAGGGGAGAGAACTCATGTATTCTTTGCCTATGGTATGGAAGATGACAGTTTTTGCCTCAGCCTTAGGCCGAGCTTTTTCCAGGAGGTCGACGATTCTGACGCCCGTCCAGAGGGCCGTGTATCTCCATCCTTCGACACAGTTCATGGTGATGACCCTTGATTCTTGGGAAAAGGAGAGGACCTCGTCATAGCTGAGCTCAAGAGGATTCTCGACGAGCCCGGTGACCTTCAAGCGATAGGCCGCAAGGTCTACCCTGGGAGGAATCTCGATATGGGTCGTCATTTGCTCCCCAAGGGGAGTGAGCTTCTGGCCCCTGTATTCTGTGATTTCCTTTTCTTGTTGAGCAAAGCCGATAGAGAGAATGATCTGGATTCCTGATAATAGGATTAAGATTTTATTCATGTCTTCTCTCAAAAAAATATTATAAAGGATAGGAGCGATGGATTCAAAGAGCTAAATAGGATCAGGCTGTGTGTTTCGGTTTTCTCAATCACCCAGCCTGATCCTTTATGATAGAATAAGGACCTTTGCTTGCTATCGTGGGAAAAAAGATTATTCTTCGTTCACTTTTGCCGCTTCCCTCGCTTATAATGGATGGGTGAGTAAGCCAAAAAGTGCACCCGGATTGGGCCTAAAGAAGAAGTTCGCCGTCATCCTCGTCCGGCCTGAGCATGCAGAGAACATCGGCCTTGTCGCTCGCTGTATGAAAAATACCGGGTTTAAGGAATTGAGGCTGGTCGAGGTGCAGGGCACTGAAAAAAAGTCCCTTCAGACCGCAGTTCATTCTGAAGAGATACTGGACAGGGCGCGATTGTATGCTGGCCTCAAGGAAGCCACTTCTGACCTTGATTTGATTTTTGCGGCCACGGCGAGGCAAAGGAAGAATTTTCCTTCGATTTCTTTACAGGAAGCCCTGAAGGAGATGTTCGCCTTTTCTCCAGCAACAAAAATCGGGCTCCTCTTCGGCAATGAGCGGACAGGCCTGACCTCTGATGAGCTTCGAAGCTCGAATTTCCGTTTCACCATTCCTCAAGCCGAGAGGCAACCTTCCTATAACCTTGCTTCGGCTGTGCTCCTGACTCTGTTTCATATCTATGCTTACGATGCAAGCCAAGCTCGGCTCAGCAGGGAAAAGCCAATTTCTCGAAAGGAACAGGAGGAATGCATCGGCCTTGTTCTAAATAAACTGGAGAGAAGAAGGTTTATCCACGACACAAACAAGCTTCATATGACAGAGATGATTCACGACCTCTTCGGCAGGCTTGCTCTGACCGAAAAAGATAAAAAATTGGTGCTTGCAATTTTTTCAAAGGCCGTAATATGAAAATTGGAACACCTTGGCACATGAATTTCTGATTGAGGCCTGAAGGAGGAAAAATATGGAAAGGGAATTGAAAGTGACTTTCCCGGGAGGATTGAGGGTCGATGCGGAATACAAAGGTTTTTTGATTAAGACCGACCAGCCAGCCTACCAGGGCGGCGGCGGTTCAGCCCCTGCTCCCTTTGACCTTTTCTTGGCTTCGATTGCCACCTGTGCCGGCTATTATGTCCTTGCTTTCTGCCAGAGCCGTGGAATTTCTGTAGAAAAGTCCGGAGTCTTGATGAGGACAGAGAGAAATCCAGAGACTAAGAGGATAGAGAAAATATCGATAGAGATTAAGCTTCCTTCGGATTTTCCTGAGAAATACAAGAATGCAGTCATCAAGGCTGTGGATACCTGCTCGGTCAAAGCCCATATCTTGAAGCCTCCCTCTTTTGAGGTGAAGACAAGAATCGGGGAGTAGGTTTTCATAAAGAGGAAAGAGGGCTTTTTGAGGATGAAGTGAAACAAAAGTCCTGAGCCGCCCTGTTCGTGCCTGATAAATAAAAAATATTAAATTATTTGATCAACCTCTTTTTCATCAACTTGACGCCAATATAAAAGGCGATGACTTCTAAAACAAATATGAACAGAAAGCTGAATATTATTCCCGGGCGATAAACCCCGGAGAACACGGCTCGTGAAATGTTGACGGCGTGGGTGAGGGGGATGAATGATGAAAATGTCTTCATCCAGCCTGGGAATTTGTCCAAAGGAAAGAATACGCCTGAAAAGAAAAGCATGGGCATGATGATCAGCTCTGTATAATAATTAAAAAAATCAAAATTGGGCGCAAAGGAAGTCACGATGATGGCCATTGAGCCAAAAAGGATACCAACAAAGACCATGAGAACAAGCAGGAGCAATACGCTTGGCATTGACGCCGGCAAGACCCCCATGAAGGCCGCCACAATGAACATCAAGGTTCCGCTGACCAAACCTCTGAAGGCGGCCCAGGCGATATCGCCGGCAATGGCATCCTCTGCGGAAACAGGGGTGGCAATCATAGAATCATAGAGCTTTTCGTGGACCATTTTGACAAAAGTCCCGTACAAGCATTCAAATGTGGAGGAAAGCATGACCGAGGAGACGAGAACGCCCGGGACAAGAAAAAAAAGGTAAGGCTTTCCGCCAAAGTATCCTATATAGGCACCCATGCCGATTCCGAATGTTATAAGATAGAAGAGAGGCTCAATAAGACTCACAAGAAAAGTTGGAACGACAAACCTTTTGTAGGAAACAAGATTCCTGAAAAACACATAATAGACCCTGTAAGAAAGGTTCATTCGATCAAGCCTCTGCCCGTGAGCTTTAAAAAAACATCTTCAAGAGACGCCGGTCTGTTCAAGTAATTATGCATGTTCAATTCGATCAATTTTTTCATGAGCTCCTGTCCGTCCTGGCAGTAAAAATACAAAGTATCTCCCACCCGTTCATGCCCGCAGGAAAAAGATAATAAAGGACCCATGATTTTTTCGTCTTCCTCCTTGGGGATCCTTATTTCAACGACTTCCCTGCCGATTTCCTCCTCCACCAGCTTCGCCGGCACACCCTCTCTCAAGATTTTGCCGCGATGCATGATCACAACACGGTCGCAAAGCTGCTGGGCTTCTTCCATATATTGCGTTGTCAGGATCAAGGTCGCTCCCTGGTTCTTCAGTTGACGAAGCCTTTGCCATATCAGATGTTTTGCCTGGGGGTCAAGGCCCGTTGTTGGCTCATCGGCAACGATTAATTTTGGATGATTGAGCAAAGCTTTGGCTATCAACAGCCTTCTCTTCATCCCTGTCGAAAGTTCGTCTATTTTGCTCTTCCGCTTATGCTCGAGCTCAACGAATTTTAGAAGATCTGTAATCCTCGTTTTTGCTTCACGTTTCGGAATATCAAAGAAGTTGGCAAAAACAATAAGGTTCTCATAGACGGTCAGACCAGTGTCGAGGGTAATCTCTTGAGGGACCACTCCTGTCATCATCTTCAGCGCCCGATTGTTGATATGAGCGGGCAGACCGTTGACGATCAGCGTGCCCGAAGTCAGGGGAGAAACGCAGTGGATCATTTTGATGGTTGAAGTCTTGCCCGCGCCGTTCGGCCCCAAGAAACCGAAGCATTCGCCTTCCTTTATTTCAAAGGAGATCCCGTCAACGGCCGTAAGTTCACCGTATTTTTTCACGAGGTCTTTTGCTGTTACAATCGTTTTCATTGATTGAGTTTTTCCCTATCTTATCTTGAAACCTGGGGAAGCCAGAGGTAGTAGAAGCCGCTTTTTAAAGAGCGAAAAATATCCTCGAAGTTTTTGCTTTCAAAGAGTTGAGCGCTCTCCAGCTTTGTGGCGTAGATGTTCGTCTTTCTCAAAGGATAGTAGGTATAGGCAACGACCTTTGCCTCTTTGAGCGAGGCAAGTGCCAGAGCCTTCTTCAAGGCTGAATCGAAATAGCCGATTTCGTCGACCAGCTTAAGCTCATAAGCTTGATGGCCGGTGTAGATGCGCCCGTCGGCAATCTTCCGCAGCTTATCAAGCGAAAGCAAGTCTTTTCTTTTCTGATAAACCACGTCCAGAAACTTCTGGTAGAGTTCGTCAACCACCCCTTGAAAAATCTTTTTCTCTTCCTCGGTCATCTCTCGAAAAGTGCTTCCTGAATCTTTCATCTCCCCCGACTTGATGACATTGACCTTGACCCCGATTTTCGCCATGAGCTCCTGGAGGTTGGGAAAAATCGAGATAACGCCGATGCTTCCGGTGACGGTCGAGGGATGGGCGACGATGAAATCGCAGGCAGAAGCGAGATAATAGCCGCCTGAGGCGGCCAGCCCCATCATCAGCCCCACCACAGGGATTCGAGTTTTTTCTTTGAATCTCAGAATTTCGTTGTAGAGGATGTCGCTCGTTGTGACTTCCCCTCCAGGAGTGTCGAGGCGGAGGATGACAGCCTTGATTCTCTTATCCTCAGCAGCTTTCTCCAGTCGGTAGTAGACCTGGGAGAGGATGTCTCCTTCCTTGGAGAATATTCCGGGATTGGCGGAGGAGGTGATGATGCCCGAGATATCGAGGATGAGGATTTTTTCTCTGGCCTTGCTCTTGACCAGGACGACTTCCTGAATTTTTTCCTTTCCCAGAAAGTCAAGATGAATTTGAGGCATACAGCCCGCAAGAAGAAAGGATATGAAGATAATCAATAAAAAAATCTTTTTCATTTCTCCTCCATATAAGGGGGAAAGTCTCCGTTTGTCATTTTTTAAAAAAGCATTATAACATATCACAATCATGTCGATGCAAAAAAGAGCAAAAAGGGCGCAGGAAACATTTTTGATGATTAGAAATTTTCTCTTTTCTCTTGAGAATAAGACTAAAGAAGCCTGCCCCTTTTTTAGCATTGACTCTAATCTTCGCCGGTGATATAGATTTTGGAAATGAAAAATTTTCTTGTCGCTGGAATTGACCTGGCAGGAGTCGGTCATCGCCCGAGCGGATGGTGCTTATTAAAAGGATTGAAGGCAAAGACAGCGCTTCTTTACTCGGATGAAGAAATCTTTGCCTGCGTCAGGAAAGAGAAGCCAGAGCTTGTGGCCGTCGACGCTCCTCTGACTCTTCCGCCTGGAAGAGAATCGATCAACCAAAAATCAAGATTCCATCTTCGGCCCTGCGACGAGGAATTGAAGAGGAGGAAAATCCCTTTCTTCCCGATTACGCTGGGGCCGATGAGGAGTCTAACCGAAAGGGGAATAAAGCTCCGGCGCATCCTTGAAGAAGAGGGATTCAGAGTTATCGAAATCTATCCAGGAGGCGCTCAGGACATCTGGAAAATTCCCCGCGTTAAGCATAATCTTTCCGGGCTGAAGGGAGGGCTGCGGCGATTAGGAGTGTCGGGTTTGAGAAGTGACGCCACAGGCCATGAGTTCGATGCCGCAACCGCAGCGCTGGTCGGCTTGCTCCTCCTTCAAGGCAAGGCTGAAGTCTATGGTAATTTTGCTCAGGGAGCCATCATCATGCCTCCTTCAACTCGGTCATCTTAGCCTTTTTGCGATCATTCCTCAGATTTCACTTTGCCGCCATTTCATAATTTCTATAGACCCCGTCTTATTTTTTTAGTATTTAAAGGAGGAAAATGCTTTAAAAGGAGGAATGATGAAATTTAAAAAATTCGCCTTATTCTCCGTTCTCTTTGCTTTTGCAGCCCAGTATTTTTTAGCCTCTGCGGAAAAGCCGTCTTCCCTGCTGGATGACCTGGCCCGATTGAAGAGTTATCAGACGAAGAGAATCTCGAGCTTTGACCGCAGCGGAAAGAATGCCGACCGGCTGGTGATAAAGCCTGGGGAGACTTCAGAGATTGCCCGAATCGAGGGAGCAGGAATCATCAAGCATATCTGGGTCACCATTTCCTGCAAAGACCCGATGCTCCGCCGCAACGCTGTGCTGCGGATGTACTGGGATAAGGAGCAGAGTCCAAGTGTCGAATGCCCTATCGGCGATTTCTTCGGCCAGGGCTGGGGGGAGAAGTATCCGCTCCTGAGCCTTCCTCTGGCGGCCTCTCCCTTAAACGGAAACGCCCTCAACTGCTATTTTCCGATGCCCTTTTCGAACGGCGCCCTGATTACGATCGAGAATCAATCCAGCGAACAGATTGACGCTTTTTATTATCAGATTGACTATGAAAAGCATGATTCCCTGAGTCCTGACCTGGGCCGCTTCCATGGCTTCTGGAACAGGGAGCTGACCGAGCCTCTGCCAGAGCCAGAGGGTGAGAATGAATGGAGCGTGCTCGGGCCGCAAGGAGCTAACATCGACGGCGCAGGAAACTATGTCATCGCTTCCATCGAAGGACAGGGACATTTTGTCGGTGTCAATTATTATGTCGATAGCCCCACACCGATGTGGTATGGAGAGGGCGATGACATGTTTTTCATCGACGGCGAGAAGTGGCCGCCTTCTCTTCATGGCACAGGCACAGAAGATTTCTTCAGCTGCTCCTGGTCCCCTAAGGAAATCTTTATGCATCCTTATTTCGGCTACGCCCGGGTCAATAATGAAACAGGCTGGCTGGGCAGGACTCACTGCTACCGCTTCTTCCTTGAATCGCCGATCGCTTTCCAGAAATCTCTAAAGGCTACCATCGAACATGGGCATAACAACTGCCTGACTCTGGACTTGGTCACAGTGGCCTATTGGTACCAGAAGGAGCCCCACAAGTCCTTCCCCGCTCTGAGACCCAAGGAAGAACGGCAGAACATGCCTGCGATCGGAGTTGTGGAAATTCACAAATGGCGCGATGCCTGGAGGAAATCCCTTGGAGGCCAAAAGCTCTGGGGGAATGAGAAGAAAGGGGGAGAGAAATAAAAGAGGAGCGACCGACTTTCGAACCGCCTGGAATCTTAAAGGATTTTCGGAAAGCGTTGCCGCTCCCGAGGGGTATAATCCCCAGACGAATGTCCTTTGACCTTCCGCTGTCGACGATCCCCTGAAGAACGTTAGCCATTGTCCCGTCCCCTCCGACAGCAACGATGACATCACTCTTCAAGCACTTCTCCTTGGCCAGATTTAAGCGATATAATACGACAGAAAACGATAAAAAGCGACATTTTGATTAAAAAGATTGACAGATAGGGATTAAATAACGATATCTTAATTACAAAATTACATCATTCAAAAAAGAAAAGTGGCAGAAAAGAAACAGATGATAAAAAATCGTTTAAATTTTACCCTCATACTTATTTTTACAGCAATTATCAACTGCTCTCTTTTCGGAAATGGCTTCAACTTAAACAGCATAGGCTCGAGGGCGGCGAGCATGGGCGGTGCCTATATTGGACTTGCTGATGATTACAGCGCTATCTTCTGGAATCCGGCTGGTCTGACTCAGTTGAAGGGTCGAACCCTGAGTTTTTATATAGCAGACGTTATTCCTTCCTCTACCTGGGACTGGGACAGGCAAGACCCTTATTATCCAGATATTCATGCTAAAACAGAGACAAGGCATTATCTTTCAGGGTTACTCTCTTATTACAAGCCCATAAAAGAACGTTTAATGGCTGGAATCGCTGTTTATGTTCCCTCGGACATAGGGACAAAATGGAACGGATATGAACTGGTAAATTATTCACTTGACGGGATATATGCAGAATGGTCGAGCAGACTCAGAGTAATAGCCATTTCTCCAGTCTTGTCTTATAGAATTGATAAGACTTTATCCATCGGCACGAGTTTAAATTTTTATTATGGGAGGCTGAATTTAAAGCAGGTCGTCTTATATAAACAATATTCGGAAAGCTCATCTGGATATGGATTTGGATTTACAGCAGGTGTTCTTTTTACCCCTCCCGATGAGATAATCAGCATAGGTCTTACATTTAAAACCGGCTATAAAATAAGATTTAAAGGAGAAGCTGAAAGCTCTTTTCTTCCTGGAAATCCTAAATCTAATTTTTCTCGTGAAATTCCTTGGCCGATGAGCGTTGGCTGGGGGATAGCTGCCAAGCCTATAGATGGATTGATCATCACTACAGATTTTCAGTGGACAAACTGGAGTATTATGGAAGTGATAACTCCAAATTATGAAAATGCGGACTGGCAGGATCTGTATAATACATATAGAAGAGAATTTGACATAGAGCTTTTATGGGATCATACGCTTCAAGTCCGTCTTGGATGCGAATATCAACTGAAGGAAAGAATTGCTTTAAGAGCGGGCTATTATTACGATGACTCCCCTAATTCTGGCATAAGATTGAATTTTCTCCTTCCGAGCTTACCCCATCATGGAATCACTATGGGAATTGGCTGTAGAGCCGGAAGCATCCAGTATGATTTTGGCTTGGAATATTTAATAGGAATAAAGCAAGAGATTGATTTAATGAATCCGTATCCTGGAGTGCACGGAGGTAACATTTTATCATCGAATTTTTCTATGACTTATAGGTTTTAACCGAAATGGTAAGCCTCAGCTCGTTAAAAGTTAGATTAAGGGAGATTAAAGAATTGATGAAAAGGGAATTTTTCTATTGTGGCTCAAGAAGGGGAACAGTCTGGATGCTTACCATTATTTCGCTATTTTTATTGAATAGGGTCGCCCTCTCGATGGAAGGAAAGATTAGACCGAGATTCAGTGTCAAGTTAACGCATGGAGCGAATTATAGTTTTTGGGGAGATGTTAATAGATACCTGGAATTGGTTAATAATAATGAGGTATTTGAGTATTGGCGGAGGGAAGCCCCGGAGCGTGTGGTCGGCGAGATAAGGACGCTGAATAACTGGACTGATAGCTGGGAAGCGGAGTTGAGGATTGACCTTAGCCCTAAAATTGCGGTAGGGATCGCTACCTCGGGAACTATTCGTAGAAATAACGAAAGCTCTCTTATTTATACCTATATAGGAGCTCCTGGCTCGCAAGTAACAGGATTTACCTATAAGCCTGAGATAAAGGCTCAGATGCCAGTTCGATTGGGCATTTATTATATTCTGCCTTATGGTCCCAAGGCCAGCTTTTTTTTTAATGCAGCAATCGGCTATTATTCTGGAAAAATTGCAGATTATTTAAAACACGAGGTTACTACTCCTTCTGGAGACTATGACTGGATAAGTCGTTATAATGAGACTGAGCGTAAATCATCTTTAGGCTTTCACTGCGGCTTTGGAGTGGAATATAGCTTAATGAGGAATTTAGCTTTAGTTGCGGAAATGCAGGGAAGGTATGTCAAAATAAAAGGCTTCAAGGCGAGAGCGCATTATGAGTATTGCCATTCGGTGCCTAGTGAAGAGACAGGGACTCTTTATTATTTCACTAAGTGGGATTTAGGTATAGGGGCCAGGTATGCGGATTTAATTGTTTGGGAAAAGCCTCCGTATGGCACTCTTTATGACGAGGCTGACATAAGAAAAGCAGTTTTAGATTTAAGCGGATTCTCCTTGAGATTCGGGGTAAGGATAAAACTATGGTAAGAGGGGGGTGATGAATGAGAGTTAGAACAAAAATAAAGGCATTATAGTTTTCAAGGCATAATGAACAGGGATTTAAAATCGAAAGAATGAGCGAATGGGAACCTTTATTCCAGGAAATAGGCAGCGTTGAACCGAATGTCACTGAATTTTATGATCCTAACGTCGACCAAGATACAATTTATTATTATCGAGTGAAAGCTTATAATCCAAGAGGTTATGCTTACTCCCAGCAAGTGATGGTTTATGTTCCATGGTGGTATTAATGTAAATATTGATAATCATTTTTTCGCCGGGCAGATGATTTTCAATGCCCGGGGAAGGACCTTGAACTCAAAGCTGTCCCTGACTCCAAGGGCTTCACCGTTATACTGAACCGGCAAGTCCTGTCCGCGAACAATCATCCTTCTTGCTTTGAAATGCTTCTGTCTTTTTTGAAATAAGCCGAAATAGATGAAAGGAAAGAGAAGAAAATATCTTGGCCCGCTGATTTCTAAAAGCGTGATATCGAGAAAGCCGTCGTCGATTCTGGCTTTGGGAGCTGCCTTCCAGTTGTAGCCGAAATAATTTGTCTTGCCGACTATGCATTCGAAAGCTCTGACCTTTAGTTTTTTCCGGTCAAAATGTTCTTCATCATCGCTCAGGCCGTCGAAAAGCTCTATCTCCTGTTCTTTGCTGGCCAGGCGAAGCATTACCCTTGAGGCCAGGAGGTGGCCGAGCAGGCCTTGGGTTCTGTGCTTTAGCTTTTCATGAGTGACCTGGGCTGTAGCCCCGATGCTGGCAAAGCCGGCCACTTTTCCTTCAATGTCGATCAGGTCCGTTTCTCTTGTCTCACCTTTAGCCAAAATTTTCAGAGCCTTTTTCAAGCTCCTCGGGATTTTTAAGGATTTTCGAAAAGCGTTGCCGCTTCCGAGGGGTATAATCCCCAGACGAACGTCCTTTGACCTTCCGCTGTCGACTATCCCCCGAAGAACGTCAGCCATTGTCCCGTCCCCTCCGACAGCAATGATGACATCATTCTTTAAGCACTTCTCTTTAACAAGATTGATCATCTCTTCCTTTTTCATCTCGATGTCGATAATCTCAACAGACAGGTTTTTTTTAAGGCAGGTTCTGAACCTCTTTTTTCTTTGCCATTTGTTGCGCGCTGCACAGGGATTGACAATGCAGCAAACCTTTTGAGTTAGAAGAAAATTATCTTTCAGCATCCGACATCTCGCTACAGGGTTGAATGAATTTTAATTTTTACCAGAAAAAGACAAAGAGTGCAATTTTCTTTAATATCCTAAATTTTTCTTGTGACTTTATTTTAGAAAACCAGCTCGCCTTAACTCCCGCAACACACTGCGGTACACGTGGTCAAATTCGGGAAGCTCGGCCATTTGGGAAGAAAGTCGCATTTTCCAGAGTTTCTTCAACCGGGCTTCCTTCCGAGTGAAGTTTTCCCGGGCATTCGATAACTCCTTTCCACGAAAATTTAGCTTCTGCTCGACTGCATCGACCAATTCTGCCAGGTTCACGAGGCTGTTGGTCGCGAGGTACCACAGATCGTAAAGGTCACGGGGTTCGTTTCGCGCGGAGTCAAGGATGGCGATGATCTTTTCTGAAGCAATCTCGTTAAGGGAGTAAACGCTGATTTTTACATTATCCGGCAAATCTTCGTATTCATTGTATGATTTTAGAATCAGTTTCATCTCAACAGGAAATACAAAATGTTCACGAATAGTAATATCAACTTTAACTTCTTTGCCCGCAGTACCTGCCAGAGGTCCTTCGTATCGCATGAAGAAAGTATGACTGTTTTCGTGAGGAAGACGGTCGAGGCGACTGATGTTAAGTGTTATGCCCGAGGCCTCTTCTGTATGGTCGAAAGCGGGTTTGAGATGCTCCTGGATTTTCTCAAAAGGGAACTTTTCTCGAAGAGTGAAATCGAGGTCTTCGGAAAAGCGATAATCCGGAACATAACATTTCTTGATGGCCGTTCCTCCTTTGAAGGCCAGGATGTCCTTGAGGGGTGTTCTGGATAATCCGACCAGGAACCAGGAGAGGCAGTAGTCCCGTTCCAGGATCGCCTCTGGGATCCGGCGACCTTGCTTCCTGGCAAGACGGTTTGACAACAGAGACAGATTCCGCTGGGGAATCATTATGTTCTCACCACAGACAGGAGTTCATCGGGAGATACATTCAATTGGAGCCTCCATCTTCGTATAAATTTCCCCCCTGCAGGCAGAATGGGATCAAGCTTCATATACGCATTTGAGAGGCGGCTCATGAGAATCTTCCGGTCCTCCTCTGCACCGACCTCGTAGAGCTCAAGGAGGAAGCCAAGCCTGCGGATGACGGCGCCGATGTTTGCCCTCAGGGCATATTCGACCAGCCTGTTGACTTGAATGTCCTGGTGACGCATCCAAATGCCTTTGCCCACTTCGGTGATGCCACTGCAATATTCCGGTTGCCTGAGGCCGTCAATGATCGTGCGTTCCAGGTCGCTTATCGTCACCTTTTCCTGCTTGGTGACCCAGTGGTTAGTCAAACCGAAGAACAATTCTTTTTTACAGCGAATGAATCTGAATTCGGTGCCCATGATTTTAACAGGACGATGCTTCTGGAGGGTCGTAATATGAATAACAAGCTGAGGCTGGGTAACCATGCTGTGGATTTCCATGGCGGTTTTATGGGAGAGGTAGTAATCTTTACCATTAGTCAATTCCCGGGCAATAATAAAGGGGTTTCCCATGTACTCTTTCTCCTTGCCGAGCTCAAAAGGAACCAGGATGAAAAGACCGGGTTTCAGCCGCGTGACGATGCCCCTGCCTGCGAGTTGCCTGGCAAAATTTCGGGCCCCTGCATCATCCAGGCTGAGGATCCTCTGTATGTCTTTCAGGCGAAAGACTGCTTTATTTTTTTCATGGAGAGTGGTTACCAGATGAGCCGCCTGGGGACCAAGAGTTTTCACTGAAGTGTTATATTTTGAGCGCATAAAGTGTCCTATGAAGACACATTTTAAGCCGATAATATAACATTGTCAAACAAAAATTATATTTCAGTTCCAAATCGTGTCTTCTAAAAACACGGTTTGGAACTTTAATATGACATCATTCCTGAACTAAAGCTAACCTCCCGATTTTTCCTCATTACCTTTTTCCAGGTTATTAATTTTGGCGTGTAAAGAGGCGCATGATATTATGAGCAGGATCAGCGCACAAGATTTCGGTAATATCCCGCAGTTTCCTTGATGCCGTCCTCTAAGCTGTATCGAGCTCGAAAGCCGAAATCTCTCTCTGCCTTGGACGTGGAGAAAAGCCAGGGAGCTTTGACCATGGCCTTCCAGAGCTTTAAGCCAAAAAAGATTTTGACAATGCCTGTTTTATTGAAAACGTCGGCCGCAAGTGCTGCGCCCAAGATGAGTTCCTCGGGAAAAGGGAAGAAAAATGAATCTCCCAAGGCAAATCTTTTTGCGGTGAGGATGATTTCCCGCCAGGAATAGCCTTCGCCATCTGTGAGATAATAAATCCCGGCCTTTGTCTTTTCAGATAAAGCAGCCAGGAGCATGCCTTCGACGAGGTCTTTGATGTAGATAAGGCTGGTTGTCGCTCGCTTTTCTCTGAGGATGGGGACAATCCTTTTCGAGATGAGCTTGACCAGGAGCTCGGTCTCCTGCTGCCTCGGCCCATAGACATTGGGAGGCCGGATGATTGTCGCCGGGATGAGATGCCAGGCGTCACGCACGGCCTCCTCGCCTTTAAGCTTGCTTCTGCCGTATTCTGAGTTGGGAGAATTGGCCCTGCTTTCGTCGGAATAAAAGCCTGGAGGCGACGGGCCTGCGGCAGCGATCGAGGAAATGTGGACAAAGCGTTCAAGGCTTTTGTTTTTCCTGAGGCAGGCCTCAACCAGATTCCTGGTCAGCTGATGATTGGCCAGGTCATAAGCCTTGCGGCTTGTTGAACGGATTCGGCCGGCAAGATGGAAGATGAAATCCTGGCCCTGGACAGCCTTCTCCAGGCTCTCAAGGTCTTCAGCCGAGCCGAGAATAAATTGAAGAGGGAACTTTTTGAGAAATTTTGTCCTGCTCGTTGCCCTGACCAGGCAGGTCACTCGCCACTTCCGGGCGACAAGAGCTTCGACCAGGTGGCTTCCGATAAAGCCAGTTCCTCCAGTCACCAGAGCCCTTGGCTGCATTTCCTTTTTTGCTCCACTTTGCCTTTTATTGCCTTGCAGCGACTTCGTCAGATGGCCACTCTCCCTCCAGTCGCTCGCCTTGTCAAAGGAACAAAATTGCAAAGTTTATTCCATTTATATCAGTAACGAGGTATCAATTCTTTTGATGGTGGAATCTCAGAGGTTAAGTTGATTTTGTGGGGCAGAGGCGCGTCGAATTTGCCGTTTCCGTCGAAATCGACAAAGACAGGATTGGTCAAGGCATAGGGGAGATTAGCATCGCTCAAGAAGCCGCTCGGAGACGAACGTTGCAAGACAGGGTAAAGGCTCTCTTTACCCAGGACTTCAACCGCAAAATAAGAATCCTTATTCACCCTTAAGCTGATCTGGTCTTCGAATTTCGAAACGGCCTCTTTAGCTGTTTTGACCGGGAAAATGATTTTCCTCTCTCCGTTGACGATGACTCTCACCTCATCCACGGCTATCCAGGGAGCGCTCTGGACTTTTATCCAGAGCTCAACTCGTCCATCCTTCGCACTCAAGGTATCGCCTGAAGTGTATTTGCCGTTGACCTTGAACTCAACAAGAGGGCCGTTTGTGGTAAAAGAGCGGCCTTTTTTCAAAGAGAGCGCAAGCGCAGGCCAGTTCAATTGACCGCCTTCCCCTCCCTCGTAAAAAACATAGGTTCGTGAATAGCCAGGCTCTTCCCTGTCTATGGAATGGGTATCCGAGGAGCCGACGAGCGGGAAGTAGTAGCCCCGGTCGAGAAGGTGAAACCAGTCCTCGATGGCTACAGAATTTGATGAATAAAAACGGGGCCCGTTCATCACTTCGAGCAAATCGAAAGAGGTGCTGAAATACTCGCGGGCAAAGGCGGCTTGTTCCTCGTCAAGTTGATAATTGTTGAAATAGCCCAAATCTCCTGCCCGGGGATGGTTCACTTGAAGGATGGCCTCCGGATCCTTCTTCCGGCTTGCCTCGAAGAGCAAAGGGGCTTCTTCAACAAAAGGATGGATGGCGCCATTCCTTTCCTCATCCACCCTCAATTTTAAGGGATAGGTATTGTAATGGATTAAGTTATCAGGATGAGTCACTTCGCTTCCACAGACAACAGTCAGGTATTTCTCCACGCCAAGCTTTTTAAGGGCCGGAGTGTAGTCCGATATGAAATTATGGTCTGTGGCTACAGCCACATCGACTCCTTCAGCAACAATCGATTTTATTCTTTCAGATATGCTCACGCGTGCATCTGAATTGGTGGTGTGGAGATGGGGATCGAGCGAGATAAGATTCGGCGTTTCGAGTACCCGGCCGATGCGGAAAACGAGCTCTTGAAGCTCATCCTTCAGCACTTCGATGATTTTCTGGTCCATGGAGTATTCCGGTCCTCTGGAAGCGTAGATGAGATAGGTTCCTACAGGAAGCCTCAGCTCAAGGCCTTCTTCTTGAGGAAAGCAGGAATTCTTGAAGGTCTCCCATTGCCTTCCACTCTTGACCGGGTTTTCAGGCTTGAAATATGGAGTTCGAGTCGGAGAAAGCCCGATGAAAGTCACCTTCCCCGGCACAAACTCTCCGCGGCTGTCTCTGATTCTCACTTTCACTCTGCCCTGTGGCGGGTTTTGAAGAATGCATGAGCTTTCCTCTCCTTCGGCAACAACGAGCAGCTCTTCACAGACAGCAGGGAAGAAATTCGCCCTGACTTTATAAACTCCCTGAGGAAGGGGGACTCTGAGGGAAAGGGGATTTTCAAGCATGGAGCGAAAGAAAAGGGAAGGGGAGAAGGCGTCGATGATGATGACTTCTGCCAGGCCCGAGCTGAAGTCTTTGAAATGAATGAACGCCTCAAGCGGCTTGACCTTGAAGACTCCATAGGCTCTCTGGAGCAAGTCTTCAAATTGAGTGCTGACAAGGAGAACGTAATGAATTTTAAAAGCTTTCCCGGGCTGAAGCTTTCTTGACGGAGATTCTTCATCCTTTGGAGGAGGATTCATGTTCAGCCAAGCCAGATAGTAGCCATTTTTTTGGTAGACTCTGAAGTTCAGGTTTGGATGCTTTTCTCGGTGAAAGGGGCTGAAGGAGTAGGAGTGGAGAGGGTTGAAATAAAGAGAGAAATTGACGTCCTCAAGCTCTTTTTCTCCAGTGTTGGTCAGGGTTGAGCTGATATCGATTTTCGCTTCATCAGGATAAAAAGAATAGAGAGTTTTTATCTCAGCTTTCTCTCCTTTCTTTCCTTGGTATGAGCTCAAAGCTTCAAAAGCCGCAGCTCCTTGCTCTGTTTCTTTCAAGGGCTGGATCGAAGCGTAGGCCGGTTCTTCCCTCCTGTCCTTTCTCCTCAGCACTGGCGAGCCGATGACCAGGTTGCTCTCCAGGTTCTTTCCTGCCGGAACAAAGCTGATGATGCTTCCCAGGAGATCTGGGGAAGGATAGTTGAGCATGGTTTTTACAGACCTCGAGCTTGCGCCGATAATAACCAGGGTTTTTCCATCAGAAAGAAGGAAGTCGCCTTTTTGCCATAAAGAGCAGAATTGTTCTGGAAGGTCCTCAGCGCTTTTTATGACTTTGACTTGAATTTCTGTTGCCCGCAGACAAAAGGGGAGAAAGAAAAAGAGGGCGATTAAGACACTTTTTTTGATTGTCTTCATTCCTGCCTCCTTAAAGGTCAGTTGATATCCGGATGACTGAATTGTTAAGGCATTAATAAAGGTAATAACCATATAATAAAAAAGAGATGGATTCAATATTTGCAGTGAGCATCCCAAATTCCGTGATAGTCATAAAATTGTGGCTAGGGGGTCCTGGCACGGAATTTGAGGATGCTATTATGTTTGCATTGGGAAGGTTCTTTGGCTAAAATCAAGTTCGCTCAATTATCGACGGCGATGAAAAACTTAAAAAAGATTCATGCGGTTAAAGGCAAGAGGTTTCTCTTTGAGATGGAGACGTCAGAAGACTATAGAGACTACTCGAAGTACGAAGAGCTGAGGTATGAGATTTGGGCCGACCCCAAGGATACCCTTCCCGGCGCAAGGAACATGTGGTGCGAGAATTTTATTCATGAAGGAAGCAGCCTTTTCGTTGCTGTCTACGCTGAGGACGAAAAAGGCCGTTTCGGAAAAACCAAGGAGAATCTTGTCGGCTTTTCTTACGGCTTTGTCGGCCTTAAAAACAAGGACATTGCCTTTAGACGGCCTTCCAACCTCCAATTCTATTCCCAGTATACAGGTGTCAAGCGAGATTTTGAGCACTATGGATTAGGCGTGTTGATCAAGGAATTCCAGAAAGAGATTCTAATAAAGGTTTTTGGGATTTATACTGTGACCAACACCTTTGACCCTTTGACTGGAGTCAACGCTTACAGGAATATCCATATTTTCGGGATGGAAGTGGTCGACTATCGGGAGGCTCTTTATGGAGACTTTGGAGGACTTTTGAACAGAACTGATATTCCCTGCGACAGGTTTTTCGTCTGCTGGGATTTGAGGAAAAAGATTCAGAGACCAGACTATGACCTTGAATCGCTGATTGAGTCAGAGCAGATGATAGTCGAGGCAGCGCTGAGAAAGGTCAGGGGCCGGAAAGGTGTTGTGAGCCTTGAGGTCATTAAGAAGACAAACCTTGCCTTAAAAGATGAATTCCTGCTGGTCGAGATTCCCTATGATTTTTATTACATGCTCCATGAGACAGATGTCGCAGAGGCTGAAGTTAGACGGGTTCCCCTTGAATGGAGGATGAAGACAAGAGAGGCTTTTAAGAGCTTATTCAAGAAGAAATATACTATCATCGATTTCAGGCAGGTTGAAGAAGGTAAGCGCCGCAGAGATTTCTATGTTTTGATGAGAGAAAAGACCGGAAGGTGATGGCTAAAGCAGAGAAAATTTCAGCTTCTCGCTGGCTGTTTTTTGAGTGAGCTCATCGGTCACTTTAACTCGAAGCTCGTACTCTCCTCGTTCGGCAAGAGCGGAAAGGGGAATTTGAGTTCCTTCGAGGATTGCTGCTTCTTCACCCACTTTTCTCTGCCTTCTTTGAGGATTCAGCTTGAAATTTTTCTCTCCTTTTTGAAGCTCGATTTCGATTAGTAACGAGCAGTTTTGATTTTCGTCTCTGGCCACGTTGTAAATGTAGTAAAATAAGTTCAAAGATTCGTCTCTCTTGTAGCCATGGCTGAATCGGGGGAGAAGAGCATAGCGGCCTAAAGAAAAAACGTCAAACTCAGTTTTTTTGTCCGCAACTTCTTTCTCGCTAACCTGAGCTGAAGCAAGAAGGGAGGAAAGGGCGAGTTCCTGAGTCCAGAAATCAGGAACTTGAATCTGGTCCATCTTGATTGAATATGATTTCTCGTCCATGGTGGCAAGCCCAATAAAAAGTTTGTAATCACCGGGCAGAAGAGGGAGCCCGACCTGAGAAATAAGATAGTTTTCTTCTTCTTGAAGCTCTTTTTCCTGACGAAAATCGTAAGATTGGCCATCTCGCTCAAGACTTCCGAAAATAACCATCTTTTTTTGAATTGCCTCTTTTTTCTCTCCAGGTTCAATTTTTAAAAGAAAGGTCAGGTAGGTGCTTTCATTTTCAGCCTTGGTGAATAGCGCCTGTTTTTCAAAGGGAATCTGAACAATATCTTCCTGGGAAGACTTTATCTGCTGGATGAGCTTTCCTCCAAAAGATTCAGGAGGCAGAAGCGAAGGTTTTTTTGCGAAAGGCCACTCTTTTAAATCTGGGTGAAGAAGAATTTTTTTGGGATAGGAATAAAATGCCTGCATGACTCTGAAATCGGTCTGGTTCTGGTCGATGACATAGCCAATGCCGTCATGAGAGAAGACAACATTGAAAGTTTTTTTAGGAAGATTCATCCAAGGCTGAGAAGCATAGATCCATATTTCTTGAGGGAAGACCTGTTGAAGGCCTGAAGGGGATGTGCTCGGATGCAAGACCCTGGGTTTGCCAAAATAGAGATAGACTTTTCCCATGTCTGTTTCTGTTCCTGTTTTGTATCCGTAAAGAAAAGCTTTTTTTAGGTATTCTAGCCGTCTATAGTACTCATCCTGGAACTCGTTTTTCTCTGTTTGGGGATTTGGATCTCTTTTTGCCCAGAAAAGGTTGATAAAAAAATCCTTGTCTCCTTCTTTTTCGAGTTTTTTAAATTCAGCTTTTTCTGCTTCGGTTATGATCAGATTTACTTCTTTATTCAGCCATTTCTCGTATTTATCTTCGTTCTCAGCCGGCAGATTGAAGTTGAGAAGGATCAGAAATATAAACAGAAAGACATACTCGTAAACCTTTTTAATTTTCATCTTTTTCCTTATTTTTTTAAATAATCAAGCATTTGCCTGGCTAGGCTGGCTTTTTCGTGCTCTGGAGCCAGAGCGAGGAATTTTTCCAGATATTTCACAGCCTCTTCTTTCTTGTTTTGACTGATAGAGAGCGTTCCCAACTGGTAATAGGCATCTGCATAGTCTGGCTTCAGTTCGACGACTTTCAGGAAAGCACGCAGAGCTTCTTCGGATTCACCTGAGTTCACCAGACAGACCCCAAGATTGTAAAAAGCATCTGGGTCATCTGGACTGAGTTCGGATGCTTTCTTGTAGTATTTCTTTGCCTCTTCAAAATTTCCGGCCTTGGCTAAGACTTCTCCCAGCTCTTTATTGATGCTGAAGCTTTCAGGATTGAGTTCTGCAGCTTTCTGGAATGCTGCCAGAGCGTCTTCCCTCCTGTTCAATTTTTTATAAGTCAGACCCAGATTGAAATGATAGCCCCACTGGGTGGAGTTGATTTTTATTGCCTCCTGGTAAGCAGATGTTGCCTCTTCGTATTTTTGCTCTTCGTAAAGTTTGTAGCCTTTTAGAAAGAGGCTATCAGCCTTGGAGAGGCTTTGCTCTATGATTTGCTCGGCTTTCTCCATTTTAACTTCAAGTTTGCTAGATTCGGCGATGCTCACCTTGGCTTCGCGGGAGACAGGAAGATAGCCTGATTTCTTAAGGTTCACCTGATAATATCCAGGCCAGAGTCCGACCTGGGTGAATTTCCCGTTTTTATCCGATTTGAGCTCGAGTTTTACCGCCGAGCCTTTTAAGGAGATAATTGTAATCGTTACGCCCTCCAGCGGCTTGCCCTCGTTATCGGTGATGATTCCTTCGATCTTGCCATGAACTTGAGGCCAGAGGCTGGAGAGAAGAAAGGCGGCGAGGAATAAAAAGATTATCGTTTTTTTAATCATTCATCCCTCCTCAATCGTCTCTCTAATTCTTAAGTCTATTTTAAAAAAAATTTAGAGATGAGAAAAGCCGGCCTCTTGCCCCTGAAGTCTTTTTGCTTTTTTCTCTAGCTCCTTGATTTTATCCTGGTTGGGGTTGAGCTCCAAGGATTTTCGAAGAAGGGGAAGGGCCTTCTCCGGCTGGTTTAAATTGAGATAGCATTCAGCTGCCAGATTCAAGACGCTGATTTCTGTCGCCTGCTCCATGAGCTTTTCCAAATAGAGAAGGGCAGAGGACCAGTCTTCAAGCCCAGCATAATTGACCGCGATGATTTTGGCTGCTTCCCTCTCTTGCGTAGCCTGGTAGACAGGGGAGATGATGGCCAGGGAATCTTTATATCGGCGAAGGGCATAAAGAGTTTTTGCCAAGAGAAGCCTGATATTGGCTGCGTCCTTCAATTTCAGAGCCTGCTCGAGAGAGCTCCTGGCCAGCTGATATTCTTTGGTCATAAAATACTGAGAGGCCAAGATATAGAGTTGTTCAGGGTCAGGAAAAAAGTTGTGGAGTTTGGAGTAGGTCCAGGGAATAACAGGATACGCCTGGGAGAGAAGGATGAAATTCTCCCTTTCGCTCAGGAGCTTAGTTTCGTTTTCATCAATGATGGAGGCCAGGATTCGATAATATCCCGGTTTTAGAGTTGAAAGGGAGAGAGGCCCAGTATCGATTCCGCTTCGATCAGGAGCTAAAACCTCCCTCAAAGGCTTTTTATAGCTCTGGACAGGGGACTCGGAGTCTATGGAAAAAATCTCAATGAGGAGTGACCCATTATTTTTTTCTTTAAAGTTGTAGAGCTGGCAGTAAAGGCCCATTTCTTCCTGAGGAAGAAAATTGCTCTGAGCGTTGATGACATACTGATTTCTTTCAAAAGTGAAGGCTTTGAGCCTCCCTTTCTGACTTTCCTCGAGTTCTTTCCGGCCATGATAGAGAATCAGGTTGCTGAGCAGAGGACCAGCGTTATCTTGAGGGACTAAGACCTCAGTCTGGAATGAAGTGAAATCCTTGGCTGTCTTGCTCTTAAGCAGGAGAAAGAGCCTAAAATTCCCGGGGATGACAGGCAGGATGTCCTGAAAGGCAAAAAGCTGGCGTTCGTGTTGTTTGTAGTCTTCAGGAGAGATCTCAAGAGGAATCTCTTCTTCCTTTTCTAGAACAAGGTTTCCCTGGAAGTCTTCCATCCTTAACACCATCTGAAACGAAGCGTAGTATTTTCCTTTGTAGAAGGCGAAATTGATTTTTTTCGGCTCCAGAGTCCAGTGAAGATAGAAATGTTCAGCATTCTTGAAAACTTTGACCTTGAAGTTATTCTCGATAAAGTTATGGGTGTAATCTGTCTCGACATAGTCCTTGTAATAGAGGAAGTTGCGAGCGTAGGCGTCGGAGAATTTTTTCTCAGGTAGAGAATGGGCAGTAGAGATAACAGTGTCAGAGGAGAGGTCGCTTGTCCCTAGCGTGCCTTCGCCTGGAAGGTAGCTCAGGGAAGCATTGGCGAGTTCACTTGATATTTTCTTAACCATCTGATAGGCAGTTGTCCGATTCAGCACTCGGCCAGAGAGTGCAGGAATGACCAGCTTTTCCGGGCCCTCAACTCCGGGACGATAGAGGCGGTACTCGCCCAATCCCTCGGGCTGATAGAAGATCAGGTAAAAAAACGGCGGTAAGCCATACTCCTGCTCTCCCTTATAAAACCAGAGTTCAAGAGGCCAGACCTCAGAGCTTGTGGCATAGATTTGCCTTTCCAGAGGAGGGCCGAGAAGAAGATAGAAATAACCTCTTTCTGTCTGACTTCCTTTTTTTGAGCTTTCACGGCCAAAATTGAGGTCAGCAAACTGGACTCGTTTCATGTATTCCTCATAAAACTCATTCTGCTCTGTATCAGGCAGGGGATCGCGTCTCTTCCAGAAAAGCTGGATAAACTTGTCCCTTTCCTGATTTGTCTTTAGCTTAAGAAAAACTTCTCTTTCTGTTCTTGTGATGATGGGGGAGACAGTCTCGAGCCAGTTGCGATGCTCTGGGGAGAGCTTTTCTTGGGCATTGAGAAGAATCATCGCAGCAAGGAAAATAAGAAAGAAAGTTGAATTCTTTTTCATGCTTAATCACTTCTTAATATTTAAATTATCATAAGGCCGAATAAGTTTCAAATTTGTCCCACAGAGGGAGAGGTTGACAAATATAAATATTTCCCCCTTTTTTTTTTTCTTAATTTATGATAAAAGAAAAAATATAGCAATGAAGGCCAAACCAGATATTTGGATTATTCAATTTTTTGGAGAGGGTAATTAACTTCTGTTAAAAGGCAAAAGACGTATATTGTTGATAAAAAAAGGATTGCTATAATTGAAAATTGGCATGAAATTCGCTCCATTAAATTTGTCTAATCTAGTTTTTAATTTTAGGACAGAACTTTATTGACAAGGAGGTGAGAATCAGAGGAAGAGTTAGAAAGAAGGACATGAGTTATTGTGTTTATAAGGAAAAAGGAAAAAAAGAAAGGAGAAAAAAATGAAACTCAAAGCAGTTGTAACGATCTTTTTTCTCTTCCTCGCACTTTCTTCCCTTGCTTTCTCCCAGTCCAGAGATACAGGTGCGATTGTCGGAACTGTTCTCGATGAAGAGAAAAGTCCTCTTCCTGGCGTGACCGTAACTCTCCAAAGCCCGAACTTAATGGGCGTAAGAACAACAGCCACTGCTGCAGACGGAAGCTACCGATTCCCCGCCCTCCCTCCAGGGACTTATACTTTGAAGGCCGAGCTGCCAGGGTTTAAGACAGTTGTTCAGGAAAATGTTCGTCTTTCAACCACTATCAGATTGACTGTCGACCTGACGATGAGACTTGCGGCTCTAGCAGAAGAGGTGACAGTCATCGCCCAATCGCCGACTGTAGATGTGAAGTCGAGCGAGACCGCTTCTGTGACTCTGAACAATGAGCTTCTGAGAAACATTCCCTATTCCCAATTTACTTCCGACATCGTCAATCTGGCTCCGGGAGTTACTCCGAGTACCCAAGCTGACGTGGCTTACGGCGCCCAGGATGGAACAGGAATCGCTTACTCGATGGACGGAAGTAATGTCGCTGACCCTGAGGGAGGAACGGCCTGGGTCTTCCTTGACCACAACATCATCGAGGAAGCAAAAGTCATGGGACTTGGCTTGCCAGCAGAATATGGAAATTTCACTGGTGTTATTTTTAACCTCATCACTAAATCCGGCGGTAACGAATTTTCAGGTCATTTTGAATTTGACTTCCAGGGAAGAAAGGATGATAAACCAACAGGGCTCTGGCAGACAGAAAATAACGATGCTTACATTGAAGATTTTCCTGCATTAACCTCTCCTTTGGCAAAACTGGCGGATGTGAATGCCCATCTCGGCGGCCCGATCAAGAAGGATAAACTCTGGTTTTTCGCAGGACTTCAATTCTATCACTCGTGGAATTATCCAACCGGCTTCCCCGAAGCAATCGATTACAAACAGCCAAGGTCATTTTTAAAAATCAATTCTCAGTTAAGTTCCAAGACGAGCATGAATGGCTCTATTGAAGTTGATACTTATAATGGTATCAATCGCGGTGGAAGCGCCACCACCTCGCCAGAAGCTACAGTAAATCAGACATCACCAGAAGTTGTTGCAAATTTCAGCCTGACTCACATCCTAAGCCCCAAAACATTCATTGACCTAAAGGCTGCTTATTTCTGGGGATATTACTACCTCGAGCCAGAAACAGGAAGGGATATGAATGCTCATTTCTTTATAACTGACAATCCAGATATCCCAGGCGATCAAAGCAACAAGACCTATTACAACTCAGGCTACTACTACCTCGCAGACCGCACTAGGCTCCAGGCCAATGCCAGCGTCACGCACTACGCTGAGGACTTTATTACAGGCTCCCATGACTTCAAATTCGGGGTTGAGATTGAGCACTCCTGGTCCAGAAGTCAATACGGTTTCACAGGCCAAAACAACACCTATTATGTGGATTATTGGTATCCCCCCTATTACACCGGACCTTACCTGAAGTATCAGTACCAGGGCTATGATTTCAATGTGAGATACACCAGACTCGAAGGATTTGCCCAGGATTCCTGGAAAATTACCCCCCGCTTGAATCTGAATTTCGGCGTTCGCTTGAGTCAGAACTGGGGAACGATTAAAGAGGTTGAGGGAGTTGTTTTTAACACCCACCGGATAGCACCCCGTGTCGGCTTTGCTTTTGACCTTTTTGGAGACAAGAGCACAATCCTCAAGGCTCATTATGGCCAGTTTACAGAAGGAATGTTTGCTGCCTACCATGAGCGACTGACTCCCAAGTGGTACGACTACATTGAATCTTATTGGGATGGAAGCGATTGGGTTGAATATGCGCGAACTTCCCAAAATTGGAAGATGGATGAAAATATTAAGCACCCTTATATGGACCAGATCACAGCCAGTATCGAAAGAGAACTCTTTAGGGATACCTCTATCACTCTGAGCTTCATTTATAGAAATTGGAAGAACCAAATCGGAGTCTATGACACCTTAGCGCAGTATACTCCGATAAATTACAATGTTAGTGCTATAAATAAGAGCTTTGAGATTTATAACCTCACCTCTGGCGATGCCCATGAGTTTATGATCGAGAATATCAAGCAAGGAGCTGACAGGCCTTATGTTGTGGGAAAACCTTATCGAAGATATCTGGGCCTTGAATTCCTCTTCAACAAGCGCTTTTCGAACCGCTGGCAGCTGATCGCCTCTTATGTCTACTCTCGGACAAAAGGAACAATAGACAACACCTGGGGAGATGACATCGGCTGGAATGCGAGGAGCGGGATGTATACAGGTAACCCGAATTACTGGATCAATGCTGACGGCTATGCCACTTTCGATCCGACTCACATGATTAAAATCCAAGGAACCTATATCCTTCCCTTCGAGATTAGCTTAAGCGCTTATTTCAGGGCAGTGACTGGCCCGAGCTGGGCACAGGTATTCAGGACGAGCTCGAGCTTGCTCGCTCAGGGAAGAATGACTTTCTTGGCCGAAGAACGCGGTGCCAACCACTACCCATTAGAGAAAATCCTTGATTTGAGGCTGGAGAAGATTTTCACCCTGGCCAAAAGATACCGCTTAGGATTGATGGTCGATGTCTTCAATGTCTTCAATGTTGATACCATCACCAATTGGGGAACAAGAATCGGCTCCGGCCCTGACTGGATCCTTGACCCTGATAATCCCAATTACTATCAATCGACAGATGGACACGCACTTTACGGGATCACCCGGCCGCGCCAGGCAAGAATTGGAATCCGTTTGATCTTCTGATTTAGGCTCAGCTTCGAGAAAAGGGGACAGTTCTCATCCGGGCTGTCTCCTTTTCTCCTTATTTTAATTAATAGAAATAATAGAACGTAGAGGTCTATTTTAGAAATATTTTCACTTTTCTGATAGAATTTAAACCTTGAAGATGCACAAAAAAAGGGTGCTCATTTTCTCTGCCGCTTCTTTATTCCTTCTCATGTTGGCTATTATTGTTTTTCTTCTTCGCCCATGGAAGCTAAATTTTGCCCGACTGAAAGGGGGCAAAGAATTCAATTTCATCCTGATTACCGTTGACACCCTCCGCGCTGACAGGATTGGCTGTTACGGTTTTCAGTGGATTGATACTCCTTTTATGGACCTCTTTGCTTCGCGCGGAATAAAATTCACAAGATGTATCGCTCAAACACCGCTCACTCTTCCTTCTCACACTTCTCTTCTCACCGGAACCCTTCCTCTCTTCCACGGCGTCAGGGATAACGGCGGGTATATCGTCCCTTCGGAGCTTAAAACCCTGGCCGAGCTTTTTAAGGAAAAAGGCTATGAGACAGCAGCTTTTGTCGGCGCCTATGTCCTGGATTCAAGGTGGGGACTCAACCAGGGATTTGATTATTATTTTGACAAATTTGACCTGAGCCGTTTTGAAAAAGTCTCCTTAGGAACTGTTCAGCGGCCAGGAAATGAGGTCATGGATGAGGCCTTAACTTGGCTGGAAAAGAAAAAGCAAAAAATTTTTTTTGCCTGGATTCACCTCTACGACCCGCATACACCTTATGAACCACCTCCTCCTTTTGACAATAAATATCGACATCCCTATTTAGGGGAGATTGCCTTTGCCGACTCACAGCTAGGCCGGCTCTGGAAATTTCTCGAAGAGAATAATCTCATCCAGAATTCTTTTCTTGTTTTCGCCTCAGACCATGGAGAGAGCCTTGGTCAACACCGGGAATCAACCCATGGCTTTTTTGTCTACCAAGAGGGCATCCATGTTCCTCTCATTTTTGTCACGCCATTTGAAAAACTTCAGGGAATTTCCTCTTCTCAAATTGTTTCCTTGATCGATGTCATGCCCACCATGCTGGAGATGGAGGGAATTGCTGTTCCCCCTCAGGTACAGGGAAAGAACCTTCTTCCCTTGTTTTTTGAACCCGAAAAGAAGTTTCAAAGCCATGCCTATTCAGAAACTTTCTATCCTCGTTTCCACTATGGGTGGTCTGAGCTTAGGACCATTCAGGATGATAAATATAAATTGATTATCGCACCTGAGCCAGAACTCTATGATTTGACCAAAGACCCGAAAGAAGAGAAAAACCTGGCCTCTTCCGAAAAGAAGATTTTGGCCGAGTTCAATACTGAAGCTTCAAAATTCATGGAGAAATTCAGCCAGAATGCCTATGAGCTTGACTACAAGAAAATCGACGAGGAGACAAGGGAAAAGCTTGCTGCCCTTGGATATATCGGGTCATTCACCGACCCAGCCAAATTAAAAGGGAAGAAACTTGCCAGTCCCAAAGAGAAGATTGTTGTTTTTAACGAGCTTTCCAGGGCACGGGAGCTGGGGCTGAGCGGCAAAGCTGAGGAATCGATAAAAATCATAGAAAAAATCATAGCCGATGACCCGGAAATAACCGATGCTTACTTTTCCCTCGGAAATATCTATTATAAGCAAGAAAATTTTAAGGAAGCGATCTCTTGCTTTGAAAAAGCTCTGGAGCGGAAGCCAGATGATGTCTTCACGGTCCTCAACATTGGTCTCTGCTACCAGAGAATGGCAAAATTTGATGAGGCTGAAAAGTTCGTTCTAGAGTATTTAAAAAAAGGGTTTGAGGATTCCCAGCTTTATTTCATGCTGGGTGGAATGAAATACATCCAGAAAAAATATGATGAAGCCATTCCTTATTACAAGAAATGCCTTTCCCTCAACTCTGAATCCGCTTCAGCCCATAACGGTTTGGCAGCGATTTATATCATCAAGGAGGACCTCGTCCAGGCTGAGAATCACATCAATCAAGTCTTAGTGCTCAACCCAAAGTTGAGCAATGTCTATTTCAATTTAGCTGAGATACGAGAGAAACAAGGAAAGACCATGGAGGCCGTTGAAGCCTATCGAAAAGAACTCCAGTTTTCGCCCAAGCATTTTAGGGCCTGTTTCAATCTTTCCCGGCTTTACAGGCTTTCAGGCCAGGAAGAAGAAGAGCTTGAGTATTTGAAGAAAACAATTGAAATAAACCCCAATTTCCCCTTGAGTTATTTCTACCTTGGCCGGATTTATCTCAATCGCGGTCAGAATTTTGAGGAAGCCATTTCGCTTGTCAAGAAAGGAATAGACTTGAAGCCAGAGAAGAAAGACCTTCCCTTGGGCTACTTTCTTCTGGCAGACCTCTACAACCGTCTCGGAAAATACTCCTTGTCTGAGGAGTGTGCTCGGAAAGGGAAGGAACTGGCTCAAGCCAACTCCAAATAGAAAAGGGGACAGGCTGCTTTTTCGTGAAAAAGTAGCCTGTCCCCTTTAATCTTAAGGCCATCCTAGCAATAATTTTTCATTTATGTTAGAAAAGAGTTCAGCTTCTATCAAGGCTCGGTGACTTTTAAGAGCGCAAAAGCCATGAATGAACATCGGGTTGTCGTAACCGGACTAGGTGTTGTGACCCCTATTGGCGTGGGGCTTGAAGAGTTCTGGGAGGGGTTGAAAGAGGGCCGAAACGGCATTTCAAGAGTTACTCACTTCGACCCTTCTGATTTTCGCTCTCAAATGGCGGCAGAAGTAAAGAACTTTAACCCTGAAGAATGGATCGACGGGAAATCTGCAGAGCGAATGGATAGGTTTGTCCATTTTGGAATGGCCTCGTCAGCCATGGCGATCAAGAATGCCGGTTTAAACAGCTTTGCCTTTGATGGAAACAGGGCAGGGGTCATCATCGGCTCCGGTATCGGGGGAGCAAACACGATAGAAAACGCGTATTTTCAGCTTCAAGAAAAAGGTCCAAAGTCACTAGGGCCCTTTTTTGTGTCCAAAGTACTCATAAACATGGCAGCCTGCATGGTTTCCATCACCTATGGTCTAAAAGGGCCTCTGTCCGCCCCTTCTGTCGCCTGTTCCACAGGGGCAAATGCCATCGGCGATGCCTTTCGAATTCTTCAGAGGGGAGATGCCGATATCATGCTGGCGGGAGGTTCCGAGGCCAGCGTGAGCCCTTTGCCTTTCGCCGGCTTTTGCGCGACGCGGTCGATGTCGAGCAGGAATGATTGTATGGAAAAGGCGAGCAGGCCTTTTGACAAGAATCGTGACGGTTTTGTGATGGGGGAAGGGGCTGGCATCGTTGTTTTAGAAAGGCTTGAACATGCCCTCAACCGGAGCGCCCGCATCTACGCCGAGCTTGTTGGTTATGGCAATACGGCTGACGCTTTTCATTTCACTGCTCCGGAACCTGGAGGTGATGGAATGGTCAGGGTTATGAAAGAGGCTCTCAGGGACGCGGGCATCGACCCACGGGAAGTGGGGTACATCAACGCCCATGGGACTTCCACCGTCCTGAATGATAAGATAGAAAGTGCAGCCGTTATAAAGGTCTTTGGCGACCACTGGAGGCATCTTAAGATCAGTTCCATTAAGTCGATGATCGGCCACCTTTTGGCCGCAGCCGGGGCAGTGGAATTCGTAGCCACTGTGATGAGTGTCTATACCGGCAAGCTTCCCCCGACGATCAACTATGAGGAGCCAGATCCCGAATGCCCTCTGGATTACGTGACCAAAGGAGTCGAATCGATCGACCTCGAGGTGGCTATGAGTAATTCCTTTGGTTTTGGTGGGGGTAATGTTTGCCTTATAGTGAGAAAATACAAAAATTAAAATGAAAATCCCCAAACTTAAAATTGGAAGTATCACCGCAGATATACCGATTGTTCAGGGGGGTATGGGCGTGAGGGTTTCCCTCTCCTCGCTCGCCTCTGCTGTGGCTGAAGAGGGTGGGATAGGCACCATCTCGAGCATCGGCCTGGGAGATATCGAGGCTTCAAAGCTTGAATATGAAAGGATGTCTCGGGAAGCTTTAGAGAAAGAAATTCGCAAGGCGAAAGGCATGACAAATGGCCATATCGCGGTCAATTTCATGGGTGTGCTCAGCAATGTCGATGATCTGGTCATGACCGCCGTAAGAGAAGGAATAAAGATAATCGTATACGGTGCTGGACTCCCTGTTAAGCTTCCCCGCCTGGTCAAAGACAGTTCTGTAAACCTCCTGCCCATAGTCAGCTCCGCACGGGTAGCTGAATTAATCCTCCGCGTCTGGGATAAACGCTACAAAAGGACAGCTGATGCCATAATCCTTGAAGGACCTCTGGCGGGAGGTCACCTTGGATTTTCCTTGGAGCAGCTCAATCAACTGGAAAAATATTCTCTTGATAACCTCTTGCCGGAAGTTTTGGAAGCAGTAAAAGCATATGAGGATAGATACGGAAAGAAAATTCCAGTCATCGCCGGCGGAGGGATTTTCAACGGCAAGGATATAGCTCGGATGCTGTCCCTGGGTGCGTCAGGAGTTCAAATGGCGACACGTTTTGTCTGCACCGTGGAGTGCGATGTCTCCCAGGAGTTTAAGCAGGCCTACCTTGACGCCAAGAAAGAGGATATTGTCATTATAAAAAGTCCTGTCGGCATGCCGGGAAGAGCCATCCGGAACAAGTTTTTGAAGGACTTGGAAGTATTAGAAAAACTTCCGATTAAGTGTCCTTACAGGTGCCTTTCAGCCTGTAAAGTTGATGAGGCGAAGTATTGCATTGCAGAGGCTCTTGTAAATGCTTTCCTCGGGGATGTTGACCGCGGTCTCATCTTCTGTGGTCAGAATGCTTACCGTATCGGCAAGATCGTGACGGTGAAAGAACTCATCTCAGAGCTTCTCGCCGAACTCGAGGCGGCTTAAGTCAGTTTTATTGAATTTCCTTTTCGGCTGAGCTGGCCGAGTGAGCATTTTTGTCCCCCTTTGCCCATTCAATCATCAGAGAAGATCATGAAAAATATTCTTTGCCGGCCGCAGCGGCCATCAGAAGCTCCTGTCCTTCGTTTCGCCCTCTTTCCCAGGAAAAAAAGGGGACGGTCCCCTTTAATCTTACTTCTCTTCCTCTAAAGTCTTGAGAATCTCTTTCCAGTCCAGCCACCCTTCTTTTCCTTTTATCCATTTTTCAAACCAGGCAAATTCAGCCTCCATCTTTACTAACTGATAGCGGGGATTCGTGAGGCCATGAGGCATTTCAGGATAGACGATGAATTCGGTCGGCACTCCCAGCTTCTTGAGGGCCATGTGCAATTCATCACCCTGCGGCTTTGGAATGCGCCTGTCTTTTTCTCCGAAATGAATCAGCGTTGGCGTCTTAGCCTTCTTGATGTACTTCAAGGGTGAGACGTCCAGATAGTGGTCCCAGTTATCGTATGGCTTGCCCTTGAAATAAAATTCACGAGGGTCCTGCTCGTCGGTTTGAGCATAGAGAGAAATCCAGTTCACCGCGCCGGCACCCGTTGAGATGGCCTTGAAACGGTCAGTGGAGACAAGGGTCCAGTTTGACCAGTGGCCGCCTGCGCTCCAGCCCATCATTCCCAGCTTGTCAGGGTCGGCGATTCCCCTTTGGATGAGATAGTCAACACCGGTCATGATATCGTCGAAGGCCTGGCGGAAGTACGCGCCGGCAATCTCCATCCGGAATTTCTCCCCGTACCCTGAAGAGCCGCGGTAATTGGGTTGAAAGGCAGCATAGCCGTTGGCGGCAAAGACATGGGTGTAGGTTCCGTAGGAGCCTGAGAAGGAATGAGTATAGGCGCTGGCCGGGCCGCCATGAATCTGGACGATGAGAGGATAGCGCTTCCCCTGTTCATAATTAAGCGGATAGATGAGGATTCCCTCTATCATCTGGCCGTCACTGCTTTTCCAGGTGATGTTCTCGTACTCGGCCAAGGAGAGATTCTTGACCTGCGGGTTAGCATCAGTGAGCTTCACCCATCTTTTAGTGTTGGTCAGTGTTTTCATGGTGGCCAGGTAAATGTCGGATGGCTGGTGCGCGTCAGAGTAGGAGATAAGGATAAGACCTGTCTCCTTATCCTTGCGGGCAGAGACTGCGGCTCTCTCATCGGTGACCCTCATCGGATTCGAGCCCTTGGCCGCAGGCAAAGCAAAAAGGTTGGTAGCTGTACCCTCCAAGGCGTTGAAAAAGATGGTGTCTCCTTTTTCACTCCAGAATGAGAGTCCTGCATCCAGGTCGAAGTTTTCAGGAATCTTGACCATCTCTCCTCCTGTCAGAGGATAAAGATAGATTCGCTCTTTTCTCATGTAGGTGAATTCATCCGGCGCGACATAAGCCAGCCATTTGTTGTCTGGAGAAAAGCTGAGAGAGCCTTCTGAAACTTGATTTTGAGTCAGCCGCTCAAGTTTTCCGGATTGAAGCTCGAGGAGATAAACCTCTGAGTCCTCAGGGGTGGCATAGCGGTTTGTGGAAGCGCCTCTGAAAGCGATACGCTGACCGTCATCGGAGATGACGGTTTGCTCGACCGAAAAGTCGCCAGAGGTGAACCTCTTCTCTTCTTTTTTCTCCACGTCTATCACCCAGAGATGGCTGGGGATTTTGACCGGGTCAACGACCTGGACATTGAATCCTTCTTTCATCCTTTTTTTTTCGTTTTCGTCGAACTTATCAGCTGCGATGAAATAGACTTTTTTGCCATCTGGGCTCCAGAACCAGGATTCAACTGGAGTTTCATGCTTTGTCAGTTGAACGGACTTTTCTCCTGTTTGAGGGAGAATCCAGATTTGCTTTTCCTTATCCTCGCCAGCTAGATAGGCAAGAAAAGAGCCGTCTTTGTTCCAGTCGAAAGAGACAACTCCAGTCTTGGCTTCTGTAACCTGCCAGGGCTCGCCGCCATCCGGATTCATGAAATAAATCTGGTTCTTTTCGCCTCGGTCGGAGAGAAAGGAAAAGAAGGCGCTGTCAGGATGCCATTTGGCCGAGGTTTCATTTTTTTTCTTGGTGTAAGTCATCTGCCTCAGAGGCCCGCTTTGAGTCGAAGCCAGATAGAGGTCGCTGTAGGATTTGTTATCTTTCCAGTCGAGCGAGGAGATTTCATAAAGGAAGTACTGGCCATTATGGGAGAGGTCACTTCTTCCCACTCTTTTCAGGTTGAGAATGTCCATGAAAGTCATGGCCCTTTTCTGTTCCTGATTAGTTGCTCCATTAAATGGAAGAACGAGCAGAAGAATAGAGATGAGAAAGAAGGCGAAAGTTAATTTCTTCATCGGTTGACTCCTTGGTCAAAATATTTTTTAGCCCATTTTAAACGAAAAAAGACAGTCTAGCAATAAGTGAGCTCAGGCTGAGTAGTTCAAAAACACGCAGCTTTTGCCCCAGCGAGGCAAAAGCTGCTCGGTTTCAGGCTTCGCTCATACAAAATGGGGACTGTCACTTTTCTTGAGAGGGACAGTCCCCATTTTGTATACCATGCCCGCTCAGCCTTCAAACGGTTTTTGAACCGCTCAGCCTTCGCTCTATGTTGGAAAAGATATAACACATTTAAGTTCGTTTATGTCATCCAGTCAAATTAAAATTTATTTTCCATCAGAGATAAAAATTATTATTTTAAATTATTTGAATTAACTATTTTTTTTTAATAAATTAATGGGACATTGTGCTGAGTTGTTATAGAAGGAGAAGAGAAATGAGGAAAAGAGAAAAATTCATAGTCATGTTTTCCCTGCTCCTTGCATGTGGAGTGCTGTTTTTCTGTTGCAGAGTTAAGCGGGAAGGCGAGGCTTTTAGACTTAAAGCCAAAGCGATTCACGACAGAGCTCTGACCGTTGATACCCACATTGATACTCCTATGCACCTGTTAAGAGAAGGATGGAAAATAGGAGAGCGCCATGACCCTGGCCAAAGGGAAAGCGGGAAGGTTGACCTGCCTCGAATGGCTGAAGGCGGCCTGGATGCAGCGTTTTTTGCAGTCTTTGTCGGGCAGGGCGAGAGAACGGCCGAGGGCTATGCCCGAGCTGAAGAGCGAGCCATGACTTTGCTGGATGCCATTCATAAAATGGCTGAGGATTATCCTCAGCTGGTGGAGATTGCCACTAGCCCTGATGACGCCTACCGTATAGAAAAGGAAGGGAAGAGGGCGGCTTTCATCGGGATGGAGAATGGCTATCCCATCGGCAAAGACCTTTCTCTCTTGGAGGAATATTATAAAAGGGGAATCCGTTATCTCACCCTCTGCCACACTCAAGATAATGACCTCTGCGATTCCTCCACGGACAGGCAAAACCCTGAGGATAATGGACTGAGTGATTTCGGTAAAGAGGTTGTTGCTGAATGCAACCGACTAGGAGTCATGGTCGATGTCTCTCATATTTCTGATAAATCATTTTTTGATGTGCTTAAGGTCACAAAAGCGCCGGTCGTTGCTTCCCATTCCGGCGTCCGGGCTATCTGTGATGTTCAAAGAAATCTCTCGGATGAGATGCTCAACCAATTGGCTTTGAACGGAGGCGTCATCCAGGTTTGTTTTGTCTCCAGCTATCTCAAGAAAGAAAAGCCGAATCCAGAAAGAGATAAGGCCCTTGAAGCACTCAGAGAGAAATACGGCTCCCGCCGTGATATCAGGGATGAGGCGACGCTGACCAAGATGCGCGAGGAATATGCAGCCATTTTGGAGAAGTATCCTGTGGAAAGGGCCAAAGTTAAGGACTTGGTTGACCATATCGACCATGTCGTCAAGTTGGTCGGAATGGATTATGTCGGAATAGGCACGGATTTTGATGGAGGAGGGGAGGTCGACGGCTGTGAGGAAGTCAGCCAGATGCCCCGTATCACCGAGGAGCTTCTTAGCCGCGGCTATTCGGAAGAAGATATCCGAAAGATTTGGGGCGGGAATTTGATGCGCGTCTTCAGAAAAATCATAGAAATAGCAGAAAAAGGCCATTCTTAAGTTTCCCCCTTGCATTGTCTTTGAACAACTAGCCCTTCCTGTAAAATAATTTTACAGAAAAAACGTTTTGTCCCGCTGTTTTTTTCTTTCCTAATTTGCTCTTATTGAAGGAATTAGCAATTAAAGCCAGTTGGCATAAAAATTGCCTTTAAGTTGCTATAACTTTTAGAATAATTTATCATTTAAGGAAAGTGATTATGGTCAAGAAAGCTCAGTTCCATATCTTTTGCCTCTTTCTTTTCATGCTCTTTTTGTTCCCCCTGGTCAGTTTAGGACAAAAGACAAACAACAGACCTCGCTCTGGAGGAGTCTTTCATCTGAAAGCATTTACCAACGAATTTAGAATGCAGCTTGACCCGGCAAGCCCTGATTCTTTTATTTTCCTCTCAGAACAGCTCTTTGATGGCCTGGTCAGGTTGGATAAGAACTTGAACATCGTTCCCCATCTAGCGGAGTATTGGGCAATCTCTTCCGACGGCATAACATACACTTTTTATTTGAGAAAAGGAGCCAGGTTTCACCATGGGAGCGAGCTTACAGCCGAAGATGTGAAATTTTCCCTGGAGCGGCTTCTCGACTCCAAGCTCCATTTCCCTTATCACCAGTATTTCTTGAACACTGTGGTTGGAGCAAAAGATTTTTGGGAAGGAAAGGCCAAAGAAGTTTCAGGATTCAGGGTCACAGATAAATACACATTCGAGGTTCAGTGGATAAAACCATTTGTCTCTGCCTTGAGCCTGATGAGCATGCATTTTTGTAAAATCCTTCCACGAGAGCTTGTCCTTGACAAGGGAAAAGGATTTTTCTTCAAGCCGTCAGGAACGGGCCCCTTTGTCTTTGACTCCTGGTTAAGGAATACGAGGCTGGATATCATCGGAGTCAGGCTGGTCAGAAATGCAGAGTATTTTGGCGGAAAGCCTTATTTGGAAGGCATAGAGTTCAGTCCTTTATTCACTCTCGAGCATTTTTTGGGTGGGGAGATAGAATCTATCCCGGTCCTTTCCGAGAAGCTATTGCGGTCCAATTATCAGATTTTTGAGAATGGCTTGCTTCATCCTGTGTTTTTGGGGATGAGCTGCCACATCCCTCCCTTTAGTCGGGCGCCTGTCCGCAAGGCCATCGCCTTCGCCATCAACAAAGGAGAGATTGCTCGAGCAGCCTACGGTGTAAGTTATGTTCTCCAGGTGACAAATAACTACATCCCTCCTCGATTGCCAGGATTTTTCCCCAAAGACGATGAAATGAGCTTTGACCTCGAACAGGCAAAAATGCTGCTCCAAGAAGCAGGCTTCTCGCCTGAGAACAGGTTTCCGGCAGTCACTCTATTCCTCGATTCTCCAAGAACAGAAAGTAAGCTCAGAATCTACAAAGAATTTCGTAGGCAGCTCGAAGCTCTTGGGATAAGATTAAGGCTAAGTTTTTATAAATCAACCGAGG
Organism: uncultured Eubacteriales bacterium; assembly: GCA_964645765.1. Classification (GTDB taxonomy): domain Bacteria; phylum Acidobacteriota; class Aminicenantia; order Aminicenantales; family Aminicenantaceae; genus CAZGMN01. Next base: position 108,260 of record CAZYBE010000007.1, read on the forward strand.
AAATAATGAGTTTTAAAGAGCCGTATCTGGTTCTGAGTGAGAGGGTGATGACCTTTCCTGACCCTGAAGCTTTCATCAAGCCTCTCTTTTACTCAAATTCCGAATTCAATATTTTTCGTTATTTCAATCCGGAAGTGGATGCTCTCTTACAGGAGGCTGAAGTCGAGCCGAGCTGGACAAAGAGGATTGGTCTTTTCCATCAAATCGAGCAGATTCTCGCTTCCGATGTTCCGGCTATTCCTCTTTTTTCTATACAGAACAGGGTGGCCATGCAACCCTATGTCAGGGGAGTGGAAGTCCCTCCCCTTGGTTTTTATTACCTGGACGCCAAGAAAATATGGCTGGATAGATAGATGAAAGTCCGATTCCACACTTCCCTCAAGACGAGGTTCATGTTTTCTGTCATTGGCTTGCTCATCGTGCTTGTGGGTTCGGTTATCTTTGTCATCGAGCAGCGAGAGGTGAAAGCCATTTTTGAGGAACAGAAGAACAAGGGAGTATTGATTGCCAAGAACATTGCCAACCTCAATTACTATCCTTTTGTTTACTGGGATAGGAATGCGGTAAAGGAAAACATCGAAGCGCAGATAAATGAGAAGCTCATCTATGTCATCTTTTACGACCGCACCAGCAAGCCTTTTGTGGCCAATGATTTCATAAAAGATTATGAAGAAATCTATAACCTCAGCTGGCTCAAGGCAGAGGCTGACGAAAAGGTTTATTTTTTTGAATCCAAAAAGCTCAAGGACAAGGTGTCAGGAAAAGTTCTCAGAATACTTGAAATTGAGGTTCCAATCATAGTCGCCGGTTCTCCGACGAAATGGGGTTCGATAAAGATCGGACTTTCGCTGGAGGAGATGCTCAAAGAGATTCAAAAAACCCGCATGATGCTGATCCTGATCGGTCTTGTTGGACTGGCTATCAGCGTGGGCGGAACGGCCCTATTATCAAGAGGCATAACAGGACCCTTGAAAAAATTGGTGGATGCTATGGTGAAGATTTCTAAAGGAGAATTCACTCAGCAAATAGACATCGACTCAAAGGATGAGATCGGAAATTTAGCCCAGAGCTTCAATGATATGAGTTATCAGCTTCTCTTGACAAGGAAAAGAATGGAGGAGGCTAACAAAAAGTTGATTCAGGCAGAGAAGCTGGCTTCCATCGGCCGCATCTCTGCAGGAATCGCCCATGAGATCCGCAATCCCCTGACATCCGTCAAGTTGAACATCCAGAAGCTTTCTCAGAGCGACCGCTTGGATGAGATAGAGAAAGAGCATTTGAGCCTGTCCCAAGAAGGAATCGTCCAGATGGAGAAGTTTATCAAAGACCTTCTGGATTTCACTCGAGCTTCTGAATTGAATTTGAATCATTTTTCTATCGAACAAATCCTCGACGAGTCGATAAAAATCGTTGCCGATTCTCTGGAGCTGAAAAAGATCGTTCTGAAGAAAGATTACGAGCAGGGTTTGCCCAAGGTTCTTGTCGATGGAGATAAGATGAGGCAGGTCTTCTTGAATGTTCTGCGAAATGCCTATGAAACCGCAGAGGAGGGAGGAAGGATAAAGATTTCCCTCTCGCTTTTGAAGGACGAATCAGGAAAAAAGATTAAAGTTGAAATAGCCGACAACGGCAGCGGGATTCCTCCAGAAAAAAGGGAGATTATTTTTGAACCCTTTTACACCACCAAATCCTCTGGGATTGGATTGGGCTTGCCTAATGCCAGAAAGATTATTGAACAACATAAGGGCTCGATAAAAGTTAAGGATGATTTCAAGCAAGGAGCCTGTTTTGAAATTCTTATTCCCTGCGAGGGAGAAAGATGAAATCAATCTTAGTCATCGACGATGATCCTTTAGTTGGAAAAACTCTCTCCTCTCATCTAAGCCGAAGGGGCTATGAGGTTCTCTTGGCTGAAAATGGGGAGGAAGGACTTCTGAAGTACGGGGAAAGCTGTCCAGACCTGGTCATACTCGATATTCGACTTCCGGATAAAGATGGCCTTGAAGTCTTAGGCAAGATAAAAGAAAAGAACAAAAATGCCTGCATCATCATCATGACGGCTTATGATGATATGAAAACAACCGTTGAGGCTATAAAATTAGGCGCTTTCGAATATCTGGTCAAACCTTTGGACCATGTCGAGCTGGATTTGACGGTCGACAAGGCTTTTCAGATCAAGAGCCTGGAAGAGAAAGTCAGCTACATGATGGAGGAGAAACAGAAAGAATACACCATCGATAACATCATCGGGCATTCTGCGCCTATAAGGCAGGTCTTTAAGCTCATCGGCTCTGTCGCCAATTCAAGGACCAATGTTCTCATCCAGGGTGAGAGTGGAACAGGAAAGGAACTCGTGGCTAAAGCCGTTCACTACAACAGCCCTTATCGAGACGAGCCCTTTATTGTCATCAATTGCTCGGCAATTACCGACACTCTCTTGGAGAGCGAGCTCTTCGGCCATGTCAAAGGAGCTTTCACCGATGCTGTTTGCGAAACCAGAGGGAAGTTTGAGATCGCAGGCAAGGGAACACTCTTCCTGGATGAAATCGGGGATATTTCTGCGAATCTCCAGGCGAAGCTTCTGCGGGTGATTGAGACAAGGGATTTCATGAAAGTCGGAGGGGAGAAAATCCTGAAAACCCAGGCGAGAATCATAGCTGCTACCAACCAGGATATAAAATCCCTTGTTGAGAAGGGAAAGTTGAGAGAGGACCTTTACTACCGCCTGAAAGTTGTGGAAATAACATTGCCCCCGCTTCGTGAACGGAAAGAAGATATTCCAGAGTTAGTGCCCTATCTTTTGGAGAAGATAAATCGCAAATTGCGGAAGAACGTGAGGAAAATTCCTCCTGAAGTCATGAAGCTCTTGGTCAACCACCCCTGGAAAGGGAACGTCAGAGAGCTGGAGAATGCCCTAACTCGAGCCGCCATCCTGGCTAAGGGCGATGTGATTCTGGAGGAAAATCTGCCTCTTGAGCCAGCAGAGAAGAAGCTCTTTCTCAAGGAGCTTGTCGCTTTAAGAGAAATCGAAAAGAATTATATTCAGCACGTCCTAAAGGCAACAAAAGGGAATAAAACCAAGGCCAGCCAAATCTTGCAGATCAGCCGCCCTACCCTTGATAGGAAGATCAAGGAATATGGGCTGGAGGTTTAGAGATCAGGCTGGATGCCGAGAAAATCCTTTGAATAGCTCAGGCAGAGTGGTTCGTCAGCACACCGCTTTTGCCCCAGCGAGGCAAAAGCGGCTTGGTTCAAGGCTTCGTTGCTTTGCCCATCGGCAAAGCAGCGGGGGGTTCCAAGGGGGTATGACCCCTTGGTCGCAGGACGCTTTGAAGCGTCCGAGAAGGGGAGGCAGCGGAAGCGTTGGAAGGGGGAACGCGAAGCGGTTCCCCCTCCAAGGTCGCTCTCCTCTCCCTTCGGTCGAGGAACCATGCCCGCTCAGCCTTTCACACAGCTTCCTCACCACTCTGCCTTCGCAATGCGAAGCCTGCATGTTTTCTAAACACCCAGCCTGATCTTTTTAAATTGAGGGTGAATTTGAAGGTGTAAACGTTTTACACCCTGATGTAAATATTTTTTCATCAGCGTTTCAGGGGCTCGGGTTTTAAAAAGGCTCGTTTGGGTTTTTCCTGGTTTTCGGCTTTTTCTTCTCCTTAATAAGAAGAATATATTCGTGCTATCAATTTATTTATTATGTGTTAATTAATTAATATTCCCAGATCTTTTCCAGCCGGGATGGCTGAAATCATATTCCTGTTCATTTCCTATGTTCCCGAAGGAATTTTCTTCTGTTTTGGCACAAAAAATGCAGAAAAATACAGTGTCAATTAACATCTAAAGCTGAAAGAGGTAAAAGAGAAAAGATGACCGAAAAGAAGATTGTGGTTGTTGACGATGATGAGTCCATTCGCAAGACCTTTTTTTTGATCCTTCACAGGAATTATCAGGTCTCCCTTGCTAAGGATTCCAAAGAGGCTTTGCAACGCTTCAAAAAGGCAAAGGTTGATTTAATTATCGCTGATTTGAAATTGCCCTATATGAATGGCCTGGAGATGATTGCCAAGTTCAGAGAGTCTGGCTACAGGGGAGAGGTCATCCTGATTTCAGCCTTTCCAGACTTGGTGAAAGTCGATGAACTTGCGAATCTTTCCATCTCTCAATTCTTTGTTAAACCCCTTGATTTAGAGGCTCTCACCCGATCCATAGACGATCTCTTGGATTCAAAAAAAATTACGGAGAAGAGAGTATAAGGATAAAAAAGCAACTTTTTTATCTTTTAGTGAGTTTTTATATGATGAAACAATTTGCAAGAATCTTGCTTTTTAGAGGAGAGAAAAGATGAGGTCCGAAAAAATGATTCAGGAGCACAAGAAGGGAGTCCTTGATTTTCTCAATGTTGAGACGGGACTTGAAAAGGAGATAGACAAAGGGCTGAGCTTTAACTTTTCTCCTGAAAGAGTTCAGGAAAGAGAAGAAATCTTCAAGAGACTTGAAGACTCTTTTCCTGGCGATTCCCTAGAAAGGAAGGAATTATTCAGGGAGAATCTGTTGAAGGATAAACTCTTCTGGTTATTCATCGAGTATTTTTTCCTGAATAGCAACACTCCTTTAAAAGAGCTTATCGACGGCTTGGAGAAGAGCATTATCCTGAGAACGCTGCATGAGGTTAACTGGAATCAGAAGGAGGCAGCAAATATTTTAAAGATGAAGTGCTCCACTCTTAACGAGAAAATAAAAAGATACGATATTCGCTTTAGAAAAAATCCTTTCTGATTTTAAATCATCCTTCAAACAAGATTATAGGATTTCTTTTTTCAAAATGGGGACAGCCCCTCCCGAGAAAAGGGAATGTCCACATTTTGTTTAGCCAAAGCCTATCCGACGTTTTCAGCATTTGAAATTGAGTACTGGTCATTGTTTACCAGTCGCTGTAGAATATAGAAAGGAGGACGAAGGTGAGGCGCCAAGAACTATTATCGAGCTTATTTCTCTCTCTGTTTCTTTTTAATCCTCTTCTCTGGAGCGGACATAAAGAAGTCTATTCCCTCAAAGCTTTCGAGTCTTCGCCAGCAGAAGAGAAAAAATTATCAGAATCGTGGATGGGAATTTACATGAATGGAGTAAAAGTTGGCTACAGCCACAGCCAGGAGTTTTCAGTGAAGAAGAATGGAACGCGATACAGAAAAGATTTCGATGAATCATCGATGAGGGTCTCCCGCCTTGGTGGAAATCCCGTGCAAATCCTTTCTTCCCAGGAATCATTGTCAGATGAGAAGGGAAAGCCTTTGGAGTGCACCCTAAGAATGAAAATGTCAGAGACTGAGACTGTAACCAGGGCTGAGGTCGAAGCTGATAAAATACTCTTCAAGTCCAATGGTAAAGTTATAAAAGAGCTCCCCTATCAAGAAGAATTTTATCTTGGACCCCCTTTGGAGAAGATGATCAAGGGAGATGGCTTAATAGCCGGTAAGAAATACACTTTTAAAATATTGGACCCTATGACTTATTCTCTTGTTGATTGCCGCTTCGAGATCATCGGCAAGGAGGATGTTTTGATTTTAGGGAAAGAAATGAAGCTGTGGCACGTTAAGGAAGAAATGACTTCTGTTGTTCCTGTAATCATGGATGAGTGGATTGACCGCAGTGGAGACGCCTGGAAGACGGCAAGCAAAGTAAGCTTTGTCATGACGACATCCATCCGAATGCCAAAAGAAAAAGCCATCGAGATTTCAGGCCAAAATTTCGACATTGCTTTCTCCACAGTCATCAAACCCAACCTGGCTTTTGAGCGGCCTCAGGAGGTTCAGAGAGTAACCTTCAAGCTCAGCGGCGTTTCTCCGGATAGAATCAAAGATTTTCCTTTTGATGATGGGAGTCAAAAGATAGAGGAGGTTGGAAAAGACTATGTGATCATCCAGACGAGCTCCCAGATATTCAGCGAGAAGGAAGCCATCTCATTTCCAGTGGAAGAGGAAGAACTGCATATGTATTTGAAGTCGACTTCGTCCTGTGAGTCTGACGATCCGGGTATTCAAAGAGTGGCAAAGGATATTGTCGGAGAGGAAAAAAATTCTTGGAGAGCTGCGAAGAAGATCTCAGAATGGGTCAAGAAAGAGATGACTCCCAATTATGATGTGGGCTTTGCCACAGCCAAGGAAACGCTGAAAAATCGAAAAGGGGATTGCTCAGAACACACAGTTCTGACCGTCGCTCTCTGTCGAGCTTCAGGCATCCCGTCCAGGGCTGCCGTTGGAATTATGTCTGCTCAGGGGATATTCGCCTACCACATGTGGCCTGAAGTCTATGTCGGCCGCTGGATCGGGCTCGATTCAAAGTGGCTGGCTGTGGACAAGAAAAGTGGCGAATATTACACGGATGCCACCCACATCAAGTTTGGACGAAGCCTCCTTGATGAAAATATTTTCAAGGAGATGGCTCAGGCCATTTCTGAAATTGTTGGCCAGCTCAAATTGGAAATATTAGATTATAATGAGGACAAATAGAACTCAGGGTCGAAAGTATTTTTTCAATGATAAAAAAAATCG
>CAZYBE010000008.1:0-105865 GCA_964645765.1 uncultured Eubacteriales bacterium
CATGTTTTTAATGGCTCGCCACATATTCTTCACCCACACAACTTGGAAGAGATCCAATTTATTTAATTCTGGAGGGAAAAGTGGAAATCAAGCCAGAAATTTTTAGAGAATACGATATAAGGGGAATCGTGGATAAAGACCTGAATCCTGAAACTGTTGAACTGCTGGGCAGAGGAATAGGCACATATTTTCGCCATAAAAAGAGAAGGGAAGTGGCGATTGGAAGAGACTGTAGGCTGAGCTCCCCAAAATTTTTTGAGGCGCTAACCCGGGGTCTCCATTCAACAGGCTGCGAGATCGTCGACTTGGGCACTGTCCCCAGTCCTCTTCTCTATTTTGCCATCTATCACAAGAAAGTAGAGGCTGGAGTGATGATCACCGGCTCCCACAACCCCCCTCAATACAACGGCTTCAAGATTATGGTGGGAGATGAAACGCTTTACGGAAAAGAAATCCAGAATATTTTCGAACTCATCAAGAACAATGCTTTTATCGAAGAAAAGAGCAGCCTGAAAAGGGCTTATAACGTTATTCCTGAATACCAGGATTATCTTGTGAAGAATATCAAGCTCGAAAAGAGAATGAAAGTGGTGGTTGATGCCGGAAACGGGACAGCCGGTTTCGTCGCTTGTCCCATTTTTAAAAGACTGGGCTGTGAAGTTATCGAGCTTTATTGCGAGATGGACGGCCGCTTCCCCAACCACCATCCTGACCCGACGCTTCCAGAAGCCCTCAAAGACCTCATCAAGAAAGTCGCAGAAACAAAGGCCGACCTCGGCGTGGCTTACGACGGAGACGGAGACAGAATCGGAGTGATCGACGACCAGGGAAACATTCTCTGGGGTGACCAGCTCATGGTCTTCTTTTCCCGCGATATTCTTTCTTCAAACCCAGGAGCCCAAATTATTTTTGATGTCAAAGCCTCAAAAGTCCTTTATGAGGAAGTCGAAAAACTGGGCGGCCGGCCAATCATGTGGAGGACCGGCCATTCTCTTATCAAAAAAAAGATCAAGGAAGAGAAGGCACTTTTAGCCGGGGAGATGAGCGGTCACATTTTCTTTGCGGACCGCTACTTTGGCTTTGACGACGCCATCTATTCTTCAGCCCGGCTTCTGGAACTCCTTGCCCGCTCCCCAAAAAAGCTCTCCCAGATGCTCTCTGAGCTTCCTAAGACATACTCTACACCAGAAATAAGGGTTTATGCCTCGGACAAGGTGAAATTCAAGATTGTTGAGGAGGTCAAGCAGGAGCTGGCAAAGAAGCATCCCATCATCGATATCGACGGCGTCAGAGCAATCTTTCCTCAGGGATGGGGGCTTGTCCGCGCCTCAAACACTCAGGAGGTCCTCGTCCTCCGCTTTGAAGGAGACACAGACGAAGCCCTGAAAGCGATTGAAAAAGAAGTCAAGCAAGCTGTTGAAAATGCTATAAAAAGGCTTGAGTAAGGAGATCGAGATGGACATTCGGGTCGTTATCATGGCCGGAGGAGCCGGCACTCGATTCTGGCCTTTGAGCAGGATGAAAAAGCCGAAACAGTTTTTGCCTATCGTTAGTCACAAAACGATGATTGAGGAAACAGTCGACCGGCTAATGACTCGATTTCCTTTGAAAAATATTTATACCATCGCCAATTCTGAGCAGACCCAAATGATAAAAGCCCTGGTCCCGGGCCTCCCTGTGGAGAATCTTCTGATCGAGCCCCAGGGAAAAAACACGGCTCCTTCACTGATGCTGGCCACAGCAAAAATCTACCTTCAAAACTCGAAGGCGGTGATTGCCACCTTGCCTGCCGACCATCTCATAAAAAAATCCACTCTCTTCCTGAAAAAGCTCGAGGCTGCGGCTGAGGTAGCAGCCAGAGGAGAATACCTCGTCACCTTTGGTATCCGACCCGCCTATCCAGCAACCGGATTTGGATATGTCCAATTTTCCCGAAAAAATCCCGTTCGAATCCGGCGCGAATCCTTCTATCCAGTTAAGAAATTCAAGGAAAAACCGGAGCTCAAGCAGGCCAGAATTTTTTTAAAAAAAGGGTTCTATTACTGGAACTCCGGCATGTTCCTCTGGCAGGCAGAAGTTTTCCCAGCGAAACTCCAAAAATTTGCTCCTTCCCTTTTTCCCTACTGGAACAGAATTCTCAATGCTCTCAATAATAACAATGAGCCCGCGATGGCAAAAATCTTTGAAGAGATTCCTTCGATATCCATCGATTATGCCTTGATGGAAAATGCAGAGGGAATCTTGATGGCTGAAGGGAATTTTGGCTGGTCGGATGTCGGGGCCTGGTCTTCCCTGGCAGAAATCTGGCCCAAGGATAAGGAAGGAAACGCGCAAAGAGGGGAAAGCATTCTGCTGGATTCCCAGAATTGCCTCATCTATAATCCAAAAAAATTGACAGCCCTCGTCGGAGTCAAAGACCTCATCGTCGTCGAAACTGAAGACGCCCTGCTCATCTCTCACAAGGGCCAGGACCAGAAAGTCAAAGATATCCTGGAGAAAATTAAACAAAAAGGAAAAGTTGAATATCTATAAAGGCGGGCGGAAGTCTATCTTTTTTCCACCTGTTCAGGAGAACTTTTCGGCCGAATGCCCATCTCGGCTGAATTTTTCCTTCCTTCACATCCCTCATCTTCCAGTAATATATATTTTTCGTGGCTTGAAGCAAGGATTCCAGGCTTAATGGAGAGAGAAACCAGACAACCCAAAAAGGAAATTTTTATCCCTAAAATCAGGAGCTCAACCGACAGCACGAACTGGAAGCGGCATGAATAGCGCAGTGGGGGAATTTTCAATGCCATTGACGCGATCCGGCTCAAGCCTTCTTTCGAACGATGCGCGAACTAGGGATGCGCGTGGGCACTGTTTATCATTGGCCCTGCTATCGGCATCTGGACTATGACCAGACTTTGCCCCCTACCTAAGTCGGTGAAGATGGCCTGCGCCCCCGCTGATTCAGAATCGAAGAATAGCTTATCTAGAACTGCTTGAAAAATCCCCATAATTTCATGTAATCCTCCATGAAAGTCTCTCGTTCCTCGATTAATTCATCTATCTTAAATTCGGAATGCGTCCTTTTCGCAATGGCTTTAAGATACTTTAGATACAAAATTATTAAGAATGCTAAAATGCGATATTTGCTATAAGGATTTGGACCGACATACTCCATTAAGAAGTTTGAGTGAATTTGTTCTGAAAGCTCCGAATAGCGCTTATAAAGCAAAAATTTGGATATGATTGGTTTTTCCTTTTCATCAAGATAATTCCAAATAATTTCTTTAACACCGGGGAATTTAAAAGCTTCTTCCATTTTCTTGATTTTTTTATCTTTTGGCTTACGCTCAAGTTTGTTTTGAAAATAACATCTTAGGTCACCGACACTTGGCACCATAATTTTCATGTCTTTCAAGATGCGGTAATTAATCGAGGTTAAGTTCCTTATTGACTGGTTCCGTTTGATATCATAATCAGACAGACCTATGACACATAACTCCTGCCAAATAATCTTCTTGAGGTTTTCATCTTCAGAGTTGTTTAACAAGAACAGGATTCTGCAATACATTTCAATAAGCCCTCTAAAAAGGGTTTCAAGTATATCCCGATTTATTCTCTTATCCTCTAATTCTAAACACGCAAGGAAAAATTCGACTCGCCCCTCAAAGAAGCCAACAGATTGAGAATAATAATTTATGATTTTTGAACGCTTCCAGGAATCGAGGTCATTAATTAATTCAAAACGGCCTATTTTCTTCAAAGAAGAACGCAATTCATGTGCGGTCTGTGTACACTTCTTGATAAAATCTATTGCTTTTGAAATTGAAAAGAAATCCGAACTTGCCATACCTTTATTCTCCCCTCTTTTTTTATACAATATCTTGGGCTAGTTTGTCGATATCAATAATCAGCTAATGAAATATAGAAATTGGTTTTTGGCAACGACGCCCGATCGTGTGTCTTCGTAGCGATTTTGCCATCCTCCGATCATGAAAGATGGTAGATCATGGCGAAGAGGGGTGTCAAGACAGACCTGAGGGAGCACGGATGTGGCCCAGAAGGAGTCCGCCACACCAGAAGCGCCATAAATCACCCAGACGTCTCCTTTGGGGGAAAGACAAAAATCATTAAAAATGCTCACTGCCGGCCTAGGCGACTATCAAGACTTCCTGAAAAGAGATCCGCAGCGGAGGAGGCTTGTCCGCGACAAACGTTAGTTTGAGAAAGAAAATCGCTCACAAAAAGCTCTTTTCTTTTGAAGTTTTTGCCTCTTTTCGATGATGAAAGAGACGAAAAGCCCGCGCGTCGCCTGCAATCGCCAGAGCAAACTCCTCAAGGACGCCTTTGCCGAGGACTGACTCCGAGTCAATTTGATTGCTTGGAAGAGATCTCCCAAACCATTTGACTTTTATCTGATGAGGGACGGATGGTTTGAGCAATCTTCTGTAAGCGGATGAGTATTTCTATCTTTTCTTCGAATGAAAGCTTTGCTTGTTCCTTATGGAATAATTCTTTTTCTTTAAATAAATATTCAATTCTTTTTTTAAAATTGTCGTCATTTCTCATAATAGAGCCTCATGAAACGCTCAAATTTCTCCCTTAGATTGTATTTTTCTAAAATTTCGATTAGATAGCCTCTATTTATATCAGCTTCGTTCATCATTTTAATTAACCTTTCTCTATCCTTTGGTCTGAATGTTTGGAACATTATCGCTATTAAATGTTCTGGCTTAAAAATCCTTGTTCTTGTCTTTTCATATTTGACTTCAACAGCCTCTCTTACGGCGTCATGTAGGAGTTCATTGTAAACAGGTATGAACTGAACAGGAATCCCCTCTATAATTATGTGTTCCTTTTGCGATTTGTATCCTCTTTGCTTAAGCCAGTTGTATATCGGCGAAAGAGTTGTCACTCCTTTATCTTCTTCAGGAGCTTGATAGAAGACATCCAGGTCATATGTGAGAAAAGATTCGATATAGAATATGGCGGCGATTCCGCCGCCTATAGCATAATTTACAATTAACCCTTGTTTCCTGAGCTCATTAATGATTTTGAGTGTCTTTTCCATTTTTACATCAGAGTAAATCTTTTTTTATGATTATAAGCGAAAATATTCATAAAGTTAAACAGATTTAAGAAGGGATACTGAGGATAGGCCTGCATTGGAGAGAGAGTGAAGATTTGTCCGGTTGATTCTCGGTTTATTTGGAAGGCGTGACTCTCGATGCTTCTACTTTTTTCTCTAGGCCATGGATGATGAGGCTCTTGACCATGCCCTCTTTGTCGAAGTTAAAACTCACCTTCATGTTCCTGGCAAGAGCTAAGTCATAACCGGCAAATTCTGTGCGAGAAACAGGGAGGAAGGTGATATAAAGCGGCTGCCAAAAGTCCAATGCCCGGAGCCCGATGTTCTTATCCCCGCTCCAGATGAGCTGGAAGAAGATGCTTCCCCTCTCGGCCTGGAGCTCAACCGTCGTTTCCACAGCGCCTTGTTCAAAGGAAGAGGGTATAGTTTCCCAGGCTTTGACTTTCTTAATAGCGCCAATTCTTTCCTGGCTCATTTTGATTCTTCTCTCAACCAGCTCTTTGACGCGCTCGAACCGCCTTTCCCTGTTGGCCATCGCCGCTCCAAAAGGATTGAAGTCCTCTTTTATGGCTGCATCGAAAATCTTTGCAGAGAGCTCGCTCACCCTGGTGTAATAGGAAACGTCGCCAGCCTCAGGCAAGATAAGGGCACTCACCGCATCCTGTCCCTCAGGCTTGATGAGTAACTCCTTGTTCCTGGCTTCGACCTTCAAGCGACCTCCTGTGGCAAGGGCATAGACTCCCTCGTAAGTCTTCAGAGTTGCCTGGTCGCTTTCCTTGACGCCTGGAGGAATTGCCACCTCTTTCCCAAACACCACGTTTTCAATTTTATCCCTGATAACACTGAAAAGGGGGCGACCCTTATAGAACTGGTTGCAGAAAAGGATGGTGACGATATCGGCATCGATATAGCGCCGGATTTCAGCGTTGTTGCCCAGGTCGCTTCCGCCGTCATGCTGGATGAGCAGGCCGTATTCCCTCTTCAGCACATCCCAGCCGTAACCATAGTCATTGAGATAAGGTGTGAAGATTTTTTTCTTGGCCTCAGCAGAGAGAATCTTTTCAGCCAAAAGGGCCCGGTGCCATTTGTACATATCCTCAGCGGTGGAGAGAATTCCGCCGTTTCCCAGGAGGTTCCAGTAGGGAAAGGGCCGTGAGAGGGAGTTGTTGTTGTCTTTCTCCCCCACATACCAGTGGGCAATCACCCTTTTATTCCAATCCGGCCGCCTGTATCCTGTCCATTCCATCCCTGCCGGCTTGAACAGATGTTCATAAAGGTAAGTCTCATAGGGCTGGCCTGAGACTTTTTCGACGATGGCCGCCAAGAGCGAATAGCCGACATTGGTATAGGCAAATCGCTCTCCTGGCTTGAATTCCAGAGGCTGAGCCAGAATTTTTCTCGCTGTTTCGTCGCGGAGCGCCTCTTCATAGTCGCTTCCGACATCCTGGACCAGACCCGAAGTATGGGTGAGAAGATGGTGGAGGGTGATTCCTGACTTATCCTCAGGAACGCCATCCAAATACTTGCTGATGGGGTCAGCCGTGTTCAGCTTGCCCTGCATCTCGAGGGTCATGACGGCAGCAGCGGTGAATTGCTTGGTGATCGAGCCCACGCAGAAAATTGTCTCGGCGGTGTTAGGAATGCCCTCAGACCTGATGGCCAATCCATAGCCTTTGTTGAGAATGATATCATTGCCCTTGGCCACGAGCAGCGCGCCGGAAAATCCAAAGGGAGTGATTCGGGTCAGGTATTGGTCAAGCTTCGCTCCAAGCTCTCCCTTGACGATTTCCGCGGAGTGTAGATAGGGGAGAACAATAATAGCCATCGCTAAAGAAAAGGCCAAAATAAAAAATCTTTTCCTATTGAGCATGACTCCCTCCAGGAACAAAAATTTTGAGCTGTCGATATTTCAATATTGTATTAACCTGGATTATTCATGAATTCATAAGATACGATGTTAAATGGTCTGGAAATCGGGGACACGATCCCGATTTCAAAAAATCGGGTCATGTCCCTCGATTTCCACAATTTCTCGCAATTCATGAATAATGCATATTAATACTCTGAAATATAGAAAATAGTTACAGGCATATCAAATCCTTTTTCTTCCCAAAGCTTCTCCTCATTTGAAAAAAAGCGCAAATTCATGATATAAGTATAATCAATAAAATATTCAAACAAAAAAGGAGGGACTACAATGATGCGTCGCTTAAAATTCTTCTCGGCATTATTTCTGATAATACTTCTCGTCTTCTTCACAGCCGGAGCCCAAGATAAGCCAGCCGAGAAACCTGAGGTAAAATCGCTTGACCAGATTCTTCCCCTTGACCCCAATCTCACGGTCGGCAAGCTCGACAATGGGTTCAGCTTCTACATCCGTCAAAATCGCCGGCCGGAGAATCGCGCAGAGCTGCGCCTGGTTGTCAACACTGGCTCTGTCCTGGAGGACGATGACCAGCTCGGGCTGGCGCATTTCGTGGAGCACATGGCTTTTAACGGCACAGAACATTTTGCCAAGCAGGAACTGGTCAAATTCATGGAATCCATCGGCATGAGGTTCGGCCCTGGCCTGAATGCCTTCACCAGCTTCGACGAGACTGTTTACATGATTCAAATTCCGATGGATAACCCTAAAGTCATGGAAACAGCCTTCCAGATTCTTGAAGACTGGTCGCATTTGCTCACCTTTGACCACCAGGAAATCGACAAGGAGCGCGGTGTCATCATCGAAGAATGGCGGCTTGGCCGGGGCGCATATGCCAGGATGCAGGACAAGCAGTTTCCCATCCTATTCAAAGCCTCCCGCTACGCAGACCGCTTGCCGATTGGAAAAAAGGAAACGATCGAAAGCTTCGACTATGAAACGCTGAAGAGATTCTACAAAGATTGGTACCGGCCCGACCTTATGGCTGTTATTGCTGTCGGAGATTTTGACAAGGCAACAGTCGAAAAGCTAATCAAGCAGCACTTTAGCAGCTTGTCTCCTGCTCCTGCTCCGCGTGCAAGAACGACTTACGATGTCCCTGACCATGAAGAAACTCTGTTTGCCATCGCCACAGATAAGGAAGCCACAGGCACGAGTGTTGAAGTCTATTACAAACTTCCTCTTCGTGAGCAGGCCACAATAGCTGCTTTTCGTCAGAAGATCGTCGAAGGCCTCTACAACAGCATACTCAACCGGCGATTTAACGAATTGGCCCAGAAACCCGACCCTCCATTCATCAATGCCTTCTCCAACCTCGGCCGTTTTATCAGGTCCAAGGAATTCTATGTGCTGAGGGCAATGGTTAAAGATGAAGGAATCGAGCGCGGCCTGGAGGCCTTGTTTACCGAGTCGGAAAGAGTCAACCGCTTTGGCTTCACTCAATCAGAGCTCGATCGGCAAAAACGTGATGTCCTGCGCTCAGTCGAACGCTCTTATACTGAAAGGGAAAAGAGGGATTCGAACATCTATGTATCCGAGTACATTCGTTACTTTCTCCAGGGAGAGCCAATTCCTGGTATTGAGGTCGAATTTGAGCTATACAATAAATTTTTGCCTGAAATCACTCTGGATGAGGTCAACCAGCTGGGCAAGAAATGGATAACCGACCGGAACCGGGTCATCGCGGTCAGCGCGCCTGAAAAAGAAGGGCTCAAGATACCCACAGAAGAAAAACTCCTTTCTGTGCTTACTTCCGCAAGCACAAAAGAGATTACTCCCTACAAGGACACAATTACCGACCAGCCCCTGATAGATGAGATTCCCCGGCCCGGGAAGGTTATCAAGACCAGGGCCATCGAGAAATTGGGAATTACGGAATGGGAGCTCTCCAACGGCGTCAGAGTCATCCTCAAGCCAACAGATTTCAAGGAAGATGAGATTGTTTTCCGCGGCCTCAGCCCGGGCGGCACATCCTTGGCAAGCGACGAAGATTTCATCGCTGCTGAGACTGCTGCCCAGGTCATATCTGCCGGAGGATTGGGCAAGTTCAATGCCATAGATTTGAAAAAAGTGCTTTCTGGCAAGGTCGCTTCTGTAAGGCCGATCATAAGCGATCTTGAGGAAGGTCTTTCTGGGAATGGGTCTCCCAAGGACCTGGAAACTCTGTTCCAGCTCATCTATCTAAGCTTTGTGGCGCCTCGGGCCGATTCAACGATATTCAATGTTTTGACAAGCCAGATGAAGACAGTCTTGGCCAACCTCAAAGCAAGCCCGGAAATGACCTTCATGGAAACCCTTCAGACGACCTTAGCTCAAAATCATTTTCGTGCGCGGCCGATGACGGTTGAAATGGTTGATAAAATGAACCTTGAAAAATCATATGCCTTTTATAAAGACCGGTTCGCGGACGCCGGCGACTTCACCTTCATCTTCCTCGGCAATCTCAAGCTCGAAACCATGAAACCCCTGGTGGAAAACTATTTAGGAGCCTTGCCTTCCCTCCATCGAAAAGAACTCTGGCGAGATTTGGGTATTCATCCTCCTAAGGGAGTGGTCAAAAAGACTGTTCAGAAAGGTATCGAGCCCAAGAGCCAGACGGCCATAGTCTTCACCGGTCCTTTTGAGTATGATCGCGCCCACCGCAATGCCATCCAGGCTCTGTCGCTTGTGCTTGGAACCAGGCTGCGGGAAACCCTCCGCGAGGCGTTGGGCGGAACTTATAGCGTGGCAGTTAGAGCCAACTATGAAAAAATTCCTGATGAGGAATACATTTTCATGATCAATTTCGGTTCAGACCCGAAGCGGGTGGAAGAGCTTGTCAAAGTTGTATTCCAGGAAATTGATAAATTGAAGACCAAAGGTCCGACAGAAAAAGAGGTCAATGATGCCAGAGAGGCTCTTTATCGGCAATATGAAACCGGTATGAAACAGAACAATTGGCTCCTCAGCCAGCTTTATTTCAGATACCAGCTTAAAGAGGATCCGAGCGAACTCTTCCTCAACTTCCAACCGTCACTCAAGCTGCTGAATCCTAAAGTGCTTCAGAAAGCAGCCCGGACATATCTCAAAACGAACAACTATGTCTTTGTTTCCCTTTACCCGGAGAAATAAAATAAAGAGGTTCTCTTCTATTTTGTATAGCTTCTCTAATGGCCTTATCCGGAATTGCCTTGTTTTAGGAGCACAAGATGAGATACAAAAAAATTGAATCAACTTATGTCATCAGGCTGGAGAGAGGCGAGAACGTTATCGAAAAATTGTTAGAGCTCTGTGAAAAGGAAAAAATAAGGGCAGGATACTTCAACGGCTTAGGGGCTGTGAGCGAAGTCGAGCTGAGACATTTTAATCTTGCGACCAAAGAATATTCCTCTAAGAAATTAGCGGGGCAGTATGAAATTACATCTCTGCACGGCAATGTCTCGGAGATGTCCGGAAAAAGCTATATCCATGCCCATATCGCTGTTGGCGACAGCCAATTCAACTCCTGGAGCGGCCATCTCGGTGAGGCCATAATCAGCGCCACCTGCGAAATTTTTTTGGTTAAGCTTGACGGAGTTATCAACAGGAAAAAAGACGAGGGAACTGGCTTGAACTTGCTCGATATCTAAAATAAACGTGATATCTCCTGTGTCATCGCTAAGAGCGAATCGAGGCGGTAATCTTTTTCCCTGAAGAGATGCCCACGTCTCCCTTAGTCGCTCGCCATGAAAATGTAACAAAATTCATTGCGTTAATATCGTTTTTGATAAAGAGTGCCCTAATCGATTATATTCAAAGCCAGAGCATTAGCCAGTAGATGAAAGTCCTTTTAATCCAGCCGCGTCTCGAAGATTTCTACACAACTCAAATCAGGCTCTATCCTCTCGGCTTACTCTACGCGGCAAAGGTTTTTGAGCATTCAGGTTGGAAAGTCGACATTCTCGACTGTCTCATGCCGCTCAAGAAAAAACGAATTCCGATTCCAAAAAACTTCGACTACTTGATTCCGTTTATGGAGAATCCCTATTTCTTCAAAAACTATTACCGCTTCGGAATTTCTGATGAAGAAATCGTCTCAAGGATAAAAGCTTCTTCCCCTGATTTGATCGGCATCTCGTCCCAGTTCACAGCCTATTATCAGAGCGTCGAAGAGCTGGCGCGTCTCATCAAAAACAATTTCCACCTCCCTGTCTTCATCGGCGGAAACCACGCCACAGCTTTTTCCCAGGAAATCAAGCTCAGGACTCCAGAGATTGACCATGTGCTCATCGGTCCTGCAGAAGATTGTCTCCCGAAATTTTTAAGGGAACTCGGATTTAATCCAGCCCAGGAGCCTGTGGACTGGAAAAGAATGATACCCGGCCATTATCTTCTGGCAGGGGATAGTTACAGAATCGGCAAGAAAAATTGTGTCTCTATGATCGCCAGCCGCGGCTGTCCCTATTCTTGCGAATTCTGCTCAGTGCACCTGATGTTCGGCCGCGAAATAAATTACCGCCTGCTGGAGCAAGTCATCCAAGAGATGCGCTGGAATTATGCTCAAAAAAATGTGCGTATTTTTAACTTCGAGGATGACAATCTATCCTTTGACAGGCAATGGTTTTCACAATTCTTAAAAGAAGCCTGCCGCGATTCAGTCCTTAAGGATATAGAGCTTACAGCGATGAACGGCATCTGCTATCCAACCCTGGATGATGAAATCCTGATTGGGATGCGCAGGGCCGGCTTCAAGCAGCTCAATCTTTCCTTTGTTACCCAAAGCCCGGAGCTCAAGAGAAAATATCATCGCCCCCAAGCTCTCTATAATTTCGAAAGCCTCATCCGCACAGCGCAGAAACTCGGCTTTTTTATCACTGTCTATGTCATCATCGGCCTTCCCGGTCAAACCTTTGAAGAGATAAAAACTACTATCGATTATCTTCTCGAATTAGGAGCGCTTGTCGGACCTTCTGTTTTCTATCTCCCACCCGGAAGCAAGCTCTATGAACGGCTTCAGCTTGCACCTGAAATCAAGAATAATTGGAACCTCCACCGCTCTTCAGCTTTTGCTCTGGAGACAGAGCTCCTGAGCCGCGCTCAGCTCATCGAGCTCTTTTCTTATACCAGGATGAAAAACCTGGAGAAGAGAACGTCATCTCCCCTTATTCTACGAGCACAGTCAGATTAAAAGTCCAGACTTTCTTTTCGCCACCCTCCCAAGGTCGGCCGTATTCGAGATAAAGCGTGCTCATGCTCGGCCTAAGCGCTTTAAGAGTCCAAACTTCCTTTCCGCCAGCGCCGGTTCGATCAGATTCAGGGGGCAGGAATGTGTGACTTGTCTGTTGTAACACACTTTGGTCGCTGATTTGCGCCGATTCTGACCAGCTGAAACCCGTTGAGCCATTTGAGTATAAGACAACGGTAAGCTTGCCGCCAATGCCGATTTCGACGCTTCCGGAATAATGAGGTTGCCCTTCAAAATCTTCATAGCCAAGCTCGATTTTTACATCACGCAAGAAATCATAATCTGAAGACGAACAGCAGGTGAAAAGTGTTAACGCCGCTATAACTAAGGAAAAAAGAAGAGCTGCCTTTATTTTCACTTTCAGATTCCCTTACTTACGTTTTAAAGGACAAGAAATTCCTTTTCACATTCGGTGGCCGGGCATACATTTTTTTCTGTGATTCTTCGCTTCTCCCACCTGAAAATATGATAAATCTTCATGTGCAGGAATGTCAAGAATGAAAAACTTAGAGAAGAGAATGTCGTACCTAAAAAACAACCAGGGCCTTCATTATTTGCTTCTAAATAATTATAATAATCATCAATGGCATGACAGAAATGCGCAAGTTCGTTCTTTTAATCAGCCTGTGCTTTTTAATAAATTGTGCTTCTGATAAATCTCCGGCCAACTCTCCTCTGTCTCCCTCACAGATGAAAAGATTATCGGCTGCGAAAAGTGTCGAAGATATTTTCGAAAAAGCATCGGAAATACAGCTTTCGACAAGTCCGGACTCGGCGATCAAGTTGATCACCGATATGGAGATAGACTCAAAAGCGAATTTCATCGTTGCCGATGGCTGGCAAAGGAGAGGAGTGTTCATTTTTGCTCCTGACGGCCAATTCGTCAAAGAGCTGGGCAAGCAGGGACAGGGACCAGGGGAATACTCGACCCCGGTCAGCGTCTCTATAAGCAGCAAGCATGAAATCTATGTGGCAGATTATCTGGGCAACCGGATAAATATTTATGACGAAAATTTAACCTTCAAAAAATCCATTATCTGTAAGCCGAGAATACATCATTTTATTCATCTCAACAGCCGGGATGAAATCTTTATGTACTCAGGGACAATAAACCCCTTCCGCCCTGTTATCTTTGATACCATTCATAAATACAATGACCAAGGCGAGGAAATTCTTTCATTTGCCCCTCTTCCCCAAGACGTGCTAAAAGTAAAGTTCTCGGCGGTTCAAGACGGAATGACCGTTGACAAAGACGGCTTCATCTATGAGATGAACCCTCTCCTCTATAAAATCCGAAGATTTTCATCGGAGGGGAAGTTTATCAAGGATTTCTCCCGCAAGACAGGTCTTTTCAAATTGGTAACTAAGGAAGGAGAGACGCCGATCATTGTCCATGGCCCTTATTACCTTGAAAAAGGCTTGATTATCGCCCAAGTCAGTCAGAGCCTCGAAATCTATGACACGGAAGGCAATTTCATTGTCGGCGAATTGCCATTCAAACATAAGGTCATCGCCACAAGAAGCAATAATTTTTATATTGAGCTCTGGGAAGAAAAAGAAGCGCTCGAAAATCTGCCCAATCCAAAGATAATCTGTTATAAACTGAAAATATGACCTCCAATGAAAGGCCATTTCATCATTCCAATGAAATTCCATAACATAAATCTAATATTCCAATTTGATTTTGCTTAAAGACATCGGGTCGTCATCTTTGCTGATTGGACGCAGGCGGATTTTCCATGAGTAATCCTTAGCCGGCAGGAGATACTGAGGATGAGGCTTTGCTCCCCAGGAATCATCCCCGCCCACTCCCATCTGTTTGTAATCTAAATTAACGGCCACAAAATCCCTTTTGCCAATATCTGTGGGATGCTTGCTGCCCCGGCTTTCCTGGGTCAGGTCTTCCACAGTATAAGGAAGTGCGGAAAACTCAAGAAGCGGCAAGCCAACTGCCAATAAACCTATGCCGTCCTGATTGTTGATCGCCAGCCAGCGGACATCTGTCCTGTTTCCGTACTCCTGAGGGCTGACATAGGGGATAATCATCTCGTCAACGCTGGCTCCATAGACTCCGACAAAGGCGCCTGTCTTGCGGTCGCAGTAATTCTCGTGCGGGCCTCTGCCGTACCACTGTATTCGTCTAAACTCTCGAGGCATGGCCAGTTTCATCCCCAGCCGGGGTATTTCAGGCAGCTTGTCAGCCTTGGGATTAAACTGATTTTCGATGATGACATCTCCGCTCCCTAAAACGGTGTAACTGAGACGATACCTTGCCGTGACATCAATTAGAGTTAAATCAACATCGACTCTGACCTCACCGGGGTTTACCTGCTCTATTCGGAAGCCTTCCAAATTCCTGTGCTCGCCAGCCTTTCGCCACAGAGCACAGCGGTTTTGCATTCTGTTGCCAAAATCGTTGTCAGTCGGAGCGCGCCAGAAATTGGGCTCAGGCGGCTGCCCGATGAGCTCAGTTCCTTTGAAATTGAAAGAGGTCATTAGGCCGGTCTTCTTGTTGAATTTTACAGAGAAATCATCACCCGAGACTGCTGCCTCAAGCTCATCCTGGACAAGCTTTAATCCCGGCAGGAAAGAGGAAGCTGTGCCTGCGACCTCAGCTTCGAGCGGAAACTTCAACTGCTCGCCGGCCACGACATGCCCGCGGGGAATAAGCAGGCCATCCTCTGTGGTTTTGACGCTGAAATTGAGGAAATATTCTGCGCCCGGCTTCGGCTCAATCGAGGGTAATTCAAGCCTATAGCTCTTGCTGCTGTGGGCTGCGATATCAGGCTTTGAGATAACGCCATGAGCAACCTCTTTGCCGTCAGCCACAACCTGCCAGTGGATGTCAAAGCGGTTGAGGTTGATAAAATCGTATTTATTTACGACTTCGACCTGGCCAGCCTTCAGGTCAACCGGCTTTATCTTCAGATACTGATAGACCTTCTTAACCTCCCAGAGAGCGGGATGAGGAGTTCGGTCAGGAGCAACAAGTCCGTTGCAGCAGAAGTTCTGGTCGCTGGGCGTATCAGGCGGGCCGTAATCGCCGCCAAAGGCCCAGAAGCGCTCTCCTTTCTCATTGTGCTTGGCAAACCCCTGGTCGACCCAATCCCAGATGAATCCTCCCTGCAACTGCTCGTATTTTTCAATGACATCCCAGTAATCCTGGAGGTTGCCGGTGCTGTTTCCCATGGAATGGGCATACTCGCACATGATCAGGGGCCGGTTTTGCTTCTTGCTGGCATAGGCTTCAAGCTCGGCGATATCAGAATACATGGGGCAGACGATGTCTGTGTGCGGCAGCAGCTCGGCCCGCTCATAGTGCACTGGCCTCGACTTATCTCGCTGGTGAATCCAGGCTGATGTTGCCTCGAAGTTGATGCCGTCGCCTCCTTCATTCCCCAAAGACCAGATGATGACTGAGGGATGGTTCTTATCCCTCTCGACCATCCTCATCGTCCGGTCGAGATGGGCAGGCCCCCACTCCGGATTCTTGGCCAGGCTTCTTGCTCCATAACCCATCCCGTGCGATTCGATGTTGGCTTCATCGATGAGATAGAGGCCGTATTCGTCACATAGTTCATACCACCTCGGGTCGTTCGGATAATGGCATGTCCGGACAGCATTGATGTTGAACTGCTTCATCAGAGTTATGTCCTTGACCATGGATTCCTCGGGGATAACATGGGCAGTATAGGGGTCATGCTCGTGGCGATTCACGCCTTTGATTAAAATAGGAACGCCGTTGACCAGCAAAAGGCCATCTTTAATTTCCACCTTCCTGAAGCCAAGCTTGCAGCCTGCGACTTCAATCACCCGGTTGCTTTTATCCTTGAGCTGAAGCAGCAGCGAATATAAATCAGGAGTTTCAGCCGACCACTTTCTGGGGTTTTTAACCGTTTGCTCAAAAGATACGTTTGCCTTCTCTTTTTTTTCGATGTCCACAGGCTTTGTCTCTGAGATGACAGCCTGCTTCTGGGCATCAAAGAGCCGCAGCTCAAGTTTGAGTTTGCCCGCTTTGAGCTCAGGGCTGTTATTTTTTAATTCGACGTTGACCGAAAGCCTGCCGTTAGCAAAATTTTCATCCAAATCAGCAAGAGCGAAGAAGTCCCTGACCCGGACTTTGGGCGCGGCATAGAGATAGACATCGCGCTCGATGCCGCTGATGCGCCAGAAATCCTGGCATTCGAGGTAGGAGCCGTCTGACCAGCGGTAGACCTCGAGGGCAAGAGTGTTTTCGCCTTTTTGAAGATAAGACGTGATGTCCCATTCTGCCGGCGTCTTGGAGTCCTGGCTGTATCCGACTTTTCGTCCATTGACCCAGGCATAGAAAGCGGATTTGACCCCGCCAAAATGGAGCAAGATTTCCATATCGCGCCAATTC
Source organism: uncultured Eubacteriales bacterium (assembly GCA_964645765.1). Taxonomy (GTDB): domain Bacteria; phylum Acidobacteriota; class Aminicenantia; order Aminicenantales; family Aminicenantaceae; genus CAZGMN01. The sequence goes on from CAZYBE010000008.1 coordinate 16,586, forward strand.
TCGGGAATAACGAAAGCCCGCCGGTAAGAGCCGACAGGATTGTAATCATGGGGGATGTGAGGCGGGTCAGGATTCCTGGTGAATTCATAAGAGCTGTTGACATAAATGGGGATGCCGTAGCCCTGGAGCTCCCAGTTGGAGGGGACAGCAATCTCCTTCCAGGAGCTGACATTGTAATCCGGCTTGTAAAAATCAACAGGCCTGTCTGCAGGCTTACTCACCCAATTGAACTTCCACATCCCGTTCAGGGATTTGTAAAAAGGAGAATTCTTCCTGTCGTTTTTCAGGGCAGAATCAACATCAGGAAAAGGGATGAAAGTGGCGTAAGGCTCTTCCTTGTTCTGATTGAACATCCGCGGATTTTCCCAGTCGTTCGTCTGATTCTGTCCGCCTGAAAATGCGACAATAAATAAAATTGCAGTCAGGACCCATGTTGCTCTCATGTTTATTCTTTCTCCTTTAAAATATTTTGCTTTCTTTATAATTTGTTGAGTTTAATATTATGCAATTCTTCTTTTTATGTAAAGATAAAGTCCATGAGCCAGTCTGCGGGATTCTAATGAAAAAAAGGGGTCAGGCAACTTTTTTACTTTTAATCATGAGCGAGAAAAAGAATGTTTCTAATTCCTACAAAAAAGTAGCCTGTCCCCTTTTATCAATACCTCCCGATTCCTTCATCCAGCTTTTCATGTCTTCGAGTATTGATTAAGACAATTAATACCCATATAATTCATCCTTGCACTCATGAAAGTTATTTTTTATGGAGAATCTTCTAGCCAGCTAAAAATGAAAGGGCAGCAGAATATCACAGCTTTCCTCTCAACCTTAGAGGATTTCAATGGCAGACACTCTATGGCATCTCATTGAAGCTGCTCAAGCCCTGAAGGAGCTTGAGACTGATTCGGGTCGCGGCTTAACTCAAGGTCAAGTTAAGGAGCGCCTGGAGAGATACGGCTACAATGAACTCAAAAAAGAAAAGAAGATTTCTCCTTTTTTTCTATTCATAAGTCAGTTCAAGAATACCCTCATCATCATCCTCCTCATCGCCACCGCCCTCTCTATCCTTATCGGAGAAGTCCTTGACGCGCTGATCATTGCTGCAATTGTTATCCTGAGCACTCTTCTCGGCTTTATCCAGGAATACAGGGCAGAGCGGGCACTCGAGGACTTAAAAAAGATGCTATCTCATACCATCACTGTCCTGAGGGAGGGAAAGGAGGAAGATGTCCTCTCCAAGGAACTTGTTCCAGGCGATATCCTGCTTCTTGAAGCAGGGGACAAGATTCCTGCTGATGCCAGAATAATTGAAGAACAATCGTTGCAATGCGATGAGGGCACTTTAACCGGAGAGTCATTTCCAGTGATGAAAGACGCTAAGCCGCTCGAAAAGGATGTGCCCGTGTTCGATAGAAAGAACATGGTCTTTGCCGGGACTGTTGTCACCTACGGCAGAAGCAAGGCCGTTATCACCTCGACAGGAATGAACACCGAGTTTGGCAAGATTGCCGAAGAAGTGACTTTAGCCGAGCCAAAGAAGACTCCGCTTGAGAAAAGAACAGCGGAAATCGGCAAATGGCTGGGCATAATTTCTTTGTCGATATGTTTTTCCGTTGCCGGAATAAGCATCGTGAGAGAAGCCCTGACCGGCAAGCTCGACATGAAATTTATCATCTCTATGGTGATGTTTGCCGTTGCCCTGGCTGTGGCAGCTGTTCCTGAAGCATTGGCTGCCATTGTCACCGGCGCTCTGGCCATCGGCATGCACCAGATGGCCAAGAGAAATGCCCTGGTGAGAAAAATGCCTGCTGTGGAGACTCTGGGCTGCACGACTGTCATCTGCTCGGATAAGACAGGGACACTGACCAAGGGAGAGATGACTGTCAGAAAGATATTCACAGCAGGAAGGCTGATTGAGGTCACAGGCGTAGGTTATGAGCCGAAGGGAGAGTTTAACAGCCAGGATATAGCCAGGGCTAAGAACAGCCAATCTTTCCGGATGCTTTTCCAGGGAGTTCTTCTCTGCAACGATGCTTCTTTGCTGGAAGAGGAGGGAAAATGGCTTATCAAAGGCGACCCGACAGAGGGCGCTCTGATCGTCGTTGCGGCAAAGGCCGGTTTTCATCAGGTCGAAGTCAGGCTCGAAAATCCAAGAATCGGAGAAATTCCCTTCAGCTCGGAAAGAAAATTGATGACCACCATCCACCAGGGTCAAGGCCATAAATTGATTGCTTACATGAAGGGCGCTCCTGAAGTTGTGGTGAAAAGGTGCACTCATATCCTCGAGGATGGCGCACTGAGGGAGCTCACTGAGTCAGAGAGGGCTCAGGTCTTAAAGGCTACCGAGCAAATGGCTCAGGACGCGTTGAGAGTTCTCGGAATCGCTTACAAGGAGCATTCTGAGGGAATTGAAGTCTTTGAAGAAGAGATTGAGAAGGAGATGGTCTTCCTCGGCCTTATGGGAATGATGGACCCACCCCGGAAAGAGGCCATCCAGGCAGTGAAAGTTTGCAAGGACGTGAAAATCAAGACAATAATGGTCACGGGAGATTATGAAGCAACGGCCGTGGCTATTGCCAGAGAGATTGGAATTTATAGAGAGGGCGATTTGGTGCTCAGCGGCGAGAAGTTAGAAAAAATGCCTGAGGAGGAGTTTAATAAAATTGTGGAAAAGGTGACAGTTTATGCCCGGGTCTCGCCGATAGACAAGCTGAAGATTGTCAAGGCCTGGATGAATAAAGGAGAAGTCGTGGCCGTGACCGGCGACGGCGTCAACGACGCTCCGGCCCTCAAGCATGCCGATATCGGCATCGCCATGGGCATCACAGGGACAGATGTCACCAAGGACGCCTCTGATATGGTGCTGAGTGACGACAACTTTGCCACTATCATTAAGGCTATTGAGCGCGGAAGATGGATTTACGATAACATCAAGAAATACCTGACCTATCTCCTCAGATGCAACATCACCGAAGTGGCGGTCATCGGCGGAATTGTGGTTGCTTTGGGCCCAGCCTCCCTTCCTTTGCTTCCGGCCGCAATTTTGTATATCAATCTGGCCACAGATGGGCTCCCCGCCCTTGCCCTGGGAGTCGCTCCACCTGACCCAGACCTAATGCAGAGGCCTCCAAGAAATCCGAAAGAGAGTGTTTTTTCTTGGGAAGTCATGGCCTTCGTCCTCATGGCTTTGGTGGTTGAAATTCCCTTCTTCTATTTTATTTTTTTTCATGAGTTTACAGACATCACCGGGGCACGGACAGAAATATTTTTCTTGTTCATCATCACCGAGCTCATTATTGCTTTGAACTTCAGATCTTTGAGATTCAGCATATTTAAGGTGCCTCCCCATAGATTGCTCATGATGGCCATAACCTGGGAGCTGATTTTAATTTGTGGATTGATTCAGATTCCATCTGTCCGCAATTCTTTCGGGATCACGAAGCCTTCTTTGGCGGGCCTCGAGATCATCCTCGGCTACTGTATTTTTGTTTTCATCTCGATGGAAGTCGTAAAGGCAATTTTTAGGGCAAAGATCGCTGCCAGAAAAAGGTTCTCCACAAAGATTCATTAAGAGAGAAATATATTCCGGATTGGAAACGGGAAAGATAGAGTTCTACTCGGCTTTCAGAATCTTGAATGAAGTCTCGCCTTGAGCAACAAGGCTTCCAGGGGGAGAAAAAGCCTTTACCTCACAAGAATATTTTTCACCCGATGCCAGGCGACTCTTAACTTCATCCGGCAGAGCTATGAAATTCTCTTTTGTTGTCCAGGACCCCAACTGAACTCTATTGCGGTTGATGGAAATTTCGTAATCTGCATCTTCGCCTGCTTTTGACCACTCAATTTTTGAGGGAACACCAACAGGGGGAATAAGCTTTATTATTATTTGTCCCCCCCTGACATCATGCTTATCCAGGCGAAATGAAGGCTTAGAATTAAAATAAAAAATTACACCGAAGCTGACGAGTAGAAGCAAACAAGTCGTAACGGCGGCCGCTGCCCACTGTTTGGGGGTAAGGAGAGAAACAATTTTTTCAAACCAGGTCGCTCCTTTTGCCTCTTCCACCGCGTATTCATCTTGAAAAATCATATCCCTTTTATACTTGATGATGGAAATAAGCTCGTCTCTTTCCACCATTTTCTCAAAGCAAGAGGGGCAGTTAAAATAGTGCTCCTCGAATTTCTTCTTTTTGTCCTCATCTAATCTGTTCAATAAATAATCATCGATAAGGTCTTCAAACTTGCATTTTTTCATTGCATCCTCCCTTTTGAAAAATATTTAGTCGCAGCTAAAACATGAAAATTGAAAATATTTATTTTTTTAGTGCCAGACATTTCTATAAATGTCAAATGACCGGTTTTACTTTCTCTAAAACTAACGGGTCCTCATCCACCTTGTCTTTCGCATCTCCCTTGCCCCTGCCCCAAACTTTGGTATCTCACGACCTAGATTAAAAACTTCGCCTGTTCCCAAAACATCTTCTCTTGTCCATCAAAGTCATGGGCAAGGATTGTTTGTGATAGCCAATCACGCTATAATTCGTTAATGCACTTTCTTAACAGGGCTTTCGATTTCCGCTTAGTCTATCAAACAACAAAATGCTGGAAGTGCATCAGATCATCATCTTATCTATCCTTACCAGAGGTGTTCGAATGAGGAAATTAATCATTTTTCCCAACGCGAGTCTCATCCTTTTGCTTCTCAGTCTCGGCTCATCCATTCCAGGCTCGTCTTTGCAGACAGTGATTGAAAACCCTGGAAGGCCCCTCAGCCAAAACGCCGGCCGTGTCATCCAGCTCAAAGAGCTGTTACGGATTCGGGATGGAGGGGGCGATTATTATTTCAAACAGCCCTCTGGCCTTGATGCTTCTGAGAAAGGCTTCATTTTTTATGCTGACTTTGGGGAGATGCTCTACAAATTTGATGCCGACGGCAGGTTCGTGAAAAACCTGCTCAGAAAAGGAGAAGGACCCGGCGAAATCAGGGAGTTGGGCCAATTTCTTTTGAAGGATGGTGAGCTCTTCATCTATGACGGGATAGGGAACAAGGTCATCAGGAAGGATATGAACGGCAATCTGGTTTCTGACATTAAATTTGGGGAAAAGCTCTTCTCAGCGTTGATATCCTTCGATAACGATAAATATTATCTTCTGGATTTCAAATGGAAGCCTTTCGAGAGAAAAAGCGGCATCAAGGAGCTTGACCACAGCCTCTATGTTGTCAATCAAAAGGGCGAGGTCACTCCCGCTCCGTTCACTTTTCCGGTAAAAAAATCCATGGTCTTCAGGGATAGGGGCGCCTCGGTGTCTGACGTGAATAGAATCCAATTCGCCTTGGAGGATAGCCGCTTCCTTTATCTCAATCATACAACAGACTACTTGGTCAAAATATTGGACCTCGAAAAAGTAGAGATAGTCAGGAGCTTCATGAGAAAGTACGACCGTGTTAAGTTCATTCCCCCGAAAGAAGAAAAAAAGCAGTATCCCGAATATTTTGAAAACCTTCCCGAGCATCATAACGACATCCAGAAGCTTCTCATCCACAAGAACAATCTCTGGGTATTGACCTCCACTATCGTCGAAGGAAAGGGAATATTGACCGATGTCTTCGACCGCGAGGGACGCTACCTGGACAACTTTTATCTGCCTCTTTTCTGCTGGAAGCCAAACTGGATGGGCTATCCGCCTGCGGCTGTCGTCGGCAATTATCTCTATGCTACTGAATGGGATGAAGAAGGCAATTTCTTCATAGTCAAATATGAAATCATCGACGAAGGCCCGGTCTTCCTCAAATAAATTCGTCCCTGTCACAGAAGAGGAAAGATGCTCCTGGCCTCCTGCATCGGAACAAGGAATGGGGCTGGCTCCCATTCTGTCTCAGCCTCTGGTAAACCTTCTTAAATATTCTCTCGCCTCTTCAATGCCCAAAACCAGGCAGGCGACATAAAAAATGACAAAGGCCGCAGCGCCGCAAAAAACAAAGCGCAAGACTGTGGCCATGAAAGAAATTCCTGTCATCTTAAGGAGAAGTCCATTTAAAATCCATCCCCCCAAACCGCCCAGCACTGAGGTCAGTGTCAGAGCCGTAAAATAGCTGACAATAGGCATCATCTCGAATCTCCCGATTTTCTTGGGCAGGAAAGCGAAAAGAATGGCAATATTCACTAAGGATGAGATTGTTGTCGATAGGGGAAAAGCACGGAATCCCATGACCCGCATCAGCGTGATGTTCAAGACGATGTTGATTCCAATCGAGGCGAAGCTGGCATACATCGGAGTCTTTGCATCCTTGTAGGCGTAAAAGACCACGGCCACATTCCTCAAGCCCGACATGAAAGGAATGCCGATGATGTAGAGAATCAAGGCTTGGGCAGTGGCAGAGGTGTCAAAGGCTGTGAACTTTCCATGCTGATAGATGATGCTTGTTATCGGAAGAGAGAGGAAGGCAATGATGACCGAGGTGGGAATAGTCAGGAAAAAGACCATCTTCAGCGAATCGTATAAAGTTTTGCGTATCTCGTCCAAGTTTCCTTCGGTGACGAATCTCGATAACATGGGGAGGGCGACAGCCCCGACTGCGATTCCAAATAAGCCTAAGGGGAGATGCATGATCCTGAAAGCATAATTCAGCCAGGTCAGGCTCCGTTCTTCAAGGAAAGAAACAAGAACAGTGTTCACAAAAACATTTATCCTTGAGCCAGCAAGGCCTATGGCCACCGGGACAAAAAGAACCATCACTTTTCGAAATGCCGGGTCTCGAAAATTAATATAAAACTTGTATTTGAAGCCTTTTTTGAAAAGCCTCGGGCCCTGAGCCGCGAACTGCATCAGCCCGCCAACCGTGACGCCGATGGCCGCACCGTAGATGGGGTCGCCGCCGCGATGGGTATAGTAGGCGAACATGGCTAACGGCATGGCAATCGAGAAGACATTGAAGAAAGCGGGCGCTAAAGAAGGGACAAAGAACTCTCCTTCAGTGTTCAGATAACTCATCGCCCAGGCAGCGAGAGCGACAAAGAGCAAAAAAGGAAAGATAATGCCTGTTAGCCGGCCTGTCAGCGCCAGCTTATCAGGCGCGCTGCCAAAGCCAGGGGCGATGATCTTGGCCAGAAAGGGCGAGAAAAAAATGCCCACAATCGAAACAATCCCGACAACAAGGAGAAGGGTGTTGAAGATATTGCTGGCGATGAGGTTTTCTGAATCTTTGCCTTTTCCCTTCTGCTCGGTCAAAACCGGGACAAAGGCAGCAGAAAGAGAGGTTTCGGCGAAGAGGTCTCTCAAAAGATTGGGGATGCGGAAGGCGGCATTGAAGGCGTCCGTTGACCTTCCGGCTCCAAAAAGGAAGGCAAAGACTGATTCCCTGGCCAACCCCATGACCCGGCTGATGGCTGTCCCGATGGTAAAAGACCTGACTCCTCTCGCGATATCAGCCATGCTCAGCTCAAACCTTGCTCCTGCAGCATCCTCAAAACAAAGCTTATAGCACAGTAAAAAAAATTATGTCAAATTCCCAATCCGAAGGAAGACGCTCTCGTTCTAGGATTAACTCTGGACCCGCAGTCTCTAATAGTGCGAACCAGCGACCTGCTCAAACCTGATAAAGGTCCGTCGCTTTGGCCAGAGATACCTTCAAAAAGGGTGAGAAAAAAATCACCCCGCAGGGCTATTTACTCTTTTACCTGGTGATACTTATAATTTTATCAAAGGAAAAAAATAAATAAACTTTCTGATTGTGCGGGAAGCAAAGGATGAAAAGCAAGAGGTATTCTTTTCTTTCGTTGTCTTGGTTGCTTATTCTTTTCGGGTTGGCTCTTGAACCCGGCCATCTTCTGGGGGAAAAACCGTCCGGCCAGGCGACGGCTTTAACCGGCGGAAATACCAGCATTGATGTCGGGTCGGTGACTCTCACTACCTACAGCCCGGTGATATTCCCGGGCATAGAATACAGCACAAATATTTATTTTACAGCTCAAAATAACGGGAACCAGAGAGTTACGCTGATTTTCACTTCCCTTCAAGAAATAGCCGATAACAACAAGGACTGGATGACCCACTTCTTTGCGTTTTTTCCAGTGGATCCTGAGGGGAAAGAGCTAAACCCTGGCGAAGAAGCGACCCTGGAGTTTTTGCTCACGAACGAGGGGGAAGCAAATGTCACGCTGCCGTTTCGATTCAGAATAAAAGAGACGGGCGAGCAAGGAACACTTGACATAAACGTGCAGTCCTCAGGGCTTCCTTCCTTTCGCGACCTGCCAGTCAATGCTACAGTCAAAGGCCGGATAACCACCGGCACAAACCAGGCTGTGGCCAATACACAGGTCAAGCTCTATCTTTATAGTGGTCGAGATAGTCTGAACGCGACCACAGATTCTCAAGGCAACTACAGCATAAACTGTCCAGGCATCGAAGAAATAGAGGCTGCCTTCGGTTCAAGGCCGTTGCCGTATTTCACCCTGGGTTACTTCCTCCTTGTCGATAAGGAAGGTTACTCTCTCGGTTACAAAGGAAACATCAAACCATCCAAGGGAGGGACTGCGACGGTTGACCTCTCGATTGAGCAAGTCAGTCTTCGCTCTTACCAAAAAATTGGAGAGTTGAAAACAGACACTCCTCATGGTTACTGGTGGCTGTTTCCCAACGCTGACTTTACCAAATTCGCAGCGGTTCAGGGCAGGCATCCAACATCTCTGGATGTTCCCGGACACATATTGATGACGGACCTTCTGGGCAATGAGCTGTGGAGAGTGGTCACAGACGATGAATGCTGGGGATTTGATTTCCACACAAACGGACTCATCTCGGCTGGAAGTCACGATGGCACGGTTTATATGGTCAATTCCTCGGGCAATACTCTCTGGACGGTCAGCGCAGGTCCGATGGTCCGGCAAGTCGAATTCAGCCCTGACGGGAACTATCTTTTCACGGGTCCTTACGGTGGCTATGACTCAGCTCTCATTATTGCCAGCACCGGCAGCATTGTCTGGGGCCATAATGCAGGTCAGCAATGGCTTCGTCACAGCCGCTTCAGTCCGGACGGAAAGCGGATCATCGCCGGGTTTTCGGGCGGTCGGCTCGACATGCTGACAGACACAGGCGTCCTCCTCTGGACAGCTTATATCGGCGAGTTCCCGATGGTCCTGGAAATCGACAGCGAATACAATATCTATGCCGGCGGAAAAAACCGGGAAATTTTCTCTTATGATTCGAGCGGCAACCTGCGCTGGCGGAGGCGGATAGCCAATCATAGCCCATCAAGTGGCTCAGCCCACATCTGCGATGATGGAAGCTATATAGCCTTCGGGACAGTAGGGGCTCACGCTATTGCCATAGATAAGAACGGTGAAGTTTTATGGGAACGGCCGCTGCCTGGCTCGCTTCAAGGCCACAATGCCTTTGACATGACCCCAGATGGAAATTGGATTTTGGTCGGCACGGCCGGAGAGGTCGGACAAAGCGGCTTCCTTGTCCTAATGGATAAGAACGGAAGCAAATTATGGAGCCATGAGTCTCAGGACCGCCGGGATACGGGAGAAATCAATTATCCTTATGAATATGACCATAACCACAGAGGAGCTATGACGGTCGCCATATCGAATGATGCGAAATACTTAGCAGCAGGATACGGGGACAGCACCATCCGTATTTTCAAGCTCGATACCGCGCCAAGCGACCTCACCGCCTCCGCGGCCTCGAGCAGTCAGATCAATTTGAGGTGGAAGGATAATTCAGACGACGAAACAGGATTTAAAATAGAAAGAAAAAAGGGCGAAACGGAAGCTTTTTCTCAGCTGACCACAGTCGGAGCCAATGTCACAACTTACAACGATACCGGCCTGACTCCGAGCACCACTTATTATTATCGAGTTAGAGCCTACAATGATGCGGGAGACTCCAATTATTCCAATACAGCTCAGGCGACGACCTCAGCCAGCGCCAGCAGCAATGGAAACTCCGGAGAAAATACAGGAGGAAGCAAGGGTGGCGGCTGTGCCATTGCCACCGTCTGTTTCGGGACACCGATGGCAGAGGAAGTAAAAATCCTCTGCGCTTTCAGAGATAAATATTTGCTCCCGAACCCGGCTGGAAGGACTCTGGTGGAGATTTATTACTGGATAAGCCCAGATGTGGCCAACTTCATCCGGGATAAAGAGCCCCTCAAAGCCATTGGCCGAAAGTGCCTCAGGCCAATAATCCGGATGATTGCCAAGATAATGAACTAAACCTGCAGAAGGTTAAAAATTAAGACCGACAGCGGTCGGCCGATTTCATCGGTCTCCCTGCCTCCCTTTCTCGGCCGGGGCATGGACCCACGTCCTGCGAACTAAGGGTCATGCCCCTTAGAACTCCCACGGCTTCGGAAACGAAGCCGAACCCCTGCAGCTGCGGGCTTTGCGGCGAGCATGCCGTGCCACCTCGGTGTCAATCATTGGCTCTCATGGAATTTAGGTTGCTTCCTTCTTAAAATCAACCCCGCTTATTCTCAGAATCTCTATCACTATGACAGTTTATTCAAGGTTGCTTTTAATGAATAAAATGGATAATAATTGAGCCTGGAAAAAGAGGAGGGAAATGACATGAATAAACAATCTGGGTGCGATAAGAATATTATAAGCGGGCTCAGCCGGCGGGAGTTTATCCAGAGCTGCGCGGCCTGCATGGCCTACGCCTCAACTTTCACATTAGCGAAGAATCGCCTCTTTGCCTCTGACCAGCCAGCAGCAGGTCAAGAAAAGGCAAGGGTGAGGCTTATCTTCAGCCATATACCTCCTGACAGGCCGACCTGGCCCAATATCGGCTATGATTATGAAGGACGGAAAAAAGAGCTCTTAGCCCGTCTCCAGCGCAGCTGCCCGAACATCGAGTTTCTGCCTGTCACTCTCCAGAATGCCGAGCAAGCCGACAAGCTTCTCCAATCCGAGACGGATGTTGACGGCTATTTAGCTTATATTGTCGGAATCTGGACAGGCGTGCCGCACAAAATTGCTTTTTCAGGCAGGCCGACCATACTTGTCGACGACCTCTATGCCGGCTCGGGTGAGTTCCTGATCGAATACGCACGGGCCAAAAGGGAAGGCATGAAGGTTGCCGGGGTCTCCTCATCCCGGTTCGAGGATGTTGTCGATGCCCTGAAGTGCTTTGAGTGCATGAAAAAGCTTCGCTCTTCGACAGTCCTGGATGTGACCGATGCCAAGACGCCGTGGGGTGACCCAAAGGTCATCAAGGAAGTCTTCGAAACAGAAGTCAAGCAGATTTTCTCCCAGGAGTTCAACGATGCCTACAAACAGGCTGACCGCACTCAAGGAGCTCAATGGGCAAAGCACTGGATTCAGAACGCAGAAAAGGTTATCGAGCCCAGCACAGAAGAGATTGAGAAATCCGGTGCCATGTACCTGGCCATGAAAAGTCTTCTTGAAAAATACAAAGCGCCGGCCATCGCCGTGGACTGCTTGGGCTTATACTATGGCGGAAAGCTCCAGGCTTATCCCTGTCTTGGCTTCTTCCAGTTCAACAATGACGGGCTTGTCGGTGCCTGCGAGGGAGATTTGCCCTCAACGATGATGATGCTGATGATGACCTATCTTGTCGGCCGTCCGGGATATATCTCCGACCCGGTCATCGACACCTCGACCAACCAGATCATCTATGCCCACTGCGTTGCCACCAACAAGGTCTTTGGCCCCAAAGGCCCATCCAATCCCTATCATATCCGCTCCCACTCAGAAGACCGCAAAGGGGCGGCAGTCCGCTCGCTGATGCCGGTCGGAGAGACGACGACAAACATTGAATTCAACACCGAGCGAAAAGAATTAATCATGCACCAGAGCAAAACTGTGGGCAACGTCGATGAAGACAAAGCCTGCCGCACCAAGCTCGCGGCAGAAGTGAAAGGCGATATAAACAAACTGATGAGCGAATGGGACCGGTTCGGCTGGCACAGAGTGACTTTCTTCGGCGACCACAAGAAGGCCGTGGAGACGATAAGCGCCTTGCTGGGAATAAAGGTGGTCATAGAAGCATGAAGGAGGGATTGGAGAATAGCCTTGCTCTTCTTGGGTGTTTTTAATCCTCGATAGTCGCTGCAGCTATTGCCGATATTTTTCTGAACAGAGCTAATCGAAACTTAAAAACGGATGCCTTCCCGCAGAATTAAGCGATTTTTCAAGACAATTGCGTTTGCAATCGGACTGCTTCTTGTCGCAATTTGCACTTTTTCATTCAGCGCCTCAAATCAGTTCGAAGGCAAGCATTTCCAGGGCAGGGGAGATGTCGATTATCTTGGACTCCTGGACATTGCGCGCCGCATGTTCGAGCCAGACCCAGAATTTCAGAACATCTCCATGCTCTACATGTCTGACTGGAATGGCTTCATGGAAGGTCCAACCTGGAAAGCCTGGTGGATCCAGAACAGCTTCGGCACGACTTACTGTGCCCTTCCCTTTCTTGAGGAGCCTTACCTTACCTTTCTCCAAAACTCCCAGGACCTATGGTTTAACCAGATAGGCGACGGCAAAAGGATAGGAGGCCCGGGAAAAATCGTCGCTCCGGACGGGAGCCTCTGCGATTGTGCAGCTCCTGGCTGGGTCATCTTCAAGCAGGGCGACGGCCGCACGGACATTCACGACTGGGGGTTTGAGTTCACTGCTGCCGGAATCATCATGCAGGCTGAGATGCTTTTAATAAGCCGCGATTCAAAGGCTATCGCTCATTACCTGCCCATGCTCGAACGATGCGCCAATTTTATCGAAACTCGCCGCGACCCAAAGAATAATCTTTTTCTGGTCGGTCCGGCAGCCAACCTTCTTGCCCCGAGCTATGCCGGCTGGAAGAAAGCGGATGGAAGCTATGGCCCCGCCTATCTTTCCGGGCTTTCAATTAATTATGTCGCTGCCCTGGATAGGCTCATCGAGCTGGAAAAACTCGCCGGTTTCAAGGGTAAGGTGAAGCTCTACACTCAAAGGCGGAATCTTGCCAAGAAAGGGCTTCCGCTTCTCCTTACCAAAGAAGGTTATTTCATCAAGTCTTTAGACCCGGACGGAACAAAGCACGGTGTGTTCAATGCAAATCAACACGGCTATTTTGAGGCTTCCCCGAACCATGACGCCATCGCCTTTCGTGTCGCCGATGACCGTCAGGCACAAAAGATTTATGAGAAAATATCCTCCATCTCCGGGCTTCGGCCTTATGACTTTATTATTCCTAATTACCCCTCGCTCGACGATATGTACGAAAAGCCAGAAGGACTCTGGGCTTTTGGCACCTGGGTCAATGGCGGACACTGGTCGACCTGCGAAGCAAGGATGATGCTTGGCTACTACCGGCTGGGAAAGTTTGAGGATGCCCAAAGGTCGATGCAAAGATTGCTCACCTTTGCCCGAAAATTCCGGATGGATAATCCATTGACAAAATTCGGGAGCGACGTCTATCAACCCAAGGAGGCAATCAACCTCTGCTACGATACCTTTGGGCCTGCAGCGGGGTTCATCCGGGGACTGTTCGAGTATCTTTACAGCGTCGAAGGCCTAACTCTGATTCCCCATATCCCGCCGAAAATCACCGAACTCCAGCAGCTTGACCCAATCCGCTTCGGGAAGAAGAAGCTTTATCTTTCAACTTCAGGCAGCGGTCCGATCACTTCGGTCAGAATTAACGGTCAGAGATGGAAGTCGTTTAATAAAAATTCAATTTTCCTGCCCTATGATGAGACACCGGAAGTGGCAAGAATCGAGATTTTCCTGGGAGATACGAAACCCAGTAAATTATTCCCTAACAAAATTTCAAGTCTGACTGCGGCAGAGACTCAAGCTCCAACCAAAGACATTCCTTCTGAGCTGAAAGCTCTGGACGAGAGGGCAAATAAGCTCAAAACCCTGCACGAAGATTTAATCGCCGAAGGACTTGAAGAGAGCTATGAGGCTTCTCATATCCGGCTCGCGCTCATGGCAATTCATACGATTCACGAACGAAGAAAGCTTCAGGACCAGGGAAAACTCGTCTCTTTACCCGAACCTTCGATAAGTGCAGCAAATAAGTCTTACCTTGATACCGCAATCAAACTCTGCGACGGTCTGGAGCGCGTATTGAGGTCGTACGAAAATTCAACTGAACCGCATAAAAAGCTGATCTACAAATTGTTTTCAGCTCGGATGGCTGGTCAGAGATAAAATTTAATTTCAAAAATAAACCAAACTTATGAGAGCAAGCAAAGATATTTCAAGGGCTTTGTCCAACAGCATTGCTCTTGATTGACAACCCATCTTTGCTCTGTTATAAGCTTCTCTTTAGAAAATTGAAGAAACCAGCCAAGAAAAGAGTAAATTTCCTGCCCCTGACCAAGGTTTTGTGAATGGGAATTGAATACTCGGTTCAAACCTGCCGCCAATTAGAAGAAGTCTTTCGAAGCCAGAAAATCATCCGTCCTTTTCGCATCCAACGCTATGACCGTGGCACTGAGCTTTCTTATGAGATTAAAGGCATCGTGCCGGCGAGAATCGGGCGGGTAAAGTTGGAAGTGGAAGACTTTGTCGGCGGCGGCTATGCGGGTCAGGTTTACAGGGTAAAAGCCCTGGATATCAAAGCCCCTGACGGCCCGCTTGAAGGAATAAAAAATGGCCAATCCTATGCCATGAAGATTTTCGTCCCTGCCAAAGGATTCCAGAAATGGTTCCGCAACTTTATTTATAGCTTTAGCTTTCAAGGCCACTTCTCGCCTCAGGTCAATCCTGATGCAGTCCGGGCTGGCGCTTTATGGCAGAAATTCATCCATCAAGGCGCAAAGCTGAGGCTTGGCTCGGAAAGTGCAGTCGTCAACATCCTGGCCACATTCGTTGACCCTGCCCTGGGAAGCTGCGGAGAAATCAGCGAATGGATAGAAGGGCGGATGTGGCGGTTCGAGGTCGATGACAACCTCGATGCCAGGCTGAAATGGAAACTCGGAAAAAGCGGGGAAGGGCTCGGCTCCCCAGAGTATCGGGCAAAGCGAGCCTTCATGGCAAACCTTCTGCAGCTTATGCATGAGATGGGAGCCGCAGAGCTGGCGCGCCAGTATGAATGGTGGACCTGCAAAAGCCAGCCCAATGTCCTCAAACGAATCGCAAGCGACCCGAACCCTGCGCAAGGATATGTGGCTGTTGACTTTCGCGCCGGCCTTGCTCTTCTTCCCTTTCTTCCCATGTCTCCAGCCGATTTCAAGCTCATTCTCAAGGGGATTGGCAGGGGAAGCCTGATCCAGTTCGACCGGGGAAACATAGAAAAACTCCAGAGATTTGTCGAATCAAACTCCGTGGCTTTTGCCGGTATGGGCGAAGCTTTGAATGAACTTAAAGAGACAGATAAATCTTACCGCGACTCTCTGCCTGATGTAACTCACCATCATCTCAAATTGGTCACAAGAACCAAGCTCTGGTCTTCAATCCTGAGCAGCAGCATCAGAGGCTGGAAAATTCGAAAGCTCGTCGATGAAAAAACTCAAGAGCGATTAAAGAAGAAAAAATTTCCGGCCTTTATCTTCTACTGCCTTGGGCTCATCCCCTTTGTGGGAAATTTCCTGCGCAAGCTGTGGGGCAGGGAGGATTACTGCCAACATTACCGCCGCATGCTGACCAATCCTGACTATTTACTCCGCGGCATCAGAGCCAGGATTATGGAATATCTCATCCGCTGGCATAGAGCAGGACGAGTCGACGAGAGAAAAACAGCTTCGCTGAGCAAGCATCCTTTGAGATTTTTTGTCCATTTTCCGCTTTCCATCCTTCCGGCAAAAATGCACAGATTCTTCTCTGACTGGCGCTTTTTTCTGAAATCTCTGGATTATGTTTTTGTCCGGCCCTTCAGGCTTTATTTTAACGCCGAAGCTCGTGAGAAGTGGCTGCGCGATTTAGTCTTCCAGGGCGAGAAAAATGGGATGCTGAGCAAGAAAGAAGCAGAACACATCAACTCTCAGGTCAAGGAGCCATTTATCCAGAAATACCTCAAAAGCCTTGCTGTTCATGTTTGCACTCTCCCTGTGACACAGATTGTCTCGGTGACCATCGCCATAATCTATGTCAGGCTTCATCCCGAGCTCGCCTGGCAGGAGGCGTCGCTCCGCGCAGGACTAATCCTAGGTTTTTTTCAGGTTATACCAATCTCCCCCGGCTCACTGGCTCGAGGGCTTTATACGACCTCGCTTGTTTTGCGTGAAAGAAAATTAAAGGATTACAACATCGCCTTTTTCATGAGCTTCATGAAGTATATCGGCTATCTGGCCTTCCCGATTCAGATGGCTTACCGCTATCCTGATCTGGCCCGCTTCATGGCCTCACACTGGGCGACAGGAGCGGTGCACATCGTTCCTGTCTTTGGCGAAAGGGGAGCCCTTCTGGAGCATTCTGTCTTTGATATGTTCTTCAATTATCCCCTCACCATAAGGCGCCGCATGCGCCAGCGGAAGGAAATGCGGAGCGGCTTGAAGCCGAGATACTGGCATGTCCCTCTGTGCATTCTTTCTGGCGCCTTGCTCCTCGTTTCGATTGACCTGGTTTACTTCAAGCTTTTCGGGCACATACCAAGGTTCGGCAGCATCTGGTGGCTATCTCTCTGGGCCCCTATCTTTGTAGCTGCAGCAGCGGCCTCTTGGGCAAGAGGCGCGGTTTTATTGAAACGCATTCTCTTGGGCATAATATGCGGAGCCCTGATTGGCCTTCTTTATGCTGTTTCGAATACTTTTTTAGGAAATGTCTTGGCTCGAGAAGGGAGCGCTCTGCTCTCTTTCGCTCAGCTCATGGGTAAGATGGGCTTGGCAGCGCTGTGGAGAGCCTTTCTCTTTGTAATCCTTGCCATCATCGGAGTTTTCATCGCCGAGACAAGGCCGCTGAAGCGTCTTCAGCAGGGACATCAAGCCTGACAGTTATCGGCTGCCGATAGCCGTATAATCAAACCAGAAGCAAGGGCTCATATTTTCTCCGCGATATTCGGCAGAATAACTTTTTATTTTTTGCTGCCTTATTTCTTCTCAGCCTTAGGAGGAGGGATGGTGATATCGATGACGTTGACTTTTCCCAGTGTTGAGAGAGGCTTGTCGAAATCCTCCTGCTTTCCGACCACAAGAATCTGGACTTTGTCAGGCCGGAGGTATTTTTTTGCAACCCGCAGGACATCTGCCTTGGTTACCTTCTCCACTCCTTCCTTGACTTTATCGATGAAATCGAGGGGATAGCCATAATAGGCATAGCTCATCATCCGGTTGACCACCTTGGCCCTGCTGTCAAAGTTGAAGACATATGAATTTAAATACTTATCCTTAGCTCGAGCCAGCTCTTCATCGCTGACTTCTTCTTTCTGGATTCGCTCCAGCTCCTTGAACATCAACTCGATAGCATAGACAGTCGATTGGGACTTGGTTTGAGCTCCGCAGCTAAAAACTCCGGGATTTAAGTAAGAAGCGCCGTAGTTCCCCCAGACACTATAAGCCAGGCCCTCGTCTGTCCTTATCTTCTTGAACATCCGCTCGTAGGAAAGAATGCTGTTCATGACGCTCAGAGCAGGATAATCAGGATTGTTCATCAATCCTCCAATGTGGCCGAGCAGGATATTAGATTGGTTGACATCAGGCTTTTGAATAACGTTGACCGTGTATTGATATCCATATTCAACTTTTGGCAAGGGAGGAACAGCAACTTTCTGCGTTTTCCAGCTTCCCAGTGTTTTTTCGGCAAGAGCAATTATGTCTTTTGTGTTGAAATCTCCCCATGCCGCCATAATGGTGTTGTTGGGAAAGAAATATTTTTTATAGAAATCAACGATATCCTGCCTGGTTATGGCCTCGATCGTGGCATATTCGGAATGCCAGGCATAGGGACTGTCTTTGCCGTAGATCAGCTTGTTAAATTCCCGGTTCGCGATTTCCATGATATCATCATTCCGCCTGGAGATGATTGTCTTCTGCATGATTTTTGCCAGCTCAATCTTATCCTCGCGAAAAGCCGGGTTAATCAATAAGTCGGCCAGAATTTCCAGGGCCTTGCCTATGTCTTCCTTCAGAACAGAGACCATGATGTAGCCTGAGGTCTGACTTATTCCAGTCTCGACTGTCGCAGCCATGGTCTCCAGCTCCTTATCGATTTCATCGCCAGTTCTGGATGTCGTTCCTCCGGTTCGGATAACTTCGCCAGCGACAGCTGCCAGGCCAATCTTTGATGCCGGCTCATAGACCGAGCCAGTATGGACCATGGCTCGGATGTTTATAGTGGGATAGTCGTGGTCTTCGACTAAAAAAAGCTTGAGGCCGTTCTTTAATTCAACCTTCTCCACCTTGGGCATCTTGATTGGATTGAGAGGGCCGAAAACAAATTTTTCTTTGGGGCTTTTCTGAGCGAAGACAGAAAACCCACAGAATTGGATTAAAAGAAAGAAAATAAAGAAAAGCTTGAATGATCTTTCTCGTCTCATCATTTTAATTTCCTTTCTCAGGAATAATCTCACCAATCGTTCTATACTTCTTGATGAGATAGGTATTGGCAACTCTCTTGACATCTTCGGCTGTAATAGCTTTGATTTGCTCGACCTGGTCAAAGGCCAGCTTCCAATCTCCAAGGACAACATCGGCACCTGTCAGCAGAGCTGCCATGCTTGAGTTGGATTTCATCTGGTCCAGAATGTTTTTCACGTCAGAGCGCTTGAATTTTGTCAACTCCTCAGGAGTAACGGATTCCTTCTTCACCTTCTCGATTTCCTCATCGATGAGCTCAAGGCATTCCGCTGAAGTTCTTCCCCTTGCAGGAACAGCATAGAAAGCAATGAGGTTAGGAAACTTCTCGCCCGGAAATCCATTGAAACAGCCAACATCAACAGCAACTTTTTTCTCCTTGACCAAAACCTGGTAGAGCCATGAGGAACGTCCCTGGCCGATAATATTAGCCAGAGCCTCCAAGGGAGCACTGTCTTTATGGCGAAAGCCCGGACGGTGATAGCCGACAATTATTATCGGCTGGGATATTGCTTCAACTATGGCCCGCCTCTCTCCCCACTGTTCAGGCTCTTCTGTCCTGACTGACTCTGGCTTGGGACCGCTGGGAATCCGGTCAAAATAGACCTCAACCATCTTGAAAACATCATCAGCCTTGACATCGCCCACAATCCCGACTGTCAGATTACTGGGACCGTAGAATTTTTTAAAATATTCTTCCACATCTTTTCGAGTGATGGACTGCAAATCTGACATGTGGCCAACAACACCATGGTGATAAGGATGGGCTTTAAAAGCGGTGGCTACGAAATCTTCAATCAGCTTTCCTGTGGGCTGAGTCTCCAGACCCAGCCTCCTTTCTTCCATGACAACATCTCTCTCCTTGAAAAATTCACGGAAAACAGGATTGAGGAATCGATCAGAAGTCATGGCCATCCAGAATTCCAGCCTGTTTGAGGGAAGGCTGTCGATGTACTGAGTTGCATCGTAATTGGTGTAGGCGTTGACTCCCCGGTCGCCTTCTTTCATCATCATATCCATAAATTCATCGGTGGCAACGTATTCCTTTGCTTTTTTCTCCAGGGCGTCAAACTTCCCTTGAATCTCTTTCAACCTCTCGGCATCAGGCGCGACTTTGGCCTTTTCCCTTTTCATCTCTTCATAAAGCGCATCCATCTCATCGAGGATCTTGGCTTCCGCCTGGAAATCTTTTGTCCCCACAACCTTTGTCCCTTTGAAAGCCATATGCTCCAGCAGATGAGAAATTCCGGTTATTCCGTAGGACTCATTGGCACTTCCCGCATCAGCATAGACATGAAAGGAGACAACAGGAGCCTCATGCCGCTCGAGAACTATGAATTTCATCCCGCTTTTCAAGGTGTAGACCTTGACCTGGCTCTTCATAGCATCAAAAGTTTGAGCCAGAAGCAAGATGTTGAAGATGGTAATGACGGCCAGGAAGAGGACCAGTTTAAGAAAGGAACTTCTTTTTAAGGACATGCTTTTAACCTCCTTATTCATTTTTTTATTTATTCTCTATTAAGAAGAAAATTTTTTCAATCTATATCTGTACCATTATTTTCTAATGAATCTATTTTGACCTTCATTTCATTCCCTGCTGGCTAAACAGCTTGCGATTATCAGGCCGAATTTTATGTCAATCATTGCCAGCAGTAAGTTCCAGGCCTATTCCTTTGTTCTTTTCAGACCGAGCTCTTCGAGCTGTTTCGGCTCGACCTCGGAAGGCGAGCCGGTCAATAAGCACAAGGCGCTCGTTGTCTTGGGAAAGGGAATGACATCCCTGATGGATTGCTCACCCGCAAGGAGCATCACTATCCGGTCAAAGCCAAGGGCGATTCCACCATGAGGAGGAGCGCCATACTGAAGAGCCTCTAAGAAAAAGCCAAACTTTGCCTCGACTTCCTTCTGGCTCAGACCAAGAATATTGAATATCCTCTTTTGAAGCTCGAGGTTGTGGATTCGAATCGAGCCTCCTCCAATCTCCACACCGTTAAGAACCAGGTCATAAGCCCTGGCCCTGACGCGAAGCGGCTCCTTCTCCAGGAAAGCCAAATCTTCCTCATGAGCGGAGGTGAAAGGATGATGCATGGAGACAAGCCTTCCCTCTTCCTCGCTCCACTCGAAGAGAGGGAAGTCTGTGACCCAGGCGAATTTCAATGCTTTCTTGTTCTCTTCGGCGATGAAAGCTCTTCTCAGCTCTCCTAAGACCTTTAAAGCTATTTCCTTTTTATCCGCCAGCAGAAGACCAAGGTCTTCTTCTTTACATTCCAGCCTCTCCCAGATGAGGCTCAAACCCTTCTCATTCGCTTTCAAAGAAGACTTGAGCCCCTCCTGCTTCTTGAGCCAGATGAGCCCCTTGCCTCCAAGCTCTTTTGCCTTCTGGTCAAGTTTTTCGAGCTGGCTTCGGGACAAGGCTCCTCCCTTCTCAATCTTCAAGCCCTTTATAACTCCGCCTGAAGAGAGGGCCTTCCGGATTAGCTCTGAATCAAGGCTTGAGCTGATATCTGTCAGGTCTATGATTTCCATCTCCGAACGCAAATCCGGCTTATCCGAGCCAAATTTCTCCATGCTCTGGTCGTATGTCAGACGGGGAAAGGGGCGGTCTATCCTTTGGGCCTTGAGCTCGAAAACAGAAGCCATCATGGCTTCAACCAGTTCGAATATGTCCGTCTGGTCGATGAAGCTCATTTCGATATCGATCTGGGTGAATTCAGGTTGACGGTCTGCCCTCAAATCCTCATCGCGAAAACAGCGGACAATCTGGAAGTAGCGTTCAAACCCGGAAATCATCAGAATCTGCTTGAAAATCTGAGGGGATTGAGGAAGGGCATAGAACCTTCCCTTGTATATCCGGCTCGGGACAAGATAATCCCTTGCTCCTTCTGGAGTCGATTTGGTTAAGAAAGGCGTCTCTATCTCATAAAAACCATTCTGGCTAAGGAAGTTTCGAATGCGAAGAGCTGCCTCATGCCTGAGCTTTATGTTGCGCTGCATGGAAGGCCGCCTTAAATCCAGGTACCTGAACTTAAAGCGGAGCTCCTCTGAGGCTTGAACGGGGTCGGCGATGACAAAGGGCGGAACTTTGGCTGTGCTCAATACGGCCAGCTCTTTAGCCTCGACCTCGACATCGCCTGTTGGAAGCTGAGGATTTCGCGATTTCTCTTCGCGCTTCTTCACGATTCCTCTTACCCCTATCACATCTTCCATCCCGACCTTCTTGGCCTCAGCCAGGATTTCTCTCTTGTTCGATGGGACGACGACCTGAATAAGCCCTTCTCTATCCCTGAGGTCGATAAAGACCAGGTTTCCCATGTCTCTCACCCTGCTCACCCAGCCGAGAATGGTTACTTCCTGGCCGGCATGCTCCAGGCGGAGTTCTCCCCCATAGATCGTCCGTTTCCAATCTGTTATTTTCTTAGTTGCCATTTTTTACTAATTTGCCATGACCAGATTGACACTCATAAACCATGAAACTGGCCATTTTTTAGATAAGTTCAAGCAAAATAATTTTAAAAGAACTCCCGCAGAATTTCGAGTATCTGTTCTTGAGTCATTTCCTTCTGTTCGCCGCTGGCCATGTTCTTGAGCTGATATCTTCCTTTTTTGACTTCTTCTTCGCCGACAATCAACACCCAATCTGCTCCCAGCTTATTGGCCCGGCTCATCTGAGCCTTGAGGCTTCGCTCTTTGTATTCGACGAGGCACTCCACGCCTTCTCGCCTTAAGAGCCTGACTAAGCCCATCCCTGCTCTTTTTGCTTCCTCTCCCAGGAAGGCCAGATAAAGGAATCTTTCCTTCTTTTTCTCAAAAGGAACAACCGAGAGCAATCTTTCCATTCCCATGGCAAACCCGATTGCACAGATGTCCGGCCCGCCAAAGACTTTCATCATATCGTCGTATCTTCCTCCGCCGAGAAGAGCATCTTGAGCGCCGAGCTTGGAAGAGATGATTTCAAAAGTCGTCTTGGTGTAATAATCGATCCCCCGGACCAGTCGGGGCTCAACTCTGTATTTTATCCCATAGAGCTCAAGATAATCGCAGAATTGCTGGAAATGGCGCTTACAATCATGGCAGAGATAGTCTATGATCTGAGGAAAGGACTTTGATGCCTCGCGGCAGGCTTCAACCTTGCAGTCAAAGATTCTCAAAGGATTGGTGTCTATTTTCCGCCGGCAGTCTTGGCAGAGAATTTTGCTAACCTCCTTGGCGCGCTTTCTTAATTCTTTGATGTAAGAAGGCCGGCAATTCTTGCAGCCGACAGAGTTCACCAGAGTATCGGTCTCAGAAACCTTGAGCTCTTGGAGTAGATAATTTGCCATCTCCACAATCTCGGCGTCAACCGCCGGGTCCTCTTCACCAAAGACCTCGATGTCAGCCTGATGAAACTGGCGGTAACGGCCTTTTTGCGGCTTGTCATAGCGGAACATTGGGCCGATGTAATAGAACCTTAAAGGCTCAGGCTGAAGATAAAGGCTGTTTTCGATGATGGAACGGACAACAGAAGGAGTGTATTCTGGCCGGAGGGTTAATGAGCGGCCCGCCTTATCTTTGAACGTGTACATTTCTTTGATGACAATGTCCGAGGTCATGCCTGTCCCTTTCTGGAAAAGCTCTGTGGGCTCAAAGACAGGAGTCCTGATTTCTCTGTATCCATAAAGCTCGAAGACTCTCTTGGTTACAGACTCAACGGCCTGCCACTTCCTCGCTTCTTCGGGAAGGATGTCCTTGGTTCCCTTTATGGCGGAAATCTGCTTCTTCATTTTTCCAGAAAAACTCCCATCTTCCTGAACTTCTGGTATCTTTCTTTCAGTCTTTGCTCAGGAGTTTTTTCCTCCAGCTTCTTTAAAGTTTGACTGAGGTGCTTGTCCACATTCTTGAAAGTCTGCTCATAGTCTATATGCGCGCCGCCTGGAGGCTCTGGAATAATCCTTTCGATTATTCCCATCTCCAACAAATCTTTAGCCCCCATCTTCAAATTCTCGGCTGCCTTGGCCATGGCCTCCTGCTCCTTCCAGAGAATGGCGGCACAGCCCTCAGGAGAGATGACCGAGTAGAAAGAATACTCGAGCATCAAGATGGCATCTCCCACACCTATGGCCAGCGCTCCTCCGCTGCCGCCTTCAGCGATAACCACGTTGACCACAGGAACTTTCAGCTTTGATATCTCTTTGAGATTATAGGCAATCGCCTCTGCCTGCCCCTGCTCCTCGGCTTTGATCCCGGGAGAGGCTCCTGGAGTATCGATCAGGGTTACGATCGGACGGCCGAACTTTTCCGCAAGCTTCATCACTCTCAGCGCTTTTCTGTATCCCTCGGGGTTGGGCTGCCCGAAATTGCGCTCTATCCTCTCTCTTGTTGTCCGCCCTTTTTGGTGGCCGATAAAGGCCACGCTTTCTCCATGATAAAAGCAGAAGCCCGCCACGATCGCAGGGTCATCTCCGGCCCGGCGGTCGCCATGGATTTCTATAAAATCCTGAGTCAGATTTTTTATATAATCCAGGGTGTAGGGCCGCTTGGGATGACGGGCGATTTGAACAATGTGCAGAGGAGTGAGGCGAGCGACGATATTTGCCCACTCTTTCTCGATCTGCTCTCTAAGCTCGGCGATTTTCTTTTTCTTGTCGGCGTCCTCGCTTGCCTCGAGTTCATCAATTTTTTCTTTGAGGGAAACGATCTCTTTCTCTAATTGATAGAAGTCTAACTTTTCATTCATGATTAAAATGCCTATTTATCCGTTTATTCTATAGACTTGGCTGAATTCATGTCAAGAAGCTTCGGTTAAGTGGTTCGAACGCTTTTCGAACCACTTAGCCTTCGCCATAATAAAATAGAAATTTTAATTATTTATTCTTGATGTTTTTTCGCTGGCGGAGGACTTCGTAGAGGAAAATGGCTGAAGCTGCTGCGACATTCAAGGAACTGATTCTTCCCAGGAGGGGGAGGGAAAGAACCTTGTCGCACATCTTCCTGATTAGAGGACGCAACCCTTTCCCTTCAGAGCCAAAGACCAAGCCCACTGGAATTGTATAATCAAATTCATACCAGAGCTCCTTGCCTCCTCCCTCGGCTCCGACCAGCCACATTCCTTTATCTTTCAATTCATCCATCGTTCTGGCCAGGTTTTTCACCCTGGCCACCTTGAGATGCTCCAGAGCTCCTGCCGAGACTGAGGAAACCGTCTCCGATAAGCCCACAGACCTTCTCTCTTCCAGGACAATTCCGTCAGCGCCAGCTCCTTCAGCAGTGCGGATAATCGCACCCAAATTCTGCGGGTCTTCTATGCTATCGAGCAGGACGAGAAAAGGAACTTTTGCCGACGATAAAATATCCTCCAGCGAAGAGAATTCTTTCGGCGAGACAAGAGCCACCACTCCTTGATGGCTACTCGCCAGCCGGTCAAGCTTTTGCTTTGGCACGAAAAGAAATGGGATATGATTGGCCTTGGCCAGATGGATGATCTCGCTTATCCTGCTCTGCCTTTTATCCTTCTGGATGAATATCTTGTTGATCCGGTTAGGAGAAGACTTCACAGCCTCCAAGAGAGGGTTAAGGCGGCTGATTCTATCCATAATAGAGCCCTGTTAAAGTCCGGTCTTTCGGATAAACTCCAGGACTTCAGTCACTCTCTCCAGGCAATTCTTTATGGGCTTGGGGAAGACAAGCTTTGTGCCTTCCTCGATTAACGGGATGAATTTATCGAGCTCAAGTCCAGAGGCCCTTGCCGTCAGGGCAACTCTCAAAGGGTGATAGAGCGCCTTTCCTTTGTAGCCTGTCTCCTTTTTTATCTCCTCGGTTATGGTCACAAAAAGCTCATAATTAAATTCTTTAGCTTTTTGCATTTTTTCTTTGCAGAGCATAACGACTTTGGCTGCGTCCTCGGATTTGATGATATTTTGGGCTTCCTCATCCATGGCCGATGGGGAAAAGTCAAAGAGCAAAGAAAAGGCCGAAGGGAGTTGGGAAAAGCGGTCGACTCCCTCGACCAGGCTCTTCACCGCCTTTTCCAGCCATCTCCAATGAGCCTCAGTCATTTCATCGGGCAAGATGTTGGCTTCTTTCAAATAAGGATAAGCAAGTTTGGCAAGCTCCGGAGGAGTGAGCTTTTTCATGTGCTGGCGATTGATCCAGCTCAGCTTTTCATAGTCAAAGATAGCCGAAGAGCGGCCGACTCTGTTTAGATCAAAGAGCTCGACAAGCTCGCTCTTTGTCAGCACTTCTTTGCCTTCTGGCGGCGCCCAGCCTAAGAGGGCAAGATAATTAAAGAGCGCAGAGGGAAGAAACCCCTGCTTTTCAAACTGGTCGACAGCAGTGGCCCCATGGCGTTTGCTCAGCCGGGCGTTATCCTTTCCCATCACCAGCGGCACATGAGCAAATTGCGGAGGGGAAAAAGAAAGAGCCTGGTAGACGAGGAGCTGGCGGGGAGTGTTGGAGATATGGTCTTCTCCCCGGATGACATGGGTGATTTTCATTAAAAAATCATCGATTACCACAGCATAGTTGTAAGCAGGAAGTCCGTTGGAACGGACGAGTATCGGGTCGCCGATGAGCTCCAAGTCAAAGCTGAGCGTTCCTCTTATTAAATCGTTGTAGCTGATACCCCCTTCTTCAGGAGTCTTGAGCCTGACTGCAGCTTTCTCTCCGGCGCTAATCCTCTTTTTGGCTTCTTCCAAAGGAATTGACCTGCATTTTCCGCTATAAATCGGCATCTTTCCTGAAGACAAGGCTTCCTCTCTCTCTCTCTCGAGCTCGCCTGGTGGGCAGAAGCAGTGATAGGCCTTGCCTCGTTCAAGCAACTCCTGGGCAAATTTCCTGTAGATTTCGATACGCTCGGACTGGCGGTAAGGGCCAAGCCCACCTCCGACATCAGGCCCCTCATCCCAATCCAGGCCAAGCCAGCCAAGGTCTTCAATCAGCCTTTTCTCGTACTCCACAGCCGAGCGCTCGATATCTGTATCCTCGACCCTCAAGACAAAGACTCCGCCTTTCTGCCGAGCAAAAAGCCAGTTGAAGAGAGCGGTCCTGGCGTTGCCAACATGGAGGAAGCCTGTCGGGCTGGGAGCAAAACGCACTCTGACTTTTTCCATCAGGCTCATATTAATCCCCAGGGGAGAATGAGTCAAGGAACGAAAGCACCTCCAATTCAGTGGTCGCCAATGATTAACAAGGGGTGGCACGTCTTGCTCCCCGCAACGGCCGCAGTTGCAGGGGTTCCCCACTTGGCTGGACAAAAATTTATTCTCGACAAATTCATTGGCTCTTAAATCTTTTCAAACTTTATCTTTTGGGAGTTCTACGCCGAAATTGGAATCAGAGAGGAAAAATTTGACCCAAAAACTCTTGACATTCTACAAATAGTCGCATATCTTATAAATTCTATTAATTCGATAGACATTCAATGAAAATTATATTTAAGTCATCAGAACAGGGCCTGGAGAAGATCATCGGGCGGCTGGAGAGGGCCATCCTTGATATTCTCTGGGAAAATCAAGGAATCCCGGGGAGAGAAATTCATCAGAGGATGTTGAAGGGACGAAAGCTGGCCTACACCACAACCCTGACTGTTCTTGACAGGATGGTTAAAAAAGGATCTGCCCTGAGAAAAAGAGGGGAGAGCCTTTTTCTCTACTACCCTTCGATGAAAAAGGAGGAGTTTGAACATCAAGTTGCTTCGACTATGATCAAAGGCATCTATGAAATGGCTCCTTCTCCAGCGATTTCGGCTTTTGTCGATATTCTCTCCGGCATGGATAAATCTGAAATCAATGAAATTATCAGTCAAATTGAAAAGAAAAAAGGCCAGTCTCGATGAATAAAGGGATCAGAAGTTACTCTTTATCAAATAATCTTCTTCTCTTTTTATCGCTTGTCTCTGCATCACTGCTCCTCTTCAGCCTTTCCATCCATTTGACTCTTCCTCATCAAAACTTCCTCAATATGCTCTTTGAGCCTTGCGCAAGAGAATGTTTTAAACTTTTCACGCTCTCAAAAAAGGTCTTGTTGACTTTCAAAAATCTTCTGGCGCTATCCTTTTTAGGCCTTTTTGTCAACTCGTTCCTCAAAAGCATCTCTCAGCTTTCGAAAACCCGCGCTTATTCTCGCTCCTTGGAGAAAGCCCCGCTTCCTCCGAGAATGAATAAACTCCTTAAGGAGCTATCGATAAAAGAACATTATGTCGTCCTCTTTGCGGGTGGATTGAGCTTCGCCTTCACCTCAGGAATTCTGTGTCCCAAAATCTTCGTCTCCGCAGAGCTTATAAAATCCCTTCCGGACGAAGAAGTGAAGGCCGTTCTTCTTCACGAAGAGAGCCATCGCCGAAGAAAGGATTGCCTCAGAAGCATGGTCATTTATTTTTTGTCCAATCTGTTCTTCTTTATTCCGCTTTTAAGAAAAATTAATTCAGCACTCAATAAATCTTCCGAGTTTATCGCTGATGACTTTGTTGTTCGCTCTTCCATCTCCCAGTTTGTTCTTGTCTCCGCCCTTCTCAATGTAAAGAGGAGAAACTTTGCGATTATGAAGAGCGTTGTCGGACTTTCGTTCGCAGACTTTGACTTTGAAAGGATCCAAAGGTTGCTATACGGAGAAAAGGGAATTCCTCACAGGAAATATCATTTTTACGAAATTGTCAGGTTCATTCTCATCATTCCTTTTTTGATCGTGGCCCTTTTTCCCCAAGAGAGACCTTTTGGCAAAAGGTCTCATTCCCTTTGCGATATTCTCTCCGGGCCTCGCGTCCAAAATATAGATAAACTCCATACCAAACCTTTCATTGCCATTCATCACTCAGGAGGAAATCATGAGAATTAGCCTCATTTTGGCGCTTATCGTTTCTCTATCCCTGAATGGCTACAGCCAGGGCGAAAATTTAAGCCTCGATCAACTGGTCAACTTTGCTCTGGAAAGAAATCCTCAAATCAAATCTCTTCAAGACGTTACCGATGCCCAGAAATCAAGAGTTTCAGCTGAAGGAGCTCTCCCTGACCCGGTCTTGGGTTTCAGTCTGAAGAATGTGGGCCTTGATCGATTCTCTGTGGGAGAGGAGATGATGAGCGGAGTGGGATTTTTCATCTCCCAGGCTTTCCCCTTTCCGGGAAAGCTCCGCCTGAAAAGCGAAATAGCCCTGAAAGGCGCTCTCCAAGCCGAGGAGCGTCTCAAGGCTTCCAGGCTCTTGATCGTCCGCCAGGTCAAAGAGCTCTATTCAAGGCTGTTCTTCTACAATAGATCCCTCGAGCTCTTGCGAAAGAAAAAAGAGGTCTTGGAAAATGCCTTTAAGGCCGCAGAAGTCAAGTATTCGGTCGGAAAAGGAATTCAATCCGACCTCTTCAAGGCTCAGGTTGAGATCTCGGCGATCGAAGAAATGACGATATCCATGGAACAAATGCTGAGGGTGACAGAAGCCAATATCAATTCCCTGCTTGACTTTCCTCCAGAAAGGCCCCTGGGAGTTCCTTTGGAAATAGAGTTTTACGAGCTCAAGGCGGGACTGACAGAACTTATTGAGGAAGCCAAAAAGAATTCACCTCTTTTAAAAGAAGCAGAGCTGATGGTCGAGGAGAATGAAACAGAGGTTAAGATGGCAAAAAAGGAATTCTTCCCTAACTTCATGGTTCAGGCCGGGAAAGATTTCAAGGGTCCAATCAAAGACATGTACGAAATCATGGTCGGCTTTGAGATTCCTCTTTATCAAAAGAGAAAGCAGGCAAAGCTTTTGGCAGAGTCGCTTTCAGAATTGAGCAGTTCAAAGAATCAGTATCTTTCCATGAAGAACGAGCTGAACTACATGCTCCAGGAGAATTTCTTGATGGCCAAGACGGCAGGGAACTTGCTCAAGCTTTACAGAGAAAGAATTATCCCCCAGGCCTCGCTGGCCTTGGAATCTTCTTTTGCGAACTACAAGGTGGACAAGGTGGATTTTCTCATGCTCCTTTCCGACATCAATAGCTTGATTTCCTATGAGATGGACTACTACAAGAATCTCACCAATCTCTGGTCGTCAGTTGCCAAGATCGAGGAGCTGACGACCCGAGAAATTTTGAAATAATAAAGAAAAGGAGTCGGCATGAGAAAAAGATGCGTTTTCTTCAAATATAGCTTGGTTGTCTTATTTGTGTTGGCCCTGGTTGGCGCTTGGGGCTGCCGAAAAGGCAGTGAGGCCAAGAGTCGGCCGGCTGAGATGTCCGGCCAGGCCACCCATGAACGTCAAGAAGAAAAGACCATCTACACCTGCCCGATGCACCCCAGCTATACCTCTGACAAGCCGGGGTCATGTCCCATCTGCGGCATGGACCTCGTTCCCGTGGAGAAGGAAAAAACCCCCGCTCCCAAGAAAAAAATCATGTACCGCTCGACGATGAACCCCAACGAAATCTCCGATAAGCCAAGAAAGGACTCGATGGGAATGGAGATGGAGCCCTTTGAAGTGGAGGAGAGCGCAGAGGAAGTCGCTCCCTCAGAACGCATAACCGTGAGGATCAGCCCGGAGAGACAGCAAACAATCGGTGTGAAAACAGAGACCGTGAGGAGGCAGCCAATCGTTCGGCTGATCAAAACCGTGGGCCGCGTTGACTATGCCGAGCCGAATGTCGCTTTTGTGAACGTCAAGTTTGAAGGCTGGGTGGAAAAGCTCTATGTGAACGCGACAGGGCAGATGGTTCGGAAGGGAGAGCTCCTCTTCGAGATTTACAGCCCCGACCTCGTCTCCGCTCAGCAAGAGTTCTTACTCGCCGCTAAGGCCAGGAAGTCCTTTCCCCAGGAAAAAAGCTTCAGCGAAGGCTCGGCCCTGTGGAAATCGGCGCGGGACAGGCTATTTCTGTGGGATGTTTCCGACGCGCAGATCGCCGAGCTCGAGCGCAGCGGTGTGGTCAGGAAGACCCTCACCATCTCTTCGCCTCTCAGCGGCTTTGTCGTTGAAAAGAACATCCTCCTGGGACAGAAGATCATGGCCGGAGAGAACCTGTACAAAATTGCCGACCTTTCAAAGGTCTGGGTCTATGGGGAGATCTATGAATACGAGCTCCCGTTCGTCCATAAGGGGGATAATGTGATGGTTTCGCTTCCTTATCTGCCAGGAGATACTCTTATCGGAAAAGTTGCTTATATTTATCCCTATTTGAACCCGGATACGCGGACCAACCAGGTCCGCATCGAGCTTCGAAACCCCGAGTTTAAGCTGAAGCCGGAAATGTACGCCAACGTCGAGATCCACGCTGACTACGGAGAAAAGCTGGCCATTCCCGTAGACGCCGTCCTGTCCAGCGGAGAGAAAAATATCGTTTTTATCGATTTAGGGGACGGCTATCTTGAGCCTCGGGAAGTCAAGCTCGGCGTAAAAGGGGAAAGCATCTGGGAAGTCCAGGAGGGACTGGCGGAAGGTGATAAGGTGGTGACATCTGCTAATTTCCTCGTCGATTCGGAATCGAGCCTGAAGGCGGCCGCAAAGAAGATGACCAAGAGCCCGGCAGGGGAACATCGCCATGATTAACCGTATCATCGACTACTGCGCCCGCCACCAGTTTCTCGTCTTCATGTTTGTTGCCGTTGCTGTCCTCATGGGCTGGTCTTCTATGAACCGGATGCCCCTGGATGCCATCCCGGACCTTTCTGACACCCAGGTCATCATCTATTCGCGGTGGGACCGCAGCCCCGATATCATCGAGGACCAGGTGACCTATCCCATCGTCACAGCCATGCTCGGAACGCCCAAAGTCAGGGCCATCCGCGGCTTCTCGGATTTCGGCTTCTCCTATGTCTACCTCATTTTCGCTGACGGAACGGACATCTACTGGGCGCGTTCCCGGACGCTCGAGTACATGAGCAAGATCATCCCCCGTCTGCCCGAGGAAGTGAAAGTGGAGCTCGGGCCGGATGCCACGGCCCTGGGATGGGTCTTTCAGTATGCCCTCGTGGATACCTCCGGCCAAAACAGCCTTGCCGACCTGAGGAGCTTCCAGGACTGGTCCCTCCGCTACTATATCCAGAGCGTCCCGGGAGTTTCCGAAGTGGCTTCAGTCGGCGGGTTTGTCCGGCAGTACCAGGTGAACATCCACCCCAACAAGCTCCTGGCTTACAATATCCCTCTGGAAAAGGTGGTCGAGGCCATCAGGAGGGGCAATAATGATGTCGGCGGCCGGCTGGTGGAGTTTACAGGCCGCGAATACATGGTCAGGGGCAGGGGATATGCCCGCTCGGTGAAAGACATCGAATCCATAGTTATTGAGAACAACCATGAGACAGGAACTCCGATTCTGGTCAGAAACATCGCCACGGTCAGCCTCGGCCCGGATATCCGGAGGGGCGTGGTCGAGCTTGATGGCCAGGGCGAAACTGTCGGCGGCATCGTGGTCATGCGCCACGGTGAGAACGCCCTGAAGGTTATCGATCGAGTGAAGGAGAGGCTCAAAGAGATGGAGCCATCGCTCCCCGAGGGAGTGAAAATCGTGACCACTTACGACCGCGCTGAGCTCATCGAAAGGTCGATCGATACGCTGAAAGAAACGCTGATCGAAGAGCTCACCATTGTGAGCCTGGTCATCCTCATCTTTCTTCTGCATATCCCCAGCGCCATTATTCCCATTGTCACCCTGCCGATTGCCATCATCATTTCTTTTATCCCCATGTCCGGGTTTAAAATCACCGCCAACATCATGTCCCTGGGCGGGATTGCCATCGCCATTGGCGCCATGGTCGATGCGGCCATCGTCGTCGTCGAGCAGACCCACAAGAAGCTTGAATACTGGGAAGAGGAAGGGAAAAAAGGAGACTATCGAGAAGTCATCATTAGCGCCGTCAAAGAAGTGGGCGGGCCGGCCTTCTTTTCGCTGCTCGTCATCGGCGTCGCCTTCATCCCCATCTTCGCCCTGGAGGCCCAGGAGGGAAGGCTGTTCAAGCCCTTGGCCTTTACCAAAAATTTTGCCATGGTCATCGCTGCGGTCCTGGCCATAACCCTGGACCCGGCCATCCGCCTTTTTCTCACCCGGCCCAAGGAATACAGCTTCCGTCCCGTCTGGCTGAGGAAGGCGGTCAACTTCGTTGTCGTGGGAAAAATCCGCAGCGAAGACAAGCACCTCATTAGCAGGTTTCTGACGAGGCTTTACCAGCCCGGGCTGAACTTTGTCCTGAAGTACAGGAAGAGCACCATACTCGTTGCTTTCCTCATCATCGCCGTGACCATTCCTTTCTACTTCAAGCTCGGCTCGGAATTCATGCCACCGCTGAACGAGGGCGTCATCCTCTACATGCCCATCACGCTCCCGGGAATCTCTGTCACCGAGGCCACGCAGCTCCTCCAGGTTCAGGACAAGATTCTCAAATCTTTCCCGGAGGTGGAAAGGGTGTTCGGAAAGGCTGGCCGCGCTGAGACGTCAACCGACCCGGCGCCTTTTTCCATGATGGAAACGACTGTCGTCCTGAAGCCGGAGCGCGAGTGGCGAAAGAAAGATCGCTGGTATTCGCGTCTGCCCGGGTTCCTCCATGCCCCCTTACGAAGAATCTGGAGAGACCGGATCTCGTGGGAAGAGCTCGTGGCTGAGCTAAACCGGGCCATGCAATTCCCCGGCGTGTCCAATGCCTGGACCATGCCGATCAAGGCCCGGATTGACATGCTAACGACCGGCATCCGGACGCCTGTGGGCATTAAAATTTTTGGGGCCGACCTCAAGGTCATCGAGAGCCTGGGAAGTGAGATCGAAGTGATCATGAAAGAGGTCCCTGGGACGTCGAGCGTCTTTGCGGAAAGGACAACGGGCGGCTACTTCCTGGATTTTGAGCTGAAGAGGGATGAGCTGGCCCGCTATGGGCTGAGCATTGACGATGCCCAGATGATCATCATGTCGGCCATCGGCGGTGAGCCCATCACGACCACGGTCGAAGGAAGGGAACGGTACACTGTTAACCTGAGGTATGCCAGAGAATTCCGGGACAGCGTGGAGAAGCTCAGCCGGGTGCTCGTCCCAACCATGAGCGGCGCTCAGATTCCTCTCTACCAGATCGCCGATATCCGGCTCGTCCAGGGGCCCGGCATGATCAAAAATGAAAATGGGATGCTCGTGGGCTATATCTATGTTGATGTGGCCGAACGGGATATCGGAAGCTACGTCCGGGATGCGAAAAAGGCCATCCGGGAAAAGCTGAAACTTCCCGCCGGGTACTCCCTGATCTGGAGCGGCCAGTATGAGTACATGGCGCGGGTAAAAGAAAGGCTGGTCGTGGTTGTCCCGATAACGCTCTTCATCATTTTCCTGCTCCTTTACGCCAACACAGGCTCATTGACCAAGGTGATGATCATCTTCCTGGCCGTACCGTTCTCGGCCGTGGGCGCTATCTGGTTCCTCTACATTCTCGGGTACAACACCAGCATTGGCGTCTGGGTCGGGCTGATCGCCTTGATGGGAGTGGATGCTGAAACAGGCGTGTTCATGCTCCTTTACCTGGACCTGGCTTATAACGAAATGAAAGCCAAGGGAAGAATGAAGACAGCTTCGGATCTCAAAGAAGCGATCAGCCATGGAGCTGTCAAGAGGCTCCGGCCCAAAGTGATGACCGTCGGGACCACTTTCATGGGGCTTTTGCCCATCATGTGGTCGATGGGCACGGGCTCGGATGTGATGAAGCGGATCGCGACACCGATGATCGGCGGGATTTTCACTTCCTTCCTGATGGAGCTCCTCGTGTATCCTGCCATTTATTACCTTTGGAAATGGAAATCCGAAGTCAAGCATATAGAAAAATAAAATGAAAATAAGAACAAAAGAAAGGAATAAAAATAAAAAAAGAAAAAAATTTAAGGAGGTTATTCAATGAAACTCTCAACCAAAAATTTCTGGACGTACCTCATTGTCGCCTTTTTCGCACTCGCTCTTATCTCTTTGCCTGCACTCGTTGGTGCAAGAGAGGAGGTCAAAGACCCGGTCTGCGGGATGAAAATCGACCCGGCCAAAGCACAATTCAAGTCAGAGTATGAGGGAAAGACCTATTACTTCTGCTCTGCAGACTGCAAGACTAAGTTCGACGCCAACCCAGCCCAGTATTTGAAAAAAGAAGAGAAGGCAACAGGCTCTGGAATGCACATGATGGAGATGCAAAAGCATGAGCACGGGAAAGAAGGCAGCTGCGAAGAGATGATGAAAGACGTCAAGTTCGAGGTCACAAACTTGCCGAACGGGGTTCAAATCAAAATCACCTCTGATAAACCCGAAGTCGTTAAGCAAATTCAAGAGATGCATAAAGACGGCAAGGGCTGCTGCATGATGATGAAGGAAGGCAAGAAGTAAATAGGCTTATTTTTTGATAGCTGCGGTCCTCTCCTGGACTCCACCTCGTGTGGAACTTATCGAGACTCTGACTTGCGCCTCTTCTTTTCCTGTAAGCTTGATTCTCCATCGAACTTCTCTCTTCTCTTTTGATTTGAGAAAGCCCAGCTCCACCGCTTTTTCTCCCTTGACCAGTTCCACGCCATCCCGGTGGAGCTCGACCTCTGCCCGGTCAGGCTTGACAATCTTCACTCTCTTGGCCATCTCCAGCGCGGTCGGCAGGAACCCTTCGTTAGTGAAGACGCAGATAATCTCGTAGGTGTCTTTTTCGGCCTTGACTGGCTTTGTTTCGATTGAGGCAATGGCTACCTGGGGCAAGGATTTGGCCAGAAAGAGGTTAAAAAGAGCTTCTTTTCTCGCCCATTCCTCAAGATATTCTGCTGGAGGATTCTGCCTGAAAAATTTGGGATTAAAGCCGCCTATTTCCACCTCTCCCAATTGAGGATGGATGAATTTCTCCCAATTCTTAAATCCTTTTCCGGCAAGCACCTCATCATTCCATCTCAGCACTTCAAGGTCGGTCGTCTTCCCATCGCCGTCATAATCCTTGACCCGTCCCGAGCACCAGAGCTCATCTCCATACCAGATAGCGCCGTAATAAAAATAGCCAAAATCAGGAGAATGGCCGAAAAGAGGCCGGCCTCTCCTCTCTTGCCCAGCTTCTTCTCTGAATTCACGTCCAAGATTGGAATATTCCCAGTAGACATCCCCTGCATTCGGGTATCCGGTAATCTTTTTTCCCTGCTCGTCGAAATATTTATATAGCTTTAAATCCTCCTCGAACATCGATTCCTCGCTGCGGCTTGTCGATGGCGGTCGAAGGTGCATGGGAACCGTGGTATCCATGGTCTGGCCGATGGAAACATTCGGATGTTGAAGGAGAAAGACAACGACGCTCCGTGTCTCATTCTCAGAGAGGGGATAGGCGCCTGCTCCAAGTTGCGTCCAGCCTCGACCGGTCAGGTCCAAGCCAGGCTCTGGCCGCCAATTCTCGGGATAGTTGCGATGGAGGTCCAATCCGCCAATGCCGTCTTCGTTGAACTTTCCATCCAGGTCGTTGTCCACTCCCTCGCTATAAATGATGTAATTCCCTTTTCCTTCACCTGCTCGCTTCATCAGGCGGCCGCTCTTATCGTCAGGATTAAGGATATAATCCCCTTTTCCTCCCTCAACCTTTTTCCTCATCTGATAGCAGAAGCCGTCTCCATCCAAATCCTCTGGGGGGTCTTCATCCAGCAGGCCGTCGCCGTCAGAGTCGTGGGGCCTGACTGAACTGCGGTTGCTCTGGGCAGTGTTCAGATAAAGCTCGGAGCCGTCCGGGTTGTTTTTGACCCGGACATAAACAGCTTTGGTATCGACTAGTTTTGTGATCTCAGGGTCTTTCCCATAATTTGTCAAGACATACCAGGCAAAATAAAGAGCGGATTCAGCACCTGTCACTTCTCCCGAATGCCTGTTTCCCTCCAGAAACATGGCTGGCTTGTCTGTGTCTTTGCCTACGGACTTATTGCTGATGGTCATCTGCCAGATTTCTCTTCCTTCGAAGCTTCGCCCGACAGAATAGAGCTCAACCAGGTTTGGGAAATCCTTCTCCCACTTCTTCAAAAAGTAGATAACCTCTTCATATTTGTGATAATGGGCGAAGTCCATCTCTCCCGGAACCTTGGGCCGGGTCTGAACATAATCGACGTAAGGAAAGAAGCTCTGTCCATGCCGCAGACCTTCCACAGTATACATTTTCATCGTCTGAGCTTTATCTTCTGCAATCGAAGATGAAATAAAAACTGAAAATAAAACCATAATCAACCAACATTGCTTCTTCATCTCTCCTCCTTGTCCTTTTTTTTCTGAGAATATAGTCAATTTCGGCTTGAGTCAACTACAAAGAAGGGATCCGAAAACACGCAGGCTATGCCAGGGGAAAGAATTTCTAATCGGAAAAACTAACTTAATCTTAATAATTTCTTTATAAATTCTTAACATTGATAAATTATTCTAAAGGCGAAATGATTGACCAAGCTCCTAAGAAAATGAGGGCAAAGCGGCAGAGGAAACCTTTTCCCTGTTAATTGCGTATATATAGATGAAAGGAAAATGAGATTGAAAGGAGAATATAAATGAGATTCAGAACGAAAATAGCAATTCTCATCGCGGCTGTGCTTCTGACTCTTGTCAGCTTCAATATGATTGCTTCCAGCGCAGTGGACATCGTAAAGATTGGAAAGCTTGCGGGCAATGAAATCATTGCCAATGTGCTGGCAAAAGCCAAAGCGGCCGATCATCATTCCAATCTTATAAAAGGACAAACTTAATGAGAGAAGGAATGATGAGGACAATCATCATCATCTGGGAATGGCTGGTCATTGATTTGGAGATGTTGTATCTCTCCATTCTCAGAGGCAGATTAAGCCTTCAAACTCAACCCATTCCCATTCTCGACTAAGAGGCTGCAGTCTCTCCCCCAAAGAGTTGATTGCAGCCTCTTTTTTTATCCTCCCGCCTTTTAAAGAAATCAAATAAATAGCATCCCCTTTTTCAGTACAAAGAAAAAGGGCGCCTCTCCCCCAACAGATGATAATCCTTTTTTTCTATCGCCAACTTAGGGATGCTGCGGTCTTTGTAAAGAGACCTCCCCGGTCCTTTGCTTATCGCCAAGCAAGCATGAACGATTAAGCCGGAGATGATTAGAAGGGCGGCAACCGTTCGCCATATTTTTTTCTTAAAAAAAATCCCCCAGCAGTAAAAAGAATAGACCATGACCACTGGCAAGACAACATAGAAGGTATGGGAGGAAGGACCCTTGACTGAAAAAGAGAAGCTTAAATAGACAAGGATTAAAGTGATGAGAGAAAAATATTTTATTCCCCGCCAATCATTTCCGGTCTTCTTTTTATAAAACCATAAGAAGAGCATCAAAATTGGCTGAATGATCCCCACCAGGCCTGCAAAAAGAGCAAAAGGTGCAACCCAAGGATTTCTCTTGAAGAAATCGAGCCGTGCCTGACTATCCGCTCCGATAAAACGTGATATCTCAAAACTGGCTAAAGAGAGATAACGGGCCAGAACAGTAAAGAATTTCAAAAGGTTGGCTGGATGAAAGCGGACGTTCAAGCCTGTCCCGCCTGCGCCCATTTTCAGTCCATACTTCAATAAGGTTGGTATCACAAGGCTGCCGCTGAGCAGAGCACCGATGATGAATCCAAAAAAAG
Organism: uncultured Eubacteriales bacterium; assembly: GCA_964645765.1. GTDB lineage: Bacteria > Acidobacteriota > Aminicenantia > Aminicenantales > Aminicenantaceae > CAZGMN01. Next base: position 54,562 of record CAZYBE010000008.1, read on the forward strand.
AAAGAAACGTCCTTCTCCCAAAATCTTTAAGCTGAAAATAGACCGATGCCAAAAGGAAAGGGACTAAAATGATCCAGGAAAGGTGCAGCTGGAATACCCAAAAGAAGGAAAAGCCCATCATGAAATAAGCCCATCCGATCGGAATGAGCTTTCTGCTCAAAAAAGGATAGCTTTCCATTGCTCCCACAAAGAATAAAACTCCTCCTGTCAAAACATAGGAGGGATTCAAGACCTGAGTTGAATAATTCAGCGTCCACGGTGCTGTTAGCAGCCAGGACCAGATAAACCAGCCCGGAACATCAGGTGTGCGCTTTGTGCAATACCAAGCCAGGAAGCTTAAGGAAGCCAATGAGAGTAAATTCAGAAAAATAAAGGGTGCCTCAGGAATGGGGAGAAGATAGAAAGGGAGACCGACTAAAAGGGCCTGCAAGGCTCCTGGTATTTGGCTTTGGGTGTAGAAGACATCAGGTCCAAAAAAGGGCCAATTTCCTGTAGAATAAAACTTGAGCCCAAGAAGATAAACCTGCTTTTCATCATCAAACCAGAATTCTGAACAGAGTCCAAAAAAAAGACGAAAAGCATAGGCCGCAAGGAGCAAGAGACCGATTCTCTGCCACGATTTAAGCTTGGCAAAGGATGCGATTGAATAGCCCATCGGAAAGCAATCGGAAATTCGCTCTACTTCTCTCCCATCAGGACTTGGACCAGAGAAGCAATCGCCTCTCCCCGACCGATTGCTCCCAGCCCTTCATTGGTCTTCGCCTTTATTCCCAGGTCCCTTTGCGCAATTCCAAGGATCGGGCACAAAATCTTTTTCATCTGGGAAAGAAAAGCCGCAAGCTTGGGCTTTTCGGCGATGATAACCGAATCGATGCTCAAGATCTCCATCTTCTTCTTTTTAATCCTGCCCACAACCTCCTTCAACAATTTTGTGCTTCGAATATCCTTGTATTCTGGGTCGGAGTCGGGAAAGAGCTGCCCGATATCCTTCTCCCCCATCGCCCCCAACAGGGCATCAATCATGGCGTGAATCAAACAATCTCCGTCAGAATGGCCCTTCAGCCCTTTTGGAAATGCAATCTCCAGCCCTCCTAAAAAGAGCTTCCGCCCCTCCTCGAGCCTGTGGATGTCGTAGCCAAGACCTGTTTTAATCCTCAAACAAAGCCTCCGCTATCTTCAAGTCTTCTCGCGTCGTGATCTTAATATTCTTTGGCTCTCCAGCAACGATAGCGACTCTCTTCCCGGTCCTCTCCACCAAAGAGGCCTCATCTGTCCCATAAAAATTATCTTCTCTTGCTTTATCCAGAGCAAGCTTGAGTATCCCGTAAGTGAAACCCTGCGGGGTTTGAATCCTGAAGAGCTTCTCCCGGTCGAGCGTTTGTCTCACTTCTTGTTTCTCGATGAGTTTAATCGTCTCCTCGACTGGAATCGCTGGCACCGCAGCCCCTTTCTCCTGGGCGGCGGCGATAACTCGATTGATCAAATCTTGCCCGACCAAAGGCCTGACTCCATCATGAACAAGAACGATATCGGCCTTCTCGGGGTCAATCCGGCGCAATCCAGAAAGCACAGAATCCTGCCTTCTTTCTCCGCCTCTGGCCACAGCGACAATCTTATGATAACGGCCGAGATACTTCCCTCTCAGGTTTTCATCCCTCAGCACCAGGATGATCTCTGCCACGCTCTTGTTGGCTTCAAACTTTTCCAAACACCAGTCCAAAACCGACTTTCCTTTAAGCAGGGCAAATTGTTTGGAAGACCCAAAGCGCTTCCCCTCGCCAGCCGCAACGATAATCGCCGATACTCTTCTCATGAAAAAACCTGCTCTATTTTATAAACCAATTCAAAATAGTTCAAGTTTGATATGGATTTAAAAAAAGGAAAAGAATTAAAGGAATGAGCTTTAATTAATGAATTTGTAGTCCTCTTGGCCTAAGACTTTCTCAATCGTGCTCTTCAAGACTCCTTCGTCAAAAGGCTTGCTGATGTAGCCGAAAAGCATTGTTCTTCTCATCCCCTCCAACATTTTTTCATCCGAATATGCCGTAAGATAGACCACCGGAATCCGGAACCGGTTATAAATCTGTTCTGCTGCACTTATCCCATCCATGTCTCCGCTCAGTTTGATATCCATCAGGACTAAATCCGGATGAATCTCTGATGCTTTTTCTATGGATTCCTCGCCAGAGGAGACAACAGCGGGGACGCAGTATCCTAAATTTTCCAGAGTGTATTGGATATCCAAGGCGATTACCGCTTCATCTTCGACGATTAATATCTTTGGTGTCTCCATCCTCACCCTCCCTCACGATCTTGTGAGATTTTAGACTTGTCGCTTCTCCTTACAAGCCTATTTGTTTAGTCGGGGATGATTAATAAAAATGGAAAGATGGGTTGATAATAGTCGATCTCTTCCGAGTTACGTGGCTGAAGGATATGGGGAGAGGTAATAAAACGGCCTCTCCAGGATGGCCGAAGCGACCATTGAAGGTTTAGCCTTCCCGAACTGCTCTTCGAGGGAACCCGACGAAGTCGGGCGGCGAGGATGTTTGAGCGGAGCGAGTTCCGCAGCCGCCGAGAAGGGCAGTGAGTGAACGGCGTTAAAAACCTGAATGGGAGCGAGGCCATTCAGGAGAGGCCGTTAAAATCCGATATTTTTATCGAGAGACTTGGTTGTAGCGCCCGAAAATCATCTTGCCCACCGTTGTCTGGAGGACAGAGGTCACGGTGATCTCGATGTTCTGGCCAATCATCCTTCGCGAATTGTCGACCACGACCATGGTTCCATCATCCAAGTAGGCCACTCCCTGGTCCTTTTCCTTCCCTTCCTTGAGTATGAAAACTTTTAAAGTTTCTCCGGGCAAGACCACGGGCTTCAAAGCGTTGGCGAGCTCGTTGATGTTGAGGACAGAAATTCCTTGAAGCTGAGCGATTTTATTGAGGTTAAAATCGTTAGTGACGATTTTGGCATCCAGATGCTTGGCCAATTGGATGAGCTTGGAGTCCACATCCTTGATATCGGGAAAATCCATCTGAGAAATAACCGTCGCGACTTGGGAAGACTTCTGGACATGGTCCAGCACTTCCAGCCCCCTCCTTCCCCTCTGCCTTTTCAGGGCATCGGAAGAGTCGGCCACAAGCTGAAGCTCCTTGAGAATGAACTGGGGGATGACAAGAGTGCCGCCGACAAAGGCCGTATCACAGATGTCAGCAATGCGGCCATCGATGATCACGCTTGTATCCAAAATCATGTAGTCGTGGCTCACTGTTTTCTCCTGGAAAAAGCGGAAAAGATGGGGAGGAGCAAGCCACTCAAACTTCCGAGTGCCGACCAAGAATCCGATGTAAGGCATAATCAACAGAAAGAATATTCGGATAAAAGAAGAGGTCGAGCTGTCTTTGGCAATGGTTTGATAGATGGAGCCCAGGCCCCAACCCAAAATAACTCCAGCAAAGGTTCCGATGGTCGAGCTCCAGATGATTTTAAACTGAGTCCTGCGAATCAGGGTCTCCAGATAGACGATGACCACACCCAAAACAAAAGCAATGGCTGCCCCGGTATTAGGCTTTAAATGAAAAGGAGGTAAGAAATAACCGGATAATGTTATTAAGGCGATGACAATAAAGCGAAAAACAAAAATACCCATAAATTTAACCTTTAAAATATGATTTTTAACGCCTGCCTGATATTCTCAACTCCGATTAATTTAACAGGCGGGACATCCTCTTTTGAGATTTGAACGAAGCTTCCCTGAGGAAGAATGACGGTTTCAAAACCCAAGGAATGAGACTCTTTCACTCTGGCCAGAGGCTGCCCCACAGAGCGGACCTCTCCGCTCAGACCGACTTCTCCAAAAACAGAGACCTCAGGCGGGATGGCTTTGTTCTTCAGACAGGAGGCAACAGCCATAATCACTCCCAAATCTGTGGCTGGCTCCTCGATGCTCAGCCCTCCAGCAACATTGATATAAATGTCTTCTCCAGCAAAACTCAAACCAAGCTTCTTCTCGATGATAGCCAGGAGCATGGCCACTCGAAAATGGTCGAGCCCGATGGTCATCCTTCTCGGGTTGCCGGCGAAAAGAGTCGAGGAGACAAGGGCTTGAATCTCTACGAGCAGCGGACGCGAACCCTTGATGGTGCTGACGACAACGCTTCCCGCTTCTTTTAAGGGCCTCTCTTTCAAGAAGAAGGCAGAAGGATTCGCAATAGGCTGAAGGCCGCGGCTACCCATCTCAAATATGGCAAGCTCTGAGACTGGCCCAAACCTGTTTTTCAGAGCACGCAGCACTCGATAGCTGTGGTCCCTCTCGCCCTCAAAATAGAGAACTACATCCACCATGTGCTCCAACGACTTGGGCCCTGCTAAGGAGCCTTCTTTGGTGATATGACCGATGAGGAATGAGGAGACCTGGTTTTTCTTGGCAAAGCGGAAGACCTGGTTGGCCACTTCCCGCACCTGGCTGATCGTGCCCGGGCTTGAAGACAATTTCGAGGAAAAAATGGTCTGGATAGAATCCAAGACAAAAATCTGAGGGCTCAGCTTTTCAGCCTGGGCCATGACCCGCTCTAAGTTGGTCTCTGCCAGGAGGTAGAGGCTTCCGTTTTTTATTCCCAGCCTATCGCCGCGCATCTTCATCTGCTCCAGGGATTCTTCGCCCGAAACATAAAGCACCTTCTCTCCCTGAACAACAAAATCACGGCTGACTTGAAGAAGAAGAGTGGATTTTCCGATTCCAGGCTCGCCGCCAATCAGGATAAGGGAGCCAGGGACGACTCCGCCTCCAAGGACTGGATTTAACTCCTCAATCCCAGCCTTTATCCTTTCCCTCTTCGCTTCCTTTATCTCCTGGTAGAGAATAGGCTCGGAAGGAGGGAAGGAATATTCTGCCGAAGCCTGCTCTTCAACCTCTTCTATCAAGGTATTCCATTCGCCACAGCTGGGACAGCGGCCCAGCCACTTAGGAGAATTGAAGCCGCAGCTCTGGCAGACAAAAACTGTTTTGCTCTTCATTTGAGACCTAATGCAAGGCCAAAAAATATTTCTCTTTCAGGAACCAGGGTGAAATCATCGATTCCAGCAATAATATAAAGATGACTTAAAGGAGAATATCTGGCCCGCAGCCGGAACTGAGGACGCGGCTTTCGCTGGAAATCAAAAGTTTCCAGGCTGAGCCTCAATCTATCTCCGGCCATCGAGTAATCAATTCCTGCTCCAAGCTTGGATTCCATGATTCCAGCCCTGGGCGAGAAAGCACCCAGCCTGATTCCGCCTTGGGCCGAATAAACGAATTTATCATGCCAGGGGTCATGAATAACCTGGGCCAAAAAATGTTTTCTTTTATCGGGCCAGAGGTCAAGGGCAAAATAATTCTTCAAGAGGTTGCTCTTCCCATAATATTCTGCGCTCAGCTCGCCATAGGCTTCTAACTCAGAAACCGGGTTGACGACTTTTTCAACCTTTCCCAGTGCATCTTCAGCTCTCTGGTATAACTCTGGATGTTGAATAATTTTCCCCAGCGTCCCTTCACCTTTGTTAATCTTCTCCAGAGACTCATTCAGAAGCTCCAGAGACTCTTCTATCGTGTTGAGCAGCTCTTTTATTCTCTCCAGATTTATCTTGACGCTCGGCCTGTTTTCCTCGACAACATCCTTTACAAGCGAGGTCAGCTCCTCAAGATTGCGGGTTACCTCGTCAACGCCTTTCTCAAATTTATGAATAGCCTGGGAAGGTCTGCGCAGCCCCTGCTCAATCTCTCCTCTGTTTGCCGCGAAGAAATCTTTTAAATCCGATGACAGAGTCGACAGATTCTGGAGAGAATTTTGAAAATTGACTTTTGATTCTTCTCCGCCGAGCATGTCCTTTAATGCTTTTGTCATTTCTTTGAACTCATCGCCTATGGAGAGCAAAAGAGTTCCCATCTGGTCAAAGCTCACGGGAGGGATGCCTTCGATCGTCGCTCCTGGAAGACAAAAACCCGATTCCTCACCGGGTATGATTTCTATGTGTTTTTCTCCTAAGAGCCCTAATGAGGCCAGGGTGGCTTTGGAACCTCGAGGGACATTGACTCCTGAATCAATGTTCAACTGGACCTCGGCTTTGCTCCCCTTCAATCGGATATCCTTAACATACCCAACTTTCACCCCAGCCATTCTGACCAAGGCTCTCTTTTCCAGGCCAACCGCAGAGTCATAGGAAACATAGAGGAGATAACCGGGCTTTTTGAAAAGAACGCTCAAGTCTCCGACGACAAAGATAAAAACAGCAAGAACGAAGATGGCCACTGTCAGAAAAATCCCGATTTTTAACTCTCGCTTCATAATGTCTCTCTCAATCTTGCTTAAAGCGCTGCCAAAATGATAACTCTCAAAACCTTATTTTACCAGTTTTTAATCGGCCCTTCTGCCTTGCCATAAATAAATTGCTGAACAACAGGATTTTTTGAATTCCGAATTTCCTCAGGAGTCCCTGACTCAATAATCTTTCCCTCATAAAGCATGGCAATCTTGTCTGCGACCTTATAAGCGCTGATTATATCATGAGTGATGACCAGAGAGGTCACCTCCAGCTCCTGCTTCATCCTGATAATCAAGTCATTTATGGCATCAGCCCTGATGGGGTCGATTCCTGTGGAAGGCTCATCATAGAGGATAACATCCGGCGAGTAGGCAATGGCTCTGGCCAGGCCAACTCTCTTTCTCATTCCCCCGCTGAGCTGGTAAGGCATAAGGTTTTCGATTCCTTTTAATCCGACTTTGGCCAGATTCTTGCTCACCAATTCTTGAATTTTTTCTGGCGAAAAATCGGTGTATCTTTCCAGGCCAAAGCTCACATTCTGGCCGACTGTCATCGAGTCAAAAAGCGCCGTCCCTTGAAAAAGCATCCCGAATCTCCGAGTGATCTTGTGGAGCTCTTCATCCTTGAGCCCGGTGATTTCAACTCCATCGACTAAAATCTTTCCCCTGTCAGGCTTGAGCAGTCCGATGACATGCTTGATCAATACGCTCTTTCCCGACCCGCTCTGGCCGATGACAACCAGAGTTTCACCTAGCTCAACTTGGAGGGTGACACCCTGAAGAACCTTCTTCTGGCCAAAGGCTTTGTGGAGGTCGATGACCTGAATCATGGCCCCAAACTCGCAGGAAGAGCTTTGCTGAGAAAGAAGTTTACAATCACAATGCTGATGCTGGCTATGACCACTGCCCGGGTCGTAGCCCGGCCCACTCCTTCTGCACCTCCCTCTGCTTTTAATCCCTGCCAGCAGCCGATTAAGGCGATAATCACTCCAAAAACTGCGGCCTTAAGAAGCCCGCTCGTCACATCCCAAATTTCAATATAGAGCAGTGTATTCCTGATGTAAAGAATCCGGTTCACGCCCATCAGGTAAACATTGTAGAAAAAGCCGCCGGCAATGCCGATGAGGTCGCCGAACATTGTCAGGCAAGGAAGCATGATCAAGGAAGCCAGAATTCGAGGGACGACAAGATAGCGGGTTGGGTCAGCCCCCAGAGTGAAGAGGGCATCGACCTGTTCTGTAATTTTCATCGTTCCGATTTCAGCAGCCATGGCCGAACCCACCCGTCCTGTGACCATGAGGCCCACAAGAATAGGAATCAGCTCTTTGCAAAGGCCGAGGGAGATGATCGGCCCTCCGTATGTTTCTGAGCCGGGACCTATGTACCTGTGAAAGCCGATATATGTTTGAAGCCCAAAAACAAGGCCGCCAAAGGCTGCAGTCAAAGAGACGACTGGAAAAGACTTGACGCCTATTTCCTCGAGCTGCTGGATGAATATCCTCTTCTCCCACGGCCTCTTGAAAAGATTCTTGATAATTTTGACGAGCAGCAGGCCAACCTCTCCCAACTGCTCGAAAAAGGAACGGAAATAATAAAGAGGGACTTTTGCTGGCTGGAACATTTTCAGGCTTTAGAAGGAATGAAATTCCATGTCGGCGAAGCGAGCATATTCCTTTATAAAGGCAAGCTTCAACTTCCCGGTGGGTCCGTTCCTCTGCTTGGCAACGTTTATCTCAGCTTCTCCCTTGATGTTTTCATCATTGGGCCGATAGAGTTCTGGACGGTAGATGAAGATCACCACGTCGGCATCCTGCTCGATAGCTCCTGATTCTCTCAGGTCGGACAATTGAGGAATCGGCTCCCGGCGTCCTCTCTCAGGAGCACGGCTGAGCTGGGATATCCCGACCACAGGAATCTTAATATCCTTCGCCAATTCCTTGAGGGAGCGAGAAATATAGGACATCTCCTGATTTCTGTTCTCAAACTTTCCGCCTGGCCGCATGAGCTGGATATAATCGACAAAGAGAATGTCAAGATTCTGCTCCATTTTGAGCCTTCGGGCCTTGGCCTTCATCTCCATGACCGTCAGTGCCGGACTTTCATCGACGAATATCTTGGCTCGAGAAAGAGTTTCTGCGGCCAGCTTGAGCTTTTCAAAATCCCTTTCCCCGATAAAGCCTGTCCTGACTTTCTTTATGTCTAACTGAGCCTCGCCGCAGAGGAGTCGGATGACGACCTGCTCCTTAGCCATCTCCAGAGAAAAAAAGCCTATGGAATAGTCGGTCCTGATGCCTGCATGCTGGGAAATGTTCAGGCAAAGAGCTGTCTTTCCCATCGAAGGCCGGGCGGCAACGACTATAAATTCAGAGTTATGAAGCCCAGCGGTCACCTGGTCCAGGTCGCGAAATCCCGTTGGAATTCCTGTGACCGTCTCTTTCCGGTCGTGCAGGACTTTGATTAGATCCATGGTCGGCGCCGTCAAGGTTCCCACCGAGACAAATCCCGGCTTGACTCTCTGTTCAGCAACTCCAATGATGGCTGCCTGGGCTTCATCCAGAATCAAGTCTGCATCCTCTTTTTGCTCATAACTCGAGGAAATAATCTTGGCTGAGGAAAGAATGAGCTGTCTCAGGAGGGATTTCTCTTTGATGATTCGGGCATGGAATTCAATATTCAAGCTCTTCGGAACCCCATCCATCAAGGAAGAAAGATAAGAAGCACCGCCAATCTCTTCCAACACCCCAGCCCTTTGAAGCTCATCGCTCAATGTGATGATATCCACTGGAAGCCCTTTATCGACGAGAGAGATAATCTTGTCGATGATTCTACGGTTAGAATCTTTATAGAAGTCCTCTGGAGAGATGATGGAGAGGATAACATTCAGATTTTTGTTGTTGACAAGGATTCCTCCCAAGACAGTCTTCTCCGCTTCCAGGCTGTGGGGAAAGACGTTTTTTAAAAGCTGTGAGTCGACGTTCACTTTTTCCCAATCCCTTATTTTTCTTCTTTTGCTTCCTTCTTCTCCTCTTCCGTCTCTTCTTCTTTCAAAACTTCGACTTTTAGCTCTGCCTGCTCATCATAATAAACTTTTATGGGCACAGTATAATTTCCCACTCTCTTTATCGGCTCGTCAAGAAGAATCTTCTTCTTCTCAATATCATAGCCCAATGCTTGAAGGGCATCCTTGATATCTGACGAACTCACCGAGCCAAAAATGTGGTCTTTTTCTCCGGCTTTTTTCTTGAAGGTAAGGCTTGTCTGGTTCAGTCTCTGGATGAGCTCCTGATAGGACAGCCTTTCCTTTTCTATCCTTTTTTTCAGGGCCTGTCTTTCGATTTCTATCATCTTTATATTAGACGAAGTCACCTCTATGGCTAATCTCTTAGGAATGAGATAATTCCTTCCGAATCCTGCGGCCACATCAACACTATCCCCTTTCCTCCCCAGGTTTTCGACATCTTGTTTTAAAATGACTCTCATCTTTCCTCCAATTCGAAAGCTCTCATCTTACTCCTCTAAGTAGGGAAGCAGGGCCATGAGCCTTGCTCTCTTGATGGCTGTGGCGAGTTTCCGCTGGTGATAAGCGCAGGCACCGGAAACACGACGGGGGGAAATCTTGCCTCTGTCGAGAATATACCTCTTCAAGATGTCGATGTTCTTGTAATCAATGTCTCTGACATTTCTCTGGCAAAAACGGCAGAATTTCTTTTTTGGTGGGAAATACCGCCGCAACGGACTCCTTTCTGTTCTTTGTTCCCTGGCCATTCTTAAATCTCCTCTTTGCCCGTTTCATCAGGGCTCAACTTTTCTTTAGCTTCCTCCTTCTCTCCAAGGCCTCCGCTTTCTAACTCGGGTGCGGCTTCTTCCGGCATGCGTTTTTTCTTTTTTCGCTTATTCTCTCTACTCACTTTTTTTACAGTCAGAAAACGGAGAACAGACTCTGTCTGCTTGAAGCGCCTCTCGAGCTCGTAAGGAACCTCCGGGTCTGCTTCATAAAGGAAAATCACATAGAAGGCTTCTTCAAACCTCTTGATGGGATAAGTCATTTTCCTCTTTCCCCATCTGTCTTCCTTGATCATCTTCCCTTTCTTTTGAGAAATGACGTCTGCCATCTGGGTGATGAAGCTTGCGGTTTCCTCTTCTGACAATTTGGGCGAGAGCAAAAAAGCTGTTTCGTATTGTCTCATTGGCACCTCCTTATGGATTCACAGCTTCTTCCTTTTTCAGAAGAAACAAGGAGACCTCTGTCATGGCGAATTGAACAAGGTCTTCCCTCGTTGATTGTAGATATTCATTGCCTTTTCTGTTTCTCCGGCTAAAACGAGCTCCAGGGCTTCCTGCGCCTTTTTTAAGCTCTCTTTGAGGAGCGGCGCTTCTAATCTATCGAACCGAGAGAGTACATAATGGACGGCATTTTCACCGGTTGATAAAGGCCCGATCCCTATCCTAATCCTCGGAAATTCTTCGCTCGCAATTTCCTGGACAATCGATATCATCCCTTTATGATTCCCTGGCCCGCCTCTTTTCTTGACCCTGATCTCTCCTAAGGGAATGTCCAGGTCATCGTAAACCACGATGAGATTTTCTGACTTGATCCTCCTTCCTTCAAGAATCTGTTTCACCGCCTGGCCGCTTTTGTTCATGTAGGTCAGGGGAATAGCTAAAAGAACTTTCGCTTTATTCCTCTCAACCTCAGCCGCTTTCGAAAAGAAAATCTTTTTTCTCAATTTAACCTTCCAAGCTTTGGCGATTCTTTGGACCAAAGTCAATCCCACATTGTGTCTCGTCGCAGAATACTGCCTTCCAGGATTGCCCAAGCCAACAACTGCCCACAAGTCTTATTCCTTTTCCTTCTTTTCCTTCTTTTCCTTTTCTTCTTCCTTCGGTTCCTCCTCGGCCCTCTCCTTCTTGATGACTTCAGGCTCTGCCGGCTCGGCAACAACCTCTTCCTCTGCCTCAACCGCAACTTCTTCCTCCTTTGAAGGAGCCTCGATGATGACTAAAAGCGTATCAGGGCGGCTGATGAGCTTTACCCCTTCAGGAGCAGTTAGATCTCCCACCTTGAGAGATTGGCGAAGGTGGAGGTTGCTGATGTCAACTTCCATGCGCTCGGGGATATTCTTAGGGAGGCATTCAATTTCCACCTCTCGAGTGATGAGGTCGACGAATCCTCCTTCGGTCTTAACCCCCACGGCCTCTCCGACTGTAATGACTGGAATAGAAACATGGATGGCTCTATCCATGGCAATCTGAATAAAGTCAGCATGAAGGATTTCATCGGTGACCGGGTTCCTCTGCAGCTCTTTTATCATTACATCCTTAAGCTCGGAGTCATAACTGATTTGAAAAATAGTCCTCTCTCTCGATTCTGACATCAGAATCGTGAAAAGATCCTTCTTTTTTAAAGTCAAAGGGACATTGGCCCTATCTGCTCCATAAAAAACGGCTGGCATCATCCCCTCTCTTCTCAAGCGACGGGACGCATTCTTGCCGAAGGTTCCTCTTTTCTCGGCTTTAATCTTAAAGCTCATTTCTCTTCCTCCTTAGGTGAACAGAGAGCTCACGGAATATCCGATGTGGATTCTCCGAATGGCCTCTCCCAAAAGAGCGGCAACAGAAAGGACGACAATCTTTGCAGATGATTTTGCCCTTTCATTCAGAGGGATGGTGTTGGTGACAATCAGCTTTTCCATATCAGAATTTTCTATTTTCTCCACAGCTTGCCCTGATAAAATGGGATGAGTGCATGCCGAAAAAACCCGCTTCGCTCCTTCTCTTTTCAAGGCCGGAACGCTATGGACAAGCGTCCCCCCTGTATCGACCATATCATCCAGGATAACGACATCGCGATTCTTGACAGAGCCGATGACATGGAGCACCTTGGCTATGTTCGGCGCCGGCCTTCTTTTGTCGATGATGGCTAAATTAGCCTGCATCCTTTTTGCAAACCACCTGGCCCGGCCCACTCCTCCGGCATCAGGAGAAACAATGGTTAAATTTCTCAACCTCAGCCTTTGCACATAATTGCACAAGACAGGAGCAGCCATCAGATTATCAACAGGGATTGAGAAAAATCCTTGAATCTGAGGAGAATGGAGGTCCATGGTCAGAATCCTGTCGGCGCCAGAGGCCTCAAGAAGGTCTGCAATAAGTCTGGCTGAAATTGGAACTCTGGGCCTTTCCTTCCAATCCTGGCGGGCATAGCAGTAGTAGGGAATGACGGCCGTGATTCTTTCGGCAGAGGCCCGTTTAAAGGCATCGATCATCAAAAAAAGCTCCATCATGTGAAAATTAGCATCATACGAACCCGCCTGGATGATAAAAACATCTGTGCCGCGGACGTTTTCATCGATATAAAAGCGAACCTCTCCATCGCTGAACCGCTCTAAAACACATTTCCCCAGCTTGATTTTCAAGACATTGGCAATTTCTTTCGCTAATGCATGATTTGAAGACCCAGTAAAAACTTTCAAAATATGCTCTTCTTTCACCGTTTCTCCTCCGGCGTGAATTTATTCAAAAGGTATTGTCTCCTTTCAATCAGCTGCTGGGGCGGGAGGATTCGAACCTCCGGATGGCGGATCCAAAGTCCGCTGCCTTACCGCTTGGCTACACCCCAGCCTCCAAACTCATCCAGTATTGCTCCCGGGAAAGAGTCTCAACAAGAATAGCCGGAAAGCTCTCTCTTATTTTTTTCAAAGCCTTCTCCGCCTTTTCCCTCTCCAAGAAGAGCCCGAAGACGGCTGAGCCGCTCCCCGTGACTAGCGCCAACTCTGAATCCTGGCTCTGGAAAAGACTCTTAATGGATTTGAGTTGTGGAAAAGAGCAAAAGATTGTCTCTTCTAATCTATTTTCTAATAAATCGAGCTCTCTTTTGTTTAAAAACTCGATAATTTTACTTTCTTTGTCCTCTGAAGTCAAGGATAAACGGAGGCTGGAGTAAATAGAGGCGGTTGAAATCGAAAAAGGGGGTAAAGCCAAGGCGCACCAGAGATTGTTCAGGTCAGAAAGAGGAGCAATCTCGTCTCCCCTCCCTGTTCCCAGGCATAGCCCTCCTTCAAGAAAACAGGGGACATCTGCGCCGAGTTTTTTGCCCAAATCCATCAATGCCTTCTTCTCAAGATGAAGGCCCCAGATTTTATTCAAAGCGTAGAGCGTCATGGCCGCGTTGCTGCTTCCTCCTCCCAATCCTTTCCCAGGAGGAATATTTTTTTTTGCTTGGATTTCTATCCCTTTTGAGATATTGAACGTCTCTTTAAGGAGGAGGGCCGCCTTGTAGATGAGGTTGTCCTCTGACCAGGAGATCGTTTTGTCATTTCCTTGGAGAAGAATCCTGCCGTTGTCGGCTGGTTTGAATTCTAAGATATCAAATAACTTTATGGTCTGGAAAAGGGTCCTTATCTCATGGTAATTGTCCTCTCTTTTTCGGAGGACCTCCAATCCCAGGTTTATCTTGGCGAAAGAATTAATTCTCATTGCCCAAAATCTTTTCTATCTCCTCCCAGCTCTTTAGTTTGTAGCCTTCCAAGAAAGAGAAGGAAAAGCTTTCTTGTTTCAGAGGCTGGTTAAAGCTGAGGCTGAGAATTTTGAGGCTTCCCCTGTTTAGAGGATGCTCGAACCCAATAAGGCGAGCAAACGGAGTTTTTGCAAAAAATTCCTTGATTTCAAAACGAAATTCTCCTCTCCGGCCGAAAACAATTCGGCCTGCTTCATCCTTTTCAAAACTCCAGCCGCCCAGGCTCTTCTCCTCTTCGGCTCCTCTCCCCTCATTCCATTCTCCGCTCAAAAGGCTTATCACCTCACCCAGGCTCAGCCTGAACCCAAGAAATTTGTCGATAATCTCCTCTTCTTCCCCTTGCCAATAGACCCTCTTTGAAGGAAGCACAAAGACCGCCTTCTCCTCGTCAACGATAATCTGGTAGATGGCTCTGCCCAATAAATCAGTGACGGATATTCTTGCCCGATGGGGAAGGTGGAAAAGGAAGGAAAATTTAGACCGGACTGAGCCCTGGTCTCCGCTCATCTTTATGGAGGCATATCCTTCGATACTTTCAATCCGGGAAGGAGGAGAAAGCAAAATTCTGGAAGGATGGCAATGGCTGAGACAGAACAGAGCAGATAAAAAAAGAATGAAATAAAATAAACTTTGAACGCCCCTCAAGGCGCCCCTCCTCTGGATTGTTCTAAGTTTTCAGGAAGAAAAAAATCAGTAGAACGGAGCTCTTCTGTCTGAAATGACTTTGACCCTATGAGTCTCTCAATCCTCTTTCTTCTCTCCCTTCTCTTCTCCTTCCTTTGGCCTCCGCTTGCCTTGATCATCAACAAGAGAAAAGCCGTAATCCTCGGTTTTGAGCTCTTTCTTCTTCGCCATCGGCTCTTTCTCTATGCTCTCCATTCTTGGCCTCATCGCTTCAAGCCCCTTTCTTTCTTTCTCATCAACAAGAGAAAAGCCATAACTTTCAGTTTTTATTTCCTTTTTTTTCCTGCGAAAAAGAGGGTATAAAGGGGACCTGATCCTTCTTCCAAAACAAGACAGATTCGGATTGAAGATTAAAATGATAAAGAACAGGGCGAAGATGACCAGGATAAGGTAAATTCTCCAATTCATCTGCGGCCTCGAAGAGTGAAGGCTTTTCTCTTCAAAATTTCCTGAATGAAAGCTTGCGGGGTAATTATATGTCTGAGTTTTTGATTAGTCAACAAAAGGCTGGCTCAGGCTAGGTGCTTTGAAAACACGCCGCTTTTGTCTCGCTCGGGCAAAAGTGGCGTGCCTTCGAGCCACTCTGCCAGAGCCATTCAAACGGTTTTCAAAGTACCTAGCCTTCGCCAACAATAATCATTCAGAGCTTATTTGGTAAAAAGAGTTAATAGGAAAGGGCTTAAGTGGTTAAGATTCCTAAGGGCTTTCTTCCTCGGAATCTTTCTGGAATTCTGGAATTTTGGACTTTATTCCTTCTCCGCCTAAATAAAAACCAATCAAGAAGGCAGAGCAGGCAGCGACGATAAAAATAAGAACTTTCAAAAAATCTTTCATTTTTTTTAAATTTATATCCAAAACGAAAAAAAGTCAATAAGAATAGCATCGCCGATCACGGAATTTTGGATGGTGTCTTAGATTTGATTTTTAGCTCATTTCTTTGTATATTTCTTTATTATATCTTTATTTCGGAATAGGCAAAAAAATGAAAAAAAAGGCATTGATTACCCTGTTTTCGTTATTACTCCTAACCTCCTTTTCCTGGCCTCAGGGAATAAGAAAACCGGTAGCGGCTAGAGGATTTTACCCCGACAACCCAGAGCTTCTCTCTCGCCAGATTGACTCGTTTCTCCAGAATGCCAAAAAACCCATTGCTTCGGCTGAAAACCTCATCGCTCTTATCGCCCCTCACGCCGGTTATGCCTATGCAGGACTGGTCGCAGCTTCCGCCTACCGCCTGGCCAAGGGAAAGGATTACGAAACCGTGGTCATCATCGGCCCTTCCCACCACTATGGATTTGAGGGCTGCTCCATCTATCTCCGCGGCGGGTTCGAAACCCCCCTGGGCGTGGCTGCGGTTGACGAATCTCTTGCCTTGGAGCTTTCCAGGGCTTCTGGCTACGGGTATATCCCTGAAGCTCATGCGGAGGAGCACTCGGTGGAAGTCCAGGTTCCCTTTATCCAGAAGACTCTGCCCAAGGCGAAAATAGTCCCGATTGTCATGGGCTACGGCTACCAAACAAGGACAACCATCATTACTCTCGCTAATTCCCTGTCTAAAGTCCTCCCCGGAAAAAAGGTCCTGGTTGTCGCTTCAACAGACATGTCTCATTATCTTCCAAAAAAAGATGCCAACGAAACTGATGCCAACACTGCTTCTTTGATTAAATCCTTTAACACCGAGCTTCTCCTCACAAAGGTCCAGAGAGGAGAAAACATCATGTGCGGCGGCGGCCCTGTCGTTTCAACTTTGCTCTACGCCAAAAAAATGGAAAACGCCAAAGTCGAGGTCCTGGACTATACGGATTCTTCCCAATCCCAATACGGGACCCCGGAGTCTGGGGTCGTCGGCTACTTAGCAGCTGCCATCATAGCCGGAGACCCTCCTGCGGAATTTGCGCTCACCGCTGAAGAGAAGGGAGAGCTTCTGAAGCTTGCCCGGCAAGCTATCAACGAGTTCATCAGGCAGAATAAAGTTGTCGAGTACAAAACCCAGAATATGAATTTTTTATCCAGCAAGGGGGCCTTCGTAACTCTGAAAGAAAAGGGTCTTCTTCGAGGCTGCATAGGCTATATTGAGCCTGTTTATCCTCTGTGCCAGACAATCATCCAGACTGCGATCCTTGCTGCCTGCCGAGACCCAAGGTTCCCGCCTGTCTCGGCCGCAGAGCTTGACGACTTGGAAATAGAAATTTCTGTTCTCACCCCTTTGAAGAAGATTGATTCTCCAAACGTTGTCGAGGTTGGCAAGCACGGTCTTTTCATTTCCCAAGGCGATAAAAACGGGATCCTTTTACCTCAGGTCCCTGTAGAAAATCACTGGTCAAGGGAAATATTCCTCAACGAGGCCTGTCTAAAGGCGGGTCTTCCCATGGATGCCTGGAAATCAGGAGCCGATATTTATATATTCGAAGCCATTGTCTTTCATTAGTAAGGATCTCCATCGCCTCAGGATTTTTGCGAGTTAAAGAATGCCAATTTATGAATACAAGTGCTTAAAATGCGGAAAGGTCATTGAAATCCTGCAGAGAAGCAGCGAGCCGCGTCTTAAAGAATGTCCAAGCTGCGGCGGCTCTCTAAAGAAACTCCTCTCTCCTCCTGCCATTCAATTTAAAGGCAGCGGCTGGTACATCACGGATTACGCTCATAAGAAAGAAGCAAAGAAGGAAGGCAAGCCTGAAGAAAAACAAAAAGACGAAAAAAAAGAACCCGCCAAGAAACGATCAGGGTCTTCATCCCCTGACTGAGCTGGAGATAAGAACATCGATTGCGTTTTGACAATATATTGATTCAAGAATAAAATTGGTTCGATGAAAATACTTGTTCGGGCTCCTAACTGGATCGGGGATTCTGTCCTTGCTCTACCGGCCATTGAGTCCTTGAGCAAAAATTTTCTCCAATCCGAGATATGGGTGGCGGCAAAAGAATGGGTGAAAGACATTTTTTACGCACATGATTTTATAAAAGAAGTCCTCCCCATTCCTGAATCTGATGACATCAAAGGCCTGAGGAATTTGGCTCAAAAAATTAAAGAATTGGAGTTTGAGATCGGGATTCTCTTCACCAATTCCTTCTACTCTGCCCTAACCTTCTATCTTGCCAAGATTCCACAAAGATGGGGATACTCCAGGGACGGACGCGGCATTCTTCTCACCAAGGGCGTAGCCGTAAAAGAACAGGAAGCAAATCTCCACCAGCTTGTTTACTATCTGAACCTAATCTCAGAATTAGGCTTAAAGACCTATCCTCCAAAACTATCGCTTGTCTTGACCCCTGAAGAAAAGAGGCAGGCTAAGGAGCTGCTTCTTTCCTTTAATATAGACTTGAAACGCCCTTTAGCCATTCTCAGCCCTGGCGCCTCTTATGGCCCTGCGAAAAGATGGCCTGCGTCAAAGTTTGCTGGGCTTGCTAATTTGCTTTCGGAAAGGAAAAATGCGAGAACGCTCGTCATTGGCTCCTCGAATGAGATTGAACTGGCAGAAGCCGTTGCCTCTTCTATGAAGGAAGAGCCAATCAACCTTTCTGGGAAGACAAGCCTTCGCCTCCTTGCCAGCCTTATAATCCACGCAGACCTGTTTATTACCAACGACTCCGGCCCGATGCACCTGGCGAATGCCCTGAACGTACCCGTGGTAGCCATTTTCGGGCCGACCGACCCAGCCATCACGGGTCCTTTCCAAGAGCCAGCAGCTGTCATCAAGAAAGACGTCCCCTGCTGGCCCTGTAGCTACAGGGAATGCCCGTTTGACCACAGATGCATGATGAACATCGATGTTGAAGAGGTTTATCAGGCCTGCCAGAAATTTTTGGAATGAAAAAAAGAGCGGTCTTTCTCGATAGAGATGGAACAATCAACAAAGACGTGGGATATCCCAACTCCTTCAGCTTGATAAAAATCTATCCTTTTAGCTTCGAAGCCATCAGGAAAATAAACGAAGCCGGGCTCTTAGCGGTCATTGTCACTAACCAATCTGGCGTAGGGCGGGGGCTTATTGTGGAGAAAAGCCTCCATGATATTCACCGGAGATTCAAAGCCGCTTTTGCCAAACATGACGCCCATTTTGACGGCTTTTATTACTGTCCCCATTACCCTTCCTCCCTGATTCCTCGTTACAGAAAAAACTGTCAATGCCGCAAGCCAAACCCGGGCATGGCACTTCAAGCTGCAGAAGATTTGAACATCGACATAAAAAAATCTTATATGATAGGGGACAAAGTCGAAGACATCCTCTTCGGGCTGAATATTCAGGCCAAACCCATACTCGTCCTCACTGGTTTTGGCAAAAAATCGCTGCTCAAGCTCAAAGAAAAGGGAAGGATTCCTGCCTATGCTGCTTCGAACCTCCTGGATGCCGTAAACTGGATCCTAAAAATAGAGAAGAAGGCTTCTTCTGGCTTAAACTGACCGCAGCGCTTGGAGAACCAAGGCTTCAACGATGATCAGGTTTGAAGATATCTTAGAAAAGGTTTCCTCTTCTTACAGCGAGAAGGACATCCTTCTCCTTAAAAAAGCTTATATTTTTGCAGCTCAGGCTCATAAAGGCCAGACAAGACGCTCAGGCGAGCCTTACTTGAGCCACTCCTTGGAAGTTGCCGGCATGCTGGCCGACATGAAATTGGATAAGATAACTTTAGTTGCCGGCCTTCTCCATGATGTCTTGGAAGACACCGATGTCACCTCTCCCGACCTCGTCCATGCTTTTGGCAAAGAAACAACCCATTTGGTCGAGGGGGTGACAAAAATCAGCCGTATCCAAGAATCCTCCCCAGAAACGAGGCAGGCAGAGAGCATCCGGAAAGTCATCCTGGCCATGACCGATGACCTAAGGGTTATTTTTGTTAAACTGGCCGATAGAATTCACAATCTCAAAACTTTGAAATTCCTGCCCGAGGATAGGCAAAAACAAATTGCCAATGAAACCCTGGAAATCTATGCCCCGATTGCCAACCGTCTCGGCATGGGAAAAATAAAGGCCGAGCTGGAAGACCTTTCCTTCCGCTACGTCAATCCAGACGATTATTTTAAAGTCGCCTCGCTGGTAGAGCCTCAGAGGGGAAGGGCAGAAAAGGAGCTAAAAAAAACAAAGAGAGCCCTGGAAAAGCTAATGAAAGAGAATAATATCCCGGCAGAAATTACCTATCGTATAAAAAGGCATTACAGCATTTATAACAAGATGAAAAAACAGAATACCCCCTTCGACCAAGTCTTTGATTTCATTGCCCTTAGGCTTGTCGTCGATTCTGCTCAAAATTGTTACTCTGCTCTTGGTGTCATCCACCAGAACTGGCCTCATCTTCCCCATCGATTCCGGGATTTCATCGCCATGCCCAAGCCCAATCTTTATCAATCCCTCCACACAACCATCATTCCCGAAAGCAAGCGAACCATCGAAATTCAAATCCGAACCCAAGATATGCATAACTTGGCTGAAAACGGAATTGCCGCGCACTGGAAATACAAAGAGACTTCTCCCGAGGTCATGAGAGAGGATCGAAGACTTCACTGGCTAAGAGAAATGGTCGGTTTTTACAAAGAGCAAAAGAGCCCCAAAGAATTCTTGAAAAGCCTGAAGATAAACCTCGTTCCTGAGGATGTTTATGTCTTCACTCCAAAAGGCAAGGTCGTAACTCTGCCCATCGGTGCTTCTGCCCTGGACTTTGCTTTTAAAATTCATTCTGAAATTGGCCTGCACTCCTCAGCGGCAAAGATTAACTATAAGGCTGCGCCTTTGAAGACAATTCTGAAATCTGGAGACATTGTGGAGATAACCACCTCACCGGAAAAAACACCACGCCGTGACTGGCTGAATATTGCTTTCACCTCAACGGCCCGACATCAGATCAAGCACTGGCTGAACCTGCAAGACAAGATAAAAACCGAAGCGCTTGGAAGAAAGCTTTGGGAGAGAGAAATCAAAAAATACAAGATTCCATCTGATTTGCTGAAGGAATCAAATCTTATAAGAGCTATCTCGTCGATGACAAACTTCCACATCAAAAAAATAGAAGAATTTTATTCTCTCCTCGGCTTCGGCAAAATCATCGTTGACAAGAAATTCTTGGAGAGGCTCTTCCCTTCCGAAGAAATCATAGAGAAAAAAGAAACTTTCCTTAAAAGAGTCGCTAAAAGAGTCGCTAAAAAGCCAAAGCCAGCCATCGCCATCAAGGGAATAAAACTAGCGAAATGCTGTTCCCCCATCAAAGGTGAACCGATAACAGGATACATTACTTCGGGGAAAGGAATAACAGTTCACTCTCTTCGCTGTCCTTTGATTGCAAAAGAAATATTGGACGACCAGCGCAAGATTGAGGTTTCTTGGGAGGATGCGCCGGAACAGATTTACAAGGGGAAGCTCTTGATTACAAGCGAAAACTCACGCGGGCTTTTAGCCAAGCTCGCCTCTGGCATCGCCGAGCTGGGAGGAGATATCGCCAAGGCTGAGGTCAAGACTTTTGCTGATAATAATGCTCTATTTAAAATATCGGTCATTATTCCAGACATCGAACATTTCGAGGCGATAGCCAAGGAAATTTCGAGAATAAAAGAGGTTATCTCTGTGAAAAGAGTCTAAAGAGACTCAGATGGCCTTCGCCACCCTTCTCGAACGAAGACACCTTGTGCAGACCCACATCCTTTTGGCTCCTCCTTTCGTCTGGACTTTCACTCTCTGGAGATTCGGCTTCCATTTCTTTTTGGAAGCCTTGTGGGAATGGCTGAGGCTCAAGCCAAAAGAGGGGCCTTTTCCGCAAACCGCACAAATTTTGGGCATTTTCCTTACTTTCTAAAAGAACCTTTTATAGCACATTTCGGATAAAAATCCAACTTCTCTTTCATATTAATGGAAATCAACTTTCTCAATCGCTTAGAATTTTTCGAAAATGCGCAGCATCAAAGTCTTCGTCTCCGCTTGAAGGCCTGCAGGGTGTTCCGCATCAGCATGGCCACGGTTAAAGGCCCGACCCCTCCTGGAACCGGAGTCAAATATCCTGCCTTCTCGATAACCCTCGGGTCGACGTCGCCGACCAGCGTGTATCCTTTCTCTTGAAGGTCTTTTTCTCTCTTCTCATCCTTCCCGAAAAACTCTTTCACTTTGGAGGCCTCGGCGAGTTGATTCTGGCCCACATCCACGACAACAGCACCGGGCTTTACAAATTCCGGTGTTATAAAGGCCCCTCGACCCATTGCGGCAACAAGGATGTCTGCTTCAGAAGTAACCCTGGAAAGGTCTTTTGTCCTGGTGTGGCAGATGGTTACAGTTCCGTTTTCATTGGTCATCATCGCCGCCAGAGGCTTGCCGACGATAAGGCTTCTCCCGACGATGACAATCCTTTTTCCTTCGATCAAGATGTTTTTTGACTTCAAGAGCTCCATTATCCCCAGCGGGGTACAGGGCCTTAATCCTTCTTGATTCATCAGCAGATTGCCCAGATTAAAAGGATGGATGCCGTCGACATCCTTCTCAGGGGGGATGGCTGTTATCGTCTCCTGGGCGCTGAGCGCTGGAGGAAGAGGAAGCTGGACAAGGATTCCATCGACATCTTCCCTGCGCCCTAAAAGCTCGATTTCAGACTTCAAAGAAGATGCTTCTGTCTCTTCAGGAAAGCTGAGAATCTCTGATTGGATGCCAAGCTCGTCGCAGGATCTCTTCTTTGTTCGCAAATAATTCTTTGAAGCCTTGCGCTCTCCGACCAAGATTCCAACCAGAAAGGGGACTTGATTCTTTTCCTTCAAATAGAAAGATACTTCTCCTTTTACGTCTTCCTTTATTTTGTTTGCCAGCGTCGTTCCTTCAAGCCAGCTGCCCATTTTTTTCTCCTAACGAGAACAGTTCAACAATTATATAGATGTCTCATCTTTATGACAACCAAAATCACCTTTCAGGGCGCTTTTTCAGTGTTAAAAAAGCGTTTCGAATCAAGCTCGAGTTCCGAACCCATCCATTTCTCTTGTTCCCAGGGCTCAGGCAGGGTGGTTCGAAAGCACGCCGCTTTTGCCCAGAAAATAAATAATTATTTCGCGAAGGTCGGTGGGCGAAAAAACCGTTTGAAGGCTGCGCGGGCATGGCATGAAATTTGCATGTTATCATTGACGAATAAATAAAAAAGAAGTAATTTTTAATTATTGAAGATGCCAATGCCAAAAAGGTTTACAATCGGGTTCTTAATTGTCTTCCTTTCCCTTGTTACGACTCATTGCAGCCGCCCGCTTTGGAATGAAGAAATCAATTTTGGCATCCTGGCAGCCCAAAGAGACCTGTGGGAAGAGGCCTTCTTTCGCTGGCAAAGAGCGGCCCTTTCCCAGCCGGATTCAGCTGCTGCCCATAACAATCTGGCCGTTGCCTATGAAAGAAAAGGACTTTGGGAAGAAGCTAAAAAGGAATATGACCTCGCCTTAAAGCTCAGCCCAAAAAATTCATATATCAAGGCTAATTACGAGAATTTCAAGAAAATATATGAAGGCTCTGAGAAGAAGGGCCCCGATAAAGAGAAATCGGCTAAAGAGAAGAAAGATGAAAAAAAATAAGGCCGCACTCTTTCTTGCTCTCCTTGTCTTCTCGTCCTGTGCCTCTGAATCCTACTATAAGCTAAGGGTCGACCTCCCAACAAAAACAAATCTCAATCTGAGCCAATTCAACGAAATTGTTATCACCAATTTTTTAGTCAAAAAGGAAACAAAGGACGTCAATCTCAGCAAAGAGCTCGTCAACTACTTTTCTTTCGAGCTCGGTCAGGCATTCAAGGGAAAGGTTTTAACCGCGGAGGTTTCTCTTAAAGATGAGGCGCTCTTTAAGAATGAGGATTTCTGGAAAAACTTATACCCGGAGCGGAAGAATTCAATTCTCCTCACCGGAAGCGCTCAATACTCGGAGGAGGTCCGAAAAGCTATCTTGGAAACGAAGAGAAGCCGTTTCGAAACTCCCTTTCCCCCAGAAAAAGCCCTGTCTGAACGAAGGTTTTACATCCTTAACCTGGATCTCTACCTTATCGATACTGAATCTGGGAAAGTCTTGTACACAAGAAGCTTCAACGAATCAAAAGGGTATGACAATCCAAGAGAGACGGCCTCTTTCGCCTTCTTCGACCTCATTCAGGGAGTAAAAGGAAACCTTTTTCCCAATATTATCGGCGATAGAAAAATCCAAGAAAGGTACCTCCTCTCGCATTAAAAAGGAGACCACCATGAAAACTTGTATAAAATATACACTCTTTGCCCTGCTCATCATTATCTCGGCGGCCTTGGCTTCCAGCCAAGTTATTTACGCCCCCTACTATGGCAAAAATAAAGTCGTCTATGAAAAACTTAATTGGAGCCATTATAAAACCGAACACTTTGACATCTATTATTACGTCAATGACGTCCAGGTTTTGAAAGACATTGCTGAAATGGCGGAAAGCGCCTATCAACAAATAAGCCAGGACCTCAAGCACCCCCTTTCTTCCCCTGTCCCTCTCATCTATTACAAGACCTACACAGATTTTGAGCAGACGAACCTTTTCCAGGTCGGCGAGGGCGTCTTGGGAGTTTCCGAACCGGTGCTTCACAGAGTGGCGATTCATGGCGATATGCCTCTGGACCAGATCCAGTCTCTCATCGAACACGAGCTTTCTCATGTTTTTGAGTTCGATTTGCTCTGGGGCAAGCCAGGAAACGCTGTCTATGCCGTAAATTCACCCCCCGACTGGATAATGGAAGGATTTGCCGAATATTGCACAGCAGATTGGAGCTACTGGTCTTCGCTGATCGTCAGGGATGCTGCCCTCAATGACCGAATCCCGGAGCTCACGGAGTCCGGCGCTCTCTACTCTCGATATGCAACCCCTCGGCCTCCTGATTACGATTTTGGCCACGCCATGTTTGATTTTATCGACGCCAGGCTTGGGAAAAACGGAATATCAGAGTTCTGGCGCTCTTTGAAGGGCTCTCCGATCATGGGAAGAAGGGACCCGATCAGAAAGTCGTTGAACATGAGTTACAAGCAGTTTAATCAGGAATTTAAAAAATACCTCCGCAACCAGGTTAAAGACTATCTCTTATGCGAAAACCCAGAAGATTATAGCATAGCCATTGGCCCGGAGTTCCCTCTCAATCCTTATTATTTCTCCATCTCTCACGCCGTTTCTCCATCCGGCGACATCGTTGCCGTCATGACCCAGAATTATAAAGATTGGGATATCGATATCCTTCTCTTCTCGGCAAAAGACGGCTCTGTAATTAAAAATATCACCAAGGGCTTCACTCAAAGGTACGAATACCTCAAGTTTGACATCGACCCCTCATCGGGAAAAAACATTGCCTGGTCTTCCAATGGAGACTCGATCGCTTTCTTTGCGCGGACCGGGCAAAAATATTCTCTTTTTATCCTCGACCCTTTAACCGAAAGGATTTTAAAACAGGTCAACATTCCTTATGACCAGCCTTCTTGCCCTAGCTTCTTTCCGGAAGGACGAGAGCTTCTCTTTTCCGCCTACCACCAAGGAATTCATGACATCTTCAAAGTCGACCTTTCGACTGAAAAGATCGGAAACTTGACTGAAAACGAGCTTTTCGAGAAAGCGCCGGCCATTTCCCCTGACGGGAAAAAAGTGGCTTACACGATCCGCGTCGGGACGTATGACAAGCTCTTTCTTTCTCCTGTGGATAATTTGAAGAAGAGGACTCAGTTGACATTTGGGACCGGGAATACAATCGCGCCTCAATTTTCTCCCGACTCTAAACTCTTGTATTTTTCCGCAGACATGAGAGGCGCATTCAACATCTACTCTTTGAACCTTGAAACCGGGGAGCTCAAGGCCTACACAGATGTCAGGACAGGCAATTTCTTCCCCGTTCCTGTTGCCAACGACCCCAAAAAAATAATATTTGCTTCTTTCAATAAGGGCGCGCTCCAGGTTTTCAAAAGCGAGCTTGAAGGGAAAACAGAAAAAACCATAACCTTTGTTGACGAGCCGGCAGATGAGGAATTTAAAAAATTTGAACCCAGCCTGCGGCTTGATATAAATGAAGATAAAATCGAGCAACACAAGGGCCTGGGAAAGCTCTATCTCACTGCCAGGCCTCCTATCGACACCATCGTCTCCTCTGACGGCTCTGTTTATGGCGGCTCTGCCGTTAGCTTCTCTGATCTATTAGGAGACCATCAACTTCTGGCCGTTGCCTATCAGGTCCGAAGCTTCCGTTCCTATTATTTCGGTTATTTCAATCAGACGAGAAGATTCCAGTACATGGTCAACGCTTTCAGCTATACTCAGTTCTATTATTACCCCTACGCCTATGATGATCCTTATTACTATGATCGCTTGAATTATAACGATGCCATGATAACCCGGGACATAATGGGCATAAGCTTCACCTCTTATTATCCATTCAACCTCTATTGCCGTCTTGAAGCCTCCCTCGGACTCTTGCGCTTCGAAGAAGACTATCTCGACGCTTCAATCGCCCCGGGAAGAGCCGGTTACTTCTGGAACGGCAATCTCCTTCAGGCTTCTGTTTCTCTTGTTGGAGAAACGACGCGATTTAAGGCCTATGGACCGACAGGAGGAAACACCTTTTCCTTGACCCTTTCCCAATCAATCCCTGTCTCAAACAGCTTTTTCCAGAACACAAACGTTGAGGCTGACTTTCGCCAATACCTTTACCTCGGCGCGGACTCTCTTCTTGCCTTCCGTTTCAGCGGCTTTGCCAGCCGCGGTGAAAACCCGTTTGTTTCCTATCTTGGAGGGAATAATCAGGTTCGTTCGGTCGATTACTTCAGCATAACCGCCACCGAAGGCTGGTTCGCAAACCTCGAATTAAGGCTCCCCTTGGTCAACATCGCCTCAACGATTATCGGCCCAATCGGCCCTATCCGCGGCGCCCTGTTCTTTGACATCGTTCGGACAAAAGTCAAGGGCTACCAGGCTAAATTTGCCATATTCGATGGCTTCGACCAATTCGGTAACGTTAAAACACGCGTGGCTGACGCTATCGGCTCTATGGGCTATGGCTTCCAGTTTTTCCTTTTCGGCTTTCCTTTTCATCTTGAGTTTGCTAAGTGGATCGAATGGCGAGATCTTTCCCATCCTTTCAGCATTCAATCCTATGGCAATTTCAGGACAAGGTTCTGGATCGGGTACGACTTTTAAAAATTTAAAATAAAGCGCTTGAAATCCACCCACAGGAGTGCTACGATACCTGCGCTCAATCGCCCTTGAATTAGAAGACGGCAGGATTTTTCCACAGCTGTGGAAAAACCTGTGGAAATAGGGGACGCTCAAATGGAAGCGGAAGACAGGCTTAATCCTTGGCAAAAAATTATGAAAGCTCTCCAGAAAGACATGGAGAAGAATAGCTATGAAACCTGGTTTGAGCCAACGGCTTTCATCGGACAGGAGGCAGATTCTCTCTACATAAAAGTTCCGAATTCCTATTTTAAAGATTGGCTTTCCTTCCATTATCTTAACCTGATCAACGGCCATTCCCAGGAAATCTTTGGAAAGGTCTTCGACATAAAGTTTGTTTTTGATGAAAATTCCTCTTCATTTAAGAGGGGCGCTCCTGAGGAGAGAAGGACCAAGGATGGAATGCTCCTTAATCCAAACTTGAACCCCATTTACACCTTTGAGAATTTCGTTGTCGGCTCTTGTAACCAATTCGCCCATGCCGCTTCCACAGCCGTAGCCAAAAACCCGGCGAAATCTTACAACCCTCTCTATATCTATGGCGGAGCAGGTTTAGGAAAAACTCATTTGATGAATGCCGTCGGCCATTTTACGCTCCACGGTCATCGCCGCCTAAAAATCCTTTATATTACAACTGAAAAGTTTATGAACGACCTGATCAACCATCTTCAATACGGAAAAATACTCGATTTTCGGCAAAAATACAGAAGTGTGGATGTCCTGTTGATGGACGATATCCATTATCTTCCCGGGAAAGAAAGGACAAAGGAGGAGTTTTTCCACACTTTTAATCATCTTTACGATAATCAGAAACAGATTGTCATCTCTAGCGACTGCCCTCCAAAAGATATCCCTAACCTTGAAGAGAGGTTCCGCTCTCGTTTTGAGTGGGGGTTGATCGCTGATTTAAAATCTCCCGATATCGAAACAAGGATTGCCATTCTTAAGAAAAAATCTGAGTTGGAGGGGGTCTCTCTTCCCGAAAGCGTTTCCCTTTATATCGCCGACAAAGTTGAGTCAAATATAAGAGTTTTAGAAGGATATCTCCGGCGTGTTATCGCTTATGCCTCTTTGAAGGGGGAAAAGATCGATTTAGACCTCGCTAAGGAAGCCCTTAAGAGCCTTCTGGATTCTTCTGCGGCCCAGGTCACTGTGGAAAAAGTACAGAAGATTATCTGTCACAGGTTAAACATAAAACTCTCTCAGCTTAAATCGAAGAACAACTCGCCTGATATCGTCTTTCCCCGTCAGATTGCCATGTATCTTTGTAATCAATTGACAGGGTCTTCTCTCCCTGAGATCGGTAAAAAATTCGGTGGAAAACACCATACAACAGTCATCCACAGCATAAGAAAGATTGAGAAATTAAGAAATAAAGACCCGGAATTCAACAAAGAAATAGACAGCTTAATCTCTTGTATCAAGTAGAAAAACAATAAATTATAAAAGATTTTCACATTTTATTTGCTTTTATTTATTTTATTCTATAATTTAATTTTATATTAATAAATAAATATAGAAAGGTGGAAAAATGAAATTCTCAATCGAAAAAGAAAAAATCCTAAGCGAACTTCAACTGCTACAGGGAATCGTCGAGAAGAGAAACACAATGCCTATTCTTGCCAATATCCTGCTAAAGGCATCGGAGAAGGAAATTGAGATTACAGGAACCGACCTTGAAGTTGGATTAAGAACTCATTTTGAAGCCCAGATAGAGGAACAAGGGACGACAACAATTTCAGGTAAGAAAATTTTTGAAATTATCAAATCGATTCCGGAAGGAGCAGTCGTGACCTTTAAAGAAGGGGATGACCTGACGATGCAGATAAAGGCCGGAGAGAGCGAGTTTAAAATTCTTTGCTTACCAAAAGAAGATTACCCTCAAGTTCCAGAATCAAATTTTGAAAAAAGCATCGTTTTTCCCCTCACGATATTTCAAGAGATGATTGACAGAGTTTTTAGCGTCATTACTCAAGAGCAGAGGTATTATCTGAGCGGGGCGTTGCTCATCCTGAAGAACAAATCCATAGAGCTGGTGAGCACGGATGGGCACAGATTGGCTTATACATCAAAAGCCTTGGATAATGGTATAAAGCTGGAAAAAGACATCAAAGTTATTGTTGCCAAGAAGACCCTTGGTGAGTTAAGGAAGCTTGAGGACGGTTCGATAGATTTTGACTTAGATGAAAACAACCTTTTTTTTAGAGTCAAAAACAGAACTGTCATTTCAAGAATTATAGAAGGTAAATTTCCAAATTTTGAAGCCGTCATACCCAAGGACAATCAAAATATTGTTATTGTTTCCAAGGGGGAGATGACGGAGGCGATAAGGAGAGTTTCACTCTTTTCGACAGAAAGGTCAAAGGGGATAAAATTATTTATTTCGAAAAAGGAGATGAGGCTTTTTTCTTCAAGCCCGGAGATCGGGGAAGCCCGGGATAAAGTTGACATTGAATACGGGGGAGAAGACATTGAAACAGGCTTCAATTCGCAATACCTCCTTGATTTTCTTTCTACGACAAGGGGAGAAAGAGTTCGGATCGAGCTCAAGGACGCAAACAGCTCGGTCATGATGAAGCCAGAGGCCGCTGAAGACGTCAATTATTTGTATGTGCTCATGCCAATGAAATTATAGCCGAGAAAAGGCTAGAGACGGCCCGCCCTCTTTTTAATTATGCTCGTGATCACAGGATAAAGACGGAGATTGCCTTTTTTTCTGAAATAATGATAGAGAAAGACGCCGGCGAGGAGAAGGGCTAAAAGCAGGCCTGCGAAGCTTAACCCCGAGGAAGGAAGAGAGAGGAGACGGGAAAAAAGGTATCCGGCACCCATTCCTAAAAGAGAGGCAGCAAGAAGAGAAGAAAAGAGCAGGATTAAGAATTTATTATATTTCGCATCAGGGATTTCAATCTCGACCTCATCTCCCGCAGAGGCATGGAGAGTGTTTTTAACAGCAAGGATGCCTTGTTTTTGTTTCTGACCCAAGCAGAGGCCGGCCATAGCACAGGCTTTGCAAGCTTCTATGAAACACTCCACCTCAACCAGGGCCAGGTCATCTTTAAGGCCGAGAACGAACCCTTTATCCCTCATCCTGTTTTATTCAGACGCCCGATGGCTGCAGTCGGGCATTTTTCAATCTCAGGAATTTTTTCTGGGTCTATCTTTTTATAATCGAAAATCTTCGCCAAGTTGTTTTCTAAGATAATCGCTTCGGGACAGGCGCGGACACAGATTCCGCAGGCAATGCAGGCATTTTTGCAATATTTTCTGGCAACAGCGCCCCGGTCCTCGGAGCGACAGAAGACAATGATTTCTTGAACGATAGGATGGAGCTCAAAGAGGTTGCGGGGGCAAGCCTCAACGCATTTTCCGCAGGCCGTGCATTTCTCTTCCTTGACCGAAGGCAAGCCATCTTTTCCCATCTCGATGGCATCAAACGGGCAGGCGCGAGCACAGTCGCCAAAGTGCAAGCAGCCGTAGGAGCACATTTTGTTTCCTCCGAGGAGATGGGCCGCAGAGCAGGTTGAGATTCCGAGATAAAAGCCCCGGTCCTTCGCCGCTCCAAGGGACCCACGACAATGGAGGCGGGCAGTGCTTTTTGAGGCGACCCCGGCTTTAACTCCAAGGATGGCGGCAATTTGTTTCGAGACCTCTTCTCCTGCGGCAAAGCATCCGCCGGGCAAGGCCCTTCCGGCGGCCGCAGCTTCAGCAAAAGCCTGGCATCCGGCAAAACCGCAAGCGCCGCAATTGGCCTGAGGCAGGATGCCTGCAATTTTTTCAATCTTTGGGTCGATATAAACCTGGAGCCTTTTATAGGCGAAGACAAGTCCGATAGAGAAGAGGAGGCCAAGAATCCCCATGGTGATGACAGGAACTAGAATCTCCATCATTTTATCATTCCAGAAAACCCAAAAAAGGCGAGGGCGATGATTCCAGTGACGACGAGGGAAATTCCTGCGCCTTTTAGAGGCTCAGGCACATCGGCAAAGTCGAGCTGTTCTCTTATGGCAGCCATCAAGACAATGGCCAGAGTAAAGCCAAGCCCGGCGCTCATGCCAAAAACAACAGTCTCTGCGAAGTTATATTCTTTCAATGCAGCAAGCAAAGCCAAGCCCATGATGCAGCAATTGACGGTGATGAGTGGGAGGTAGATGCCCATGGCCTGATAGAGGGGAGGGCTTGTTTTCTTGATAAACATCTCGACGAGTTGAACCAAGGAAGCGATGACGAGAATGAAGCAGACAATCTGAAGATAGTCAAGTTTATAAGGAAGGAGGATCCAATGATTAATCGGCCAGGTTACAACCGAGGTTAGGGACATGACAAAAGTGACCGCGATTCCCATTGAAAGAGAATCTCCGATTCTTTTGGAGATTCCGAGGAAGGGGCAAATACCCAAGAAGTAATGATAGACGAAGTTGTTGATCAGAATGGCCGAGAAAAAAAGCATGACGAGTTCCAATTCTATCTCCTGAGTTTTGTTTTGCGCTCGATTTGGTTGGCCATAGCGATGAGGATGCCGAGGGTTATGAAAGCCCCTGGCGGGAGAATCATGATGACCCAGGGCTCAAACCAGGTGCCCAAAACCCTGTGGCCGAGGAACGTGCCGCTTCCCAAGATTTCTCTGATAGAGCCCAAGATGAGCAAGGCCAGAATGTAGCCAAGGCTCATTCCCAGGGCGTCCACAACAGAGCGGATGACTGTGTTTTTTGAGGCAAAAGCCTCAGCTCGTCCCAGAATGATGCAATTGACCACAATCAGTGGGACATAAGGACCGAGGTTCTTTGAAATAGCGGGAAAATAGGCGGTCAGGAAACGGTCGGCCATGGTCACAAAGCTGGCGATGACGACAATGTAAGATGCAATCCGAACTTGATTGGGAATGAGCTTCCTGAGCAGGGAAACGAGGAGCGAGCTGAAAACAAGGACAAAGCTGACGGCCAGGCCCATGGCCACGCCGTTGATGAAAGCATTGGTGATGGCCAGGGTGGAGCACATTCCCAGCAGCTGGCGAGAAACAGGATTCTCTTGCCATAGCCCCTTATTGAAATCGTGCAGCAAATTTTTACTCGGCATTTTTTCCCTCGGCTCCAAACTTGCCTTCTGCTTTCAACTTTCTCACCTTTTCCAGGGAGATGTTGACACAGTTAAGCACAGCTTCGGAAGAAACGGTTGCTCCGGTTATGGTGTTGACCTCAGAAGGAGAGAGCAGGGATGGCGAGGCCACAGGAGGCTTGCGCAGGCGGAAAGAGCTGGTGCAATCTTTATTTTCCCAAAACTTGAGGAAAGTATCATAACTTGTGATTTTTGCGCCTAAGCCAGGAGTCTCCTTCTGGTCCAGAATATGGAGGCTGTTTATCTTTGTCAGAGATATATTGGCGCCAAAAATCAAGAGGATTTTATCCTGAAAACCTCCAGCGCTGGCTTGGATCGCGAAACCGACGTTGTCGCCATCCTCGTTCTTTCCTCCATAAACGGTGAAATCCTTCTCTTCGTATAATTTTTGGCTTGTCGCGGTTCCAGGGACAACTTGAGTGATGGCCTCTTGTATTTCCTGGCTTCTGTTCAGGGCAATCCTCTCTCTGGTCAAAAAGTTAACGCTGACCAGTAGCCCGCCGGAGATGAGGCCTATGGAAGTTAGAACAATGATCATTCGGGAAGAAAGGCTCATTTCTTTCTCCTTTCCCCCAAAATGCGAGGCCGGATATAGTGGTTGAGCAGCGGAACAAAGGCATTCATGATAAGGATAGAATACATGACTCCTTCCGGGTAGCCGCCAAAAAGACGGATCAACCCCACGAGAAAGCCTATCCCAAGGCTGTAAATCCAAGTGGCCAGAGAAACAATCGGGGAGGTCACCAGGTCCGTTGCCATGAAAATGGCGCCGAGGAGAAGGCCTCCTGCTAAAATGTGAAAGAGAGGATTTGCATGCTTTCCTGGATTGGTAACCCAGAAGAACCCGGTAAAAGCTGAAAGAGAAAGGAGTATGCCCAGGGGTATGCGCCAGTTGATCACACGCCGGGAAAGGAGAAAAAGCCCTCCCAGAAGAAGGGCGAAAGCAGAGGTCTCTCCCAGGCAACCTCCGATATTACCCCAGAAAAGGTCTTTAAGGGGAGTAAGGGTTCCTAAGGCTACGGCATTATGAAATTTGAGGCTTGCCAGCGGAGTAGCGAAGGTTGTGGTGTCGATTTTTAAAGTTACGGGCGCGATCCAGGTGGTCATGGCTACAGGAAAGGCTGTTTGAAGGAATGCTCTCCCTACCAATGCCGGGTTAAAAATATTATAGCCCAAGCCTCCAAAAACCTGTTTTCCGATAGCAATGGCCACAACTGCCCCGATTGCAGCCGAATCCAGGGGAAGAGATGGGGGGAGGGTCATGGCCAGAAGAACGCCGGTGATAATCGCCGACCCATCCCGGAGGGGATGGAGCGATTTCTTCCGGAGCTTGAGAAACAGGGCTTCTGTGACCAGGCAGGGGATGACACAAGAGAGAAGCAGGCCAAGGGCCCGAAGTCGGTAGAAATACAGGGAGGCAAGAAAAGCAGGGAAGAGACTGATGAGCACGGCAGACATGATTTTCGGCACAGAATCCTTATCCCTGAAGTGAGGCGAAGATTGAAGGATGAATAGTCTTTCAGCCATCAGCCGCTCTCTTTTCTTTTCATGCTCGCCACTCTATTTTTTCCTAAGCGAATCCAGTGGACAAGAGGAATTTTTGATGGACAGGAGTATTGGCAGCAGCCGCATTCGACACAATCGAGGACTCCCCATTTTTCAGCTTCAGCCAGATTATCGAATTTGATACACTTTGCCAATTGAGTAGGGACCAGACCCATTGGGCAGTGCTCAACGCAACGGCCGCAGCGAATACAGGGATGTTCTGGCTGTGGCCGCGGTGCTTCCCAGGCAAGGATGCCGGAAGTTCCCTTGACCACGGGCACTTCCAATGTCCATTGGGCAAGACCCATCATCGGGCCGCCCATGACCAGGACAGAGGCCTCATCATTCAATCCGCCACAGAAGTCAATCACTTTCTGGAATGGCGTTCCGATACGAACAACAAGATTCTTGGGGTTTTTGATTCCAGAGCCGGTCACAGTCAACGCTTTTTCATAGAGAGGCTTGCCCGAGCTCGCGGCTTCCCAGATTGCCTTGACTGTTCCCACGTTTTGAACGACAACCCCTACCTCAAAGGGAAGGCCTCCTCTGGGAACCTCTCTTCGGAGCAGGGCATAAATTAAGTTTTTTTCAGCGCCTTGAGGATATTTTGTTTTCAAAAGAGCGACTTCTCTTGATGAGGATTCTCCAGAATTCGCTGCAGCACCAGAGAAGGAGCTTAATACCTTTCGGAATTTTCGGAAGGCCTCTTTCTTGTTGCCTTCTATGCCGATGATGACTCTTTTTGCTCCGCAAGCCATTCGCGCCAGTTCGGCTCCCTTCAGAATGTCTTCTGGGGCCTCCAGCATGAGCCTATAGTCTGCGGTGAGCATCGGCTCGCATTCACAGCCATTGATGATTAAAGTATCAATCGGCTTATCCTTTGGAGGAGAAAGCTTGACAGCCGTGGGGAAGGCTGCTCCTCCCAGCCCGACAATCCCCGCTTCCAGGATGATTTGGCGAACCTCATCAGGAGTCAGAGAAAAAGGGTCTTTCCCTCCTTCTTTTTGGATGGCGCGATCTTGGCCATCGTTAGAGATTGTTATGGCCAGGCAGGGGTTCCCGGCGGGGTGGCTGGAATCATCGATGGAAAGGACCTTGCCCGAGACGCTGGAATGGACAGAGGCTGAAAAAAGCGTCTTTGCTTTTCCTATTTTCTGTCCGACGCAGACCTCGTCTCCTTTTTGAACTAAAGGCTCGGCTGGCTTGCCAAAATGCTGAAGAAGGGGGATGATGACTCTTTCCGGTGCCGGCATCGCTTCCAGAGCTCTGTCCGCTGTCATTCCTTTCAGCTCTGGCGGATGAACGCCTCGAGGAAAGCTCTTGATTGCCATTGTTTTTAAAATAATGAAAAATTAAATATAAAGTTTAGTCATTCGGCTTGGCGGTTGTCAAACATTTTCATTGATTTTTTGCCATCAGTGTAATAATAAGGTAGGTAAATTTACGAATCTCGCTCTTTAAAAAGGGAGATAAAGATGGCCATTGAAACTCAAGAGGTCAAGGGTAAAAAAGGCCTGAAAACATTCATCTATCTTCCGGAAAAGATACATGCCAATCATACCAATTGGGTCCATCCGATTTACATGGACGAACGGAAATACTTTGACCCGAAAAAGAACAGGGCTTTCTCGTATTGCGATACAATCATGCTGCTTGCTTTCCGCGGAAAAGAAGCCGTGGGAAGAATTATGGGCATCATCAACCATCGCTATAACGAATACAAGAAACAAAAGACAGCTCGTTTTGGCTATTTAGAAACAGGGGAAGAGGAGGAGGTTGTCCGGACACTTCTCAGCCGGATCGAGGATTGGGCAAGGAAGAAGGGGATGACAAGGGCTGTCGGTCCGTATGGATTTTCAGACCAGGACCCAGAGGGCTTCTTGGTTGAGGGCTTCGAGAACCGGGCAACGATTGCCACCTATTACAACTTTGAGTGGATGCCAAAGCTTGTTGAGAAACAGGGATATACCAAGGATGTGGATTATTTGGTCTACAAATTGGATGTCCCCAAAGAAATTCCGGAGTTCTATCGAAGAATCTATGAGAGAGCCCAGAGAAGAGGGAATTTTGAGCTCGTTGAATTCAAAAAGAGAAAAGAGATAAAGCCCGAGGTTAAGCCGGTTCTAAGCCTTATGAACGAGTGTTACATGGACAGCAATATCTACGGATACGCGCCGTTGGATGAAAAAGAGATGGAGGAGCTGGCCAAGCGATATCTCCCAGTGCTTGACCCGAGGCTTGTGAAAGTCGTCAAGAAAGACGGCGAAGTTGTAGCCTTTGTTATCGGCATCCCTGACCTCACCGAAGGCATCAAAAAAGCAAGGGGCCGCCTCTTCCCGTTTGGCTTTCTGAAGATTTTGCGAGCAGCAAAGAGAACCAAGCAGCTCGACCTTCTCCTTGGAGCCATAAAGGAGAAATACCGGGGCATGGGGCTCGATGTCATGATGGGCGTGAAGACTCTCCTCTCCGCCCATGAGGCGGGTTTGGAAGTGATTGACACCCATCATGAGCTGGAAGAGAATGTAAAGGTCAGGGCCGAGATGGAAAGGATGGGGGGAAAGGTCTACAAGCGCTTCCGTGTCTTCAAGAAAGAGCTCTAATTTTTCACTTTATTTTGCCTCAGCCCAGTTCACCCCCCAGCTGAGGTGAACGTTCAGAGGAACCCTCAAAGGGAAAACATCCTCCATCCTTCTCTTGACGATAGCCTCCAGCTCATCTCTTTCTTCATCAGGAACCTCAAAGACGAGCTCGTCGTGGACTTGAAGAATCATCCTAGAGCGCAGCCTCCTCTCTTTTATTCCCCGCCAGATGTCAATCATGGCCTTCTTCATCAAGTCAGCGGCAGAGCCCTGGATGGGAGTGTTGAGAGCGATGCGGCGGCCCATCTGCTGGATTGATTTATCTTTGTGCCTGAGCTCAGGGACCTGGCGTTTCCTGCCGAGGATGGTTTGAGAGAACCCCTTTTCCTGGGCGCTCTTGACAATCCTTTCCAGAAATTCGTAGACCTTTGGATGTTTCTCATAGTAGAGGTCGATAAACTTCTGAGCTTCGGAAACCGAGGTCCCCAGCTCTTTCGCCAGGGAAAAGGCAGAAGTTCCGTAGATGATGCTGAAGTTGATGATTTTCGCCCTCCTCCGTTGCTCTTCCTCTTGAAGGCTTGAAGCGTCGCCAAAAACCCGAATCGCAGTTTCTCTATGGACATCGCGGTCGCCGAGAAAAGTTTCAATCAGAACCTTGTCCTCTGAGAGATGGGCCAGGACCCTGAGCTCGATCTGAGAATAATCAGCGCAGAGAAAGAGATGTCCCTTCTCAGGGATAAAGGCTTGCCTGAACCGCAGCCCCAGCTCTCCTCTCACCGGAATGTTTTGCAGGTTAGGGTCGCTTGACGAGAGCCTGCCAGTGGCAGTTACAGTCTGGTTATAAGAGGTGTGAATCCTCCCTGTTTCAGGGTTGAGAAGAAGGGGAAGAGAGTCAGTATAGGTCGATTTCAGCTTAGCCAGTTGCCTGTATTCCAAGGCATATTTGGCAACAGGATAAAGCAGGGCCAATTCTTGGAGAGCGCCAACATCCGTCGAATAATTTTTTGTCCTTTTTGTTTTTTTCGAAGAAGGGAGATTTAGCTTATTGAACAGAATCTCTCCCAGCTGCTGGGGAGAGTTCAAGTTGAATTCCGCGCCGCAAATCTCGAAAATCTTTTTCTGGAGATGGTCAAGCTCATCTTGAAGCTCTGCTGACAAGGTTTTTAGAGCCTTGGTGTCGATTTTGACACCCCACATCTCCATGTCAGCCAAAACCTCGATGAGCGGGAGCTCAAGGTCTCGGTAAAGGCTGTCCAATTCTTGCTCTTTAACCTTGGGCCAGAGAATCTGGCTGAGTTGAAGAGCCAGGTCCGCGTCCTGGCAGGCATAGGGAGAAACGCGTTCGATATCAACCTGGTTCACTGTCGCCTGCTTTTTCCCCTTTCCGACAAGGTCTTCATAATGGATGGTGTTGACCTGGAGATAAGTTAAAGCCAGCCTGTCCAGATTGTGCTTGCCCCAGTTAGGCTCGAGAAGGTAGGAGAGGACCATTGAGTCCAGGTCTAAGCCGCTGAGCTTGATTCCCTCCCTTTTTAAAACAATATCATCATACTTGATGTTCTGGCCAATCTTTCTGATTTCTGGAGCAGAGAGGACTTCTTCAAGCAGGCGGAAAGCTTTCTCCTTTGGAATCTGCCGCGGGGCATGAGGATAATCATGGCGAAGAGGGAGGTAGAAGGCGCGGTCTGGTTCAGTGGAGAAGGACATGCCGACCAGGCGGGCCCGGGTGGGAAAAGGGCTGTCAGTTTCCGTGTCAAGGGAAACGGCCTTTGCTTTTTTTATCTGAGCGACAAGCTCGCGGAGTTCGTTTTCTTCAAAAACAGTCCTGTAATCTTTTTTGCCGCTCTCAGGCTTTTTTATATACTCGGCCAAGAGAGAGGGAAATTCCAGCTCCTGGAAAATCTGGATCAGTTCCTTATAATTTGGCTCGGTGAGTGAAAAATCTTCCAGTTTGAACTTCAGATCAAGCCCCCTCTCGACTGTCGCCAGCTGCTTGCTCAGCTTTAGCTGGTCAAGGTTTTGTTTGATGGCTTCCTGGAGTCGAGGCTTCTTTATTTTTTCCAGATTATTTAGAAGATTATCCAAAGAGCCGAATTCTCCGATGAGTTCCTTGGAGGTTTTCTCTCCGATCCCCGGAACGCCAGGGATGTTGTCTGTAAGGTCACCCCACAGAGCGAGGACATCCGTGACCTGGGAGGGCAAGACCCCGAAATAATCCTTCACTGTCTCCCGGTCGATATAGATTTCTTTCACTGGATTGTAGACAATCGTTGACTCATCAACGAGCTGGAGGATGTCTTTATCGTTGGTGACGATGACAGAGGAGACATTCTGAGACGTGGCCAGGCGTGCCAGGCTGGCCAGGACATCATCGGCTTCGTAATTTTCGTGTTCGAAAAAAGGAATGTTCAAGGCTCTGATAATTTTTTTCACCACCGGAATCTGGACGACGAGGTCTTCTGGCATGGGTTTACGATGAGCCTTGTATTCCTTGAAGGCCTTATGGCGGATGGTGGGGCCGCTGGTGTCAAAGACGATGCCAAGAAAAGCAGGGTTTTCCCTGTCCATGAATTTTCTGAGCATGTTGATAAAGCCGTAGATAGCGTTGGTGGGAAAACCTTTTGAGGTCGAAAGACGGCGGATGGCGTAATAGGAGCGGTAGAGAAGAGAGGTGCCGTCGATCAAAAATAGCCTTTTTTCACTCATTCAAGCAGCCCTAAAATGGCATGGTTTTTGGCAAAAAACTCTCTTAACCCTTGACTCAACAATTCTCAGGAAGGAACTGGCTTTATCTTTCCCAGAGATGATCAAATTTCCCGTCGGCAATGCTTTTTAGGATTTCGTTATGCTGGTCTTCAATGATTTTGCGGATTTTTTCTGTGAGATCCGGCAAGCCAAGATAAGCCGTATAGAAAGCCTTTCGAGTGGAAAGCAATTTTCCGGATTTATAGATAAGGGATTCGATATAATGAGCATCAAGGCCCATATCCTGAGTCTGGACATGGAAGACCTCTCCCTTGCGGGTGATTTCAGAGTTAATTCCGCTCATGAGAATCCGCTCTCTTATTATACTTATAATAACCTGGATATCAAGGCACTCTCCCCAGGATGGGTCTTTTTTCCGTGAGGGAAAAGTACGTTATGGCTCAGGCCGGGTGTCTCGAAAACACGTAGGCTTTGCCCCAGCGAGGCAAAGCCTACTCGGTTTCAGGCTTCGCTCTCCTCTCCCTTCGGTCGAGGAACCATGCCCGCTCAGCCTTCAAACGGTTTTCTTGACACCCAGCCTGAGCCTATACATATCGCGGATTCGAGGATGTACCCTTCTCCCCAGATTTTATTGACAAAGGAGAGTAAGATGGTATAATAAAAAACTCATTTGGAAGGAAAAAAATGATTATCGATGTTGATAAGCTGCCCAAAGAGGGCCTGAGAATTTCAAGGGAGTTTGAGTTCTTCAGCCTCGACCTTGTCGATGAGGATGCCGTTTTTCTTGAGCCGGTTCGCGCTGAGTTCAACATTAAAAAAATAGGAGAAGAGATATTCGTAAAAGGAAAAATCACCACTCGGCTTAGCTTTGTTTGCAGCCGCTGCCTTGCTCCTTTTGAATATCCGATAGATTCCAGATTTGACCTGGTTTTTCTTCCTGAGGAGTTTAACATCGTTAAGGACGAACTGGAGGAGAAGGATATAAATAAATTCTTCTATTCCAGCTGCAAGATCGACATCGAGGAGCTGGTCTTGGAGCAGTTGAATCTGGCCTTTCCGGCCAAGCCTTTATGTTCTGACAAATGCCAAGGGCTCTGCCCTGTCTGCGGAAGAGTCATAAAGAACGGCGAATGTGCCTGTGTGACAAAAGGCTCCGACCCCCGCTTTGACAAATTGAAGACTTTTTTGAGAGACAAGAGATAAATGGCGAACCCAAAGAGAAGACATTCCCACTCACGGAAATGCAAGAGAAGGGCGCATGATGCCCTTCCGATCCCTTCTTTAGCGCTCTGCCCCAACTGCGGCAACCCCAAGCTGCCTCATCGAGCTTGTCCAGAATGCGGATTTTACCGA
Organism: uncultured Eubacteriales bacterium; assembly: GCA_964645765.1. Taxonomy (GTDB): domain Bacteria; phylum Acidobacteriota; class Aminicenantia; order Aminicenantales; family Aminicenantaceae; genus CAZGMN01. The sequence goes on from CAZYBE010000008.1 coordinate 94,516, forward strand.
GAAAGACAGGTTATTGAGGGAAGCGAGAGTTAAAAGGGGGATGGGTGAAAGTCGCTCTTGACGCAATGGGCGGGGACTTTGGCCCCAAAGTCACAGTCGAAGGTGCGGTCAAGGCTTCCCAGGAGTGCAAAGTCGAAATCTTGCTCGTGGGCGATGAAGCGCTGATAAAGAAGGAACTCCAAAGGCTCAACCATTCAAAAGCAAAAGTCACCATCATCAGCGCTTCTGAAGCCATCGCCATGGGAGAAGGGCTCTTCTCCTTCCGCAGGAAGAAGCGCTCTTCCATCCGCATCGGGGCTCAGCTTGTCAAGGACGGAGAAGCACAGGCTTTTGTCAGCGCCGGGAATACAGCCGCGGTTGTCTATATCTCGAAGAAAGTTTTGGGCGCCTTGAAAGGGATAGAAAAACCTGCTCTTTCCCTCCTTGTTCCCACTTTAAAAGGACTTACGCTCCTCATCGACGTCGGAGCCAATGTCAACTGTCGCCCCCATCATCTGGAGCAGTTTGCGATAATGGGCCATGTTTTTATGGAGAATGTTCTGAGCTTAAAAAGACCAAGGATTGGCTTGATGAGCGTCGGCGAGGAGAAATCAAAGGGGAACGAGTTGACCAAAGAAGTTTTTGAGAGGCTTCATTGTTCCCCGTTGAATTTTATCGGCAATGTCGAGGGCAAAGACGTCTTTTCAGGGAAAGCCGATATCATCGTCAGCGACGGTTTTACAGGAAACGTTGCGCTGAAAGTCAGCGAAGGAGTGATCGAAACATTCTTTTACATGGCCCGTCATGAGATCATGAAAAATATTTTCTCCAAGATAGGCTTTTTCCTGATGAAGAGAAACTTAAAAAAAGTTTATAAAAAGGTTGATTACACAGAGTATGGAGGAGCACAGCTCTTAGGAGTCAATGGGGTGTGCATCATCGGTCATGGCCGCTCAAACTCCACGGCGATCAAGAATGCAGTCAGATTGGCCAAGGACTTTGTCATCAACGGAGTCCAAGAAAAAATCCAGAATGAAATAGCCAAGCTTTCTTGGCCGATTGACACAGCCGAGGCTTGATATGGATTTCAGTGGACGAACTTCGCTGGTCACAGGAGCTTCCCAGGGAATTGGCGAAGCCATAGCCCTTGAGCTTGCCAGAGGGGGCTCGGAAGTCGTTCTCGTTGATGTCCAGAAGGAGAAGCTGGAAGAAGTCGCCCGAAAGATAAGGGAGAGTCAAGGAAAGACCTCTGTCTATTGTGCCGATGTCTCACGTCTTGACCAGGTGACGAAGGTTGTCGAAGAAGTTCTGGAAAAGCACAAAAAGATTGACCATTTGGTCAATAATGCAGGGATAACCAGGGATAGTCTCTTAATGCGGATGACAGAGGAGGAATGGGACGCGGTTCTGGCCGTGAATTTAAAAGGAATTTTTAATTTTTCAAAGGCAGTCATAAGGAGTATGATTAGCAGCCGATACGGCCGAATCATCAACCTCTCTTCAGTTGTTGCTCTGATTGGGAATGTCGGCCAGTGTAACTACTCCGCTTCAAAGGCTGGAGTTATAGGGTTCACCAAGTCCTTGGCTAGGGAGGTGGCGTCAAGGGGCATTACAGTCAATGCTGTCGCTCCAGGCTTTATCTCCACAGCCATGACCGAGAGCCTTCCTGAGGCGGTCAAAAAAACATTCCTGGATTTGATTCCCATGAAAAGATTCGGGACGCCAGGGGAAGTTGCTCACATCATCAAATTTCTTCTTTCTGAAGAGGCAGCTTATATCACAGGACAAGTTATCAATGTCAACGGCGGAATTTTTATGTAGCCTTCATAATATTTTTTAAAGGAGGGAAAGAATGGAAAGAGAAGAATTATTGAAGAAAATAAAGGCCATTGTCTCAGACAAGCTCAGCATCGGTGAAGACCAGGTCACAGAAAGCGCATCTTTTATCGATGATTTGGGCGCTGATTCTCTGGACACCGTGGAGCTGGTCATGGCCCTCGAAGATGAGTTTGATATGGACATTCCCGATGAGGAAGCCGAGAAGCTGACAACCGTGGGTAAGGCCATGGATTATATCCTTGCCAGCCTCTCCAAATAAGAATCCCTAAGGCCCGAATGCAATCTCATCCTCTTTCTAGAAGGACTGCTCCTGAAAGGCGTGTGGTCATTACTGGAATTGGCCTGGTTTCGCCTTTAGGCATCGGTGTTGAGAAGAACTGGGAAGCCGCCTCGCAGGGAAAAGGCGGGATCGGCCTCATCACCAGGTTTGATGTCTCAAGGTACTCAAGCAAGATCGGGGGTGAAGTCAAAAGCTTTGACCCCATTGCGTTTATCGACAAAAAAGAGGTGCGGAAGATGGACCTCTTCATCCAGTATGCTTTGGCTGCCGCCGAGCTTGCTGTCCAGAATTCCGGCATAGACCATGGCGATCTGGAAGGAGAGAGGTGCGGAGTCTATGTTGGCTCAGGGATTGGGGGCATCGGCTCCATCGAGGACAGCCACAAGACGCTGCTCGAGAAGGGGCCAGACCGCGTCTCTCCTTTTTTCTTGGTCTCAGCCATCATCAATGAGGCTTCAGGCCAGATTTCGATAAAGTACAGAGCGAAGGGTCCGAATTCAGCCACAGCCACAGCCTGCACGACCAGCACCCATGCTGTCGGCGATTCCTTCCGGATTATCGCCAGGGGGGATGCTGACATCATGCTCGCTGGAGGCTCAGAAGCTCCGATTACACCTCTCGGCCTGGCCGGATTCTGCGCCATGCGAGCCCTTTCTGTAAGAAACGACCGGCCGGAGAAGGCCTCGCGACCTTTCGACGCCGATCGGGATGGGTTTGTCATAGGAGAAGGCGCCGGAGTCCTCATTCTTGAGGAATTGGGGGTTGCTTTGAAGCGGGGAGCCAAGATTTATGCCGAAATCGTCGGCTACGGGATGAGTGCAGATGCCTATCATGTCACAGCTCCAGCCCTGAATGGAGAGGGCGCTATGCTGGCCATGGACAGGGCTCTTAAGGATGCCGGCATTGAGCCCAAAGAAGTCGACTATATCAATGCCCATGGCACGTCCACTCCATATAACGACAAGGTCGAAACGCTGGCCGTCAAGAAAGTTTTTGGCAGCCATGCTTACAAGCTTGCCATAAGCTCAACAAAATCGATGACAGGCCATCTTTTGGGAGCTGCCGGCGCTGTGGAGGTCGGCTATTCCGCTCTTTGTCTAAAAAACCAGCTCATGCCCCCGACAATCAACTATGAGCATCCAGACCCGGAGTGTGACCTCGATTATGTTCCCAACAAAGCACGGCCGGCAGAAATCCATTATGCCTTGAGCAATTCTTTTGGATTCGGCGGGACAAACGGGACTCTTCTTTTGAAGAGGTTCGAAGAGTAACCTGTAAGATAGAAAACATTTTAATCGACCCTTTCGCTTATGCCCAAGAAGCAATAAAAATGTGAATAGGAGGCCGGAGTGAACATCTTTGTTTTTGTCAAAAGAGTTCCAGACACTGAATCAAAGATAAGAATAAACCACGAGACGAATTCTATTGTTGAAGAGGGGTTAAATTTCATTTTGAGTCCCTATGATGAGGTTGCCGTTGAGCAAGGGCTTCGATTGCGAGAGGCAAAGGGCGGCAAGGTCACGGTCTTTTCAGTCGGGAGCGAGGAGTCGCTGGTCGTCTTGAAGAAGTGCTTGGCTATGGGCGCGGATGATGCTTTTCTTCTGAAGGACAAAACAGCCGAGACTTATGACGGGTTGAGAGTGGCACGGATCATCGCCCGGACTTTAGAGAAAAAGTTCCCGGACTATAACCTTCTCTTGTTTGGAAAACAATCCGTTGGCGCCGACAATTCTCAGGTCCCTTCCATGGTGGCAGAGCTTTTGGGCTTGCCTCAAGTCAATGTGATTACAAAGCTGGAGGTCGAGGGGAATAAGGGCACTGCCCATCGCGAGATTGAGGGGGCTTTGGAAAAAGTCGCGTTTTCTCTTCCTGCAGTCATCAGTGCTCAAAAGGGCTTGAATGAGCCTCGGTATGAAACCTTGAGGGGCATCATGATGGCCAAGAAGAAGGAAATCCCTATTGTCACTCTGGAGGATTTGGGTTTGAAGGAAGAGGATATCGCCTCTTGCATAGAAATTGTCAAGATGGAGAGCCCCTCTCCAAGGCAAGCAGGAAAGATTATCAATGACCCGCCCCAGGAAGCAGCCAGGAAGCTGGTGGAGTTCTTGCACAAGGAAGTTAAGGTCATTTAAAAGAAGGAAGCATTTCATTGAGGAAGGATAGGGTTTTGATCAGGCTGGGTGGTTCGAAAACACGCCGCTTTTGTCCCAGCGAGCCAAAAGCGGCTCGGTTTCAGGCTTCGCTCTCCTCTCCCTTCGGTCGAGGAACCATGCCCGCTCAGCCTTCAAACGGTTTTCTCACCACCCAGCCTGATCTAACTCACGTTGCCGAATTTGAAATGCTTTCATAGAGGAGGAAAGGAATGATTCTGGTCTTTATTGAGGTGAGAGAAGGGAAAATTAAAAAGTCGTCTTTGGAGGCTCTTTCCGAGGGGAGGAGGAGAGCGAAAGACCTGAACACAGAAGCCAATGCTGTCCTTGTCGGGTACAATTTGGAGAATCTTGCTCCGGAGATTTTTCCTTATGGCGCTTCAAAGGTCTATGTTTTAGAAAATCCTCTGCTCAGCCATTATTCGACCGCAGCCTATGCTCAGGCTCTTTTCTCTTTGGTGGAGGAGACAAAGCCAGGGATCATCCTCTTTTCCGCGAGTTCGATGGGCAAGGATTTAGCGCCCAGGCTGGCTGCAAAGCTGGGAGTGACGGCAGCCTCGGATTGCACCAAGACGTCTTGCAGGGACGGGAAGCTTGAGGTCATGCGGCCGATTTTTGCCGGGAAGGCCTTTGCCAGCCTGACATTTAAGTCTTCGCCGCAAATGGCGACGCTCAGGCCGAATATTTTTCCCTTAACCGAGCCAGAAGCGAAAAAGGGTGAGGTCATAAAAAAAGAGGTGGTCATTGCCGAAGGCTTGGTCAAGGCTCAGGTGGTTGAGATTTTTAAAGAGAAGGGAGCTGAGCTCGATGTGACCGAGGCTGAGATCGTCGTTTCAGGCGGTAGAGGGATGAAAGGTCCGGAGAATTTTGATTTGCTCAGGAACCTCTCGTCTCTTATCCCTCATTCAAGCGTTGGCGCTTCCCGCTCGGCAGTTGATTCAGGATGGATAGACCATCAGCACCAGGTTGGCCAGACAGGGAAAACGGTCTCTCCCAACCTCTACCTGGCATTTGGAATTTCAGGAGCCATCCAGCATCTAGCCGGCATGTCGTCCTCCAAGGTCATCGTTGCCGTCAACAAGGACCCTGAAGCCCCTATTTTTAAAGTCGCTGATTTCGGCATTGTCGGCGACCTTTTTCAAGTCATCCCTTATTTAAAAGAGGAATTGAAGAAGGTCCTCTCGGAATAAATAAGGGGACGGTCCCCTTTTTTTCAATAAAAATTTTGGGTTTGATTATTTTCCATTTTTTATGATTAAATAGAAGTCAGCAAGAAACCTTGAATGAAACAAATTCATTTAAGGAAAGGAGGGTGCTTATGAAAAAAACATTGTTCGCCTTTTTTGCCTCTCTCCTGCTGCTCGCTATTCCCTTCTGCTTAAGAATGGCAGTCAAAGCTCAGGAGGCCACCCTGACTGTCGATGTCGGAGTTATCTGCCGGAATATTGTCGACCGGGGGCCGGTCGAGCCAGGAGAGAGCTTTGAGGCAACGGTGGACAAGCTCTTCTGCTTTACGAAGATTGTCGGCGCCAAGGAGCCTGTTGACATCACCCATATCTGGTATTACGGCGAAACTGAAAGGTTCAGGATCGATTTGGCTGTAAGTTCTGCAAGCTGGCGCACTTGGAGCAGCAAGACAATCCAGACCAGTGAGGTTGGAGCCTGGCATGTCGACATCCTTGGCCCGGATGGAGCGGTGTTGAAAACCCTGAAATTTGAAATCAAATAACCCTAAAAAGGTTCTTTCCCGGGCTTGATAAGCTCGAGCAGGAGCTTATTCCTTTCAGAACGGCTTTCACCGACACTCGTCACATAAATTGCAGGGTCATCAACAACCGGGCACTTGTTTTCGCAGATTCCGCAGCCGATGCAGAGGTCGGTGTCGATGAAAGGAGCTGCCGGCGTTTTTACTGTCCCATCGGGAAGCCTGACTTCAGTCTTGATCAGTTTTATCGCCTTGGGAGATGTCGGGCAGTGTTCTTCGCAGACGATGCAAGGAATCCCCAAAGCCCAGGGGAGGCAGCGATTCTTGTTGACCCAGGCCAACCCAATCTTGACCTGAAGTTTTTCTTTGATCGCCAGCTCTTTTATTGCACCTGTGGGACAAACCTGGGAGCAGAGAGAGCAGTAATATTCGCAGTAGCCAGTCTTGGGAACGAGCATCGGGGTCCAGATTCCTTGGGGGCCTGCTTCGCTGAGCGCAGGCTGGAGAGCATTTGTCGGGCAGACCTTCATGCATTCTCCGCACTTGATACATTTTTGAAGAAACGTCTCCTCGGGGAGCGCTCCTGGAGGCCTGATCAGCTTGGGGTTGGCACGCTTGGCTGAAGGAGAAAGGCGGAAAAAAGGAACAGCCGCCATTCCCAGGAGCGAGGTGAGAATGAGCTTCCTCCGCGAAAGGTCCACTTGCGGCAGCTTCTCTGCGGCTAACTTGAAAGGAAAACCGATGGCTCTTGTGGGGCAGATGGCGCTGCAGGTGAAGCAATAGACACATTCTGAGCTTTTCCAGCCTTCTTCAGGAAACGGCTTGGCCTGAGTTTGACAATGGATGTTGCAGAGCCCGCATTCGATGCATTTTTGCTCATCAATTTTGAGCTTGAGAAAGTTCCTTCTTGAGGCCATGCCGAGAAAGGCGCCTAAAGGGCAGAGGTAGCGGCACCAGAATCTTTCTCTGGAGAGGTTGAGAAGGACGAAGACAATGAAGATCAGGCCTAAAAAAAAGCCCTGAGAAAAAGTCGAATTGACGGCAAGGCTTTCGAAAAACTGAACAAGACTGTCTCCAAACGAGGAGAGGTGGACGAGATAAAAGAGCCCGAGGAACGAAGAGAAGGCGTGGCTTAGTGCGGGAAGAATACTGGCAACAGAAGAGCGGTAAAGGAGCGAAAAGGGGTCGAAAATTCCCACCAGGTCGAGAGAGAAAATAGCTCCGACAAGAACAAAAACCAGAAGGTAATATTTCCAGGCGAGAAGCTTCCCCTCGACATCTTTTGGCTTCATGAGCTTCGATTTCTTAAAGATGAAAGAGAAAAATTGATGGATTGAGCCTAGAGGGCAGACCCAGCCGCAGGCGACTCTTCCCAGGATGACGGTTAAAACGAGGGTCAAAGCGGCGAAGATGAAAGTAGCCATGAGGGCGCGGGAAGCGATGAATGTTGCCACGGCCAAAAGCGGGTCGAAATGGAAAAATATTTCCACACGGCCGATGTAATCCTTTCCTGGAAAATGTGTTTTTAACAGGAGATAGAAAAAGAGGATGAAAAAGACCGATTGGCTGAGAATCCGGAGGAGCTGGATCAGACGATATTTCTTAGAGCGTTCTTTTTTCAATTGTTAACTTCCCCAGGTCGATTTCTCCAAATCCTTTTTGATGGGCAATCTGAAGATAGGGCAATTCTTGGGGGCCGACGCCCAAGAAACTTGCTCCTGCCGTGTCCACAGCCACATAATCTTTTCCAGCCACCACGGTTTTGTGAAGCTTGACATCGGATAGTCTTCCGCCCTGCGGTCCATTTCTGACCAGAATCCTGTAAGCGTCAAGGAGCGTGAGGCAGGGCTTGAAGAAGGAAGCCAAGTCGACCATGACCAGGTCAAGCCTTTGGTGGAGCTGATTGCGGCTTCCGCCAAGAGCTCCCAGCCAATTTTTCATTCCCAGGGTTACTCTTGACAGGCTGTGGGTTTTGGCAATAGGCACGTTTATGATTTTGTCTGCCTCGATAAAATCTGTGTAGACTTCCCATTCTTTCAGCCATTCTCCATTAAGAGCTGTCTTTTTCAGCCGATGGGGATTGGGAAGGAAGACCTTGGCCCCGGCTTCTTTGGCCGCAGCTTCGATACCGGAGCGGACATAGGTTCTCGTGGCTGGATTGCACGGGTTGTCTATGACCTTGACCTCTTTTGCCCCAGCCTCGAAGCAGAGTTCGACAAGAGTCTTGACGATTTCAGGGTTGGTGCAGGCTGCAAGCTCTGGAGTCCTGTCCCAGCCGATATTGGGCTTGACCATGACCACGTCACCTCTGGAGATAAAGCGCTGCATTCCTCCCAGTGAAGAGAGGGCTTCCCTGGTTATCATGGCTGGAGAGTCGCCCTGGATCCAGGCTAAGTCAGGACCGCTTTTGGCCTGGGCAAAAAGCCCGGGATGGACTTTCAGAAAAAGGCTTCCGAGCGCCACATCTTTGATGAAGTCTCTTCTTTTCATTTTATCGTTCCTTTCTCCAATGCTTGTTTGTATTCCATGATTCCTTCGCAGATTCCCTGGGCCACAAGTTCAAGGTATTGAGAGCTCATCAGCCTTGATTCTTCCTCAGGGTGACTCAAGAAAGAGATTTCGGCGAGTATAGAGGGAACGTCTGCTCCGATGAGAACCCAGAAAGGGCCTCCTTTGACACCCAAGCTGTTGACTCTCTTGTATTTTTGAGAAAGGCATTTCACCAGATTATTCTGGACGGTTTCAGCCAGCTCTTTTGATTCAGGAATTTTGCTGTTCTGAAGAATTTTCTTGATGGTTTCCCCCATCTGACTGATATTTGTGGAGGAAGTCGCATTTTCCAGGACTGCGGTTTCTATCACCGAAGAGTCCTGGCTGAGGTTGAGGTAGAATGTTTCCACTCCTCGAAGGTTCCTGTTTCGGCTGGCGTTGGCATGGATAGAGATAAAAAGGTCAGCATGACTCTGGTTGGCGACCACAGTCCTGTTTTCTACAGGGATGAAAATATCAGTTTCTCTGGTCAAGACAACTTCCATGTTGTCCTTTGATTCCAGAAATTTTTTCAGGCGCTTGGCGACATCGAGGACAACGTCTTTCTCCCTCAGCCCGCTCTTGCTCGTGCATCCTGGGTCTTCGCCTCCATGGCCTGGGTCGATGACGATTCTGTTGATGACAAGGCCCAGTTGACGAATCATGCTTGGCGGCGAGGACTTTGAAATTTTCGAGGGATAGATATCGATGATAATCCGGAATGGGTCGGGCAGGTGCCAGACGCGATAATAAGCTTTTTTGAGGTCGAGCTCAACCACACAGCGGACAGTTGAAGCTGACTTCTGAGCCAGACGGATCTGGCTGAGGTAGTCATTCTTAACCGGAAATACTTGGCCGTTGAGGATGGAGTTCAGCTTTGCCTGATAGATGTCAACATAAATTCGATCCGGTGACTTGAGCTCATTGAAGATGTATTCCCTTAATTTGCCGACATCGATGACGATCCGAGTGAAGGAAGGATGAGTATGATAGCGAAGGTTGTAGACTTCGACTCTTGAATCAGGATGGGAAGGGGAGAAGAGAAAGAGGGTGAAAACCAGCAGAAAAAGCATTAAAGTTTTTTTCGGAAGCATACCAATTTTTGTGATAATCATAAAATTATAGCAAGGGGTCCTGGCACGGCATGCTCCCCGTCCGTCCTCGCTGCACCCATCCCCCCGTGGGGAACCCCTGCAGCTGCGGGCGTTGCGGGGAGCACGCCGTGCCACCCCTTTGTTAAAGAAGATCATAGGCTATCACAGAATTTGGTGCGCTATCGATATTTTTTTGCATTTTGACATAAAGCCTATATGTCGGCCGCTCGAAACAGAAAAGGACCCTTCAAGCTCCGAATTTTTTTAGCTTTCCCGCATGAGCTAGCATCAATGGCATGGCATAGATTGACTGAAAACGCCCCAGGGATCCCTGGCTGCACTCTCTTTCTGAAAAGCGAGCCACCCTATCAGCTTGGGCAGTTTTAGAGAAAAGGAGAAAAGGGTTGGGATGCCAGGAATGGGATTTTAAGAGCGCTGGAGTGGAATGGTCAGAGGTTACAACGAGCACGTCGGGCTGCAGGGAGAGAAGGCGAGGGATATATTTGTCCGTTTCCTCAATGGCCTTTTTTTTGGCCTCGAAGTTTCCATCCTCGCCGGCTGAATCTGTCTTTTTGACATGAAGGTAGAAGAAGTCATAGGCGCTGTAATTTTTTTCCAGGGCATCAAAAAGCTCGGCCAGTTCCTGTCCGACATCGATGATTTCCATTCCGACAAGCCTTGCCAGTCCTTTGTACATGGGATAATTGGCCACTGCTGCAGGATTTAGCTTGTAGAGCTCCTGCATGGTCGGCAGGGATGGGAACTTGGAGAATCCTCTGAGAAGGACGGTGTTGGTTTTCGGATAGTCCTTCAGGAGTTCTTTTGCCTGGTCAATAAAGGCATTCACGATTTGAGCTGTTCTTGCTGCTTCTTGAGAAAGAGGAGAAGTATAAGCCTGGGGTTTATTCTCCTTTTGAGGGTCGGCATCAGTGAGAGCATCCGAGAGCCTTTCTCCGCTGAGCTTGACAACGAACCTGTGTTCTTTTCCAGGATAGACGGAGATTTTTATTCCCTCGATGCTTTTCAGAGTGCTGTTGAGATATTGACACAGTTTTTCATTCTCGCTGGTCGGGATTCTTCCCGCCCGGCGGTCGACGATGAGTCCATCCTCCAAGGTGGCAAAGTTGCCTCTGGCGACAAGGTCGTTCTTCCCGACCTCGACTCCTGAGCCGAGCGCTTCCAGGATTCCCCTTCCAAGAAGATATTTTGTCGGGTCATAGCCGAAGAGCGCAAGATGGGCCGGCCCGCTTCCGGGAGTGATGCCCATGAACACAGGGTCGGTTAACCCGCAGATGCTGGCAGAGGCAAGCTTGTCGAGGTGAGGAGTTCGAGCAGCTTCAAGCTCTGTCTTCCCTTGGACAGGCAGGCCGCCCAAGCCGTCAATAACAAGAAGAATAATTTTTGAGGATGTCTGAATGGTCAATTCATTTACAATTGTTTGCAGGTCCATTTCAATAAAAAACTATAAAAGAATAAAGAATTGAAGTCAATTCTCTTTCTGTATTTACAATCTCCATATCTACGGGGAAGATACTTACCATCGGCACCGATTGTCAAACCGCTCGTAACTTTATGAGTCGCTTGACATTAGCGCCTAATACCTGAAATCAGTGGCATGGGTGACCGCGTCTCCTGCAGTGTCTTGTTAGCCGAATTACTGATAGACCTCCCTTCGATGTCCAATTTTCACAACCTGGACGACCAGCTCATCATCATTAATCGAATACACGATGCGATAATTACCGCATCGAATCCGATACTTGTCTGCTCCTGA
>CAZYBE010000009.1:0-102834 GCA_964645765.1 uncultured Eubacteriales bacterium
AGGCTCAGCAGAGGCCGAGGTCTTTATCGATATCCTGCATGGCCTTGAGGCAGATGGCGATGAACTCATCCAGCTCAAGCCCGACGTTCTTGCACTGCTCGATGTCCTCACGCTTCGCGCCCCGGGCAAAGCTTTTTTCTTTGTATCTACGCTTCACGAATTCCGCGTCCACTTGCTTGAGCTTCTTGCTGGGGTGCATCAGAGTGGCGGCGATGATCAGCCCTGTCAGAGGGTCGATGGAATAGATGGCCCAGTCCATCTGGCTCTGGCAGGGAACTTGAGCAGCATGGGCCTGGATGGCTTGAATGATATCCGAGTCAACGCCGAACTCCTTCAAGATTTTCACCGTTTCGGTCGTATGGAGCTCAGGGCTTTTCTCGGTGATCTCGTAATCAAGGTCGTGGAGAACTCCGGCCAGACCCCATTTCTCGACATCCTGATTGAGCCTGGAGGCAATAGACCTCATGCAAGTTTCTACTGCCAGGCAATGCTTTACCAAGTTCTTGTTTTTTAAATGTTTGCGAACAAGCTCTAAAGCTTCTTCTCTATTCATTCTTCAGTCTCCTTTCTGAATGAATGCCAGTCAACATTCCAAAGTTAAAATTTATTCCAAATCATTCTTGAACTTCAATCCTTTTTGATCACAAATGGTATTTCTTCTTTCAGGCTCTGTTTCTCGTCAGTGACTTCAACGCCGACAATAAACTCGCCCTCTTTTTCTGGAAACCAGACCCAGGAGCTTTTCACAGATTTCACCTGCACCACTTTTTTCACCTCCCCTTCTTTGAGGTAGAATTCGTACTTTGGCCGATAGAAGCCAGTCGAAGAGGCCGTAAAGCCCACTTCTTTTGCGACCGCTTGAGGAGAGCCTGGGGAGGATGTCAGGGTAACCTTGAGGACTTTCTTGAGAAAAACAAGCTGACCTTGGTCGCTCTGGTTATCATAGAGATTATAGATGAGATAAGGAGAAATCCAGAGGGGATTGGATTTGACCTCCTGGCCGGCATCAAAGTCACCGATTTTTTCCCCTGTTTCCATATCAAAACAGAGCAGAATCGAGGAAAAGGAGGAGACGACAATGCTTGAGCCTGAAACTTCGATGCGGTAAAAGCTCCGGGAGGGCATGATTTTCCACCAGACGATGCTGCCGCTCCTCTTGTTCAGGCAGTAGAGAACATTGTTCCAGCAAAGAAAAAAGACTCTCTTCTCATCGCTGACAGGAGCGGTGGAGACCTTGCCTCCTGTCTTGATTTTCCACTTCAGCTTCATTTTTTTTAGGTTGAAACAATAGAAATAATGGTCATCGGCTCCGAAATAAAGAAAATTCCTCTCTGCCAAAGGAGTGGATTGAATCTTATCGTTAGCCTTGAACTGATGAAGGAGACTTCCATCGCTTGTCAAGATGTAAAGATTCGAGTCGTCGCAGCCGAAGATGATTTTGGCCTCAATGAAAACAGGAGTGCTTCTCACCGCTCCTCCTGCCTGGAAGTGCCATTGCTCTTCTCCGCTTGAGGCGTTGAGTGCGAAAAATGTTCCCTTATCTGTGCCGAAATATATTTTATTGTTGAACTCTCCCACTCCTGACGTGATGGCTTCCTCAATCTTTTTTTTCCAAAGCTCTCTTCCGTCTTTGTCGAGGCAGTAAAGGGTGCTCTGCTGGTCATAAACGTAGATTTTCTCCCCAAAACAGAAATGAGGGCTGGCCAGGGACTGACCTACTTCGAACTTCCAGAGAATTCTTCGTTCTAAACCATTAAGGCAGTAGACATATCCTCTGTTGGTGGAGAGATAGAGTTTCTCTCCTTTAGCTTCGATAGAGCCGATGACCTCCCCTTCATAAACAATCTCTCCGGCTTTCTCTACCGGGAAAAAGATGCCAGAGGGATAGGGTGGAATCTTCGGGCGGAAAAAAGAACAGAATTCCAGAAAGAAAAAAATAAAGAGGATAAGGCTCGCTTTTTTCATCCGATTTTAAAGAAGCCATGATAGCATTTTTTTCTGTTCATTCTCAATCTTTACATAATTAAAACAGGCTGATATCATTCACAAGAGAGAAGAGAATGGTCAACTACATTCTGCTCTATAAAATAAGGAAAAAGGTCAAAAAAATACTGAAGGACAAAATCTCAGATGAAGAGCTGGCAACTACGAAACACTCCTGTCTTGGCTGTGTCGCCGACGACATAAGCTGGGAAATCTACTATCTGCTCAAAGAAGAAAGAAAAGAAATAAATCACAGTCCCCCTTCATCATAGCCGGGTGAGTGTCTGATCGAGTGTTGCGAAAAGCTCAGAATCTTTTTATTTTCACAGGCTTTGCTTTCACCCAACGCTCAATCTCTTTGCGTGTCAGCAATCCTTTTTTAGCGCCGAGGTGCTGGATAACAGAGCTCGATTCTGCTATTGCCCACTGGATGGCCGCTCTAATCTCTTGCTTGATTATTAATCCTGCAAGAACTCCTGCTGCAAAAGCATCCCCTGCACCTGTTGTGTCTTCCACCTTGATTTTCGGAGGGAAAATTCGATAGGAGTTGACTCCATCGCTGGCGTGAACGACTCTGGCGCCGTCTGTAATCAGCACAATCTCTGCATACTCTTGCAGCTCAGGCAGCATATCCTCACTCCCTGCCTTGGTGCCAAGAAGCGCCTGGGCCTCCTCAAGATTGAGCACAAGCAGGTTGCAGCCCTGGATGATAGGTTTGAGCGCCTTGAGACCTTTTTGAGCGAGGTAGGCGCTGGGATTGAAGGCATATTTAACCCCTTTTTTCTTCGCTAATATCGCTGCCTGCTGGAGTGTCTCAAAACTCCTGTTTATCATCGCGCTAAAGTAGAACCATCCTGTCTTGAGCTTATTCCAACGGATTTCTCTCGGTTCAAGCTGGTCATTGACGCCTTTAAAGGTAAGGATTGTCCTGTCTTGTTCAAGCCCAGTCAGAATGACACTGTAGCCTGTCATTCCCTTGCCGAACGTTCCGAGAAAGTCAACGTGCTCACGCTTCATTTTGTCAAGGACTGACTTAGCGTTCAAGTCAGAGCCAAGCTTGCCAATCCATCCTGTCTTCAGCCCGAGGCGAGACAAGGCAACGGCAACGTTTGTTCCGCCACTGCCTGTGTCAACATGCATGTCCTTGACAAGTATTTTCTGGCCGATGGCGTAACAAACATCATCGTGCTGCTCATTCTTCACAATTTCTGGCGCCTTTGTCTTCACAAAGACATCAATCGAGGCAGAGCCCAGAGCGATGACGTCATACACGAAAAATCCTCTCTTCAAACTGGCGCCCGGATTCGAGCCTGCAGATAGCATGACTTTTGAAACAAACGAAAAATAAAAAGCTCAAAGGTCTTCGCTTTCTACGCTATTTTTTTTACCCTTCATCTTCTGGTTTACGGCTTCGACCTTCTCTTTCTTTATTCTTTCCTTGAGTGAATTCCACCAGTCGATTCTTTTCTTGATATCCTTCTCCAGGCCGAGGCTTCCCGGCTCATAATATCTCCTTCCTTTTAGCCTATCGGGAAAAGTTTCCATGTCTGTTGTCGAATAAGGGAATTCATGGGCATAAGCATAATCTTTTCCATAGCCTATATCCTTCATCAGATTTGTCACAGGATTTCTTAGATGGAGGGGGACAGGCTCGAAAGGGCTTTCCTCGACATCCTTCATTGCCTTGGCAAAGGCGACATAGGCGCGGTTGCTCTTGGGTGCCGAGGCTAGATAAATGACTGTCTCAGCCAGGGCAAGCTCACCCTCGGGCGTGCCGATAAAATCATAAGCCTCCTTGGCAGCGAGGGCGATGGACAGAGCCTGGGGGTCAGCCAGTCCGACATCTTCAGAAGCAAAGCGCACCAGCCTGCGGACAATGTAAAGCGGGTCTTCTCCAGCAGCAATCATCCTCGCCAGCCAGTAAAGAGAAGCGTCGACATCGCTGTTTCTCAGGCTTTTATGAAGAGCAGAGATCAGGTTAAAGTGCTCTTCTCCTTTCTTATCATAAAGAAGAATTCTCTTTTGCAGCGCTTCTTTCACCTCTTCTGTTGTTATTCGGCCCTTGTCGGTGAGGCTGGCGGAAATCTCAAGGGTGTTGAGGGCACGGCGGGCATCGCCGTTGGCATAGTCAATGATCATCTTCAGTGCCTGCTCATCAACACCGAGATGCAATGTCCCTAGACCCTGTTCTTCATCAACCAAGGCTTCCTTGGCGATGCGGATCAATGTTTCTTCAGTGAGCGGATTCAAGACCAGGACCTTCATCCGCGAGAGAAGAGGGGCAATGATTTCAAAGGATGGATTTTCAGTTGTTGAGCCGAAAAGGATGATGTCCCCTTTCTCCACGTAGGGCAGGAAAGCCCCCTGTTGGGCTTTGTTGAAGCGGTGGATTTCGTCGATGAAAATGATAGTGGGCTGCCCGTACAGCTTTTTATGGTTTTGGGCATTGGCCATGACTTCTTTGACCTCTTTGATTCCAGAAAGAACAGCGCTGAAGAAGACACAGGGAAAATTGAAAAGGTTGGCCAAAATATAACCCAGCGTGGTCTTTCCTGAGCCCGGAGGTCCCCAGAAGATGATGGAAACAAGATGGTTGGTTTCTATTAACTGGGTAAGGATTTTTCCTTTGCCCACAAGATGCTCTTGACCGTAAAAACGCTCAAGAGTCTTGGGACGCATCCTCTCAGCAAGAGGAACGTGCTTCTCTCTTTCTTTTTTCTCCATTCTTTAGCCGTTTCAAAAATTATACCAGATATCTTTCTTGGATTAAAATCATTGTTTTTCCTCTAATATATCTTCTTCACAACAGGGCGAAGGCAGAGTGGTTCGAAAGCCGCTAAACGATAGCAAGCAACGTGCCTTTGAACCACTCGACCTGAGCCCCCACCCTTCTTGACGAAGGCTGGATTCCGTGTTAATGTTATGACCGATTTTAAATGAATTAATAATTCCAAGATGAAGGCCTCTCAGCAATCTTCGGTAAAGAGCGAAAACGTTCCTGAGAAGCTTGCTTACAAACTGGAAGAAGTCAGCCGCATCACCCAACTCGACCCAGCCCAGATCGAAGCCTGGGAAAAGGAATTCTATTTTCTATCTTCGGGTCAGACAGCTTCAGGAGAAAAAATATTCAGAAAAAAAGATTTGACCATTATCCTTCGGCTGAAGGAATTGCTTGAAAAAAAAGGGTTGACGCTTTCCGGAGCGAAAAGAAAAATCGAGGAAGAATTCGGGATGAAGAGCTCAGTGCCGGTCCACCCCGACCGCCTGAAAAAGGTTCTTTATCAAGTTCGGGAGCAGCTTCAGGAAATCTCATCTTCGCTCGGAAAAAAATCATTTTAAACGTCTTGTCCGGTCGGGACGTGGCGCAGCCTGGTAGCGCACATGCTTGGGGTGCATGGGGTCGGCGGTTCAAATCCGCCCGTCCCGACCATTTGCTTGATATCTCATAAAATAAAGGATTATCTGAAACTCCGAGCTCCTAACTTTGATAAATCTACTTTTAATGTATAAAAAATAGTATGTCATTATATATAATTCACACAAATGGTGGAAATACGGGCTTTTAGAAAGCGCCAAACTATTTTGAATTGGCAGGTTCAAAACTTGCTGTATTTTGAGGCCGTGATGTGAAGCTTAAAAAGTTTAACGCTGAAAAACTGAAACCCTAATCAGAAGGAGAAGAGTAATGACCCAAGATGCCAACAAAAAAGCTAAAGAAGATTGGGCTGGAAAAGCCATAAACCTTGCCGAGCTCGTCAATTATCAACAAGGGTCTGTTGTCAGCCGCGAAATCGTTTCTAAAAAAACAGGCACAGTGACTCTCTTTGCCTTTGATGAAGGCCAGGGGTTGAGCGAGCACACGGCTCCTTTCGACGCTCTTGTCTTCGGCCTGGAAGGAGAGGCGAAAGTGACCATTTCAGGACGGCCCCTTCAGCTGAAGGCAGGGGAAATGGTGGTCATACCTGCTCTTCAGCCTCATTCTCTCCAGGCCTTGAAAAAATTCAAAATGCTCTTAATCATGATCAGGGCTTGAGATAAAGGGTATCCTATTTTTAACAGAGGTCATTTTTTTGAGCGAGTAAATAGGGAATAGCCATAATGAAAGCATTGATTCTTCTCACCAACGATGACGGTTTCTATTCTGAAGGGATAGAGGCTCTCCACCGTCGTCTAAAAGATCTGGGAGAAATATTTATCGTCGCGCCAGACAGGGAGAGGAGCGCCACTTCCCTATCTTTAACCCTCCACCGCCCCTTGCGTGTCAAAAGGATAGGAGAAAATGTCTTTGCTGTCGACGGGACTCCGGCAGACTGCGTCTATCTTGCTCTTCAGAAATTTCTTCCAAGAAAACCGGATTTACTCATCTCCGGAATCAACTCCGGCCCGAACCTCGGCCAGCAGGATGTCTCTTATTCCGGGACAGTCGCAGCCGCAATCCAGGGAACATTTCTCCAGGTTCAGTCGTTTGCCATCTCTCTTCTTCATGACGAGAAAGGCCGGGTTCAATTTGACGCTGCTTCCAAAATCGCCTTTCAGGTGGCAAAAAGGCTGCTCCAAAACAAGCTTCCTGAAGGAATCACTCTCAACATCAACATCCCCCCTCCTCCCTTCAAAGGGATAAAAATCACCACGCTCGGCCAGAGAAGGTATAACCCAGAAATTATCGAAGAGAAAGACCCGAGGAAAAATTCATATTATTGGATTGGAACAGGAAACCCAAAAACTATTGGAGACGAGGAGAGCGATGTTGTGGTTGTCAAGCTCGGCTACATCTCAGTGACCCCTCTTCACACGGATTTGACCGATTTCCAGGCTCTCAAGCTTCCAGCATTGAAAGACATTTTTTCCTTTATCGAGCTCGGCGACTCTTAAAAAACCTGCCTGATTTATGGATTGCCTGGGAAATTAAGAACCGGAAAATAGAGCCGCCGGCAAAATCTTTTTACTTTTTCCTTCTGTGGCGGATGAACTCGACAATTCCCGGAATCATCGAAATGAGAATAATGGCAAAAATTATAATTGTGAAATGCCTTTTAACAAAGGGGATGCTTCCGAAGAAATACCCCGTAAAAACAAAAACCGCCACCCAGCCCACCCCACCAATTACGTTGTAACTGATAAACTTCCAATAGGTCATTTTCCCGATCCCAGCAACAAAAGGAGCAAAAGTGCGGATGACGGGAACAAAGCGGGCGATGATGATCGTCTCGGCGCCATATTTCTCATAGAATTGATGGGTGCGGTCCAAGTATTCCTTCTTAAAAAAACGGGCCCTCTCCTTGTTAAATGCCTTTGGCCCGATAATATGTCCAATCCAGTAGTTCACTGTATCGCCGATGATCGCTGCTGCGCTGAGAACAAGGAATAGCCATCCTACTTTTAAAGAGCCCAGAGCGGCAAATGTCCCGGCTGCAAATAGAAGCGAATCGCCGGGAAGGAAGGGTGTTACGACCAGGCCTGTCTCGCAGAAAACAACCACGAAAAGGATCATGTAGGTCCAGGTGCCGTAATTTTGAATCAATTGGGCGAGGTGCTTGTCCAGGTGGACAATGATATCGATGATTCGGGAAATAAACTCCATGGAGGCGGCTAATTCTTTCTTTCACTCATCGAGACGCATTGAAATTTATTCATAAACTTTCTATTTGAGACAATGTCATGAAAATCGCTTATAATACACAACTTCAATGCTGTCAAGAAGGTTTGGGAAGGTTTGGGAAATATCCTCGCTCCCAATCGGATTTTTAACGCCATTCTCCGTTCGCTCTTCTCGGCGGCTGCGCAACTCGCTTCGCTCAAACATGCTCGCCGCCCGACTATGTCGGGTTCCCTCGAAGAGCGAACTCCGATGGCTAAATCCTCTATGGTCGCTGCGGCTATTTCCCAAACCTATTCGCCAAGGATAAAAATAAATTATCACGCATTTGAAAAGGGAAAAAGGGGACTGTCCCCTTTTTCGTGATAAAATAAAAAAGGTGACGATGAATAAATTAAAAAGAATCGAAAAGGCGCTCGATAATCTCTCCGGCCTTGAGCTTGAATGCCGTCTCTGCCCGCAGGAATGCAGGGTGAACAGACGAGTCGGACAAAGAGGAATTTGCCAGAGCACGAACGAAGCCGCTCTTTCCCACGCCCTTATCCATTTCGGCGAAGAGCCTGTTTTAAGCGGGCTTAAAGACTGCGCCAAAGCTGAAGCCCGGGACGCTTCCCAGCGTTCTGGCTCAGGCACAATCTTTTTCTCTGGCTGCAACCTCAAGTGCCTCTTCTGCCAGAACTACCAGCTGAGCTGGCTCAACCAGGGAAAAACCGTCTCCGATGAGGAATTGGCCAGAAAGATGCTTTATCTCCAGGAAAAAGGCGCCCTGAACATCAACCTTGTCTCCCCGACCCATCTCATTCTGCCCATTCTCAGGGCGCTGAGAATAGCCTTTGAACAGGGACTCGAATTGCCCATTGTCTATAATTCCAACGGCTACGAAAAAGCAGAAGTCATAGAGAATCTTGAAGGGATTATCGATATCTACCTTCCAGACCTGAAGTATTTCTCTCCTGAGGTTGCAGGCAGGTTCTCTAATGGTCCTGATTATTTCGAGAAGGCAAGCCTGGCCATCAAAGAAATGCACCGTCAGCAGCCAGAGCTTCTCTTGTCTGAAAAAGAAATCGCATTAAAGGGATTGATCATCAGGCATCTGGTTCTGCCCGGGCAAGTCAAAGATTCTCTATCCATCCTGGACTGGACTGCCCGAAGCCTTTCCACTTCTATCTGTCTGAGCCTGATGAGTCAATATCACCCCTGTTTCAGGGCTCCGGCTGAAATCAAGCGGAATCTCACACCTGAAGAATATGACCGCGTTATCTCCAGAGCAGAGGAGCTCGGCTTCGAGACGATTTTCATCCAGCCAGAGCCTTTTGCTGAGACTGAACACCTCGTTCCGGATTTTAACCTTAAAGACCCCTTCAAATGGAGTTGAGCCCAGTTTTTTATCTGGGCTGGTAAACTTTCGGCAGGGGAATTCTTGTGGAAGGAATTCCTAATTCCAAAGCGATCTCCCGCAGCTTGGTCTGAATCTTTTGAACATTCTCAGGTCCCATGCGCAGCAGGTGCTTCTGGGCATCGCTCAGATCCTCGAGCTCACGGTCGGAAATTCCGTAGGATATCACCCGCTCTTCCAGGCGAAGCTCTCCTTGAACAATGGGCACCTTGAGCAGTTCGATGATGGCAAGGGTCAATGTTTCATCAAAGTCCTGTTCAGGATAGCCCAAATCTCTGTAGGCTTGCTGGATCGGAGACTTCAGCCTCCGGTAGAGCTCCACGCAGGCTTTTGAATCCAGGGACAGGAAAACTTCAACCGCAGGTTTATAGCGGGCATAACTTTCAGGGTCAAGATAGAATTTGCCTCTTCTCTTGATGACCATGAAATGCCCCTTTGGAGAGAAAAAATCAACCTGGGACTTGGGGCTCATTCCTTGGGCAATATTGTCGACTGCCGCCACAAATTTGCGAATCAAATCCTTGGTCATCAGCCATGAAGCAAAAGTTGGGTTCGAAGAAAATCCTTTGGTCAGTTCTCGCATGAGCTCATCGCTCTTGTCGAGTTCGACCTCTATCGGCCCCTGGACTTTTCCTTTG
Organism: uncultured Eubacteriales bacterium; assembly: GCA_964645765.1. Lineage (GTDB taxonomy): Bacteria > Acidobacteriota > Aminicenantia > Aminicenantales > Aminicenantaceae > CAZGMN01. The sequence continues at coordinate 9,614 of CAZYBE010000009.1, forward strand.
GCCATCGGCTCTCCGACTTGAGCTTGAGCCGTTGGAAGTGTGACCTCTTGCGCTGGAGCGACCTCTGTTGGTTTTTCACGGAAGAATAAATAGTAGATTCCGAATCCGACGGCTATTACGACAATAAAGATGACGACCCCTCGAATGACCTTTTTACTTTCTTCCATACCCTCCCTCCTTTTTCATTCAAAATAATTTATGATGATTCAAGACATCTCTCATTTTTTCAGTTTATTGATATGAATATCTCCCTTTAAACAAGAAAGAGAGAGAAGAGCCCCCTCTTCTCCAATCTGCGTAGAAACCTTTTTGGCGGGGAGAGACTCTTTCAGGTCAAAGTCGCTCGAAATATTTCCCTCTGGCGCACTGGCCTCGATTCGGGCTTTGACCTCGGGCTGAAGACTAATGGCGATATCGCCTTGCTTGACTGTGATTCTAATTTCATCCTCGCTCCTCAAGTCATAGAGACTGGCTTTCACCGAGCCGTTAACCACTAATGCCGTTAATGAGCCTGAAAAATTTTCAACTCTGACCTCCCCTTTCTGAAGGTCGATTATGGCTTCTCCATATAAATCAGCGAGGGAAACATTTCCTTCCTTGGCAACGATGTCCTTGAGATGAATCGAGTGAGGGGTGTTAATATAGAAATTGACAGAAGTCAATTCTTTATCCCAGCTCTCGGGCTTGGTCTTGATCTTGATGAAATTTTCGAATTTATCAAAATCGATTTTCAGCTGGTAGGGCACTCCTCCCCAGTAAAAACCTCTTCGGTACGAAAAAGGAGCCGTCCTTTCAGCAGAGACTTCCATTTCATTCTTATCCCAGCCGAGAATCTCGATGTCGCCGTCGACATTCTCGAGAGAGAGAGTTCCCCCGGTGTCGAAAGACACGGCTTTATGGAACTCTCCCAGAGGACGACCGGCAACCCTCCCAGGGTAATCAACAACAGCAATAATGCATGAATCTATAAAAAGTAGAATGAATAACAGGCCTAAGGCATACAGGAAATATTTCTTCATCCTTTCCTCCCTTTTTAAAATATTACTATATAAATTTACGAATTGAAAGCTTTGAAAATTAATAAATTTCAGCGACCGGAGAATGGCCCTAAAATCCGACTGGGAGCAAGGCTATTTCCCAAGACATTGTCTATTCGCGGAATTAGAAATGATTTCTTTTTAAATTCTTCTTGAATGTAAATTTAAAATCTGTAATATTTTGATTTTGAGGTGCCAAAGGCTCTGAGCTATTTGCCTGCTCTTATGGGAAATAGCCAAAGCAAAAATCCTTATGGTTATGCTGATCTTGCTGAAAACCAATAAATTAACCCCTTATGGTTATGAGGCTAACTATCGAAGGAGGTTATCATGGGCGGGTTTTTTGGGGTGGTTTCAAAACAAAATTGTGTCAGTGACCTTTTCTACGGGACAGATTATCATTCCCATCTTGGAACAAGACGGGGCGGTTTAGTCGTCAAGAATCCGCAGGGGTTCATAAGGTTCATCCACAAAATCGAGAATGACCAGTTCAGGTCGAAATTCGAACAGGATATTGTCAAGATGAAGGGAAACAAGGGAATAGGGGTTATCAGCGACTATGAGGACCAACCACTACTCATCTGCTCTCATCTGGGAAAATATGCTCTGGTGACCGTGAGTGCAATCAAGAATGAAGAGGAACTCGTCAGAAATGTCTTCAGCCGGAGGGCAATTCATTTTTCTGAGATGAGAGAGGGGGTCATCAACCCAACCGAGCTCATTGCCGCCCTGATCAATGAGGAACCGACCTTTGAGGATGGAATAGAAAATATCATGGAATCGATTAAGGGCTCATGTTCTCTATTGCTCTTGACTGACAAAGGAATCTATGCAGCCCGGGACAGGCTGGGAAGAACTCCGGTAGCGCTTGGGGAAAAAGAAGAGAGCTTCGCTGCCACGCTCGAGACATGCGCCTTCCCCAACCTCGGCTTTAGTATAAAAAAATATCTCGGGCCAGGAGAAATCGTCTTTATCACAGAGGAAGGAATAGAGCAGAGAAAGCCTGCAAGGGATAAGTTGCAAATCTGCGGCTTTCTTTGGGTTTATTATGGCTATCCTGCCTCAAGTTATGAAAACATCAACGTTGAGATTGTAAGGAACAGATGTGGAGCACTTCTGGCAAGAAACGATGATGTCAAGGTAGACATGGTGGCCGGAATCCCGGATTCTGGAACGGGCCATGGTTTAGGCTATGCCAGCGAGGCGCGAATACCCTTCAAGAGGCCCTTTGTCAAATACACCCCAACCTGGCCTCGGAGTTTTACGCCGTATAAACAGGAAACAAGAGACCTCGTGGCCAAGATGAAACTTATACCCATCAGGGAAATAATCGAAGGAAAAAGATTACTATTCTGCGAGGATTCTATCGTTCGAGGAACGCAGCTCAAGGATACCATCCAGCGACTCTATGACTTTGGAGCCCTGGAAGTCCACATGAGGCCGGCCTGCCCGCCTTTAACCCATGGATGTAAATTTTTGAATTTCACAAGGTCAAAGTCTGAACTCGACCTTGCAGCAAGAAAAGCGATACATGAGTTAGAAAGAGAAGATGGAAAAAATTTGGATGAGTACTCCAGAGCAGGAACTGAGAAATATGAAGCGATGGTCGATAAAATCAGACAGACATTAAAATTGACAACCTTGAAATATCAAAGATTGGAGAATTTGGTCAAGGCCATCGGTCTTCCCAAAGAGAAATTGTGCACTTACTGCTGGGACGGCGTTGAGATTAAATAAAATCAGGTAACCCGCACCATGAATTTCTCGAAGATAGGAAAAATCAGAGAAGGTTTTTTTAAAAAATTTCGCTTCCCTCTTTAAGAAAAAAGGGGACAGGCTACTTTTGTTTGAAAAGTTGCCTGTCCCTTTTTTTCTTTTTTTTACTATCCCCTTCCTAAACCCTTTTGGATCAGGCTACTATTTTATACTTTACAACTGCTGGCACTTCGTTTTCATCGATTTCGACGATAAAAAGAGAATCGCCGGAAATCGCGAGAGGATGCTTCATCAAGTCTTCTTGTTTTATTTTCTTTGAGAGCGGCAAGTAAAAATTGTCAACGTATTGCCCTTCCCTGTTGAAGACATCAACAAGGATTCCCTTCTTCTCATTCCAGGTCGAAGTCAAGACCCAGATATTGTCCTGATGAATAAAAACTCTTTGGATGTCGTTGTAATAATCTACAGACGGCTCAAGGGTATATAGATATGGTTTAGCTTCTTTTATTTTTTCTTTCCCATGCCTGCGTTTAACGCTTTTATATTTTCTGTTGAATGCCCGGGCAATCTGGTTCTTTTCCAAGTCCAGCATTTTGAGCAAATAATCCTGAGTATGGTGGATAATGAGATATTTTCTTTCATACAGAGTGCAGGAAAGGTCGGTGATGTTATCGGCAATGATTGCATTCGGTAATCTTTTTGCAAACCACTTTGCTGGGAAAATCTGCCCTGTTTCTTCCACCCTTCCGTCTTCAGAAACGAGCAATAAACTCCAGTCGATATCGATCGTCTCAGGCTCTGTTCCTTCTTTCTTGAGCACCGGAAAGGAGTTGCGGTCCATAATAAATTCATCATTGAAAATGGTAATCAAGCGGCTGGCTGCCTTCTCAGGCCTCAACTCTCTGATTAGATTCCCTTCGCTGTCCATCCTGACGATTTTATTCGGCCGAGCCTGGTGGACGATGATCTCATTGCCGCCGAAAAGATAATTTTCAATTGACTGAAATTCGCCAGGCCCCTCCCCTTTCTTGAAGAGGTTCTTCACAAATTTTCCCTTTGAATCGAACTTTAAAAATTGCTCACCATCGACAACAAATATACTTCCATCAGGTGCAACTTTGATATTCTCAGGATTTTTAAAATAAAAACCGCCCTGCTCATCGCTTATCCTCATTTCCTCTCTGAGCTCAAGAACCCTTCCCGCCTTTTTGCTCATCGGCTTTGCCGGGTTCTTGATTACCTGTTGCGAAAAAGCTCCGGAAACGATACTCATGACCAGGAAAAGGACTGTTGCCGCTCTCATATCCCCTCCTATTACGTTCCATTCAATTTATCCATAAACAATTACGCTTCGCAATCAATTCCTGTTTATTCAGAAAAATAAAAAAATAGGACAGGTAACTTTACAGCAACGATGACCTACATTCCTGCTGGAATGTCTCACACAGTCTGGAATGAAGAAGAAGAAGACCCCTGGAAGGAATCATCATTATGTTCGGCGAAGGAGCTTAGTTTTCAGGCGTCAAATTCTAATTAAAACCCTTTTCCTGATTTTTATTTATCTGCTAGGACAAATGCCGTCAAATAGGCCAGCCTGGAAATCTTTTCAATGGTTTCACCGCTGACCTTGTCCACGCTGTCGCTTGTCTGATGATAGTCATCAGTCATGCTGGCCATGAGAAACACCCAGGGAATCTTGGCCGAGGCAAACGAGGAATGATCGCTTCCGCCCATTCCCCGTCCAAGGTCTCCGCTGGCTTCGCGTAAAAGCAAATCCATTCCTACTGACTGGTCGGCATTCTTCAGGATATCACCCAAACCAGCTCCTGCTGAGAATGAAACAGGCAAGAAATTGGCTGGCTTGATCTTTTTGAGCAGCTCCTGTGTGCTCTGGACATTGAACATGCGGGACATGCGGTTGATGCCTTGTTCGTCATAAGGACGGCTGATCATGTCCATATTCACATAAGCGACTGTCTTATCCAGGGGGAAGACAGGGTTCTGGACATAATAGCGGGAGCCCAGGAGGCCTTCCTCCTCTCCTGTCCAGAGGCAGAAGAGGATGGAGCGCTTGGGCCTTTCCGGATTGGCCATAAAGGCTCTGGCCAGATTCAGGACGCCCACCGAGCCGGAGCCGTTGTCGTCGGCGCCGTTAAAAACATAGTCTTCCCATTTCCCTAAGTGGTCAAGATGAGCGCCAACCACAACAAACTCGTTTTTCAAGGCCGGGTCTGAGCCTTCGATATAAGCTAAAACATTCGCGCTCCGCACAAGCGCGGCCTTGGCGGTTGTGGAAACCGTCAATTTGGTTCCGGGCAGTTCCATGGAAGCTGGCTTGAATGTGTCTTCAATCTTTTTCTGAAGGTCTTCGATTTTTAGCCCGGCACCTTCCAGAATGGCATTGGCCATCTCCCGGGTGATGGTGATGACCGTCGAAGCCTCCCCAGGCATCTGCGCACCGCCGCCAGGAATCGAAAGGCGCCTTCGCGGTCTGTTTATAATCGGCCGTTCATCAGAAACTCGTCTCGGCCCAGTAAGGCTTTTATACATGTCAGCGTCCTTGACTGAGTTTTGCACCTGGAGAATGGCTGCCACGCCGAGCTTGGCGATCTCCCGGGTCTTGGAAAAGCCGCCGCCCCGGGCAAAAGGCCCAAAAGCAGCAGCCGGAAAGTATTTGTCTCTCAGCTCTTTTTTCTGGAATGGAGAATTGGGGTTTTCCTTTCCCGGCGCCTCGGAAATGATCAAGACGATTTTCCCCTTGACATCGAGATTCTTGAAATCATCGTAGCCGATCTCTTTCTCTGTGATCCCGTAGCCTGCAAAGACCACAGGAGCCTCGAGCGTTTCGGCTGTGGACGGGACGCTCGTAAAATCAAGGCCTGCCTGGAAAAGGCGCGTTTTGGAAAGGGCGCCTTTTTTGATTTCCAGCATGAGCTGGCCGGAGACATCGGAGATTTCTTTCAGGACAAGTTCCTGGAGATAACTCTTTTCCTGAGGAGGCAGCTGCCGCGCTTCAGCTCCCATGCCCCTCATCATCATTCGCCCCATCCCAGGTGCATCACCGGCCGGCTTCAATTTCCATAAGGAAAGCAAGGAAGACGCATAATTAGAAGCAAGCTGATACCCCCTCGTCGCCGTCTCCCTCCCCTCCATCAAATCAGAGGAAATATAGGAAAGCATGGTTATAGAATCTTTGGCCGTAATCAACTCGAAACCGGTCTTCATTTTTTCTGGCGGGATTTGCGGCTTCTCGACAAGGCACAGGTTTTTTAAAATATCTTCGGGTTTGGGCTGCTGCGGGGCTTGAGCCTTTAAGGCAAAAACCAAAGTAAAAATCACGAGAATCGAAATGATAGACTTTTTCATCTCATTTGCCTCCTTTAATGATTTGATTGTCTTTTACTGCCATATCCATTTCGGACTTAGAATAAATTTAGACGAAGGGACATCATAATTTCTTCCCGAAATTTTTGAAATAGAAAACTTTCCTCTGCCTTATTTTTCAATCTTAATGCTAACTTCCCTCTAAAAATGAATTTAGAATAAAAGGTATATTTGAGAAAGGCGAATAGGCTTAGATACCAGAAATCAGATTCTGATGAATATTTTTTTCCGATAGAGAGGAAGCATTATCCCTATCCAGAGAAGGATGAGAAGCAGAGGGTAGATAAGGGAGCCGACATAAGCGCCAGCCCAAGGAGCAAAAAGCTTGGCGTAGATATAAGTTTTTAAAGGCAGGACTTTGCCAGCCGCTGACACCTTGATTAGAGCCATCAACTTGACCATCAAGGTCGAGCCGACGAAAACAGCGATGGCATTTGTGCCTAAAACAAGAAAGGGAGCACTCCACTTTTTAATTCTCATCCCATCTATCAGCACATAGCAAACTCCAAGGAGGAGCAAGGCAAGCCCAGCCGTGAGGAGCACATAAGTGCTTGTCCAGAGCTGCTTGTTGATGGGAAAAAAGGGATGGAGCACAAGCCCGGACAGAGTGAAAAGAATGCCAGCGATGAAAATGCCTGCTGTCCTTTTAATAATTGTCTTGGAGGAGCGCAGCCAATCCCCGGTTAGAGTCCCCAGCAGGGCTGTTGAAATTGCTGGCAACGTGCTCAGGAGCCCTTCAGGGTCGAATGCGGGTTTGTAAAGATGCCCGGCAAGAAGCTTGGTGTCGATGTAGCCGCAGAGATTTCCCTCATAACTCAAGACTCCAGCTCCATAGCCTGGAACAGAGACAAGTTTCATGATGAGCCAGTAGGAAGCCAGGATAAGCAAGGTCGTGACTGCTCTTCCCTTAACCCGGACATTGAGAAAGAGTATAGAGGAGAAAAGATAACAGAGAGCTATTCGCTGGAGAACACCAGGAATTCTAAGAGTTGAAAAATTAAAGCGAGGGATGAGGGTCAAAAGAATTCCAACGCTAAAGAGGATAACGCTCCGCTTCAAGATCTTAAGATAAAGGCCGGGCTTCTCAATTCCCTTCTCGATTTTTCTTGAAAAGGAGAGGGAGATGGCCACACCGACGATGAAAAGGAAAAAGGGAAAGACGAGGTCTGTCGGTGTCCAGCCATGCCACTCAGCGTGGCGCAGCGGGGGATAGACATAATCCCAGCTTCCCGGGTTGTTGACCAAGGTCATCCCGGCGATGGTGATTCCTCGGAAAACATCCAGAGAAGAAAGTCGTTCTTCTGTCATTTTTTAAAGTTCTACAGAAATGATAGCCAAAATTTCTCTTCTGTCAATCGCTGTTGCATATAATTTTTTTTCAATTAGAATAGTGTCGTAATCCTATTGCGAACTCATGGAGGGAACGAAGCAATCCTGTAAAAATTCATCTTATTGAAAGAACAAAAGGCGAGACAGGCTTCTGCAAGCCGCATGATCAAAGGAAAGGTGGTCGAACCATGAAAAAAGTCATAACCCGAAGGGATTTTATCAAGGGAAGCACCTTTGCAGTCTTGGGAGCTGCCATAGGATTTCCCTCTCAACAGGCAAAAAAGACAAAAGTTATCCTCATCCGCCATGCCGAGGTCATCGATGAAAACTCAAAGATTAACGAGGAGATCATTAAAAAAATGCTGGATGAGGCCGTGATGACCCTGCTCGGCAAGGATGACCCGGTTAAAGCTTTTCAAGAACTGGTGAAGCCCGATGAAGTTGTCGGGATCAAGACAAATGTCTGGTCCTATCTTCCTACTCCCCCAGAGGTCGAGAGGTCAATCGAGAGCCGGCTGGTCGATGCCGGAGTCAAGAAAGAGAATATCAGTATCGATGACCACGGCGTGCGGACAAACCCGATTTTCCTCAAGGCAACCTCACTCATCAACGCCAGGCCTCTCCGGACGCACTACCTTGCTGGCGTCTCCGGCTGTATCAAAAATTACATCATGTTCGCCGAATCTCAAGAGGCCCTTCATCCAAACAACTGCTCGGAGCTCGGCTCTGTCTTCAAGTTTCCCCAGGTTTATGGCAAGACTCGCTTGAATATCCTTTGCGCACTGACCCCGCAGTATCATGGAAGAGGCCCTCACCACTTCAGCCGGAGGTATGTCTGGAATTATAACGGCCTTATTGTCAGCCAAGACCCGGTTGCAGTTGATACAGTTGGCTTGAGGCTCATCATGGCCAAGCGGGCTGAGCAACTGGGAAAGGAGCTCGCGATACCTCCTGTCCCGAGACATATAGAAGTGGCTGATGTCAAGTATGGATTGGGCACGAGCAATATTAACATGATTGACCTGGTCAAGCTGGGCTGGAAAGAGAATATCCTGATTTAAGGCAGGGAGAAGGAACAATGCCTGTAATAAAAAAAATCCTCTTGGCAATAGTCATCATAGCACTCGCCTTTTCAACCAGAGCCGAATTATCGCCGGCGAATATCGAATACGTCAGCAGCACACTCTGGTCAAAAGCCTATGATCTGAAAATAGTCGGAGATTATGCCTATTGTGCTTTCTTGAACGGCCTTGTTATTCTCAATATGTCAAACAAGAAAAAACCTGAATTTGTCTCCCAGCTCTTTCTCGGCGGCGGGTTCGGCATAGATTCAAAAGATAACCTGATTTTTGTCGCGGCAGGAAAAAAAGGTCTGAAGATAGTAGATGTCTCAGACCTCAAAGCGCCCACTCTCAAGAGCTCATACGATACTCATGGAGAAGCGCGAGGAATAGCCGTAAAAGGCGATTATGCCTATGTTGCAGGCGGTGCTTCGGGCCTTCAGATAATAGATGTCGGCAATCCCTCCGCGCCCAAGCTTGCCTCTTTTTTGGATACGTCCGGCTCAGCAGAAGGCATCACCCTGAATGGTAATTATGCCTTCATTGCCGACAAGGAAGCCGGTCTTCAGATAATAGATATCAGCTCTCCTTCAGCTCCCAGACTCTCAGGCTCCTATGATACACCCGGCACAGCCGAGAGAGTGGCTGTAGCCGGAAGTTATGCTTATGTTGCCGACGGCTCGCCAGGCTTACAGGTCGTCGACATCAGCCATCCAGACGCTCCGACTCTTGCCGCCACTTTCCAGACTTCAGGCTATGCTCATGGAGTGGCAGTAAGCAACGATTACGCCTGTGTGGGGAATATTTACGACGGGGCCTTCCAAATAATAAACATCAGCAAGCCAAAGGCTCCGGCCCTGGTTGCCACCCGCAAGTACACCATGTACAACGAAGCCTGGGATGTGGGGATGAGCGGCGATTATGCTTATGTCGTGGATTATTTCGCAGGCATCCATATTCTCTCCCTCACCAACCCCTCCAATCCCGTGCTCATCGGATTGTATTACACTCCAGGTTCAATCATCTGCGCAGCGGTGAAAGGAAATTATCTCTATGCTGTCGGAGACCTTTCCGGTTTGCAGATAGTCGATATCAGCGATCCTTCCCGGCCGCAGCTTGCGGGCTCATTAGGACGCATGCGCGGTGTTCATGGATTGGCTATGAGGGGGGACTATGTCTACATCACGGACAGATGGTCTTTAAGCGTATTCAACGTCAGCGAGCCGACGAAGATAAAAAATCTGAAGACATTTGCCTTGCCTGGTGTGCCGCGAGCCATAATCGTCCGCGCAAACTATGCTTATGTGACATCCGACCATTCCGGATTTCATGTCATCGATATCAGCAATCCCTCTGCGCCTTCAATCGTCGGCTCCTATGGAATGGAAGGCTTTGCCTACGGCCTGGATGTGGAAGGAGATTATGCTTACATTGCCAACAGCGACACCGGTTTTCACATCGTGGATATCCGGACGCCTTCTTCGCCCAAGCCGGCAGGCTCATTCAGAACACCTGGCCTTGCCTCTGGGGTCGCGGTAAGGGATAAATACGCTTATCTGGCTGACGGGCCTTCAGGGCTTCAGGTATTAGATGTCAGCCATCCCTCTTCCCCGCAAATAATAGGTTCTTTAAAAATGGACGGCTATGCCAATGGAATAGCTATCGAGGGAAATTTTGCTTTCCTCACAGATGAGACTTCAGGTGTCAAGAAAATCGACATCAGCAATCCAAAGGCTCCCAAGCTTGTCAGCTCATTTGGAACTCCAGGGGAACCAGCCAGCGTCGTCATCCGCGGCGAATACATCATCCTCCCTGATGCCTATTCGCTAATGATCCTGAAAAGCAACTAACTCGAAACCTCTGCGCGCAAGCCTTAAGAGTATCCCAGTGAAAAAAATCCTTGATTTTGAGCGTCTATTATAACTGGGCCGAAGTACCATAAATTTTCCATTGATAGTGAGGGAAAAAATGAAATTTATGAAGAAGACTCTGTCAGATTTCATAATAATTTTTATGGGGATTCTTTTTATTTCACTCGTTCTCAGAGCCTCAGCAGGGGAAAAAAATTGCGCTCAAAATATATCCGGCGAAGGAAGTCTCCTCCTTGGAGGTTTATTGGGCGAAGAAAGATACCTTCAAACCCTATCTGGGCAAGGAAGATTAATCCTCGTTATTTTTGATTTCGAGAGCCTTTCCTGTCCGCTCTGTCTGGACTCTTTTAAAAACTTTTGTGAAGCGCTTCAATCCAAAGGCCAACAGAATTCAGCCATTGGAATCTTGACTTACAGAAATCCAGAGAGTGAAAAAGCCCTCGATAACTATACAAAGATTATTGAAAAAAAGCTGCGCGGCTTTATTATCGGAAACAACATTGAGTTCCCCATTCTCCTCGATAAATTTCACATCTTTGAAGGAATGAACCTCAAAGAGGCGGCCATCTTCCTCTTTGACTTCTCAAAGGGAATGCTAAAAAAATACACCTTCCCTTTAACAAGAAAACATCTCAATGAAATTTTTGTCGGCCAGGAAAAAGATTAATTCTTCCCCCTTCTCCGACTATGGGGACTGCTTCAAAATCTCCTCGCCAAAATCAAGGCAGTCCTTTCTCTGAAGCCTGTCATAGTCCTCGAAAGGACGATTGCCTCGCTGATAAAAGCCTTCGAGCATCTTGTAATCATCCGGGCTCAGCAGCTTCTTTGTCAGCCGGCCGGGGAAAGACTTCTTGAGAACTGACTTTGCGCCGCAAAGATTGGCCAGCTGGTCCAGAGCCTGATTGGCACGCTCGCTCCCTCCTCCGCCGCAGACAACAAAAACAGCCTTTATTTTGCTGGAAATGAGCGAAGTATTTTTACTGATGTAGGATTCCAGAGGCTCGGCAATTTTTCCGCCATAGATTCCAGAGCCGATGATCAAATACTCAAATGAAGAAAGGTCGGGATTCTCTCGGGCATCAAAAACATCAGCGATGGCGCCCATTCCTTCAGAGACCCAGACCGCAGCATCCCGATTGCTCCCGTAACGGGTGCCAAAAAGAACAGCCCATTTGTTCTTGCCGGGGTTGGGGAAGAATTTAAGAGGATAACCTTCAGAAACTAAAAAAGTTATCCCGCCGCCAAGCAAAGCCGATTTTATGAATTTTCTTCTTTCCATTTGACCTCCTTTGAAAGCAATCGAATTTTATCTCATAAACGAAAAAAGTTAAATATAAAAATTACCAGGATACAGAGCAACCGTGGTATAATCAAAAAAATTATTTGAATATGAAACTTTTTTGCCCGCCAAGGCTTGTTTTCCAGAGAACATCAATCGCAATCTCTCTTTTATTTCTCTTTATCAATAATGCTTTTCCCCAAGCTGAATCTTCCCGAGTCGTCAACTTCAAAGTTGCCGCCGATGAGGAATTCAGGAGCAGCGAGAGGTGGCCGGTAGATATTCGACAACTGATAAAAGAAGCTTCCAAAGCTTTTGAAAGCCATTTTAACATAAGATTTGAAGTCAAGGCTTTTGAGAACTGGCCCTCGGACAACACCATAAAATCCACCCTGGAATTGTTGAATGACCTGAGAAAAAAAGTCACCAAGGGAGACAATGATATCGTCTTAGGCTTCACCTCCCAGCCTCGCCTCATTAACGACGTCTCTGGAGTCGCAACTTACCTTAATGGCTATGTCGTTGTCAGGGAACTGCCGTCAAAACTCGACATGAAATTCATATTGATCCACGAGCTCTCCCACCTCTTTGGAGCGATTAACCTCAATGACAGAAACTCTATCATGAACGGCGAAAACCCCGGTCATGAATTCGACGAATTCACCACCCGCATTATTCTTTTGAACAAAGACCGGAACTTCAATCCCAATATTTTCCCTTTATCCAAGGACAAACTCGACGAAGCCATATCTATCTACAATCAGAGGAAAAAACTCAACCTGAAAGAGATTGACATCATCATTCAATTGGCCATCTTTGGCTTAGAGAAAAAAGACTATGATTCAGTCATCAGAGAATGCCAGCAGGCCGTTCAAATAGACCCGAATTTGGCAGAGACCTATAATCTTTTAGGAATTGCCTACCGAAGGAAAGGGGAAGTCGACCAGGCCATAATCTACTACCAGAAAGCCCTTCAACTCCAGCCGGAACTCCCTGAAGTTCATTACAATCTGGGAATAGCCTACAACAAGAAAGGCATGCTTGATGAATCGATAGCAGAATACAATAAGGCTATCGAGCTCAATCCTTATTATGCTCTGGCTTATTCTAATTTAGGGCTTATCTATCTCGAGAAGAAAATGGCTGAGAAAGCCATCGAGGCCAGCCAGAGGGCTTTGGAGATTTATCCTCAACTGGCCACTGCTCTCTCGGTCTTGGGAGCAGCTTATATCCTCAAAAACAAATTTGAAGAGGCTGAAGACTTTTCTCGCAGAGCATTGGAGGCAGACCCTGAGCTCGCTGGCGCTCATAACAATCTGGGTAGCATCTATTTCAGTAAAAGAATGGTTGACCAGGCTATCGATGAGTACTTGAAAGCCTTGGAGAAAGACCCTGGCTATGGAGAAGCTCATTACAATCTTGGCCTGGCCTATTTGTTCAAGGGGTCCATTGACCAAGCGACCGAGAAATTCTTGGCAGCGATTCCGCTCAAGCCCGACTATTATCAGGCTTACTCGAATCTGGCTGCCTGTTATCTCGAGAAAAAACTTCCTGATAAGGCCATTGAAGCCTGCCTCAAAGCCATTGAAATAAATCCCGACTATGCCAATGCCTATTCCAACCTTGGTTATGCTTACCTTCTCCAAGGCATGATGAAAGAGGCGGAGGCTGCTTGCCAGAGAGCGATTGCCCTTAATCCGACAATTGCCGAGCCTCACAATCATCTGGGAATAATCCTGGAAAAACAAGAAAAAGTTGAGGAAGCAAAGGCTGAATACTTGAAAGCCATCGAATTAAAGCCAGAGTATCTGGAGGCCCATTTCAACCTGGCCAATCTCTACTTCAAGAAAAACCTTCTTTCTGAATCAGAGCTTCATTATAAGAAAGTCATAGAAATCAAGCCTGGATTTGCTCAAGCTTACAACAACCTCGCCGTTGTCTATTATTACCAGAAAGATTACGATCTGGCCTTTGAAAACATGAAAAAGGCCGAGGAGTTAGGGTCAACAGTCCATCCTGATTTCAAAAAAGAACTCCTAAAAAAGATTAAAAAATAGAGCCTGGAGGCAACTTGGAGGGGGAACCGCTTCGCGTTCCCCCTTCCAACGGTCGCTTCGCTCCCTGCCTCCCCTTCTCGGGCGTGGTATAAGCCCACGCCCTCCGACCAAGGGGGCATACCCCCTTGGAGCCCCCGACGATCGGTTCTCCGCGGCAAGCCGCGGGCATATGAACCGATCGTCAGGCTGAATCCTTTCTCTTACTCTTCCTTCTCCAGTCTCTGACGTTTGTATATGTCGAGGCAAAAAGAGACAGGAGTAGGAAGAGAACGGCAAAAAAATCGACAAGCGTCTCATTCATGTCTAGCCCGGTCAGGGAATCGATGAGAAATTTCGTGTAGGTCGTTGGCATATCGGTGTAACCCAATTTCATCCTCACTTGCCAGTGCCAATCCGTGGAGGGACAGTAGCCAAAACCATACCAGATCCCGAGAACAGTCCAAGAAAAGGCTGTTAATAAGATGACAATGAAATTCGCTATCCTCGTCTTCCTCCAGATCCAGCCGAAGAGAATGAAGACCATCAGCGCTGAATGGAAGGCGAAAAAGAATTTATCCAGAAAAGCGTACACAGATTTCTCCGGACTTTTTTAAAAACTAAAGATTGGCTTTTTCAAAGATTCTCTATTCGTTAATTTTCCCATATTATGTTTATTATAAAAAAAAGAATAAATAGAATAAACAAAAATAGAGAATGGCGTTAAAAATCCGATTGGGAGCGAGGCTATCTCCTAAAAGGTCTTCTGATCACCTAATTGGAAATTCTTTCCATTCTTTGACAACCACAGGAAACAATACTATTTTATTTTTAATGAAGGAAAGTTATCCCTCTGTCCTGACTCCAGACAGCAAAGCTTTCAACCCTCTAGATATCGCTTATCAAACCGAAGAAATCATCTACAAGGAAAAGGCGAGAAAATATACTCACTTTTACTGCACCGGTGTTTATGGCGGGATTTCAACAGGTTATACAGTCGGCTGTTGTTTGAGATGCGTCTTCTGCTGGGTCGACTGGTCACGGGATTTCCCTTTTCAGGAAGGCGATTTCTATTCTCCCCAGCAGGTTTTCCATAATCTTGCCGGCAATGCTCGACTCGATTTTGCTATCATATAAACATGCATGAAGCCATTCTCTACGAAAAATTATCCGGTAAAAGCGTCCGATGCCACATCTGCCAGAGAAGATGTCTGGTCAAGGATAAGCAAAGAGGATACTGCCGGACGAGGCTCAATCGCGATGGAAAGCTTTTCAGCCTAATCTTCGGCTTTGTCTCTACGATCATGGTCTCTCCGATCGAGAAAAAGCCTGTCTATCATTTTTTCCCTGGGTCAAGATGGCTCTCTCTTGGAAGCTATGGCTGTAACTTCCGCTGCCCTGGCTGCCAGAACTGGGATATCGCTCACTCGGAAGTGAGAGAGGAGATAAGATTGGGGAAGATGACTCGGCCTGAAGAATTGGTCAGGATTGCCCAGAAAAGCAAGTGCCTGGGAATCTCCTGGACCTATAACGAGCCGACTCTCTGGTTTGAATTTACTCTGGAAGGGGCAAAGCTGGCGAAAAAAAATAACCTATACACCAATTATGTCACCAACGGCTTCATCACTCCTGAAGCTCTGGACCTCATCGGTCCTTATCTGGATGTCTTTCGGGTCGATCTAAAAGGATTCTCCAATGATTCTTATAAACAGATTGCCAATGTCGATGACTTCTCTGGAATCCTGGAAGTGATCAAGAGAGCCAAGGGAAAATGGAAGATGCATGTCGAGATAGTGACCAATATCATCCCTGGAATGAACGACAGAGAAGAAGACCTGAGCCGGATGGCTTCCTGGATCTCGAGCGCGCTGGGCAAAGATACTCCCTGGCATGTCACCCGTTTTTTCCCTCACCTCAAACTCTCCCATTTTCAGCCCACGCCGATAGAAACCTTGGAAAAGATAAGGGAGATTGGCTTGAGCAAGGGCTTGAATTATGTCTATTTAGGAAATGTCTTCGGCAGTAAAGGAGAAAATACATTCTGCCCCGGCTGCGGCCAGACTCTCGTAGTCAGGGAAGGATTGGAGGCGAAAGAAATTCTCTTGATTCAGGGAAGATGTAAATTCTGCAATCAAGAAATCGCCGGGAGATTCGAAGGCTGAGATGATGAAATGCCGCATGGTTGAGCAGCGGTTCAAATCTTTTAAGCCTTATACAAAAAAATATTTAATAGCTATCCCTGAGGGAAATAATAGTCAGTGATTTCTCGAAGCTTGAAGGGTCAATTTGCTCATCAACGAGGAATTCAACTTCGTAGATTCTCCCTGGAATCATATCGAAGAAGTTATCGGAAAACCTTCCTTTAAAACCGGGCACAGAGAGGTAAACATCCTTGGCAAACTTTGTGCTCTCCAGAGTGATTGAAATCTTCTTTCCTTTAACCAAGACTTTCTTTTTAATCTCTGGATAAGGAAGATAAACTCTTTTCAACTCTGAGAAGTGATGAATGTTGGAGCTGAGGGTCTTATCTCCCTTAACAAGCTCGCAATAAAAATAGATTTCATTCTCCGCAGCATCTTTCCTCAGCTCATCCAGGGATTTGGTGAAAATGATGCGGCTTGTCCTTGGCTCGAGCCTCACCGGAGCCGCATCTTGCCTAATCACTTCGCCCTCGTATCTTCGAACTTGCCAGCGGAGCTCAGCATCAACAGGCTGAGAAAGGTCAGAGATGCCGTAGACGTTCAAGAGATTTTCCGAATCTATCGCCGCCACAAGAACAGGGCTGTAAAATCTTTTGGCGTAATGATGAAGCGCCTTCCAATTTCCGAAATAATCTATTCCTGACCAGGAAGCGACCTGCCAGCAGTCCTCTATCTGCCAGTACAAGGAGCCCATGATTCTCGGCATCTGGCTGCGGAAATGCTCTGCGGCAATCTTCATTCCTTCGGCCTGAAGAACCTGGCTGAGCCAGAGCAAAGATTCAAAATCTTTGGGAAGCCGGTAATGATCGAGCATGTATTGGATGATGAGCTTGTTTCCCTCAGGATGCTTCTGATGCTGCTCCATCACAGGAGAGGTAATGTTCCGGTCTTCAGGAAGAGTATATGTTTTAACAGTTTCTATCAGCGGAAAAGACTGAAAGCCAAATTCGCTGAAGAAGCGGTGGAATTTCTCCCGGTATTCTTTGAACGGCTCTTTTCCATGCCAGATTCCCCAGTAGTGCATGTCTCCAGATTTATCAGAGCGGGGGTCGCCGGTTTTTTCTGAATGAGGCGAGCTCGGCCAGTAAGGCCGGTTCGGGTCACAGGCTTTAACCGCTTCAGGAAGGATTTGATGGAATATCTTTTCATAATCCTCCCAGACTTTCGGGGGAAGGCTCGCCTTCCATCCCCAATAAAACCAGCCCTCCTCACATTCATTGTTCCCGCACCAGAGCACGATGCAGGGGTGGTGCCTCAATTCTTTGATTACGTATTCCGCCTCAGCCTTTACGTTTCCAAGATAAGCCTCATCGCCAGGATACATTCCGCAGGCAAACATGAAATCCTGCCAGACTGTCAACCCTAACTCATCGCAGAGGTCATAGAACTCTGCGGCTTCATAAATTCCGCCTCCCCAGACGCGGACCATGTTCATCTTGGCTTCGACACAATCTTTAAGCAGCTTCTGGTATTTCTGGAATGTCACCCGGTTCAAGAAAACATCGGCTGGAATCCAGTTTCCGCCCTTGGCAAAAAACGGGATGCCATTGACCACAAACTGAAAGCTCTTTCCCCACTGGTCGTCCTTCTGCTCGAGGGAAAGAGTGCGCAACCCAATCCGCTTTGAGATGGCGTCAATCTCCTCCCCTTTCTGCAGGAGTTGAACTTTGACTGTGTATAGGTTCTGCTCCCCCATTCCTGCCGGCCACCATAGCTCCGGGTTTGTTATTTTTAAAGAATTCGCCTGAGTATTCAGCCCCTTCTTCAAAGTGACCATCCAATTTTTTGCAAATTCTTTCTTCTTCCCTAAAGCCACGGCCTTTATCTCTGCTTGTTCGTTTTTGGCTGATAAAATATTAAGCTTCAAATTCAAACGGACTGTATTTTTATCCAAAAATTCCTGGTCTATTTCCAGCTCTTCGACCCTGGCCGTATCCCAGGCCTCGATATAAATCGGCCGCCAGATTCCGCTTGTGGTCAGCCTCGGCCCCCAGTCCCAGCCAAAATGATAGTGGGCTTTCCTGGTGAAAGGACAATTTCCAGGAAGCTTGTAAGGCAGCTTCTCCTCAAGAGCTTTTTCCCTGTTTAGAGGAGAATCAATGAAAATGACTATCTCATTCCTGCCCTGCTTCAGGAAAGATCTCACCTCAAACCTGTACCCGCGGAACATGTTGTCTGTTTCAGCAACTTTATTGCCGTTGATAAAGATTTTCGCGTATGTATCCAATCCTCTGCAGACAAGCTCGACATGACTTCGCCCCATTATGGTTTCAGGAAGGAAAAATTCTTTTCTGTACTCCCAGTTCTCTTTCTCCACCCACTGCACCCTGATTTCATTATCGCGGTAATAAGGGTCTGGGATTAAGCCATTTTCCATCAGGTCGGTGTGAACGCAGCCTGGAACTGAGGCTTTATACCATTTCTCTTGGCCTGCCTGCCTGAACTGCCACTCCCCTTCGATATAGAGTCGAGTTATTATCGAAACATCAGCACGCTCGGCTGCATGAAGAGAATTTTTATGAGCAAAGATGAAAGAAAAAATCAAGAAAAAATTGAGAAAGATTGAAATCAAGGCCTTTCTCATCTTCAACTCCTTTTTGCCGTGAGACAGAGCAGCGAAGGCTGAATGGGAGCTCGTTTTCCTCGCTGGGGAAAACGAGCGTGCTCCGAACCTCCAGCCCTCACCCATATCACGGAATTCTGAATGCTTCCATTCACTGCGCTGCTCTAACTTCGACCTTACCGAGCTTGATATTCTTCCGAACGACGCCTGCAGGCCAGGGCTTGGGCGGCATCGGACGCTTCGAGGAGATTTTTTGAGCCAGGGCAAAGGAAACCTCAATTGCCTGCGGCTTCTCCAGGCAGACAAGCCAGACATATGCCGAGCCAGTCCATTCATTCATATCCTTGCCAGGAACAACCTTGATTTGCGCCGTGTGCTCTCCTGGAAGAACATTGACCCTGTACCATGCCCAGTGGCCTTTCTGGTTCTCAACTTTTGCTTCGACTTCGCTCCCGTCAACAGCCAGCGCAACAAGCGGGTCTTCAGCGTCAATTGACTTTCCAGAAGGCTCGAGCAAGACTGCCAGTGTTGCCTCAAGAGCAGGGTCCTTAAGGATAAAGTGGATTCTAACCACTGAACCGCCTTTTATGGAAGAAACATCAACAGAAGCATTGCTCAAAGGCTCTTTCAACTTTTCAGCTGGAAATACGACTTCCTTGGGCTTAACCTTTTTGCCGCCGACTGTAACTTCTTTCACTTTTTCCGGATTAAGCAGGCGCCCGCCTTTTTCCCTCTCGCTGATTCCAATCTTGTAGCCATCCTTTGCTTCTGATATATCGAAGGTCACCCCAGCCACAAGCGGCTCGGTTGCCTCCTCCAAAGGATAAATCTCGTAGACCGCAGTCTCATATCCCTGCAGGGGAAGCTCGATTATCGATCCCGTTGATTGCAATTGGGGAAAGACAAATCGGGCCGGATAGACTTTCTCCACCACAAGGGATGAGGCGTCAGCATCAAGGCCGAAGGACGGCGAAAGCTCGATTTTCAGAGCCTGCTCTTCTATGAATGGATTGCGGGCAGCGACAATGCCTCTTTTTCCCTGAAAATGGACATAGCCATATGGCTTCAGCTCTCCAGGGTCGCCGCCGACCATCTCTGTCAGACGAAGTGTCTGGAACCTGTCTTTAGCCCAACGGATGGCAGCTGCCAAAGAATCCCATTCCCTATCCGTGAGCAAATCCGGTGAGATGTAAAGCTCCCACATCGAGATGCCCCGGCTGAGATAAAGAAGAGCATCATCGGTAAATTTATCCAGAGGCTCGTCCCTTTCCCCCAGCAGCTCCAACTCTCCTTTGATGACGCCGTGAGTCATCAGGTTGGCAATGGGAAACCAGAATTCCTGCTTGCAAAGGTCATCGAAGAGGACAAAGTCACGGTAGGTGATGGCTCTGTCGCGGCGGCTGATCGAGGGGACATTGGCGTAGCCATAATCGCTTCCCTGCATCCAGATTGTGTTGGCATACTTCAGCCACCAAGGGCTCAGCCAGGTGCCTGAAGTAACGTTGATGAAGATATCTTTATATTCATTGCGAACGGCTTGACAGAGGTCGATCACAGATTGCATGACAGCCCGGCGCGAATAGATATCCGGAAGATGGCCGTGACCCGGCTCGCTGCAGCTGAACTGAATGCCATCCCATTTGAAATAGCCGACACCATCCTTGCCGACAAAATCAACGACCCTCTTTTTTAAGAGCTGCTTGTAGCGCTCCCCGGCCACGCACAACTGGTCTCCAACAGTCTCATATCCTTGAGAGCGCATAAAGCCAACCCGCCAGTCGCGATGGGAGTAGCCGCCAATCGGACCCAGCCACATCCCCAGGCGAGTTCCCATGCTCTTCAAAGCCTCAGCCAGCGGCGCCAATCCTCGCGGGAACTGCTCGCTTCTCAGCGCCCAGTCGCTGCGGTAGACATCCCAGCCGTCATCAAGGACAAAGGCGTCCAGGTTCAATCCCCGCTCCTCGAACATCCTTTTCCGAAAAGAGGCGATTGTCCGCAGGATATTTTCTTCGGTCAGGCCGCGAGTTTTGTCTTTAACCATCTCCGGAGCACGGAGGTCGTACCAGGTGTTATAAAGAAGGTAAGGCCGCAGCGGCGCAACGCGAATCCGGTCAAGATATCTTGAGAACCAGAGCTTGACATTGGAATCTGGGGAAAGCCCTTCAACAACCCATTCGCTCTCAATCCAGGAGCTTGAGATTTTCTCTCCTATTTCCTGGCCGCAGCGGATTTCAGCCTTCCCCCTCTCTTTGAGATTAACTAAATTGGTGGATGTCGGATATTCAAGCCCAAAAAACGCGCCGCCTTCACCAAGGCGAAAAGCAACAGGCTGGCCAAAACCTCCGGATTTGACCACTGACAACTCTCCAAGGATAATTCCCTGCCGGGGCCAGAGCCAGCGAAGGAAATGGTTTCTGTTGGATGGATCGCAAACAGCCAATTTTCGCCGGACATAAAATGCTTCTGGCTCGAGCTGATAGGTTATCTTCAGCTCGAAGCGCGTGTTCGCTCCCTTAAACAATAAATCTAATTCCTTCGAGCCTCCTGGGAGCTCCCTCAGTTTCTGCTCGATGAGGCGAAAATCTTTCTTTGAAAAAACCACCGGATTCTCAGCATTATTCTCCTTGCCTGGAGCGCTCCAGCCAGTCCACATGATATCCAGCAAGAAATCCGCGTCGGTTGTCATCGAAAGCGACGCAGCGGGGAATTTTGACAGCCATTCTGGCAAAGCCGTGACCGTATCTTCCTTCAACTCGCCAGATTCGAAGCTAACCGAGCAACGGACCTCAGCGTTGCTCAGCGAGTAAACCTTTTTTCCGTTGACTCCTTGCTCACTGAAGGTGACAACGTCTGCTAAAGAAGCTGGCACAAGGAAAAGCAATAGCAGAGCTAAAAATATGGCATATGAGCGAAAAATCTTCATCTCATTCCTCCTCGCTCTTTTGATATTCATCCTTTGCCCTGCTAACTTGTATCACTGGAAAAAAATGGTGTCAACGATAATAATAAGGTCTTAAATTTATTATATTTTTTTAATATTTTTGCTTTTTGAGAATTATCTCGCTAGTGAACACAGTGTATAATCTGGTCAAAGAAATGGAGGAGTCATGCCTGGTCAAAAAAAAGACGTCAATAAATTTTTTCTAACAATCGCATCTGCTTTTCTTCTTGCTTTGCTCTCCTTTTCTCCTGTCTCCTTCGCTTGCCAGGAAAAATCCAACAAGCCCTCTTACCTGGAAATCGTCGGAAAAATTCTCGAAAAAGGATTAAGGGAGGAGCGAGCCTTTGCCCTGCTCGAAAAATTGACCGGCGTTGGAGCGCGTCTCACAGGCTCAACTCAAGCTGCTTCAGCAGTCGAGCTCATGCGCCGGGAGATGCAGGCCCTGGGACTGGATGAAGTCCATCTTGAACCGATAACGGTGGAGAGGTGGGTTCGTGGGAAGCCGGAAGAAGCAAAAATTATCTCTGCTGTCGTCGGCGCCATTCCCCTTTCTATCTGCGCTCTTGGAGGAAGCATCCCTACCCCAAAAGAAGGAATCACAGCTCAGGCCTTAGAAGTCAAATCCTTCGAGGAGTTAAAGAAGCTAAAGGAAAAAGCAAAAGGAAAAATTGTCTTTTTTAACAGAGCTATGGACCGGGCCCTCATCGATAGCTTTCAAGCTTACGGCCAGGCAGCAGAGCAGAGAGTGAATGGCGCAGTCGAAGCGGCAAGGGCAGGTGCTGTGGCTGCCGTGGTTCGCTCCTTGACGCTGAGAGACGATGACTTTCCCCACACCGGTCTGATGAATTATGAGCCATTCGTTCGCCGCATCCCGGCAGCCTGTGTCAGCACAAAGGGAGCCAACCTGCTCAGCGAGCTGCTGAAAAAAGACCCGGACTTGAAAATTTATTTAAAGCTCGACTGTTCCCAGCTACCTCCAGTGGAATCCCATAATGTTGTCGGCCAGATTACAGGCAGCGAAAAGCCAGAAGA
Source organism: uncultured Eubacteriales bacterium (assembly GCA_964645765.1). GTDB lineage: Bacteria > Acidobacteriota > Aminicenantia > Aminicenantales > Aminicenantaceae > CAZGMN01. The sequence goes on from CAZYBE010000009.1 coordinate 32,061, forward strand.
AATCATTCTTTTGGGCGGACATCTCGACAGCTGGGACCTTGGCACCGGCGCCCACGATGATGGGGCGGGCTGCGTCCAGGCAGTCGAAGCGTTGAGGCTGATCAAAGAGCTGGGGCTAAGGCCAAAGAGAACCATCAGAGCTGTTATGTTCATGAATGAAGAGTTTGGAGGAAGCGGCGGAAGAGATTATGCCAGCTCGAAAGCCAGGAAGAAAGAAATCCACCTGGCAGCCATCGAATCGGACCGAGGCGGGTTCTTGCCTTTAGGATTTGGCGTTGGCGGAGGCAATCAGACAGTGAAAAGCCTCCAGAAATGGGAATATTTGTTCCAGCCTCTGGGAACGTTCTGGATCAGAGAGGGAGGTGGCGGAGTCGACATTGCTCCTCTTACCAACAAGGGAACAATCGCCATCGGTCTTGTCCCGGAATCCCATAAATACTTCGACTTCCATCATTCGGCAAGGGATGTGCTCGATGCCGTCCATCCAAGAGAGCTTGAGCTTGGAGCCATCGCCATGGCCATCTTCGCCTATATCATGGCTCAGGAAGGCGTATGAGAGCATCCTTTTTATTTTGATTTCTGTAAAAAGCCTGAATAAGCTTTTGGGAAATAGCTTCGCTCCCAATCGGATTTTTAACGCCATTCTCCGTTCGCTCTTCTCGGCGGCTGCGGAACTCGCTCCGCTCAGACATCCTCGCCGCCCGACTTCGTCGGGTTCCCTCGAAGAGCGAACTCCGAAGGCTAAATCCTCAATGGTCGCTACAGCTATTTCCTAAAAGCTTTGCTATTCATGGGATTTGAAACACTTTCTTTTACAATTTGACTTTTGCCTGATTCATATATAAATAGAAAAGAAAGATGGGCCGGTTAAGAGTGGGCGCAATAAAAAAAGAAATCACTCCTCCCGTGGGCACAGATTTATTTGGCTACATCAGAAGATTTGGAAGCTCAGAGGGAGTCCATGACCCTCTCTGGGCAAACTTTCTTTCGCTCGAAGAGAGCACAAATCAAGTTTTGCTCATCTCGCTCGATATTCTGGCCGTAGATGAAATTTTTGCTTCAAGGATTAGAGAAGCAATCTCTAAGGAGCTGAACATAAAAAAAAGAAATATCCTGGTCGCCGCCATCCATACTCATTCAGCGCCAGGAATTCATCTGTTCAGAAACGTGGGCGAGAGGAATAGGCGCTGGGAAGAGAAATTGTTACAGACTCTAATAAAGGGCGCTTCTGAATCCGTAAAGAGAATGCGAAAAGGCTCAGCAGGCACAGGCACGGGCTTCGCACTTATCGGAAAAAACAGACGGAAGGAAGGAGGAGCGGTTGACCCCTATTTTCCTTTGGTTTGTTTTCGAGATGAGAAAAATACGCCTCTGGCCTTGATCGCCAATTACGGCTGCCATCCTGTCGTCCTCGATGAAAAAAACCTGCTCATCTCAGCTGATTATGTCAGCTACTTCCGCAATCATTTGAACAAACTTCTCTCTGCCGACCCTGTCATCCTCTTCTTTTGCGGGGCAAACGGAGATGTCGACCCTGTCGAAAGAGGAGATTTTTCTATAGCCAATAGACTGGGAAGGATACTGGCTGCGGAAGCTTCCAGAGTGATAAAAAAGATGAAATTTCAAACAGACATCGAGATAAAGGCCAGAGAAGCCTCTTTGAAAATTCCCCATGACTGGATTCCAAATCAGAAAGAGGCTGAAAAAATATTGAGAGAGAGCCGAAACCACTATGAACAAGCAGTGAAAAAAGGAGAAAAAAAAGAGATAAAAATTCAGAAAGCCTTCCTTCTCTGGGCAAAGGAAATAAAAGAGAGAGCTCTTAAGAATAAACTTCCTTCAGTGCTCGAGACAAAGCTTCAGTGCCTCAAATTGGGGGAGGCGATATTGCTCGCCCATCCTTTCGAGCTCTTCTCCTCCGTCTCTTTATCTTTGAGAGTAAAGAGCAAAATCGAAAGCTTATTCCTGACGGGATATGCCAACGGATACGAAGGCTACCTGCCTGATGAGAATTCTTACACTGAAGGAGGCTATGAAGTCGATGAGTCGTTCAAGTATTGCGGAATTTTGCCTCTTTCTTTTCAAGCAGAAAAAAATTTTACAAAAAAAGTTTTATTTCTAATTGAAAATATTTTCTCAATGTGATATTTTAAAAAGGTCATGGGGGAAGAAAAGAGAAAGTTCTTAAGGTTTGAATGTTTGATTCCTGTAGACGTATCGACGCCAGGAAGCACTCACTTGCTCAAGAGAGCAACAGTTCATGATCTCTCCACAGAAGGGCTGAAACTCGCGATCAATCTCGACCTCAAAGCAGGCACTCCCATGGAGATAAAACTCAACCTCCCCGAGAAAAACCTTTTAGCCTATGTTTCAGGAGAAATTGCCTGGACGAGAAGCACAGAGAACAATATCGAAGTGGGGCTAAAAATTAAAAAAATAGATAAAAAGGTAAAGAGCGAGCTCCTCAATTATTTATTTCCTAAGTGGGTAGAGAAGAAAAAGCGAGAGAAAAAATAGGATTAGAATATTCATTACATTCAATTGACAAAATTAACAGAAAGGTCTATTATTCAAAGAAAAAAATAATTACAGGAACATGGTGGAAGAAGAGAGAACTTTCCATTCGTGGAAAGAAATTTCCAAATACCTGAATCAGGACATAAGAACCTGCCAGAGGTGGGAAGCAGAATTCGGATTGCCTGTTCGTCGCATCGGTAATCATTCCTTTCGCTCGAATGTTTTTGCTTACAAATCTGAACTTGACCAATGGCTCAAAGAAAAAACGAAAAATCACATCCTTAGGAAAAAAGCCTTCTTTGAAAGAAGAGAGATATACCTTGGATTAATATCATTCCTTGCCTTTATCGCAGCCTTCTTCGCCTTTTTGTATTTCACTCATCAAAAACCGATTTCCGCACCCTCCAAGAGCCTATCTATCGCTGTTTATCCTATTGAAGTTGTCAATCCCACCGAGTCCGATGAATATATTTCAGAGGGATTCACCAGCCAGATCGTCAATTACCTCACAAGACTCGAACAGCTTCAGGTCATTCCAATTCCGGCCGCATCAACAAGCAATCCTCAGAGTTTAGAGCTGGTCAAAAGAGACATAAATGCGGATTATTATTTAATAGCAAAAATTGAAAAAAGCGAGACGAAAATCAAAATCTGTGCCCAGCTCACCAGAAGAAAAGACGCCAGAAATATCATGGACGAAGTCTTCGAAGACAGATTAGGAAACCTCTATTCTGTGCAGGAGAACCTCTGTTTGAAAGTCCTTGAAAAATTAAATCTTCTTGATAGCATAAATCCTTCCCTCTTATCCGGCGACGGAAAACCCCTCGATCATAAAGCTTTTGATTCTCTGCTTGTAGGAAATTATATTTTAAACAAGACAAAAGATGGGAATGATACACCATGGAAGCTCTGTTACAAAGGCAAATATTACTGGAACCTATCCACTCGTGACAGCAACGCGCTCGCCATCAAGTTTTTTACCGAGGCCGTTGAAATCGATAATAGCTATGCTGATGCTTACGTCGGACTCTCGCACTGCTATGCAAACAATGTCAACTTCAGGTGGGACTTTAATGTCTCTTGGCTGAATAAAGCTGAGGAGATGCTCCAAAAGGCTCATGGGATTAATCCTAACCTCCCTGATTATTACTCGACGTTAATCGAGGTCTATTTGTTAAAAGATTTAGTCTTCAACGAAGATACCAAAGCATTGGCTTTTCAGCTGGCTCAGGAAGGGATCGAGAAGTACCCAAATCATGCTCAGATAAATTCGATCGCCGGATATTGTTATCTTCGAAAATTTGGAGAAGACGGAGATGAGGCTGATTTTGAAAAAGCTTTGGAGTTCAAGGAAAAAAGCTTCTGGCTGGATACCTTTGCTTCTCATAACTTCCTCTGCGCAACGCTTCTGATGTTAAACCAGAAATTCGATAAGGCCCTCTCGTACAACGATGTCGCTAAAAAATATGCCCCTCCTCTGATGGCCGATTTTGTCTTGGGTGAGATTTTTTACTACAAAGGAGACCTGGATAAAAGCAAAGCCATCTTTCTCCAAATGGATATGCCTATCGAATATAAGGTCGGTTCTTTGTTCTACCTGGGCATGATCGCTGCTCAAAAAGGAGATAAGGGCGAAGTCCAGAGAATCATCCAGGCCGTGAATAATCTATCCCCTGACGAAAATTTCATCTTTGAGGAGCCTCTGAGGCTAGCTTCCACATACATGGGAATAGGAGAAAAAGAGCTGGGATACAAATACCTGAAATCCTTTTTCGGCGAGGAAAGAGCAAAAAAAATGCATCATATCTACCGAAAGTTCATCGATATTGACAAGAACTTTGACCGTGTCAGAGACGAGGAGGAATTTAAAAAAATAGTAATGAAGGAGAATCGCAATATCCATCCAAGCCAGCAGCTCTCAGCGATAAGAAATCCGCGATGAAGATCTCGAGCCTCACTCTGCTTGTCACCGACGACTGCAATTTTAGCTGCACCTATTGTTATAAAACAAAAAGCAAAAAATACATGGATTATTCCACCGCTGAGAAAGCACTGATTTTTTTTTACCCCGGCTTGCTAAAAATTATTTTCTAAATTTTTATGGGGGAGAGCCTCTCCTTAACTTCAATTTAATAGAAAAGACTTTAGCCTTCCTCAGCAACAAGAACAAAGAGCTCAAGAAAAAAGTTAATTATTCCCTGACCACCAACGGCAGCCTTCTTACAGAAGAGATAATTCAGCTCCTCAATAAATACAAATTTTCTGTCGTCCTGAGTTTTGACGGATTCGCCCAAGATTCGCAGAGAAAAAAAGGAAGCTTTAAAAAGATAGCCCCACTCATTGAAGAATTATTGAAATGCCCTGACATGAATCTCATGGTTAATAGTGTCTTCACTCCTCAGAGGGTGGGTTCTCTCTCTAAGTCGATTCAGCTCCTCTTGGACCTTGGTGTTCCTGAGATTAACTTTGCCTTTTCCATCCTCGAACCCTGGAAAAAAGCCTCACTGATTAAACTAAGAAATGAAATCAAGACACTAAGGAAGATTCTTCTCGCCCATTACAATAAAAAAGGCACCATCCCAGTCATGGATTTCAGAGATGGACCGGGCAAAGGAATTTTCTATTGCGCGGCTGGAAAGGACAGGCTCGTCGTTACTCCTGATGAAGAAATCTGGGGATGCCAGCTTTTTCCTGAATATTTAAAGGGAAGAGAAAATTCTCATGAATTCAAGAAATTTTTCTTCGGCACTCTGGATAATTTCATCGCCAATTATAAGAATATTTACCCCCGGATCTATCGTAATTATGCCTGGCTTTCAACGGATAATTACTCGACAGCAGCCATGGACTGCTATCTCTGCCCTGAGCTCGAGTACTGTCAGATCTGCCCGATTAACGCTGCCTTTACCGGAAGCCCATTGGGAAAAATTCCCGGCTATGTCTGTGAAATCCAGAGGATAAAGGCTAAAGAGAAAAAGGAATTCAGGGAAGAAAAATCAAAACGAAAGAGAGGTTTGCAAAAGGAGAACAAGAAAATTATAATCCATAAGACAACTCAAATGGATAATCTTTAAGGAAGGAGGCAAGCATGGACAGAAACATTCCTAAAGCTTACCTGGGTATTGTCGTTATGCTCGGTGCTGTATGGGGCCTCTCCGAGGCTGCCCTGGGCATGGCGCTTCGCAGTTGCGCCTCTTCTGTTTCCGGTTCGATAATGACAGGTGTTGCTTTCTTTTTTATCGCTTCTGCCTGGATCTTGACCAAGAGCATTTTTGGCGTCGCCCAGCTTGTCGTCATCACCAGCCTCTTCAAGATGTTTGACGCTCTTCTTCTTTCCCTTCCCATCCGGCATGGAGCTGTGGCCAACCCTATTTTTGCTTTTCTGACAGAAGCAGCGGCTTTTCTCTTCCTGGCCTTCATCTTCAGTGAAAAGCTGAAGGAAAGGAGCGCAGGCCAGGCTTTGATGGGCGGGGTGGCAGCCCTACTGGCGGTCAACCTTTTTCCCCTGGTTAAATACGCAACAGGCATCCCAGCCTGCGTCTATCCTGGAACCGGCTATCCCCTCTCCCTCTATTATTCTCCTATCGCTATTTTTCTCTCTGCGGCCACTGTTCCTCTTGGAATCTGGCTTGGAGTCAGGTTCAAACTCCTGGAGACAAAGCTTGAAGAAGCGAATCTTGGGAGAAGGCTGAGATATCTTGCCTCGCCGCTAACTCTCATCTTATGCTTGGCCATCATCGCTCTCATCAGGCTGGCCTAATCGAGACTATTTTTCGCTGAAGAGGAGAGACAAGATGGACAAAGCCAAAGAAAAGCAAAGAAAAACTTTCACAAGAAGGGATTTCCTCAAAGGATTCGGGGGCGGAGCCCTGAGCGCTGCTATCGTTCCCAAACTCCTCGCTCAAGAGATGACCTCTCTCCGGACAAAGAAGGGCAACATTCCCCTTTATTCCAGAAAAGAAATCACTCTGACTGTCAACGGAAAAAAAATGCGGCTTGTGATAGAACCTAGAGAAACTCTCCTTGATGTTCTGAGAGAAAAGTTGAACTTGACCGGCACAAAAAGAATATGCAACAGAGGAGAATGCGGCGGCTGCACAGTGCTCCTAGACGGGTTCCCCGTTTATTCCTGCCTCTATTTGGCTATTAGAGCCGATGGAAAAAATATCACGACTATTGAGGGCCTGGCATCAGGAGACAAGCTTCACCCTGTCCAGCAGGCATTCATCGATAAAGATGGCTATCAGTGCGGCTTCTGCACACCGGGGCTCATCATGTCCTCTGTGGCCTTGCTCAACACAAACAAGAATCCAAACCTGGAAGAAGTCAAAGAGGCGCTTTCTGGAAACCTCTGCCGCTGCGGAAATTACACTAAAATCTACGAAGCTGTTTTGACGGCTTCCACAAGGAGGCCCTGAATGAGAAAAAAAGATTATTCAAAAGACTTTGAGCACTCGAGCCTCCTCTACTTTGAGGAATTTGGGGATAAAGAAACTCAACAGCCTGCAGTCATCCCCTCTCCTGAAAAAGAAAAATTCAAGATTATGGGCAGTTCTGTGCCCAGAATAGACGGCGAAAAAATAGTCACCGGAAAGGCTCCTTTCACCCACGACATCCAGCTTCAAGGGATGCTCTATGGAAAAGTGCTGAGGAGTCCCCATCCCTGTGCTGAGATTGTGTCTGTGGATTTAAGCGGAGCTCTGAGCCTGCCTGGTGTTAAAACCGCAATCCAGCTCAAAGAGGGCAAAGTCAGGTACGCCGGCGAGCTGGTGGCCGCAGTGGCTGCTGTGGACGAGAATACAGCAGAAGAAGCTTTAAAGTTGATCAAGGTTGAATACAAGCCCCTTCCCTTTGCCGTCACACCAGACAAGGCGATGGAAGAGGGAGCTCCTCAGGTTCTCGACCAGCCAAATGTCCGCAAAATAAACGACTACAGCCGCGGAGACATCGAGATAGGGTTCAAGGAAGCAGACATCGTCCTTGAGCGGACTTATAAAACAGCCGTTGAAATCCACCAGGTCGCTGAAACCCATGCCAGCGTCGCCAATTGGGAAGGAGAGAATCTGACTGTCTGGGATTCTACCCAGGGCATCTTTTCTGTCAGAGACGGCCTGGCCCGCACCCTGAGCATTCCTGCCAGCCGGATAAAAGTCATCAAGCATTATATGGGAGGTGGGTTCGGAAGCAAGCTCGGCCTTAACGATTACACAGTCGCAGCAGCAAAGCTGGCCAGGGAAGCAGGAAAGCCTGTGAAGATAACCCTCTCCAGAAAAGAAAATTCGATTTGCGTCGGAAACCGGCCTTCTACTCTGCAAACCATAAAAGGAGGAGTTAAAAAAGACGGGACCCTCACCGCCCTTTATTATAAAAATTACACCTGCGGAGGAGTCGGAGGAGGCGACAGCTGCGCAGAGCCTCTGGTCGATGTCTATAAATGTCCCAATGTGAAGGTCGAGGAATATACCGTATTCGCCAACACCGTGGCTTCACGGCCAACCAGAGCTCCAGGCCATGTCCAGGGAACCCTTGCTCTTGAAGGATTCATGGAAGAGCTTGCCAATGAGCTGGGTATGGACCCCTTAGAATTAAGACAGAAAAACTATTCATTAAAAAACCGTGGAGATACAGGAATCCCTTACTCCTCAAAAGGATTGGATAAATGTTACCAGATTGGAGCAGAAAAGATTGGCTGGCAGAGAAGGAACAAGAAGCCCGGCGAAGGGAATGGAAAGCTCCGCCGCGGCTTGGGAATGGCCAGCCAGATCTGGGGGGGAGCGGGAAGGCCAGGCACTCAAGCAGATATCAGGCTCCATCCAGATGGCAGCGTTGAGGCGATCTGCGGCACTCAAGACCTCGGAACAGGAACCCGAACATACATAGCCGAAGTCGCAGCAGAAACTCTGGGCCTGGAACCTCAAGATATCACGGTAAAAATCGGAAACACAGAGTATCCCTGGGCAGGCTCCTCGGGAGGAAGCACAACAACTCCTTCTGTGGCTCCGGCTGTAAGGGATGCAGGCCTCAAAGCTGTGGATTATCTTAAGAATCTGGCGGCGAAAAAATTCAGCGTTACTCCAGACCAAATCAGCATCGAAAACAAAAAGCTATTCAACAAGAACAATCCTTCTCAATCGGTTGATTTTCAAGCCCTGGTCAGAGAGCAGCGCAGAGAATTGGTTTTTCATGGAGAATGCGGCGGCCGTCCGGCTGATTATGCTTACAACACCTTTGGGGCCCATTTCGCTGAAGTCGAAGTCGATATTGAAACAGGCAAGATAAAAGTGGTCAAATTCGTTGCTGTCCATGACAGCGGAAGAATCATGAACAAGCTGACTGCAGAGAGCCAGGTCATCGGAGGAATCACCCAGGGAATCAGCACCGGACTCTTTGAAGAGAGAGTCATGGATAGCTCAGCCGGGAAGGTTATGAACCCGAATCTGAGAGACTACAAGATTGCAACAGCCATGGACATCCCTGAGATAGTTCCGGTCTTTGTCGATATGGTTGATCCCAACATCAATATCCTGGGAACAAAAGGGCTCGGAGAGCCACCACGGATTCCTTCTTCAGCAGCTGTTGCCAATGCCGTCTATAATGCCATCGGAGTTCATCTCAAAGAGATTCCAATGACTCCTGATAAAGTCCTTCAAGCCTTGAAGCAAAAGGAGGTGGCCTGATGAAAGCCTTTAAGATCGCTCAACCCCAGACAATTGAACAGGTCACCTCTCTATTCGCGGAAAAAAGAGATGGGTATTTTTTGATGGCTGGAGGAACAGACATCCTGGATGAGATAAAGAACGGGACAGTCGAGCCTGAAGTCGTTGTTGACCTGAAATCCATCCCAAACCTCTCCTACATCAGAAAGGAAAAAGACGGAGTCCACGTCGGGGCGATGACGACCTTGGCTGAGTTGGCAGAGAACTTAATCATCAAAAGCGATTATCCGGGTCTTCTTCAAGCTTCTCTTTCTTTGGCCACTCCTCAATTAAGGAATGTCGGGACTGTGGGAGGAAACCTCTGCCAAAGACCTCGCTGCTGGTACTACCGTGACCCAGAAGTTCTCTGCCGCAAAAAGGGAGGAACGAGATGCTTCGCCTTCAAGGGCAGGAATAAGTATCATGCCATCATTGGCGGAGGCGTCTGTTACATTGTCCATCCCTCTGACCTGGCGCCTGCGCTCGTCTCTCTGGAGGCAGAAATCTCCATCAGCTCTCCCAAAAAAGACAAAACTATTCCTCTCCAGGATTTTTATGTCCTTCCTCAGGTCAATGCCAGGAAGGAGAATATTCTGGAGCCAGGAGAAGTGGTGAGAGAGGTCAAAATCCCTCTGGCTAAAAGCGGAGATAAAAGCGCCTACATCAAGCTCAAGGAAAGAGGAACCTGGGATTTTGCCCTTGTCTCAGCAGCGGTAAAGGCAAATGTTTCAGGCGGCGTTTTCAATGAGCTCAAGATTGTGTTAGGAGGAATCGCTCCTGTTCCCTGGAGGTTAGAGAAAGCCGAGGATTTGATTAAAGGGAAAAAAGCGAGCGAAGAGATGCTCAGAGAGGCGGCAAGAGAAGCGCTGAAAGAGGCCAAGCCCTTGGAAGAGAATGGATACAAGGTTGAGCTTGCTGAAGTGGCAATCTACCGGGCAGCCTTATCTTTGATTTGAGCAAGAAATTTTTATTATTGCTTGCATGCATTTCTAGCTCTATAGGAAGAAAAAGGTTTGGGAAATAGCCTCGCTCCCAATGGGATTTTTAACGCCATCTCCATTCGCTCTTCTCGGCGGCTGCGTAACTCGCTTCGCTCAGACATACTCGCCGCCCGACTTCGTCGGGTTCCCTCGAAGAGCGAACTCCGATGGCTAAATCCTCAATGGTCGCTGCGGCTATTTCCCAAACCTTAAAACAATTGGTTATCATGAACTTGGGAATGCTTGCTTATTGCTACAAACAATGAACTCTGAAATCAAGGCGAAAAGGAGTGAAGATGAAAGAGATCATTAATCTCAAGCTTAACGACAAACCCTTGCACCTGACAGTTGACGGCGAGCGAATGCTATTATGGGTCTTGCGCACTGACCTGGGACTGACAGGCTCCAAATACGGCTGTGGAGAAGGTTTCTGCGGTGCCTGCACTGTCCTTGTCAACAGAAAGGCCGTTCGCTCCTGCCAGCTTCCCGTCAAAGACGTGAAGGGAAAAGAAGTCATGACAATCGAAGGCCTGGCAAAGAACGGACAGCTCCATCCTCTTCAAAAGGCGTTCATAAAATACAATGCCATGCAATGCGGGTATTGCACCTCAGGAATGATTCTCAACGCTTATGCCTTGTTGATTGAGAATCCTCAGCCCAGCCTCAAGGAGATAATCCAGGGTATGGATGACAACTTTTGCCGCTGCGGCTCGCATACGAGAATCATTCAGGCCATCGAGGAAGCGGCCCTGGAGATGAAAGGAGGGAAGAGATGAAAGACGATGAATATAAGGAATTAGAAATTGGTGCTGTTACCGCTTCTCTTCTGAGCCGCCGGGAATTCATCAAGCTCTTGGGCGGAGGAATCCTCATCTCTTTTACGCTGGGAGACTTAGAAGCTTTTCAGGAAGAAGCGCGGCGCCGAGGCTTTCGGCCGGCTCTTCCGACTGATTTCAACGCTTTCCTCAAAATCGGAGAGGATGGGAGGGTCGCCTGCTTCACAGGAAAGATTGAGATGGGTCAAGGGGTTATGACTTCTTTGGCGCAAACACTGGCTGAAGAGCTCGACGCTCCCCTGGAATCCGTGGATATGGTCATGGGAGATACAGACCTCTGTCCGTATGACATGGGAACTTTCGGGTCGATGACCACCCGCTTCTTTGGCCCAAGCCTCAGAGAAGCGGCTGCTGAAGCCAGGGCGGTTTTATTGGAGTTAGCGGCTGAGCGTCTCCAGCTTCCTCTGGAGCAGCTTGAAGCAAAAGATGGGGTGATATTTGATAAGGCTCATATTGAAAACCGGGTGACTTATGCCGAGCTTACAAAAGGAAAAAAGATTGAGAGGCACTTGGAGAAAAAGCCTGGTCCCAAGGCGGCATCAGAATTCACTAAAATCGGAAAGCCGACCTCAAGAATAGATGCCGCGCAAAAAGTCACTGGCAAGGCTTTGTACGCCGGAGACATACGCCTGCCAGGCATGCTCTACGCAAGGATTTTGAGACCTCCAGCACACGGCGCAAAGCTCAAAAGCGTCGACACATCCGAGGTGGAAAAAATGAAGGATGTTCTGGTTGTGCGGAATGGAGATTTGATTGCGGTCCTTCATGAGCATCCTGATGAGGCTGAGAAAGCTCTGGCAAAAATAAAGGCCGAATTTGAGATTCCAGAAGCGAAAGTCGATGACCAGACAATCTACGAATACCTGGTCAGTGCCGCTCCAGAAGGAAGGATTGTCGCCCAGGGGGGAAATCTCAAAACAGGCGAAGAGACGGCTTCCCATGTCTTCGAGGAAAAATACCTCAACGCCTACGTTGCCCATGCCGCTACGGAAACTCACACGGCGCTGGCCAATATCGAGGGGGATAAGGCTACAATCTGGGCATCGACTCAAACTCCTTTCGGCGCCAAGGAGGAAGTAGCCCGGGTCCTGGGCTTCCCTTCCCAGAACGTCCGCGTCATCACGCCTTTTGTCGGCGGGGGATTTGGCGGGAAAACCCGGAACTTGCAAGCTGTCGAAGCAGCGCGGCTGGCAAAGCTTACGGGAAAGCCTGTGCAGGTTGCCTGGAGCAGGAGCGAAGAATTTTTCTACGACACTTTCCGGCCGGCAGCAGTGGTTAAAATAAAATCAGGAATCGACGGCGCTGGGCGTATCGTACTCTGGGATTATCATGTCTTTTTTGCAGGCGAAAGGTGCTCGCAGCAATTCTATGATATTCCCCATCACCAGACGGCTGTGAGCGGCGAATGGATGGGCGGAACAACTGGTCCTCATCCTTTTGGTGTGGGAGCCTGGCGTGCGCCTGCCTGCAACACCAACTGCTTTGCCCGGGAATCTCAAATCGATATCATGGCTTCAAAGGCAAGTGCAGACCCTCTTGAGTTCCGCTTGAAGAATTTAACCAATGAAAGAATGAAGAGGGTTCTCCAGGCTGCTGCCGAAAAATTCGGCTGGAAACCTTCCAAGGCGCCGAGCGGCCGCGGATATGGAGTGGCCTGCGCCGATTACCAGGGAACTTATCTGGCAACCATGGCCGAGGTTGAAGTCGATAAGAACAAAGGGAATGTGCAGGTTAAGCGCGTTGTCTCCGCTCAGGACATGGGACTAGTCATCAATCCGGAAGGGGCTAGGATGCAGATGGAAGGCTGCATTACTATGGGCCTGGGCTATTGTTTGAGCGAGAAGATTCACTTCAAAGGCGGAAAAATCCTTGACCTCAATTTTGACACCTATGAGCTGCCCCTCTTCTCCTGGCTTCCGAAAATCGAGACCGTGCTGATCGAGGCAAAGGATTCTCCTGCGCTTGGAGGCGGAGAGCCGCCCATCATCGTTATGGGTGCTGTGATAGCCAATGCCATTTTTGATGCAACCGGCGCCAGGCTCTTCCAGCTCCCCATGACTCCAGAGAGGATTAAGGAGAGAATAGCCCTTATACAGAAATCCTAGGTCTTAGTTCTTATATTAACAGCTTCTTTTAAAAAATAGCTCAGGCTGGGTGGTGAAAAAACCGTTTGAAGGCTCAGGCAGAGTGGTTCGCAGGCACGCCGCTTTTGCCCCAGCGAGGCAAAAGCGGCTCGGTTTCAGGCTTCGCTCTCCTCTCCCTTCGGTCGAGGATCCATGCCCGCTCAGCCTTCCACACGGCCTTCTCACCACTCTGCCTTCGCCGTGTAATATAAAGCCTGCGTGTTTTTGAACCACACAGCCTGGCCTATTTCTTACTTTTCTCTAATTCCTTCCGATAATCCTCGGCATCGTCAATGTCGCGGAGCACGCTCGAAGTCTCCACCTTAACTTCGAGGATATCATCAGGACGATTGTAAACAAGCTTCCTCAGCCCGATTTTTGGAGACAGCTTCGCCACTTCTTGCCTGTATTTGGTGTCGATAAGAACAGGATGGCCCCGCTCTTTTTTATAAACAGGAAGCACAATCCCTTTTCCTGTCTTCTTGTAGGCAGCGATGATCTTGTTAATAACCTTGCTCGAAACCGACGGCTGGTCACCAAGGATAATCAAGACTGCCTGCGCATCTTCAGGGAGTGCCTTAAACCCGCGCTGGATTGAGGAAAGCATGCCGCTTCGATAATCAGGATTAAAGGCAAATTCTAAGGGAAAGCTTTTGATTTTCTCCTCAATCTTCTCTTTGTCCGAGCCAAGCACAACTAAAATCTTATCGGCATTTGAGCGGATGACGCTTTCGATGATTGTCTCGATTATCGTCTTTCCTCTAAAAGGAAGGAGAAGCTTGGCCTCTCTCATCCTTCTCGACTCGCCGGCAGCGAGAATCATTGTCCAGATCATTTTAATCCCTTTTCTTTTTCCTGCGCCTGGCTTCGAACAAGGACAAGCTGCGAAGCGATGCTGACTGCAATCTCCTCGACTGTCTTGGATTGGATGGGGAGGCCGATTGGAGCATGGACCCGATTAAACTGCGCAGAAGTTGCCCAGCCCTCGTCCAGGAATTTTTTTCGCATCAGGCTTATCTTCCTCGCGCTCCCTATCATCCCGATATAGGCTGCTTCAGAGGCTATGCACTGGCGAAGCACTGTTGCATCATGGCTGTGGCCGCGGGTGACGATGACCAGGTAAGTTTCAGGAGTGATAGGAAAATTCTTGAAGGCTTTCTTAAAACGAGCGACGATAATCCGGTCTGCATCAGGAAGCCTTTCTTTGTTTGCAAATTCCGCTCTATCGTCGATGACAGTGACTTCAAAACTTAAAAGACTTCCCAGATGGGCTAAAGCCTGGCCGATATGCCCTGCACCGGCGATGACCAGATGAGGCAAGGGAAAGACCGGCTCGAGGAAAAGCAAAGTCCCCTCTCCCTTCTTTTCAAATATCTTTTCTTTTATTTTCAGCAGAAGCGGCTTTCCCCCGGCCAGGACTTCCTTAACTTCTTCCAGGAAAAATTCAGCGTGCTTTCCCAGGTCAGCCCTGGATTTCTCTCTCCCTTCTATCCAGTATCGCAAAAGGGAGGCTCTATCCTCAGAAATTTTGTTGATGAATGTTGCCAGGACACCTGGCTGCCTCTCTGCGAGAGAACTGCTCAGGCTGCGGAAGCAGTCTCTGTGCTCTTCAGGGTTCGCATCTATCAGGATTTTTACCTCGCCTCCACAGATGGCTTCTTCTGCTGAAGATATCTCAGCATTAAGGCTGAATTGGCAGAGCCGTGATTCCTTATTTTTCAGAGCCTTGAGTGATTTTTTCTGGCTATCGGCTTCAAGAAGGCCTCCTCCTAGAGTCCCTTCTTCAAGCCCCCCGGCAGAGAAAATAGCCGTTGCCCCTGCAACCTGCGGCGTCGAGCCCTTGGTCTCGATGATTGTGGCCAGTGCCAGAGGTTTTTTCTTATCAAGGAAGTTAATAAGCTGGGCATAGATATTTCTCATCTTCTCTCTGTCTCAGGAATTCCGTGAATTCTTAACCTCATTCTTTTGGAGAACAAATTTCAAGAATACGCAGTCGGATGAATCATCTCAGCTCACACTGATTTCTTGATTCCATCCAATATTTGGGGAAGAATATCTTTATCTCTGATGTCAAATACTTTGACATCTATTTTGCCAAGAACTTTAAGAAAATCCTCCAGGATGTTTGTCCTCGCCACAAGAAGATAATGGACTCGAGGCTGGAAAATCACCTGCTCCAGCGCTGGCCACAAGCCTTTTCCCCCCAATTCCAGAGGCCCCACTTCATCGACAACAAGGAGGTCAGCGTCGCGGCTGCGAAGAATAATCTTTGAGGCTTCAGCCAGGCTTTTCGGAATAAGATAAAATGAGCCAATCTGCTCCCACTCCTTCTCCCCTTCCCTGCGGATAAAGGGAATGGCCTTCTCCTCCTTCAGGTCGAATAAATCGTAGCCGATAATCCTATCGCTTTTCAGGATAACTTCGCTCAAAAAGCCATGAACATTGAGATTTTCTCTTTTTAACTCCTGGACAGCTTCTCTGAGTAAGGTTGTTTTGCCGGAATGAATGGGACCTGTTAGTAGAAAAATCATGGCTATTTTTCCCAGCGGACAGAGTAGCATTTGAGAACTTGAAATCCATCCTCTGTTTCTTCAATGGAATAGAGTTTTTCCCCCTTTATAAAATGTTCTTCTCCCTTGAGCGCAAGCCTGGCTATGTAATTTCCCGCGGCGTCAAAGATGTCATGGAGATGTTCTCCCTTCGTCTTTCCTTTCTCAAAAGTTTCAACGAATATTCTTCCCTGCTCATCGAGAAAAAAATTGCGATAAGGCGGGAGAGCCTTGGGTAACTCAAGCCTGTCTCTGTAAGGAAAGCCAGACGGAATCCTCTCCAGCATTTCTTTCTTATGCTCCTCGGTGACTTTGACTGGTTCGTACTCCTTCAAAATTCTTTTTATGACCTTCCCTTCTGAATTTAAAACCTTGATTTCATACTGGTCAAGGTTGCCGATAAGAATAGTGTCATCCTTTCCGACTCTATAAATTATAAACATGCTAAAAGGATTGATTTTTCCAGCCAAAATATTCGATAAATCATAAGTGGAGATGGTAAAAAGAGGATTTAGCTCTTTATCGAATTTTTTTATTTCCCGGTTAATCTTGTTATTCACAAAAATGAAAACTTGAGCAATCATATTCCCTTGAGAATCGAGCTCCACGCCGGCTAAGCTAAAAAATGTGGCCGTTGAGATATTCCTCAGGAACTTTCCATCAAGAGAAAAAAAGATAAGTTTTCGATTTAAGGAATCATCGACCATAAGCTCCTTGTCCGGAGTGAGATGAATTCCGGCCGGCATGCTCATCTCCCCTGGTCCCTGTCCCTTCTTCCCGAAACTCCTCAGATATTTTCCCTTTTTGTCGAAAACTAAAATCTTATTTTCCTTTCCGTCGAGGAGATAGATGTTTCCTTCATCATCGACAGCGATAGAGGAAATTTCGGAAAAAATTTCCTCTTCTTTCTTGCCTTCTCCTAAGGAGAATTCTTCCTTGAGAACGAGTTTTGCCGGCTCGCCTTTGGGAGGGGCAGGATTTTTCGGGTTAAAAACGACCTGGACTCCATTGATAGTCTTAACTTCAATCTTATCTGCTCCAGCCAGGCTGATGGAGATAAGGAAAATTAGAATAGCCCACAATAATTTTTTCATTGCCCTGTTAGGAACCTTATATCAGAGGAAAAATTCGAAGTCAAACGGGAGGTAAGAGGCCAGAATAAACAAAAGTCAATAAATCACTTGATTTCTACGATTCTATCTTGAATCTTGTAATCGAGTATTTTGTATTTCTCAAGCCATTCCATAAGAGTCTGGTTCAAGGAAAAACCGGTATCCTTTGTCTCAGCCAAAGGGAAGCCAAAGTATTTATCCTCGGCATGCCCGACCAAGTAATCATTGCTGACAACGGTATAGAGTTTTTGCGGCTGGAGAAGAGTGCCATGATTTTCTAAAACTTCTCCATCGGCCTCGATATAGTCCACTCTTTTTCCGTAAGGTCTTGCACCCTTAGGATAATATCTATATCTGAGGCCAGAAACCTGGAGCCTGTCCCAGCCCCTTTCCACATCATACTCGAGGGCATCCTTGATCTGCTGGCCTGTGAGTCTAAAGACAACAAGAGTGTTATGGAAGGGTGAAACATCAAAGACGTCGGATTTCCTCACCGGCCCAGCCTTGATATCCGCCCGGATTGCTCCATTGTTTTGAAGCCCGACCTGCGCCCATGTCTTCCAGCGCATGACATCAGTGATCCAGTCTCCGAGCCGGCTTTCGACCTGGGAGTTTTCTTTCGGATAATCACTTCTGTTAAGGTCAGCCTTAGCTTCTCCTATGACTTTTGCGAATTCTATTCCGATAGAATCATCGACTTCCTTGACAAAAGCGGAAACTTGAGGAGACGGCTTCAAGTCAACATCAGCCCACAGCCATATCAATTTCTCTTCATAGCTCGTCACTCTGTGCTTCTTCACTTCCAGCTTCAGATAGCCCAGGGTTTGTTGATAACCCCAGGTCGATTGGACCAGGACTCCGTTGACTTTGTCGAATTTTCCATCGTTTGAGGCAACCAGAATGGCATCAATTCCCGCGACACTCCGGGCTATCCTTTCTGCCTCCTCGAATGAACAATGGGCGATGACGACAACCAGATCAGTCTTTTTATCAAGCTTCGGAATATAAGAATTGAGCGTGGGGACCATGGGCAGCACATCCAGGCCTTCAACGGCTTCTCTTCGAACCTCGGTCAAGAAATTCTCCTCCATGACTGCGATGACACCAACTTTAAGTTTCCCCAAGGTGAAGATGTGGAATGGCTCAGCCGGAAAGAGCTTTTTGTTATTTTCAAAGACAATGTTAGACATGAGCGTCGGAAACTTGGCCAGCTTTCTTAGCCTGACTGCATTCTGCTGGCCTTTATCAAAATCATGGTTCCCATAAGACCAAACATCGTAGCCAACTCTGTTCAAGAATTCGATCATCGCCCCGCCAGACACATCTTTGTATTTTATGTCTGCAGCCAGAGTGCCGGTCAGCATATCCCCTGTCTCAATAACCAGAACATTTTTTTCCTTGGCTCTGATTTCATTGATATAATGGCTGGCAGCCTCCATTCCTCCAACCAGTCTTTCCCTGTTATCGGCTTTGACCTTGTAGGATTTGTAAGTTCCATGAGTGTCGTTGGAGTGAATCAGGATCACGGATTCTGAAAACAAGGGGGAAATCGTGCCCAATAAGAAAATGAATACCAGAGCGATTGGAAAAATTTCTTTCTCCAGGAACAGACTCTCTCTTGCGGCTTTCATCTTTTTATCCATAAATGAAAATTATTGCATTCTGGCCGCACATTCTCAGGGCAACCTCTGTTTTCAGTTTCTATTAAAAAGCTTATAGCATAAAAAAGTCTTAATTTCAAAAATTATGTTTCAGCCTTTCACACGGCTTCCTCACCACTCTGCCTTCGCCTATTAATACAAAACCTGCGTGTTTTTGAAACATCCAGCCTGATCTATAACGTTGCTCTTCTTCAAGGAAGGATGGCGAAAACCCGGGCCGGTGCGCCAGTCCCTTCGCTGATCGGAATCGGGATGACATAGAGCATTGCTCCTGTCAGAGGAAGCTTATCCAGATTGGCTATATTCTCCAGAGCAAGTTTATTAGCGCCGCAGAGAATCTGATGAGCCTTAAAGTTCTTTGATTTTCCTCTATCTATGCTCGGCGTATCGATGGCAATTCCTCTGATGTTTCTCTCTTTTATTAAAAACTCAACGGATTGTGGCGAGAAGCCAGGAAAGCTGAGCTCGGGCAGAGCATCTTCGCCCTTCTTATCTGTTCCCAGAACTTTTTCCTTATCTGGATAATATTTTGTATCTATGCCAGTGTACATGATGACCCAGGCGCCGTCTGGAATCTTTCCGTAGCTTTTCTCCCAGCCTTTTATATCGTCGACAGCAAGAAGGTAATCCCGGTTTTTCTCACACTTGCGGCTCACATCAATCTTAACCGCTGGCCCAATCCATTCCTCTAAAGGAATCTGTTCTGCTGTTCGTCCGTTTCGGGCAAAATGAATGGGCGCATCGACATGAGTTCCTCCATGCTCCGAGGCACTGAAATTGTTGGAAGCATACCACCAGCCTCCCTTGGTCTCTCCCCAGGAAAGCTTCTCGAGGACGAATGACTTTGCGGTTGGCCAGTAAATCGTGCTTCCATCGAAGGGATAGGTCATATCCAGCAATTTTCCCTTAAAGTCATAGGCTAACAAGAATGCGGCAATTGAAAAGCCAATGATAAAAAGCATAGCCGATGTTCTTAAAAAATTGGCCACTCTCTTCATCTCAAGCCCTCCTTTATTGATTGTCGAAAAATATATTAAGTTTTAGTTTGGACAAAATCAATTGCCTCTCAAAATGTGAAGGCACATTCGCCGGTGGTAAGCCGCATTATGGCTCAGGCAATTTCAGATGCTTGGTGCTTTGTACTTGCGGGCCGAGCTAATCGGCAAATCTCAGGCGGCTGCGCCTCAAGGCCTCACCTTGCAAGGCAAAGACTCAAAATGCAATTTTACAGGGAATAAGGGAAATAAAACAGCTTAACGTTTATTTTCTTAGCGAGATTCGTGTCTAAAAAAGACGGTGACAGAGACAGCGTAATTCACTTTTAAAGGAATTACTTTCTAAATTCCCTGCCTCCACCTCTGTCGGAAAACTTATCTTCTCTTCTCTGCGCTCTGCTCACTCTGAGTTTCCTGGATTTCAATTCCTGACCGTCAAGCGTCTCTATCGCTTTTTGCGCCGCTTCGTCAGACTCAAACTCTGCAAACCCAAAACCTTTTGACCTTCCGGAAAATTTGTCCCTGATGAGCTTTAATTCTTTGACTTCCAGTCCTTTTTCCTCCAGGATTCTCTGAAGCTCCTCTTCAGTCACGCTGTATTCCACGTTCCCGATATAAATCTTTTTTTCTTCTTCCATCGTAACTCCTCTTAAAAAAACCAACCCTAAACATTAACTTTTCTTCATTCCTTTATCTTACATTCACTCTCCTTTTAAAAACGAATTACGCTATAAAAATTTTCATTTATATGAGTCTGAGTCTTATCCCCTTTCTCTTGAAATCCTGAATCTTTTTATCTGTCTTTGAATTTTTTTTATGCTCGTTTCCAAAGCCGTTCTTTCCATAAAAAGACTCAATTATACTATTATCCTTTAATAATTCAAGAAAAATTTGATGCTCCTAACTCCTTATCAACATCGAACAAAATGTATTATAATAAGGCGCCAAATGCAACTTCCAGCAAAGATAACACAAGGAGGGCCGAATGAAATATGCCATGACTTCTTTAGCCTTGCTCCTCTTGTTTACAGTCATGCTTCTTAGAACAACTACAGGACAAAGAGCATCATCAGCCGAGATTGAGATGGCGAAGACTCCGCCAGCCGCAGGCGCCAACAGCTGTTATGTTTCGAACCGTCCTCCGCTTCTGCCAAATCCTCTTGTCAAGCTGCCGATTGGAAGCATCGAGCCGAGAGGCTGGCTGCTGAGCCAGCTTCAGTTGATGAGGAGCGGGTTCACCGGCCGGCTGGCTGAACTGAGCAAATTCCTTAAAGACGACAGCGGCTGGCTGGCGATGAAGGGACGAGGCTGGGAGGAGATGCCTTACTGGCTCAAAGGCTATGGTGACCTGGGATATGTCCTTAGAGATCCTGAGATCATCGCTAAAGCAAAAAAATGGCTTGATGCCGCTCTTTCCAGTCAGCAGCCTGACGGCTATTTCGGGTCGCCTGGGAACAAGGAGAACCACGACCTCTGGCCGAACATGGTCATGCTCTTTGCCCTCCAGAGTCTTTATGAAGCAACTGGAGATGAGCGCGTCATCCCTTTCATGACACGTTATTTCCGCTACGAGCTCAACCTGCCTGATGAGCATCTGCTTGCGGGAAGCTGGCAGAAGCTGCGCGGCGGCGATAACCTGGAGAGCATCTATTGGCTTTACAACAGGACAGGGGAAAAATTTCTGATCGACTTAGGCCGGCGGCTTTTCGAGCGAACTTCTGACTGGACGAGCGATATCCTCAACGCGGAAAGAGACAAAAAATGGGAGGCAAGCTCTTTTTACCATGGAGTCAACATCGCCATGGGCATTCGCCAGCCTGGCGTTTACTACCAGCAGTCAAAGGATAAAAAGTACATCGAGGCTGTGGAGAAAAATTACAGAATGATCATGGATGAATACGGACAGGAGCCAGGCGGGATGTTCGGAGCTGATGAGAATATCCGTCCCGGGTGTGGCGACCCGCGGCAGGCTGCAGAGACATGCTCGATGGTCGAGTTCATGTACTCCAATGAGTCGCTGCTGAAAATCACAGGAGAGATACGGTATGCAGAAAGGTGCGAGGAGATTGCTTATAATTCTCTTCCGGCGTCCATGACTCCTGACTTGAAAGCCCTCCATTATCTGACTGCGCCTAATCTTATATCCTGCGACAGCTCTGGAGAGCATGACTTCCAGAACGACGGCACACTGGTTTCTTATGACCCATGGAGTTATCGTTGCTGCCAGCATAACGTTGCTTTTGGCTGGCCTTATTTTGCCGAACATCTCTGGCTGGCAACACTGGACAACGGCCTGGCTGCAGTTCTTTATGCGCCCTCTCAGGTCAAGGCCAAAGTCGGTGATGGAATAGAGGTTCGAATTGCCGAGGATACCTGGTATCCATTCGGAGATTCTATTGATTTTAAGCTCTGGCTCGACAGACCTGTTGAGTTCCCTCTCTATCTTCGAATCCCGGAATGGTGTCAGAAGGCGAGAATACTCATCAACGAAAAACCCATGGATGCCAATCTTCTGGCCGGTCAATATGTGGTCATCAAGCGTCAGTGGAGAAACTCCGACCGGGTCAGGTTAGAACTTCCGATGAGAATCGAAACTCGAACATGGAAAAAGATTGGAGATGCTGTCTCGGTGAGAAGAGGACCGCTGTGGTACTCACTCAAGATTGGTGAGGAATGGAAGCGCTACGCAGGAACGGATGAATGGCCAGCCTGGGAGATTCTTCCCACAACTCCCTGGAATTATGGCCTTTTGCTCGACCCTGCAAAGCCAGATGCATCGATTGTCCTTCAAAGCCAGAAGCCACCCGCTTACCAGCCTTTTGAACCAGAAGCAGCGCCGATAATTCTCAAGGCAAAAGCCAAGCGAATTCCCCAGTGGCAGGCAGAGCGGAAAATGGTGGGCAAGGTTCCGCCAAGCCCGATTAAATCCGACCAACCAATCGAAGAGATTACCTTAATTCCCATGGGCTGCGCCCGATTGCGCATCTCGGTTTTTCCAACCATTGAAATGCGCTGAAAAAAAGCCAAACCCCAGAAGTGATAAAAAAAAGGGGAAAGGCTCAATAGTGTCCCAATGAATTTGGAATAAAAATAACTGTATTTATATTATTGAAGTTAAAATTAAAAAAATAAGAATATAGATTCAAATCGATAACAGTTATTTTGTGCTTTAACATATTGGAATTAATTAAATTACAGACAAATTAAATTTCAACGTTGGGACACTATTGGGACAGGCTACTTTTTCAAAAAAGTTGCCGGTCCCCTTTTTCTTATTATACGAGACTAATCAGCTTTAATTTCTTATTCTTTCCGGGAAAAACGAAGGTAAAGATAGAATGTCAAGCCGAAGGAAATGAGGAGAATGACTAAAGGAATTAAAATACCCCACATAGCTATTCCTTTTTGCCCTTGTGTTTTGCCCGGTACGAAAAATAAGCGAGCAGCAGGCCCAGAAATGAAAATAAATAAGCAATTGACATACCTAAGACAACAGCTAAATTTTGGCTCATTTACTCCTCCCACCTGGCGATTTTTTCCAAATCCTCGAGGTATTTTTTCTGCTTGGCCTCATAATCCTCTGAGATTGCCTTGAGCTTAGGGTCGATGATTTTGAACATTACTACAAACAATACTACACCCACGCCTAATATAACCCAGCCGTACCAGAGTAAAAGCAGGCTGAGCGCCACTCCTAAAGCCAGCAGGAAATAGACCAGCGGGGAAATGATAAAAGCTAAATAATCTTCCTTGCTCCACCGGTCTGCTTCCTGAGCCGTCCATTTCTTTTTTATCCAACCCATTTTAATTCCCTCCTTCAATTTTTTTCTCATCCCTCTGCAATAACCCTCTCCTCTCAGCTTCCTCACGCACAGGCCTCCACCAACCCAGCGGCCTGGACATGACATAATATTTGACCAGGCGGTCCATAGCTTCAGGTTTGGTCAGAAAGGTCATGGGAAGATAGATCAAAGCTCCAAGAACCATCATGATCCAGAACTGGAGATAATCAGGAAGTGGTCGGATGACATGGAACCCGGGAAGGATCCAGACGATGAGCCAGCTCAATCCCAGGTTGGCTATCCAGGAGGAAAGGTATCCCCAGGAATTGAAGCGCCACCAGACGACCTGAAGAATGGAAGGAAGCCAGATACCTGCTGCCATTATCCACAGGGCAAAGATAAGCCACTGGGTTATGTCCTTCATCATTGAGCCGTAGAGAAAAGAGCCTAGAAGAAGAATAAGAGTAGAGATTCTCCCTACCCAGATAAGCTCTTTCTCACCTGCCTTGGGCCTTAAATAGTGGTGGTAGAGGTCACGCGTTGCATAGGAAGCGCCGAGGTTAAGATGGGTGGCGATTGTTGAGATGTGGATAGCCACGATAGCGGCAAAGAAAAAGCCGATCAGACCGACGGGTAAGATTTCAAAGCCAAGCCGATACCAGGCCATGTTATATTCGACCGGTGATTGAATATGAGGATACAGCGAAAAAAAGGCAAGGACAGCCACAGCCCAGATAGAGTTGCGGACGACGATCAATGCCGAGCCAGCCCAGATGCAGTAGCTTGCATCGCGCACGGTTTTGGCTGACTGGATACGCTGAGCTTCAGGATACCAGTCGATGGAAGTTCCCATGCCAAAGCCTCCGATGATTGCAATAACCAGCATCGTTAAAAACCAGACAAGGGGAAAATCGCCTGAGGTCAATCCGGTAAAAGCGAAGGGGTTCAACCGCCAGCTTTGACCCAAAGAGCTAAGTTTCGCCGTGATGACTTGAGGTCCGCCTGCAGCCACGATTCCCCATATGGAAACAAGGGCGATGGCAAAAAAGGCGATCACACCCTGCTGGAAATCGGCCATGACCACTCCCCAGTAGCCGGCTGCCAAGACATAGATGGCACAGAGTGAGGAAAAAAGGACGAGTCCTATCCAATCCGGCCAGCGGAAAATATAATGACAGAGCTTGCCCATGGCGATTCCCACCCAGCCAAGGACAAACATGTTCATGAACACCTGCCAGCCGCCAATCCATCCACGGAGAAGCTCTGCTCCCAAGCCGGAGAAGCGGAGAGTTTGCCATTCAGCCTGGGTGTAGGCCAGCGAGCGGCGAAAGATTCTGGTCGAGGCGAAGGCAGAAATCGCGCACCAGGCAGAGAAAAAGGTGTACCAGATGCCCCTCAGGCCATACTTATAAATGACTCCGCTGACCCAAATCGGCGTATCTGTTGCCGTGTGGGTGGCATAGACCGAGGAAGCAGGCAGCCACCAGGGGAGACCGCGGCCGGCCAGGAAGAAATCGGCCATCGACCTCTTTCCCAGCCTGTAGAAGAGAATGCCGCAGAAAACCATCATGACAACATAGACAACAAGCCAGAACCAATCGAGGAATTTAAAAACAACCATACCCAACCTCTCTTAAAATAGACATAAAGACAAGACAGTTATATATATCAACTGCTTTATTTTTTCCAGATTTTATAAAAAAAAATTTTATGGGATTATTTTGAAATAGGAAAAAACTGAAGTCGTTATGAAAGGGCTGAATTCAACACAAGCAGCTAACGCTTTTTAAAGCCTTTCATGGAAATAAGAATAGCCTCTAATCTGCGTATTGCTGGCGGATGCGGAGGCGGTTGTTGATGTACTTTCTCAGAAACTGGACGAAAAGGGCGAAAAGGGGACAGGCCACTTTTTTTTCAAAAAGTGGCCTGTCCCCTTCTTATTTACTTTTTACTTTTTATTCCTCATTCCCCCTTGTCACCAGCTTAAGTTGAGATCTTTTCTATTGAAGATTGAAATATCTTGATGTTAAAATTATGCAAGGGTGAAGAGAATGAAATTTAAAATAATCATTGAACAAGATGAGGATGGTTTTTTTATTGCCGAATGTCCAAATTTACCTGGATGTATTTCCCAAGGAAAGACTCTCCAAGAAGCAAAAGCAAACATTAAAGAAGCCATCAAAGGCTATTTAGAGAGCCTGAAAAAACATAATGAACCTATTCCACCATCTATCTATGAAGATGTGGTAGAGGTTAAATTGTGACGAAACTTCCGGCTCTGTCAGCAAAAGAAACAATTAGAGCTTTGTCAAAAATAGGCTATGAGATTGACCATCAGAAAGGAAGCCATATTATTCTGAGAAATATAGACCCACCTTATAGAAGACTTACAATCCCTAATCATCCAATAATAGCTAAAGGAACGTTAAGAGCGATTATCAGACAGTCTGGGCTTACATTGGAAGAATTCCTCAAGTTGTTAAAGAAATAATATAACGAAAAGGGGAAAGTCAACTTTTTTAAAAATAGCTTGCCACTTTTTTGATCTATCCTCTTTTTGATTTGCAATCAAAAAATACTTTTTTTATAATAGCCGCAAAAATGATAAGCGAGAAGGCACGAAAAATGGCGAACCGCAATATTGGAATTATCGGCGCGGGACCGGTGGGAAGCATCATGGCTGCTTACCTTGCCCGAAAGGGCGAAAACGTCTATCTCGTCGATATCAAGAAAGAGCTCATTTCGGCTGTTGAGAAAAAAGGAATCACTATTACTGGAGTCGGCGACAATTTCACTGTTCCAGTCAAAGGCACAGGTTATTTCACAGCCAGCCTCAGCCGCTTTGATGTTGATTTGATTTTTATTGCCGTCAAGTTCAATTATCTTGAGACCTTGCTCGATGAGCTTAAATTGATATTCAAGCCCGGCCAGAAAATTGTTCTCCTTCAGAACGGAATAGACAACGAGGACAGGGCTGCCGAGAAATTCAGCAAGAAAGACGTCTTGAGGATTGTCATCAACTATGCCGGCATGCTTGTCGAGCCAGGAACAGTCAGGATGTCTTTTTTCAACCCCCCCAATTACATCGGAGCCATCTCTCCCAAGAATAAAACTATTGCGCGCAATATTGCTAAATTCATAACAGACGCCGGCCTCAAGACAACATTCACGGCCGAGATAAAAAAATACGAATGGAAAAAAACTATCCTCAACGCTGCGCTCATGCCTGTCTGCGCCACGACTGGCCTGACTATGAAGCAAGCGATGGGCTGCGAGGACACCCGTTTTCTCTGCGAGCAGATTCTCCATGAATGCATCCAGGTGGCAAAGAAAGTCGGCTTTGAATATGAAGATAATTTTTTTGAGAATTGCCTTGCCTATCTTTCCAACGCCGGGAATCACAAGCCATCAACCTCGATTGATTTGGAAGCAGGAAATCCTATCGAGTATATCTTCCAGCCCATCATCGATTACGGGAAAAAAATAGGCTTCCCCACACCTTATCTTGAATCGCTGACCAAGGTTGTCCGCACCCTGGAGATGCAGAAAAGGAAAATTATAAAATGAGAATCGCGGCGCGATTATTGCTCCTTATTTTATTTTTTGCTTCTCCAATTTCGGCACTATCCGCTGCTCAATACGGATACTTGATCTCGGATGACTCCCTATGCAGCATCTGGTGGGCAGAGGGCGCATACAAAATTATGAAAGATAATCCTCTGCCTGATGCAAAAGGAGAGCGGGTCGCTCTCTCCTGCGCCATCAACGAATATGAGCCTTTTCAGCTGGTCCTTCTGCCGAAAAAAAGGATGGAAAAGGTCAGGATTGAGAGCAGTGCTTTATACAATGTCTCAGGATATAGAATCATTCCAGAAAATATTTCGATATATCATGTGGAATACGTGACCATCATCACTCCCACTGACGAGTATGGAGCTCCGGGTGAATGGCCAGACCCCCTCCCGTCTTATGACGGACCTTTCACTGCCTATCCCGGAGAAAATCATCCGCTCTGGGTCACTATCTATGTTCCTTCTGATGCGAACTCCGGAATTTATGATGGAATGATCACTCTGACATCCGGAACCTGGAAGAAAGAAATCGCAATCCGACTGAATGTCTGGAATTTTGTCCTGCCTGAAAAGACCCACATCCGCTCCGCCTTCGGTCTCAACACAAGTTTCATAAAAGCCTACCATAATCTTGAGACAAAGGAAGAGCTGGAAAAAGTCTATGACCTTTACGCTCAGAATTTAAAAGAACACCGCATCTGCCCGACATCGCCGCTCGAGCTCTATCCGATGAAGGTCAGCGTTTCTGACGTTTATTGGGAAGGCGGCGAGTTTGTTTCGGATGTCGTCCATGGGGGCTATAGAGCCTTAAAAATCAGAGATGATGATGTCTCAGCCAATATCCAGGCAAGATACAAGGGAAAAATCCCGGTGCAGGCCGATGTCTCCTACAAACTGACCTGGTTTGCCAGAACTGAAGAAGAGAATCAGGAATACAGTGTCATGGTCTCAGGCTATAACAAGGAAGGTGAATTTCTTCCAGCACAAAACAAGCTGCAGGTCTATAAGGGAACAATGGACTGGAAGCAGGAAGCCCTGGAGATAAACGGCTTCTCGCCTGAGGTCAAGGAAGTCAGCCTGCATTTTTTTCCCGCATTCAGGGATGAAATCGGAAGCAAAAAAGGCACGACTTATTTCGACGACGTTGCCTTTAGCCCTTCCACAATCGAAGAGAACCTGCTTCAGGGTGGCGACTTTGAGATGGATATGGATTCCATGTCCGCCAATGTCGATTTCAGCGATTTTGACAGAGGAGCAAAAAGATATCTGGACGAGTTCGGATTCAATTCTTTCAATCTTTCGCTTCAGGGCCTGGGCAGCGGCTCTTTCCACAGCAGCGAGGAAGGAATTTTTGCCGGGTTCAGGCAGGGAACGCCTGAATACGATAAGTTGCTCAACGATTATTTGCGACAGGTTGAGGAGCATCTTAATGAAAATGGATGGCTGGGAAAGGAATACATTTACTGGTTTGACGAGCCTGACACCAAGGATTACCCCTTTGTCAGGAAAGGGATGGAGAACATTCGTAAAGCTGCACCCCGTCTGACGCGCTTCATTACCGAGCACAAGCCTGGCCCGGACATCATGGACGTGACAGAGATTAGCTGCACCATATTCCATCGCGTCGACCCAAAAATCGCGGCTGACCTTGTCAAAAAAGGCAGGGAGTTCTGGTCCTATCTCTGCACAGGGCCAAAGGGTCCCTGGGTGACTCTCTTCATCGACCATCCGGCAGTGAACCTCCGCATCTGGCTCTGGATGTCCTATAAGTATCAATTGAAGGGGATTCTTGTTTGGGAAGCAAATTACTGGACGAGCGGCACAGTCTTCCCTTCTGGAATGCTCCAGAATCCATGGCAAGACCCGATGTCTTATACGGTGGGATACGGAAGGCCTCTTGGACAGGTGAATTATTGGGGGAACGGTGACGGCCGTTTTCTCTATCCTCCAAACCGTAACCCGAATAAAGACAAGAAAAAATATCTGACCGGTCCGGTCAATTCTATCCGCTGGGAAATCCTGCGCGAAGGCATTGAGGACTATGAATATCTCTGGCTCTTGGAAAACAGCATAAAAAAAGCCAAGGCTAAAAAAGAGCTGGTGGATAAAGGCCGCCAATTGTTGAATCTTCCTGAATCGCTCTTCAAGAATGGACAGGATTACACCAAAGACCCAAAAGTGTTATTAGAATACCGGGCAAAGATAGCTGAGCTCCTGGAAAAGCTGTGAAAAGATAAGTATTGTGTCCCCGTAATAACGATGAGATTATTCATCATCGTGGCTTTGTTCTTCCTGGCCTGCTCCCTCACTTATCCTCTCTTCGACCTGCAGATTGGCAAAGAAAAAAACGATTGTGTCATCCTTCTCCACGGACTTGGACGGACGAGCCGCTCGATGAAGAAGCTCGAAAAAAGTCTTTCCCTCCAGGGCTACAACGTCATCAACCTGAATTATCCATCAACCAAGCATCCCATCGAGTTCTTATCAGAGAAAATCTTGTCAAAAGCCATCGAGCAATGCCAAAAGCGATTCCCTCTCAGAATTCATTTCGTCACTCATTCCTTGGGAGGAATTATCATCCGCTATTATCTGAGTCTTCATGAGCTCTCCAACCTGGGAAGGGTAGTGATGTTGAGCCCGCCCAATCAAGGGAGTGAATTGGTCGACCGTCTGAAAAAGAGTTTTATCTACAGAAAAATCAACGGCCCGGCCGGCCAGCAGTTGGGCACAGATAAAGACAGCCTTCCCTTAAATTTAGGGCCTGTCAATTTTGAGCTGGGCGTGATAACAGGCAAGCGGAGCTTTAATTTTTTAAGCTCGATGATTATTCCTGGCCCGGATGACGGCTCAGTCTCGGTCGAGAGGGCAAAGGTTGCAGGAATGAAAGATTTTCTTGTCCTGCCCCACAGCCACACCTTCATCGTGAAAAGCAGGGATGCCATCGAGCAGGTGATTTATTTCCTTAAGCATGGGACATTCAAGCCTGAAAATCTTATTCATCCCAAACATTGCCCTTAATGAAGAGCTTTAAAAATACTCTGAACAATTATACTAAAGTAAAAGATCATGACAGAATCCGTTAAAATTCCGTTATGGCTGCTTCTCATCATCTGCGCATTTGCTGCCTGGGCTTTTCTCGACCGCTTGATAATACCAGGCATCAAATTTTTTTTCAGGAAGCGTCTAACTCTGTTCATCAACGACCTAAATAAACACCTCGACCTTGAGCTTCCCGAGTTCAAGCTCATAAACCGCCGGATACTCATCGACCGCCTGGTTTACGACCCGCAGGTCCTTGAAACAGCAAAGAAATATAGCCAAGAGCAGGGCATATCCGACAAAGCAGCCATGGCAAACGTGAAACACTATGCCAGGGAAATCGTCCCTTCCTTCAATGCCTTCATCTACTTCAGGCCTTTGAGCTGGCTGAATAAATCTCTTTCGCGTCTGCTCTACCGCGTGCGTATCGGCTTTGCTGATGAACAAGGGTTGACAAAAGTCGGCCGCCAGTCGAGCGTTGTTTTCATCATGAATCACCGCAGCAACATGGACTACATCCTGCTGGCCTATCTTGCCATAAAAAGCGTTGCACTGAGCTTTGCCGCAGGAGAATGGGCTCGCGTCTGGCCTGTCAAGCCGCTTGCCCGCTCCCTGGGCGCTTTTTTTGTCAGGCGAGGCTCAGAAAATCCCCTCTACCGCTGTGTCCTGGCACGCTATGTCCAGATGGCAACTGAGGCTGGAGTCGTCCAGGTTGTATATATCGAGGGAAAGCTGCCCAAGGATGGCAAATTGTGCAAACCAAAGCTTGGCTTGCTGGATTACATGCTTCGCTCCTTCGATCCCGAAGGCAAGCGCGACCTTGTCTTCATCCCTGTGGGAATAAATTATGACCGGGTTCTTGAAGACCGAACATTGCTTCTAGGCGCTGACCCTGGAGCCAAAAAGAAATCTCTTGCCAGTGCAATCCGGATAACCCTGTTTTTTATCATCCGCAACCTGTGGCTAATGGCTCGACGCGGCTGGCATCGATTCGGCTATGCAGTTGTAAATTTTGGAACGCCCGTCTCGATGCGTCAGTATCTGAAGTCGCACCGTATCGATTTCCGCAAGATGAGCAAGGAAACCAGAATCAAGAAAGTCCAGAATCTGGCTTCTGACCTGATGGATGAAGTTGCCAAGCTTATTCCGGTTATCCCTGTCTCATTGGTCTCTCATGTCTTTATAGAAAACCAGGATAAGAGCCTTTCCCAAATTGAAGTCAAGGCCGAGGTCCAGAGCCTGGTCGGCCGGCTTGAAAAAAATGGGGCTCACGTTTATATCCCTCGAAGCGACCGTGATTATGCCGTTGAGGTCGGCTTGCGGATGCTGACCCTGCGGCATCTTGTCCTGGAGGAGAACAATCTCTTCTGCGCTTCGCCCCAGGAAATTAAGCTTCTGAGTTTTTATGCAAATTCGATTGCCCACCTTGTGCGCTCAGAAAAGTGAACCTTATTGATAATATATTCGTATTAAAGGTAAAATATATATTTCACGCATGAAAGAGGAGGTGCGAATTTGAGAAAAAAATGGTTCTTGGTCTTAGCCATGAGTCTGATGCTGTTTTTCCTTGTCGAAGGGCTGGCTCTCTCTCAAGAGAAACAGCAAAAGGAGCCGCCAAAAGCACAAGTAACGCAGGAAAATCCCGTAGCCATGATTGCCAGGGCGATGACAGAGCGATTGATCAAAAATCTTCAGGTCAAGAATATTGTCGGCGACCCGATCAAAATTGGCAACGTGACTGTTATTCCGATTATCATGATTGACATCGGCTATGGCGGAGGTGGAGGAGGCGGTCCAGTCATGCAAACGGGTGGCGGCCCTCAAATTCAAATGGGCGGAAGCGGCTTCGGCATGAAAGGAGAAGCAAAGGTATTGGGGTTCATTGTCTTAAGCAAGGCAGGAGTAAAATTCATGGCCGCTGAAAAGGCTCCGAGGAAGTAAGGAGGAAGAAATGAGGTTGAAAAAGTTTATCATAGCTTTATCGGTTCTATTTTTGGTCTTCTCTGCGAACGTCTGGGCCCAATCGAAATCTCCACTTGAGGATTCTTTAAAGAGTTTCGATGCCCTGATTGCCAATTTAAAAATAAGCTCGGTGGTCGGTGAGCCTATCCGCTCTGGAAACACCACCGTCATCCCCTTTGCCAGAATCTCTTTCGGATTAGGCGCAGGAGGAGCGATGATGGGCTATGGCGGAGGAATGGGTGGAAAAGCCATCCCTGCAGGCTTGCTAATCATCGAGGGAGAAGAGGCAAGAGTTGAGCTGTTTCCGATCGAAGAGAAAAAGCCTTCCTTACTCCAGGAGCTGCTACCTGTTCTGCTGCAGGCACTACCCAAGATGATGGGCGAAAAATCTCCTTTTGCCGTCAAGCCTCCTCAGGCCAAGGTTGAAACGCCAGCAAAACCAGGAAAACCGGTTGAGGGAAAATCTTTAGACGATGCCAAAAAGCTGTTCGAAGAGAAAAAATATTCGGAGGCCCTGGAGGTCGTTGACTCACTCCTCGCCGCTGACCCGAACAATGCCGAGCTTCACGCCTGGAAGGGAAATATAATGGGCAGCTTAGCCCAGGGAAATCCTGCTGACATGATCAAGTACGGGATGGGAGCCATGCAAGAATACGAGAAGGCTGTTGAGTTAGACCCTAAAAATGTCTCGGCTCATTTCGGCCGCGGAATGGGGCGCCTGATGGCTCCTGAAGGCTTTGGAGGAGATGTAAACGGAGCCATTGAAGATTTAGAATTTGCCTCCGCAAAGGGCTCTTTTCCCGAGGCTTATTATTATCTTGGAATTGCTTACCAGAGAAAGGGTTTAAAGGATAAAGCCAAGGACGCCTTTAAAAAAGCATTATCCTTGAAGCCAAATTATCCTGAGGCAGCAAAAGCCCTGGCAGAGATCAAATAAGCAGAAGAATTTCCAATTTAGAAAATTTTTAGGAAAAAGGGGACTGTGTCCCTTTCAATCACTTCAACCGATACACAAACGTGATTTGGTGTGTAAACAGCGCTATCTTATCAACCACGAGGCTTCCCGATGGCGCAATGAGAAAATCATTTTCCCTGGCACTCGAAGCAAAAAGATTCGTATCTAATTGCGTTGCCCAGCGCCCATTGGTTCCGACCATTCCATTTCCTAAAGTCACTTGAAGTGTATACATCAGCTCGACGTTTGAAAATTTAACGTTCAGTCCGCCGCTCAACGTCGTTTCGAGCCAATCGTGACTGAAAAACCTTGACGTGCTTAGGATGTTGTCGTTTTGATTGAGGTCATAATTATAGAAATGAAGCTGAACACCAAACCTGCCTTCAAGCCATTCGTACTTGGTCTTGGAGTGAAGCCCGGCCCTTAAAATATGATTTGAGAAATCGAAGAAGTTTTCCACTGTTTTAAAATTGGGTGCAAATTGCGGAAAGCCAGGAACGCTGCCGCCTTCTCCTGCCTCTGCCCAAGTGTAGCTTGTTATTGGTTCGTAGATATATTCAAAACCCCACGTTGACCTCTGTCCATACCTCACTGCGCCGATACCGATATTGTAGGCGATGGATGTGCCGGGGTCGCGAGGGATGTGGCCTAAGTCATAGGTCGGGATTTTGGGATGTTCCTTCCAGTTCACAGTAACAATCGCACCAATTTTCCAGCTGTCATCAATACGTCTCTTATAACCTCCGTGCAATATCCAGCCTTTGCTTTCATCGCGGTTAAGTTCAGAGCGGGTTTGAGCAACGGGCATAGAGTCAAACCAAAACCAAGGCAAAACTGGATAAGTCACCTCATGGCGCGCCTTGAAAACATTCTGAGCGGCAACAAATTCGAGTTGATCCGCGTCAGTCAATTCGGCCATAATACCAAGCTTATACTCACGAGACCAACCAGATTGTTTAATATCGGAACTTCCCGGATAGAGCAGATTAACTCCGTCAAGAGCCTCATAGTCGGCTGAGGAGATACTTGCGGCGATTGAGACATTTGATTCAGGGAATCTCACTCCGAACAATCCAAACACATAGGTGTTGCTCCCGATATCATTGCGAATCGATGGAGGAGACAATTGCCATACAGCGACAGGTGTCGAGCGTTTCGAAGAATATCCTTGATAGGCAACAAGTCCACCAGCGTACATTTTCCCCATCTGAAAAAATCCACCGAACGGAATGGAGTTCATTGAGGTTCCCAGGTATTTCGATGAACCCGAGGCGGTAAACAGGGGACGACCGTTTTCATTGCTCCAGCTATTTCGCGTCGGAGAAGAAAAAATGGTAGCCTCCCGAATCCGCGAAGCCTTTGCTGGATTGACAAATGGATCGCCTAGCGGGTCATCGAAAGCAATCGAGAGATTGCCCATCCCCCGCGCGAGCGACAGATAAAATTCGGATTGGTTGGCAGCGATAACCGGGACTGTTCGAATGTGAATTCCCTGTGCGAAGAGCAGCGAAGCAAACATAAAGATGAAAATTATTGAAAAAAACAATTTTAGTTTCATAGAAGCCTCCACTTTTGACTTGGTTGATAAAAATTTAACGCACTTTTCAAATAAAGTCAAGAGCAAATCAGGAAGAAAAAGGCAGTTGTGGAAAAAAGGGAATGCGGTAAAAAGAGAAAAGGGGACGGTCCCTTTTAAATGTTTTTATAGCACAGCTTTTTCCAGGCTTCTCTCTCGTGGAACATATCCTCCATGGCCAGGCGGAGCTCCTGCAGCAGATAGAGAATGCCTTCATATCCAACATAGGGCACTGGAAGATACCTGAAGGATTTTTCTTTGCCAAATTCCCTTCTCTCACTTCTTTTCTTCTAATTGACACCTGTCACCGCCTGGCAGTATATTTCTTGCCAGATTGTCAATATGAATCCAGAGCTCAAAGACGAGAGAACCTGGTTAGGAAAGATGATCGGGCTCTTAAAGAAAGCCATGGGCATTTTCCTGGTGATGGCCATCGTTTGGCTTGTTTCGGGAATCTTTATTGCTATTCGAGCCTTGGTCAAGGCGCACTCCATTACCAGCCGTCTGGGAGGCTTCTCTGTCGGAATGCGATTTTAATGGCCCGCAGAGGAGGATAGTTTGATAAAAGAAACGCGATTTCGAACTTACGGCTACCGCTGGGTGATCCTCGTAGCCTTTGTAATCATTGCAGTCATGACTCAGGTCCTTTGGATAACATTTGCACCCATTACCAGCGCAGCAGCACAGTACTATCACACCTCTGACCTGATGATCGGCTTGCTGTCCATGAGCTTCATGATTATGTTTATCTTTGTTTTCCTGCCTTCTGCCTATGCGATCGACACCTGGGGTTTCCGAACAGCCGTCGGCATCGGTGCGGTCCTGACTGCCGTTTTCGGCCTCACACGCGGGGTATTCTCATCAAACTTCACCATCGTCTTCCTTTCTCAAATTGGAATCGCCATCGGCCAACCCTTTGTGATCGGTGCCATCACCAAGATAGCTGCCCGCTGGTTTCTGGTCGAAGAGCGGGCGACTGCTTCTGGAATTGGCACGCTGGCGCTCTACCTGGGCCCTCTTCTGGCGATGCTTCTCACTCCGTTCTTGACCCTTCACATCGGGATACGTCGCATGCTGCTGGCCTATGGCATCGCTTCGGCTGCGGCAGCGTTCTTTTTCCTTCTCGTGGCCCGCGAGCATCCGCCCACACCGGCCGGCCGGGATGAGCGTGTCTTGATGCTTGATGGCCTTAAGTCCATGCTCCGCCAGCGCGACTTTATATTTCTCCTGATCATGTTTTTTGTCGGCCTGGGCATGTTCAACAGTATCTCGACCTGGATCGAAGACATCATCCGTCCGCGCGGCTTCACCATCTCCCAGGCCGGAATGCTCGGCGGGTTGATGCTCATCGGCGGTATCATCGGAGCGATCATCATCTCCCTGCTTTCCGATCAAATCCGTCGCCGAAAACCGTTCATAATCTTAGCACTCGTTGGCCTTATTCCTGGCCTGATGGGTATGACCTATTCCTCCAGCTACTGGCTCCTGCTTCTTTCTGGTTTTACCTTTGGTTTCTTCTTGCTCAGCGCCGGGCCAATCGGTTTCCAGTATGCTGCTGAAATTACTCACCCGGCTCCGGAAGGCACATCGAACATCCTGCTCCTGGTGATGGGCCAGATTTCGGGTATCGTCTTCATCATTGGCATGGACGCGCTCAAATCACCAGGAACCGGTGCGATGACAGCCTCGCTCCTCATCCTGGCGGCGCTCACCGTCATCAGCGTCAGCCTGGCCGCCATGCTCCGCGAATCGCCAGTGCACGAGGGGAGGCAATAGAGCCGCAGTTAATTTTGTTTAAGGCGGACTGTTGTTTCCTTCTTAAATGTTTTTATAGCACAGTTTTTTCCAGGCTTCTCTCTCGTGGAACATATCCTCCATGGCCAGGCCGAGCTCCTGCAGGAGATAGAGAATGCCTTCGTACCCAACATAGGGCACGGGAAGATACCTGAAGGTGTTGAAATAGTAGCTGCTGCCGATGGCGTGGTGGGCAATGCCCATGCCTTCGATCAGAGTTTTTTCTATCCTTGAGCCCAAAACAAAATCAACCTCAGCTTCTCTAACAGCTCTCGCGAATTCAACGTAGGCTGGGTTGATGAGAACCTTCGGAGACATGCCGTCCTTCTCCATCGCCTCTATGAGTTTCTTTGCACCGTCCACCGATTCTTTGGTCGCAGCCTGAAGGGCGATGACCTCAGGATAGATAGCCATGTCATAATAGAGGCATCTGGCCATTGACGCGACAAAGTGAGCCCGGCCGATAAGCGCAGCCCTCTTCTGAAGCATCAGGTTGGACTGCCAGGTGTAGGAATAATTGAACCCGAGCACATTCTTGACCTTCTTGCTCGCTTCTTGAAGCACCTTATTGGCTTGCTGTGACTTTCCGAATTTATCCGCCACAGCATAATACCACTCTTCAGTGTTGACCAGTCCGTAGGGCAAAGGAAGCTCTGCTCCAAAATTCTGCACTCCGAGCTTTTCTGTCTCTTTGGCAAAGAGAGGCAAATCTTCGTTGGTCAGCATCAGGTTCAATCCGGCAGCAGCGAAATTCTCGATGTCCGAAATCTTAGTGTTCCTGGTCAGGACACAGTTGACGCTTATTCCTATTCTATTCAACAAATCCTTTATTCCCTCGAAGTCAAAAAGCCAGTTCTGCGAAGAGAGAAGATAGGGCCCGATGATGTTGACGCTGTCAGGCTTCTTGGCCACGCCGGGCTTGGCAAACTTCGTGAGCAAGGCTCTGTAGGCCAGGTCATAGCCGGCGATATCCCATCCTTTGAATCCTGGCGCATCGACAGCAATGGAGGGAACTCCTGTTTCCTTTTCGAACATCTTGGCCGCACCTATCATGTCATCACCGGTGATGGCTGTCGAATCGGTGTTGACAATGGCCAAAAGAGTGGGCTTTCTTTTTGTATGCTCGGATTCAAACCTTATAAACTTCAGCAACTGTCTGAGTTTATCCATGCTCGTGCCCATAACAAGGTTGTCTTCGGTTATCCCGCTCGGCCTCATGGCAGAGTATGTGCCCATCGGGGCCTGGTCAGTGCGGATATGGGTTGCGATCGTGTAGCAGCCTGCGGGGCCATGATAGGCCAGCTCGACTCCCTCGATGCCTGAAAGAGCCAAGACCGAGCCAAACATCGCACTCGGCTGATATTGGTCTGTCCAGATATGCGGTGTAAAGGCGCGCATTTTTACCTCCTTATTCTCCTGTTTTGCCCTTGGTGACTGCGGACGGTTCAGGAACCGGCCATTTTCCGAGTATCCTGCTGTAGAGCGTCCACTTCCCCTCTCTTCTCGAACCCTTTATGGCCAGGATGATGTCCCTCAAAAGGGCTTTTGTTCCCGAGAATAAAATAGACCTCTGGCAAACATTCCTTCGTCTTCGGAAGTGAATCGAAGACTGAACCTGGGCGATATTCGACGCATCCCATCTGGGAGCCTTGGTGTACCAGCCCAGGTCGCCGTAGAGATGGAGAACTTCAGAATCCTTGACTCCAAGCCAATCCGCGACCTCAATCGGAGAGAGTTTTATGGCATGCGGAGCAGGCCACCATAAGAACTTGGGGTTGAACGGCTTGCCTGCGGCTGAGGTCGTTAAATAATACTCCACGCCCTCCCGCCTGCCGAGTATCTCTGAAGGCCCGATGTTGAAGAATACGATTCTCTCAGGATTGACTCCAAGCTCCTGGAGCATGCGGGCATAACCCATCTGGCGGTTGACTGAAGTCATGGAAATCGCTGAATCCATGAGCACGGTCTTATCCTTGACAAGCTTCTTTGCCTCCTGCCAAAGAGGCTCGATGCCTTCCTTCTCCCAGCGGGAATTGATGTACTGCTGCGCTTCCTTTTCCTTTCCGAAGAATTTGGCAAAGGCCATGATGTAATTTGTGATGGCCTCCCTCCCTAGCGGATAGACATGCCGAGAAAACGGAATGCCAAATTTCTTTTCCATCTCTTCACAGATGGGATAGGCAAGCATCGGGCAGTTGACGATGTTGAATTCAGCCTCAGGAGCTCGGCGGATATCGGCAAGCGAAGACTGGGGAACGATGACATGCAACTTCAAGCCAAGGGCGTTGAGTATGCTCGAGATTTCATCATAAGTCGATGGAAAATTGGGCTTGAATCCTTCTCTCTCTGAGATATATGTGCCCCTGTAATCTCCGATGACATTGACTGCGCCTTTTATTTTTTGTTTCGGCTCCTGCATGAGTGCAGTCCAGTATCCTCCTGTTGCCAGCCTCATCATATCGCCCTCGTCGATGGCCTTGAAGCCTGGCAGGTCCAAATAGACGACTTCCTGGGCATGTTTGAGCTCAGGCTTGACGTCGCCGATAATCTCCTCAATCGGCTCGCCGATCATTCCCGGGCCGCAAGTCGGGGCGACGAAGATGATCTCTGGCTTGTGGAGCTCATCGACATCCAGAAGGGTTTTTCTCAACTTCTCCGGCGCTCCGAGGATATTGTCTCTCTCGTTCAAATCAGTGCTGGCAACAAAAGTAAAGGGATTCCCCCAGTAATAATTTCCGCCGCCGCCGACGTAGAGGACAAAGAAATGCCGGACAGCCGTGACACAGGACTGAGCGCCGTGAATGACCAGGACAGAATTCCTGACGCCTCCGGCGACCGTGATGGCATAATAGATGGGGCACCAGAGGCCGCTCCCATACCCGGGGATGACTTTATCCCACCATTCTGTGGCGCTGGTGTCAGCGCATTTTTCAATGATATCCTTGAAGGTCACTATCTCAAACTTTCTCTGGGCTTTCATCACCAGATAGTCTTTGGCTATCTCCCAGTTCTCACGAGACCTGTCTATTCTCTCCCATGGCATTAATTTCTCACTCATAGCTCCTCCATTTTTTAAATTTCATCTATCTTTTAAGATACATCTTGACGGTGTCCATGATCTCGTCCATGCCTGAAAGCGGAGAGGGCGTATAAGTATAACTATTTTCAAGCACTTTTTTCGCCAGCCCCCGATAGACCTCTGACTGCTCAGAATCAGGGAACGCTTCCAGGACCGTCTTGCCCATGGCTTCGGCTTCCTGGACTTTCAAAGACCTCGGCACATGGGCCATGACCGGGACTCCGACTTTTTTGGCGAACTCCTCGACAATCTCCTTTTCGTGCGGAACATTCCTCTGATTATCAATCAACCCCGCCACTCCAACATCTATGCCTTCGTTAATTATTCTGTTGACGGCCTTGAGTATCTCATTAGTGATGTAAAGCGTCAGCGGCTCACCGCAGGTGACGATATAGATTTCCTTGGCGCTTCCACTTCTCATCGGCTGAGAGAAGCCTCCGCAGACAATGTCGCCCAGGACATCATAAATAGCGAAGCTGACGCCGAACCTCTTCAAGACACTAAACTCCTCCAGGAGCTGGACAGCAACGAGAACGCCTCTGCCTGCACAGCCTATGCCAGGCCTGGGTCCGCCGGATTCGCAGCAAACAATATCGTTGTATCCCTTGAAAATGACTTTATCCAAAATCTCCTCTGTCATCTGCAAAGGCTCTTCTGTTTCGGCATCAACCATCTTCAGCTGCTCCAGGATTGTGGGCATGATTCCGCCGCAGAGAAGGGCAACAGAATCTCTCTTCGGGTCACATCCAACCTGCAAAACCTTTTCCCCCATGTGCGACAAGGCCGCGCTCAGATGAGAAGAGGTGATGGATTTTCCAATTCCCGCTTTGCCGTAGATGGCTATTCTCCTTGGTCTCTCTTTGGTTAACTCTTTTTTTTCAGCCATGATTCCTCCTTTTTAGGCAAAGACTTGATACTTCCTCAGAAGGCCGAGTATGACTCCTATGCTCTCCTTGGGGTCCATCGGCTTGGGATAAACTCCTCTCGGCTCTATGACCATGTCTGCCAGCTTCATGAATTCTGAAAAGACATCCGATTTCGGGAAATGCTGGACAGCTGTGCCTCTCAAACTTTCTGCTTCGGTAATCAAATCAGAGCGAGAAACATGGGCAATGACCGGGACACCGAGCAACCTGCTGAACTCTTCCACCAGCTCTCTCTCGTTCGGTACTCCCCTCATGTTATCGATGAAGCCGCCGACCTTGACTTCCACGCCTTTCAGCTCATTCATAATCTTGACCGCATAGCAGATGTTGTTCATCGAATAGAGGGACATCAACTCACCGCTGGTCACGATATAAACCTCACTCGCATATCCCTTTCTCATCGGCTGGGCAAAACCTCCGCAGACAACATCAGCAATGACGTCATAAACCATGAAATCCACGCTGTGCTTCTCATAAAGCTTGTATTTCTTCAGAAGATTGAGGGCGAGGAGCACGCCCCTGCCTGCACATCCTTGAGCTGGCTCAGGTCCGCCGGTCTCAGCACAGACAATGCCTTTGTAGCCTGTCTGCACACACTCTGAGACAGACTGCTCACGGCTGCCCTTCATCCTGACTTGATTGAGAATCGTCGGCTCGCACATTTTGCCGAGGATAAAATAGGTCGAATCCGATTTTGGTGAGCAACCGACCTGCATGACTTTTCTTCCTTTTTCGGCTAAGGCGACTGAAAGATTGCTGGCGACTGTGGATTTGCCGACTCCTCCTTTGCCGTAGATTGAGATTTGTCTCATCTCTCCCATCTCATCCTCCTTTCATCTTGTTCATAAAAACCCCACAGCATCGGCGCGGCATTGCCGGCAGCCACGGAACTGCCGGATAAACAGCTCGCACTGATGCTGCACTTTAGAAAGCTCAAAATCTGAGGGAGCAGGCCATTGGGCAAATTCGGCCTGGGGAATCAATTTCATGATGTTCATGACATGAGCTCCCTCCTCAGCCACAACCTGAGCGACCTTGACCAGATGCTCATCGTTTATACCAGGTATAAGGACAGAATTGACCTTTACTGTTATCCCTTCTCGCACAGCAGCTCTTAAGCCCTCAATCTGGTTGGCTGAGAGAACTTCAAAAGCATCCTCTCCAAACAGAGTCTGTCCCTTGTATCTCACCCAGCTATAGATTTGCTTGCCGATATTCTTATCAATAGCATTAATAGTGATGGTCAGATGACTCACCCCTGCCTCGAGAAGTGAATCAAGAGAATCGAGCAGAAGAAGGCCGTTGGTGCTCATGCACTTGATCAGATGGGGAAATTCCTGATGAACCAGGCGCAGAGTCTCGAACGTAGCAGGATTAGCCAAAGCATCTCCAGGCCCGGCAACAGCGACAACTCTTATCCTTGGCTCCCTGGCCAGAATTTCTCTGACTCTATTGACGGCTTCCTCCGGCTTGATGAGCCTGCTCGTCACGCCGGGCCGGCTCTCGTTAGCACAATCATGCTTCCTCACGCAGTATTTGCATTTGATGTTGCATCTTGGAGCAACAGGAAGATGGATTCGGCCTGAATGATGATAGGCACCGCTCTCTCCGAAACAGGGATGTCCATAAACTCTCTGACGGCAGGCTTTTCGGTTGCTATCCACTTACGTTAGTTCCTTCTCCAGGGGGAACATGCTCAGCATATCGAACCCCAGCGATTTGAAAAAGGAGATTAAATCTCCATCATACCAGTCGACTAAGGTTCTGACTTTCTTTACATTCTTTTTCTTGAAGTGGCTGAGGAGCATCTCGCCCAGCTTGTGCCCCACCCCCCTCCGCTGGTATTCAGGGTCAACGCCCAGGACTTTTATCCAGCCTGTTCTTTCTCCCCGGCCAAATTCCCAGAGCCTGATCTCGGCAAAGATAAAGCCGACGAGCTTCTCATCAATATCAGCTCCCAGGTTCATCATCGGCTCGCCATGCTGGAGATGATAGATGGCTGTTTCCCTGAGATATTCCATCCTTTCTTTGCTCTCCGAGTTCTGCGCTTTCTCTATCCTCTCTTCAATTCGCAGGATGTCATCAAGGTCGTCCGTGCCCAGCATTCGGATGGTGATTCCGGTCGAGACCTCTTTCCAGATTTTGGAGCGTCCAATTTTATGGTAATGGACTTTCCTCTCAGCCCTGAGAATTTCCAAATATTTAGCTATGGTGTGGCGGGTCAAGCCCAGCCTCTCTGCGACATCCTCCATCTGGAGGCCTGCAGAGGAAGCCTTGAGAACTTTTAATATCTGCGTCTGTAAAGGCTCAACCATTTTATGGTATCCAATATTGGTTACCATAAAATATAAAAACGGAAGGCTTGTTGTCAAGAAATTTTTTTGATAGGACCCTATAAGACGAGCGCTTTGCCTAGCCGGCTAATACGAACGCATTAAGTAAAATGTCATTGCGAGGAACGCAGGAGATTCCTCGCTTTGCTCGGAACAGGCTGCGCAATCTCATTTAATAGGTTGAGATTGCCACGCTCCCTTCGGTCGCTCGCAATGACAGCGTAAAAACATTTAATGCGTTCGTATTAGCTTAAACCCTGCAAGGATCTCTTGACATCTTGAATCCTTGAATTCTTATTTAATGACTATTGCATTAAATCTGCATGTCTCGTAACAAGCTCCACATTTGATGCATTTGCTTTGATCCAATGAATGTAATTTTTTCAATTCTCCTCTAATCGCCCCTTGAGGACACGGTTTTATACAAGCCGTACAACCTGTACATCTTTCCTCGTCAATGGAATATTGAATTAACTCTTTGCAGACTCCAGCCGGGCATTTTTTATCTCTAATATGCGCTTCATATTCTTCTCTGAAATATCTGAGCGTAGAAAGAACTGGATTTGAGGCGGTTTGCCCAAGGCCGCACATAGAAGCCAATTTGACGGCTTTGGCTAACTCTTCAAGAAGTTCAATATCACCTTCTTTTCCTTTTCCTTCTGATATGTCATTGACTATTTCCCACATTCTATGAGTTCCTTCTCGACAGGAAAGACACTTCCCGCAGGACTCATCACGCAGGAAATTAAGAAAATACTTAGACACATCAACCATACAAGTGCCCTCATCCATAACAATCATTCCGCCAGAGCCCATAATCGAGCCAGCCTTAACAAGGCTTTCGTAATCGATAGGTAAATCTAATAACTCTTTCGGTATGCATCCACCCGAAGGGCCTCCGGTTTGAACGGCTTTGAATTCTTTTTCTCCTGGGATGCCACCTCCAATCTCATATATAATCTCACGAAGGGTTATCCCCATCGGGACTTCAACTAAGCCGGTATTATTTATTTTTCCAACTAAGGAAAATATTTTTGTTCCTTTGCTGCCCTCAGTCCCGATTTTTGAATACCATTCTGCTCCTTTATTTATTATTAATGGGACATTAGCCCAGGTCTCAATGTTGTTGATATTCGTCGGCCTTCCCCACAAACCTTTTTGAACCGGATAAGGCGGCCTTTGCCTGGGCTCACCTCTTCGACCCTCGATAGAAGCGATCAAAGCAGTTTCTTCGCCGCAAACAAATGCCCCTTGCCCCTTGCTGATAATTATATCAAAGTCAAAATCAGAGCCCATAATGTTCTTTCCGAGCAATCCATATTTTTTGGCCTGTTCAACGGCGATGGTGATATGCTTGACGGCGAGAGGATATTCATCTCGTACATAGACATATCCCTGGTTGGCTCCAATGGCATAAGCTCCGATAATCATCCCCTCCAAGACACTGTGGGGATTACCCTCTAATAAACTTCTATCCATGTAAGCCCCAGGGTCTCCCTCATCCGCGTTGCAGATTACGAATTTAAAACCATTATGAGTCGCATTTCTGCACAATTTCCACTTCTCACCTGTCAAAAACCCTGCTCCTCCCCTTCCCCTCAATCCCGAATTTTTAATTATTTCAATAATTTCCTCTGGAGCTTTCTCGGATAGAGCTTTGCTTAAAGCATCATACCCTCCTATGGCTAAATAATCGTTGATATCCGTTGGGTCAATATAAACATTATTGCCGGATACAATTCGCTGCTGTTTGATAAAGAAAGGTATTTCTCTTTCATACGCGATTTTTTTATTAGTTTCGGGATCGATGTAAAGTAAGTCATCAATAATTTTATTATTTAATATTGTTTGTGAAATTATCTCTTTGACATTTTTTGGCTTAAGCTTTTGGTAGAAAGTTCCTTCTGGGAAAATAATGATATTGGGTTCAATTTCGCAAAAACCCTGACAGCCTGTAGCCCTTATTTTCACCTTATCTTGGATTTTTTGTCTTTCAATTTCTTTCCGAAAAGCATGAATAATTTTTTCAGAT
Organism: uncultured Eubacteriales bacterium; assembly: GCA_964645765.1. Taxonomy (GTDB): domain Bacteria; phylum Acidobacteriota; class Aminicenantia; order Aminicenantales; family Aminicenantaceae; genus CAZGMN01. Next base: position 76,579 of record CAZYBE010000009.1, read on the forward strand.
CCTCGGGCCTGCCCGCATGTTCCATTCGAGACAGCAATTTGAATTTTGTAAGACGCATTTTTCCTTTTTATTTCATCTCTTAGCTTAGCTAAATCTATTATGTCGTGTATCTTTTTTTCTCTCATTGTTCTATCTTCTTCTTTCTGTAATTTTTCAAGATTGAATCGACTTTTCTTATATTTGTTTGTGCATAATAGTCTCTATCAACAACGACGACAGGCCCTATAGCACAGCATCCAAAGCAATTCACAGTTTCTAAAGTAAATTTTTTATCCTCAGTCGTGTGACCTGCCGTTATGTTCAGCTTTCTTTCGAATTCTTCTAAAACTTTAGGCCCGCCTCTAACATGACAAGCGGTTCCAAGACAAACAGTAACAGTATGCTTTCCCCTCGGCTCCAGGCTAAAGGCTCTATAGAAAGTCGCAACATCAACAATATCAATTAATGGAATATGAAGGCATTCAGAGACTAGAATCAGAGCCTCTTGAGGCAGGTAATTGTATTCTTCCTGAATATCCCGCAAAATGGGTATTAATGCCTTCCTTTGGTTACTATGTTTTTCTATTAAAGATTCAACTTTAGAATTATAAGACTTCATTGATATACTCCCCTATTTTGATTCTCTATTTCCTTTTTTGAATTATTTGACAACAATCCTCCTTTATTCATGAATTTGAAAAAAAGCATCTTCTTCCTGACAAGATGGCAAAATGCCATTTATTGCGATAGAAAATATATATTCCAAAATCATTTTTTCTTTTTTGTTATGCTCTCTAAATAAACAGGACACTTAAAATAATCTTTTGAAGTGCAGTGTTTTTCTTTACCTGATCGACTGGGAATCATTATTTTTTTTTCGAATGCTTTGCAGTATCTCATTCCTGCTTCTTCATAAAAGGGGCACTTCATTTTCTTAGCCACAACACAGGATTTATAATCGCAAGTATTGTGCCAATTACAGATTAAGCAAAAATAGCAGATGGAAAGATATTTTAAGTTACTGAATTTTAAGTATTTACAGAGAGATCAGTTTTTAAGTGGTTTTATAAAAATAGATTCAGCTTAAGGTGGGAATGTATAATATTTCTTCAGATATATTTTCTAATTGTATAAATATTATACAGATAAGTCTTTTATTATGATCCTTCTTTTTTCAAATTATATTTTTTTATCTTTTTATAGAGAGTCATTCGTTCTATTCCCAAGATCTTAGCACTTTTGCTTTTATTCCAATTGGTTTCTTTCAGCACTTCGCGAATATATTGTTTCTCGACCTCTTCTAATTGTTTATTAGGAATAAAAATGCTCAGCTCTCCTTTCGGCTCTTTTTTGATATTTTGTGGCAAATATTCAGTTCTGATAATTTTGTCCTTGCATAAAATAACTAATCGTTCAATTAAATTTTCTAATTCTCTAATATTTCCGGGCCAGTCATACTTCATCAGCAAATCCAGTGTTTCTTGAGACATGGATTTTTTGCCTCTTCCTGATTCTAAACCGTATTTAGTCAAGAAATGATCAACTAAAAGGGGAATATCTTCTTTTCTTTCTTTTAACTTGGAGAGATATATCGTGATGACGTTTAAACGGTAAAACAAATCCTCTCTAAATTTTCCCTCTTTAACGGCTTGTTCTAAGTTTGTGTTACTGGAGGCGATAATTCGAACGTCGATTTTTATTAATTCTGCGCCTCCAACCCTTCTAAATTCTCTTTCTTGAAGAACTCGCAATAGATGAACTTGGGCATTAAGGCTCATTTCTCCAACTTCATCGAGAAAAAGTGTTCCTCCATTGGCTAATTCAAATCGTCCTTTTTTGGTATATGTGGCTCCAGTAAAAGCTCCCTTTTCGTGTCCAAATAGTTCACTTTCCAGCAATTCCCTGGGGATTGCAGCACAATTAGCAGCAATGAAAGCCTTATCCCGGCGAAGGCTTTTCAGATGAATGAGCCGGGCAATGACTTCTTTGCCCGTTCCGCTTGCGCCTTGAATCAATACTGTTGAATTGCTATCAGCGATGTTTTCTACTAATTCAAGAACATCTTTCATTTGTCGACTTTTGCCGATTATGTTTTTTAAACTGTATTTTTCTTCTAACTGTTGCCGCAACAAAATATTTTCAGCCACTAATTCCTGATATTTTACCGTCTTTCTAACTATTAATTCAGCCTCGTCCAGAGAAAATGGCTTAACCAAATAATCATAAGCCCCCTTTTTCATGGAAACAATTGCTGTTTCTATAGTGGCATAAGCTGTCATGATGATGACAGCGATATCAGGATTTATTCTTTTTATAGCTTCAAGAACTTCTATTCCATCTAATCCAGGCATCTTCATATCAACAAAGGCGACATTGAAAGACTCTCTCTTTACTTTCTCAATAGCCTCCATTCCGCTACAAACAGGGACGACATCATAGCCTTTTTCACCTAACCAGTCCGACATAGTATCCCTCATAACAGCTTCATCATCGACAACTAATATTTTAATTTTTTGAATCATTCACATTTCCCTGGTAATAGGTAATTTGATGGTGAAAGTCGTTCCTTTGTTTAAAGAGCTCTCCACTTCTATACTTCCATTATGTTCATCGATTATTTCATAGACAATAGGCAATCCTAAACCTGTCCCTTTCCCTTCTGGTTTGGTGCTAAAAAACGGCTCAAACAGACGAGGCAAATTTTCCTCCGGGATTCCCATGCCCGTATCAATAATATCTATTTTGATCGCTTTGTCTCTCTGATCATATTCAGTGCATATCTTTAATTCTCCGCCGTGAGTCATGGCTTCAAGAGAATTCAAAATGACGTTCATTAAAGCTTGATGAAGCTGTTGAGCATCGACTTTTAGAGGAGGCAAATCAGAACTTAATTTTTTGATTATTAAAATATTCTGGACTTTTGCTTGAGGCTCTATTAAAGCCATCAATTCCAAAATCACGGAATTCATATTTGTCAAAACAGGCTTGAGACTTGGACGTTTTGAAAAAGAAAGGAAATTCCTGACAATCCAAATGCAGCGATTCAATTCTTGTTCAGAAGTCTGCAGATACTTGATTGCATCCTTAATATCTTTTGGCTCTGGATTAGGCTTATCAATCTTAGTTGAAATAAGCTTTAGACAGTTTGAAATCCCTCCCAAAGGATTATTTATCTCATGAGCGACACCGGCAGCCAATTGGCCCATCGCAGCTAATTTCTCAGCTCTCATTATTTGCTTCTGCTGTTTTTTAAATTCTTGGTCATATCTCTCCAAAATCTTGACAATTTTCCCAGAAGCTAAGCGCGCAAAAGAAATAATAATTAAGATTGTTATTAAACTAATGGTCAATATGATATTTTTTAAATGTCGAATTTCTTGAAACGCTTCAGAACTATCCTGTTCAACCATTAAGGACCATTCCATCTCGGGTATCCAAAAATAAGCGCCCAGAACTTTTTTATCTCGATAATCAATGTATTCTCCTACGCCGCTTATTCCTTTTATGCCTTCCTGGGTTCCTTTAGTCGATATTTTCTTTTTTAGTGTATAGCCCGCTTCAAATTTTGATTCTGTAAGAAAATAACCCGCCTTATTAACCAGATAACTTTCTCCTGTCTTCCCGATTTCAATATCTCTCATTAATTTGTTAATAGCGTCTAATTTGATTCTTTCAGCTAATACTCCAATGACCTCTTCCTTAGAATTTCTAATCGGTGCGGCAATAATCATGGTTGGTTTATGAGTAAGCGCAGACAGGAATATGTTTGTGTTGGAAGTTCTTCCGTTTATTGCCTTACGAAAATAATCTCTATTCACCTCAATGTTTTCCATTTTTCCAGTCGTAATAAGCATTTGACCTTTTTTATCTAAAATAAAAATTTCATCGTAACTCTCGTATTTATTCATAACAAGCTGGAGATATTGTTCTGCAGTAAAGGTGTATTTCTTTTCAGCAATAAGATCATTTTTTGCATTTATTAAAGCGACAGCTGATTCCACGACTGTAGGTGATTGAGCAAAAACTCCAGCATCCATAAGACGCTCGAATAACCATTTTTGAAGCGCAATTCCTTTATTCCTGGCTATCTCAAATAAGTGAGTTGAAATAGTATTATGGAGTGAATTTTTGAAACTAAAATAGGAGATCAATGAAACGGAGAACAGAGGAATTAGAGATGAAATAAGAAATAAAATAATAAAATTTCTTTTGAGAACTTCGTATTTCTTTTGCTCTATTCTCATCATATATTTCCAAATACTGTATAATATTTATACACTTCAAATATCATCTATTTTTTGTGAATTGTCAACATAAGGGGAAAAAAGGCCGTGAAGGAGACACTTGCGTATTAAACAAGCCAGAAGCAAGGAACATGCCTCAAGAATTCGATTCCCCTGGAAGCAATCGGCCACAAAAAATGGGGCTCGCTTCCAAAGAATATCCACAGGAGCTGCTTTGACTTCCGGCAAAGGCCTGTGATATTTATTTGAAAAATGGGTGACGAAGAGTCTGAGTCCAAAAGGAAGAGTATTCTTCATCAAACTTCATTTATATTTCGTTTCGCGCGAGGTGATCTTATGAAATCTTTCTTACGGTTCTGCCTTGGATTATTCATCCTAATTCCTCTTTTCGGCTTTTCTCAGCAAAATGACTTATCCAAGCACAAGGTCTTATACACTGTGGGCTATGCCCATCTGGATACGGAATGGCGCTGGGACTATCAAACGACCATCAACGAATATATCTGGAACACGATGGCTATGAATTTCAGGCTGTTGGAGAAGTATCCCGATTACGTGTTCAATTTCAGCGGCGCCAACCGCTACAAAATGATGAAGGAGTACTACCCGCAGGAATATGAGAAGGTGAAAAAACTGGCAGCAGCCGGACGCTGGTTCCCCTCCGGGTCTTCCTGGGAAGAGAACGATGCCCTGGCTCCGTCCCACGAGTCCGTCATCCGGCAAATTCTTCTTGGAGGCAATTACTTCAGAAAAGAGCTCGGCGTTTCACCGAAGGACTACATGCTTCCGGATTGCTTCGGCTTCCCCGCCTCGCTTCCTTCGATTCTCGGCCATTGCGGCATCAAGGGATTCTCGACGCAGAAGCTGAGCTGGGGGTCTGCGGTCGGCATTCCGTTCAATGTCGGCACCTGGGTCGGGCCTGACGGCGAATCGGTCGTTGCCGCCTTGAATCCAGGGGGCTACGGCACCAGAATCCAGGCGGATTTGAATGCCGATGAGAACTGGAGAAAAAGAATTCTTGACGCCGGCAGCAAAACAGGAGTATTCGCCGACTTTATGTATTACGGGACAGGAGACGTGGGCGGCTCACCGACCGAAGAATCCGTGCAATGGGTCGAAAAAAGCATCCAGAATAGCAAAGACATAAAAATCATCTCGGCAAAATCGGACCAGCTTTTCATTGACCTCACGCCAGCGCAAAAAGCGAAACTTCCCACGTATAAAGGCGAGTTTTTATTGACGAATCATTCTGCCGGTTCGATCACCTCAGCCGCCTACATGAAGAGGCTGAACCGGAAAAACGAACTTCTGGCCTACCGAGCCGAAGCCTCCTCCGCCACGGGAGAATGGCTGGGCGGAATGACATATCCCAGAGAAAAAATGAATGAAGCCTGGAGACTCGTCCTGGGCGGTCAATTCCATGATATTCTTCCCGGCACGAGCATTCCCCGGGCTTACGAATTCGCCTGGAACGATGGACTGCTGGCCGCCAATCAATTTGCCAATATTTTCGCAGACGCCTCTGGCGCGGTCAGCCGCACCCTTGATACTCAGGCCCAGGGAATTCCTCTGGTGGTCTTCAATCCCTTGGCCGTCGAACGGGAAGACATCGTCGAAGCCTCGGTGACCTTCCCCAATACCGCTCCAAAAGCAGCCCGCATCTTTGACCGCAACAGCAAAGAAGTGCCGTCGCAAATCGTGAAAATCGAAGGGAATAAAATCACAGTCCTCTTCCTGGCCAGGATGCCTTCCCTCGGCTATGCTGTTTTTGACGTGCGGCCTTCAGACGCGCAATGTTCGCTCGCGACCGGATTAAAAGTCACTGCCTCGACGCTCGAAAATGCGAAATACGTTGTGAAGCTCAACTCTGACGGAGACGTGGCCAGCATCTTCGACAAAACCGCGAAAAAGGAGCTCTTGTCCGCACCAATCAAACTTGAATTTCATTATGAAAGGCCGCAGCAGTGGCCGGCCTGGAACATGGATTGGGAAGACAGGCAGAAACCTGCTCTCGGCTGCGTCGAAGGCCCGGCGAAGATAAGAATCATAGAAAACGGACCGGCCCGGATCGCGCTTGAGGTCGAACGGGAATCGCGCCATTCCCGCTTCATGCAGAGCATTCGTCTGGCGGCACAGGGAAGTTCAGACCGGGTCGAGTTCAAGACAAATATCGACTGGGCGACGCGCGAATCCTCGTTGAAAGCATCCTTTCCCCTCACGGTTTCCAATCCGCTGGCGACTTATACCTTCGGCGTCGGCACAGTCGAGCGCGGCAACAACAACCCTGTCAAGTTCGAGGTGCCTTCGCATCAGTGGTTCGACTTGACCCATAAAGACGGAAGTTACGGTGTATCGGTCCTTGAAGATTGCAAATACGGGTCCGACAAGCCTGCCGACAATATCCTCCGGCTGACCCTGATGTACACGCCTGGGGTGAGAGGCTCTTATCGGGAGCAGGCCTTCCAGGACTTGGGCAAGCACGAAATGCTCTATGCCCTTTATGGGCATAAGGGAGACTGGGCCGCCGCTGATTCTAATCTTCAGGCCGGCCGCATCAACCAGCCGCTGGTCGCCTTTCAGACCGTGCCGCATCCAGGGCCATTGGCAAAAGCTTTTTCATTCCTGACCGTCAGCAACCGGAACGTGGTCGTTTCTGCAGTCAAGAAAGCGGAGACAAGTGACGACCTCGTCGTCCGGGTCGTCGAGGCCAAGGGGAAAGCGGCGAAGAACGTGGAGATTGCTTTCGCCGCTCCTGTCGTTTCAGCCAGGGAAGTCAACGGACAGGAACAGGATTTGGCTAATGCTGTGGTGAAAGCGGGCAAGCTCGTTTTTGACATCACGCCCTATCATTTGAAAACGTTTGCCGTGAAACTGGCACCGCCTAGAGCCAAGCTTTCACCGCCTCAGAGCACGCCGGTCGAATTGCCTTACAACGTCGATATCATAAGCTTCGATGCCCATAAAGCTGACGGCGATTTCGATTTGAGAGGAAGGTCGTTCCCGGCAGAGATGCTTCCGGAAACGATCGTGAGCGAGAATATCGCTTTCAAACTGGGTTCCAAAGCCGACGGCGCGAACAATGCAGTGGCCTGCCAGGGACAGACGCTTAAGCTGCCTGAAGGAAATTTTAATAAATTATATATTCTGGCAGCTTCGACAGACAATCCAATGGGTTTTCGCGGGCCTGAGATGGGTGGCTTTCGCCCGGCGGAAGCGGGCACAGGCAGCAGAGGCACGTTCAAAGTCGGCGGCGCTTCAGTCGATATCCTGGTTGAAGTCTGGTCCGGGTTCATCGGCCAGTGGGAAAGACGTTTATGGTGGGAAGGAGGAAGGGCTTCCGAAACCACGACCGACTTGAACAACGCCGAATATGCGGGCCTGGCTCCGGCTTATCTCAGGAAGGACAACGTCGCTTATTTCACGACGCATCGGCATCTGAGAAGCGGCGACAACGAGGCGTATGCTTATGCGTATATGTACAAATACAAGATCGACCTGCCGCCAGGGGCAAAGGAGATCACACTTCCCAACAATGAACGAATCAAGGTGTTAGCTATTACCGCTGCCTATAATGAGAATGACAACACGGCGCCGGCGCAGCCTCTCTTCGACACTTTGATTAGAGATCGAAGTGATTTTGAAAGATTTACAGCCTGCTCAAAGCCGATTATATTGCCGGACAAGGCTTATATCGATTACAGCAAGCCTCTTGTCGCGGCCATGAGCGCCAGGGATGAAAACGCCGAAATTCATTATACGTTAGATGGAAGCGACCCGACGCTGAATTCGCCCCAGTACACAGAGCCCATATCCGTCAATCAATCGGCAGTCCTGAAAGCGGTTGTGTTCGACAAAGTGAAGCTACCGAGCGCTGTGTCGGCCGCCTATTTCAGCAAATCTCTGCCGGTCAAGAGTGCTCAGTATGTCGTCGTTCCTCCCCAAAGAAGAGGCGGGCCTTTGAACGAAAGAGCCTTGATAGATTTGCTCCGAGCGACTGCAGAACCCTTTGACCGGAACTGGCAGGTTTTCGACAGAGTCGACCTGGATGTTGTCCTGGACTTAGGGCAGGTTCATAGTCTTGAGGATATCACACTGAGCTGCCTTGAAAACAATGACGCCAGGGTCTTTTTGCCGGCCTCTGTGGAAATCTCGGTTTCAAGCGACAATAAAGATTATAAAGTCGTTGCCGCGCAGAATCTTGGCGTGCCTGAGAAAGCGCAGCCCGTATCTTTTAAAAATCTGACGTTCGATTTGAAAAAAGTGCAAGCGCGTTACATTCACGTCAAAGCCAAGAATATCGGGACGTTGCCTGCGTGGCACAGGAACGCGAGTCAGGCGTTTGCCGGAGCGCTGATGTATTTCGACGAAATCATCGTCCGCTAAGTAACCTTTTTTTGGTGGTAAAAAACCTTGTATGGATCAGGCTGGGAGTCTTCGAGACACCCAGCCTGATCCTCTTCATACCACGGATTTGCGGATGCTTCCGTGCGCTAAAACCAGATTCAAAACCTGTCATATTTCTGATATTATCTCCACTCGGAGAAAATTTAGTTGACTGATCAATCTTACAATCCCAACATGACCCTCGACCAGCTCTCTGCTGCAGCGAAAGAGCAAATAGGCTCGCTTGCAACACGCGTTATCCGCCAGGCCAACAGCGCTCTCCCCTACGACTACGTCGTGCCGAGCGGAGTCTACGAGGAACTGTGGGATTGGGACGCGTTCTTCGTCGGACTTCATCTCATCTCCGAAAAAAAGGCCGATGGGATTTACCTCAAGAACTGGTGCTTGAACTTCCTCCATTTTACGGAGCCGGACGGCCAAACTCCGGGCGGAATCCGGCCTTGGGCCGGCCGAGATGCCCGCCTCTACCACATCAAGCCGCTCATGGGCCAGGCCGCTTACTACGCCTCTTTATCGCTCGGCGATTTTAGCTGGATTGAGCCCTTCTGGGAAAAAATGAAAGCGTGCGTAACCTACCGCGAGCGAAAGATGAGCGACCCCGGGACAGGCCTCGTCAAGTGGTGGGACAGCATGGAATCTGGCGCTGACAACAACCCGGGCCTTGTCCTCCGCTACCACAACAGCGTGGCCGGAGCTGATGTCAATGCCTTCATGGTCCTGGATTACAGGGCCATGGCCCTTATCGCTGACCGGGTCGGAAAACAGGAGGATGCCAACGCCTTCCGCAAAAGGACCCGCAGCCTCAGCGAAGCGGTCAACACCCACCTTTGGGACGCTGCTGACACCACCTATTACAATTACGACACCGTCGAGAAGGCGCTCATCCGCTGCATCACCTACAGCAACCAGATGCCGCTGTGGGCGCGGCTGGCCTCAAGAGAACAAGCGCGAGCCATGATCGAGCGCTATGTGCTCGACTCCAAGAAGCTCTGGGCTCCGCACGGCATCCGGTCATTGGCTGCCGACGAGCCGCTCTACAATAACGAGAACGTAATTAAACCCTACTCCAACTGGCAGGGTCCTATCTGGCCGCCTGCCAACTGGATGTTCATACACGCTCTCATCCACTACGGCTATCAGGAAGCCGCCATCCAAGTGGCCGAGCGAGTCACCCGGCTTTGCCTCGCTGATCTTGCTAAGAATGGAATGATGCACGAAAATTACCATGCCGACACCGGAGCGCCCCTTGCCGCTCCCAACTTCATCAGCTGGAACCTCCTGGTGGCTAACATGATTGAGGAGGCCCGCACCAAGGTGTTCAAGCCCGACCCCTCCCAATCCCTCTGGCGCGAGTGAAGCTTTTCCTGTATCACCTCTCCGCGCCCTGAGCGAACGTGCGGCAACTAATCGACCTTTGATTTAAAACGAAACTCCAGACTCACATTCCGAATTTTCACGGCAAAGAAAAGTTCAGCCAGACTTTCATGAGCCATGGCCCCTTCGGTTCAGTGAATCTCATCCATCTTGCTTGCTTAGTGAATGATTTCTCCGCCCCAGAGCCGGGCTAAAAATTCCTTCCAAGGAAGAATCAAAATGCCATCTTCGGTTTTCCGCGGCGAGGCATCCAGAGAAACAAGGATGTATCGGGCTTTGTGTTCTTCCTTGAAAGCTCGCAGCCCTTTCAGATGAATGTTCTTCGCCTCCCTTGCGGACTTGATTTCGATGGCGAGATCCCCATCCCCTAAGACCAGATCGACCTCATATTGCGACGCCGTCCTCCAGTATCGAATTGGGTAATTCAATTCGGAGTAGGCAGCGTGCGCTGTGATTTCCATCATGATGAAATGTTCAAAGGCTTTCCCGAATAATTCCGAGCCAGACTCTACTTTCCCCCGCCGGGCCAAATGGGCCGCAATCCCGACGTCAAAAAAGAAAAACTTCGGAGCTGTAATCACTCGCCTTTTCGCTTTTTTGCGGAATGGTCCGATCCATCGTCCGATCAGCGTATCCTCCAAGATTTGGAAATAGCCCTGCACCGTGGGGCTACTCACTGAGCACTCAGAGGCAATGTTCGAATAATTGACGATTTCTCCATTCGAAAAAGCCGCCGCTTCCAAAAAGCGGCTGAAAGCAGGTATGTTCCTTGTCGCCGCTTCGGCCACGATTTCTTCTCTCAAATAATCTCCGACATAAGCTTCAAGGAGGCGACCGGCGCGCAGAGCAAGATAATGCTTCGGCAACAAACCCTGGTTTAAGGCTCGATCGAGAGAAAAATCGGGGATCTCAGAAGAAACGAGAGGAAAGAGTAAGTACCGGACTGCGCGTCCCCCCAGCAGATGCCCGCCGCTTCTTTTGAGTTTGCGGGGGCTCGAGCCGCAAAGAATGAAACGCAGCCTTCTGTTCTCGATCAGCCAATGAACTTCATCTAAAAGATCGGGGATTTTTTGGATCTCGTCTATGATGACGGGATCTTTTTGGCTATCTCCAGTAAGCCCGGCAGCCTCGCACTCCTGTCGCAGCAAATAAGGAGAGGCCAAGAGTCTGCGATATTGATCAGAGAGGAGAAGGTCATAATATGGGGCGTTCGGAAACAAGGATTTTAGAAGTGTGCTTTTTCCTGTTTGTCTCGGCCCCCAAAGAAAGCATGATTCTCTCGCAGATAGTTTCAACTCCAATTTTCTCTTCAAGATATTCATAAAACTTCCTTTAATTTATCCTGATAAAATAAAATACTTATTTAAATTATCATAATTAGCATAAGCGGTTCTTTTTTGTTTGTCAAGGTCCTTGGCCTGATTTCACTTCCTCTCGAAAGCTATCGAATTTGTTAAAGTTTCACAGTTTTAAGAACTAAATGATTCATCAGCGAGAGACAAGAGAAGAAATGGAAGAGGTTATTTTGCGATAACTTTTTTTAATGCGTTTATGATATTGACTTGGATTTTCCGCAAGCATATATTTTTGAATTATTTATATGTAAAGATAAATCGGGGAGCTGACTGTGGAAGAGCAACAAGCTCAGACGACCCAGCCGCAGCTTGCGCGCACTCTTGGGCTGCGCGAAGGCATTGCCATCCAGATGGGGATGATCATCGGCTCGGGCATCTTCATCGTTCCAGCCACGATCGCAGGCCGTCTTCAAGCCATGGGCCCCATCCTGCTCGTTTGGATTCTTGGCGGATTTCTGGTCTTGTTCGGCGCTTTGAGCCTCGCTGAACTGAGCTCTTTGCTCCCAGAGGCCGGAGGGTCCTACATATACCTCCGGCACAGCTTTGGCCGCCTCTGGGCCTTCCTCTTCAGCTGGAACCATTTTTTCATCAACACAGCGGGCACTGTCGCCGCAATCGCCGTGGCTTTCGCCACCTATCTCGGATATTTTATTCCTGCACTCTCGCCTCAGAATCCGATTCTCAAATACTCCTTTTCGATTTTCAGATATCCTTTGGAGTTTGCGTTCGGCTGGGTTCAGGTCGCAGCTATAATCACCATCGCCCTCGTCACCTGGGTTAATGTTCGAGGGGTGAAACTCAGCGGCTGGGTGATGAACATTTTCACTGCGGCGAAAGTCGCGGCCTTGGTCGCCCTAATCATCGCCGTCTGTTTCTCGCATAAAGGCGCGGGCTCGAATTTCATTCCCTGGTGGCCTGCCCGCTGGACAAAAGAATTGACCTCGGCCTTCGGTCTTTGCCTTATTTCTGTGTTGTGGGCCTACGACGGCTGGACTACAATCACCCTCGCTGCCGGCGAATTCAAGAATCCGAGGCGTAATGTTCCTTATTCCTTGCTGTTCGGAACGCTCGCTGTCATTCTGCTCTATATCAGCGCCAATCTCGCTTATGCCTATATCATTCCGCTCAACACCATGGCTGGCTCCCCGCGTATCGCCGCTGACGTCGCCCTCATCGTGCTCGGCCCGATAGGTGCCTCCCTGATCATAGCCGGAATTCTATGTTCGACGTTCGGGACCATCAACGGCTCGGTCCTGGGAGGCCCGCGGTGCATCTATGCGGCCGGAGCGGACAGGACGTTTCCTAAGAGATTCGGCCGGGTGCACCCGCGCTTCAAAACTCCGTCTGTCGCGGTCACAACTCTTGGCATATGGAGCGGCGTGCTCACTCTTAGCGGAACATATGACCAGATCATATCTTATGTCGTCTTCGGCTCCTGGGGATTCTACGCTCTCACAGTCCTATCCGTTATTGTTTTGCGGAGGAAAATTCCTGACGCGCCCAGGCCCTATAAGGCGTGGGGATATCCTTATGCCACTCTTGCCTTCGTCGCTGTCGCCGGCTGGTTCATCTATAACACGCTGGTCCATGATTCCCGCAACGCAATCATCGGCATCGTCCTGCTTCTTCTCTCTCTGCCCTTCTACTATTACTGGACGAGAAAGAAAAAAGCTTAGCCCTGCCCTTTTTCATTTTGCCTTGAATGATCGGTATAAATGGCAAAAATATACAACAATAAGCTTTTCGAATTTTCAGGATATTTGGATTTATGGGCAAAAGCCTACAGGCCCAGCAATTCAATTGCATTCTCGCCGAATATCGCAGCTTTTTCCTGGGGAGAAATGCTTAATCTCTCAATACTGCTCTTCATCTTCTCCAGACTCCCTATCTGATGCGGGTAATCGCTTCCGGCCACCAAATGGCTCGCGCCGGCAAAGCTAACGGCAAGCTCCAGGGCTTTGACATCAAAATTAACCGTATCATAATAGAATTTCTTAAGGTATTCGCTGGGAAGAGCCGTAATATTTTCTCTGCATTCTTTGAAAGCGAAATATCCCCGATCGAGCCTCTCGGCAAGATACGGAATTGCTCCTCCAAGATGCCCAAGCACCCACCTGATATTAGGAAATTTTTCGACCACACCACTGAAAACAAGCTTCGCCGCTGCCAGCGTCGTATCAAAAGGGAAACCGATCAAAGGCATGAGCCAGTAATCCGTCATGGCTTCTACGCCCACAGGGAAAGATGGATGGATATAGAATACCGCCTTTAAATCGCTCGCTTTTTCATATAGGGGCCAAAAACGCTCATCACTCAATGCAACTCCGTTAATATTGCTGTGCAACATCACCCCTTTAAAACGAAGCTCGCCAAAAGCTCGGTCCAGCTCTTCGACTGAGGCCGCAGGGTCGTTCAAAGGGAGTGTGGCCAGCGCAGCAAACCGATCGCCGCGCTCATCGACAATTTTCGCCAAGCTATCATTGACGATTCGAGCAAGTTCAACCGAACGTTCGGGAGACTCGACATGAGTGCCGGGCGTGGTGAAGGTGAGAATCTGTTTATCAATGCCTGCTTTAGCCAAAACTTCAGCTCGATAATCAATGTCTCTGTGCTCCCGGACGATTATATTGTAGTCACCGGGATAATGAAGAAGCGGATTATTATCCGAATCGAAGGTCACTTTTATGTTGCTTGGCCCGGCGAGAATCTCTTCCAGGTATTGCGGCGGAAAAAAATGGTTATGAAAATCAATTATTTTCATAAGCTAAACTCCTGCATGTCTCCTCTTTGACCACAAATAATATATTGGCAAGCCCAACAAAACAAGGGAAAGGCCGAACAGGCTTTCTCTCAGGTCAGATACAATCTGATTGGCGACGATAGCAAATGATGAGATTATGAAAAGCGCAGGAATAACAGGATAGCCCCAGACTTTGTAGCCGCGGACGATGCCCGGTCTTGCGCGAAATAAGAATAAGCCGATGGCCATTAATCCGAAGAATATCCATTCGGTATAGACGACCCGGGTGAAAAGTGCTTTGTAAGTGCCTGTTGCCACCAGCACAGAAGACCATACACCTTGAATAATTATAGCTTTGTGCGGGGTTCTGTAGCGGGGATGGATGTCACCTAGCCACCGAAACAAAAGGCCGTCCCGTGCCATGGAATAATAAACGCGGGGTCCGCAGAGAATAATGCCGCTTAAAGCGCCAAATGTGGAGAAGATCACCAGGCCGGACATAAAAGCACCTCCGCCGAATCCGATGAGAGCATCTGCCGCATCAGCAGCAATTCGCGTGGAGGATGCAACTCGCTCGAGCGGCAAAACATACATGTACACTGCATTTAAGGCAACATAGCACAAGGTCACAATCATTGTTCCTGCCATTAAAGCCCGGGGGATAGTCTTTCGTGGGTTGAGAGTTTCTTCGGAATTATAGGTCACCATATGCCAGCCGCCGAATGCGAACAATCCAGCCACCAGAGCCAGGAAAAAACTGTTGAGCGAAATATTTGGGTTCATTGTTTTTCCGGTTACGAAATGTTCAGGGACACGCGAGCCGAGTGCAAAACCAGCGATAATAATAAAAATAATAGCAATAACTTTTCCCAAGGTGATGAGTGTTTGAAGAGAGCTGCCCTGCTTGACGCCGCGGTAATTGATGGCTGAGATGATGATAATGACCACAATGGAAACAACTTTGATCATTGCCGCACGCATGGGGAAAAAATAGGAAACATACCGTGAAAATATGACAGAGATAGCGGCAATAATCCCCGAATGGATGCTCCAGAACATGGCCCAGCCCCATAAAAATCCAATAGAGGGAGAAAACGCTTCTTTGAGATAGATATAAACCCCGCCAGATTGAGTAAAAATAGAGGCCAATTCTGCACAGACCAGGGCCCCGAAAAATGTCAGCAAGCCGGATGCGAGCCAGACCATAAAAACGCCTTTTACAGAAAACACCTGCCCTGTAATCTCTGATGGCTGTACGAAAATCGACGCTCCGATTATTGTTCCCACAACCATTGCCGTCGCCTGGGGCAATCCTATCGCCTGCCGCAGTCCTTGGGATTCTTTTTTATTCATATGATTTCCGTTGGCCCATCTTCTTAACAGCTTCTATCACAGGAAAAAATCGAGGTCAATGGATATGAGAAAAGGCCTTTTCTATTATGAGGATACTTGATAAAAAAATGGTTTTTCTAAGGAGTCTCAGGTCGATTAATCTGAAAACTTTCGACAGGTATACATTGCGCCAAATATCTTCTATAGCTCCTCAATCATGTCGACGAATTCGAACAACCCTCACTTAGCATCATCATGAAATGTCACCAGAACAGCCACATCACTTCTCTCAGATTCTTCATCTGTAGCATAAGAGCCATAGAGGAAAGCTAGTTCAATAGCTTAGTCTAGAAATTATTTTTTGCCTTTCCATACCGATGCTTGGATCACTGAAAACCTATCTTTAACTCCAAAATTCTTATACAAATTTTCAGTCACATTTCCTGTTGGATAATTGCTTTTTCCTTTTGTTATGAACTATTACTTTGTTGGTTCTCTGAGTGAAGCGACTTGGTGTCTCAGCCAAGCCGACATAGTATCTTCTGCGTGTTTTTTCTTAAATCCTGATGCTTTTCGTTTAACCTTATTAAGTGTTACCGCATTGACTTTGTTCATATCTACCCATAACCCATCTTCCTCACTTCCCTGCCCAAACTGATAACCAGATACTACAAAAATCTCTCCATTATTCAGAATAAATTCAAGCGCGCCCCACCCTGTGAGATCTTCTTTTGAATTTCTATCCCTGACAAGCAATATCCCTATTTCATTTGCTCTTTCAATAAAATGTTTTTTTGTGGTATCCATGACCATCCTCTCCTTTCAGTTATTCCCTATTTTTCTCGCTTATCGCTGAGGATTAAGGTAAAGCTATTATTTTTTTAATAGAAAAATAATCGTTTTTAGAAAAAGATTTCCATCACTCTTACTTCCAAATAGTGCATAAAAAGAAAATTAGTTTAGAGAACAAAATTATATTCTGATAGATGTTTATTGAGACAAACCTCTATAAGGCCAATAATCTTGTTAAATCGAGATTCAGAAATACTCTCCCAGTCTTCTTCAGAAATCGGTTGAATTTCCCAGCCAAAACCATAATTGCTATTCTGAGCTGACCAATAGTAGGTTCTCTCGTTATAATCAACCTTGCCACCAGCAAGCCAATCATCAAACTGACTACGATGGTACTTTGAATCTATAGTAACAATTATTTTATCAGTCATATCTACGACCTCGTTCTCTATACGCAACTTTTTTATATTTTTTATTCCCATAATTAACTCTTTCTTTCTACTACTCCAAATTTTTCTCGCTGGTCGTTATGGACCAGAGCAGAATTGTAAAGAAGTTCCAATTCTTTATAAAACCTGAATAGAAATTTATTTTTGAACTCTCTAAAAGGTGTTTGATTAACATACTCGTCGAATAGAGCTTTTTCTTTTTCACTAGGCCCTATTATAAAAAATTTAGCTGGAAATCTTTTTGGTATTTTCAGCAATCTATCCAAACCCAATTTCACTCGAGTTGTTTCCTCTACTTCAAAGGCAAAGACCGGAAATAATCCATAGTCATCTTCATCAAACCATAATGTATCTATTTCCCTGATTTTTCCTAAGTTAGGGCCTCTAAAAATATCAGTGCAATCTAAGACAGAAACAAAATCTCTTAATGGCTTACCTTGAAAAGTCCTAATGGTTTGGTCATGAGGAGGTGCATAAGTTTCATATCCATAAATTTTTCCGAGTGTAATTAATATTCCTTGGGCAATTCCGTGATCAATCTCTGCCTCCTGGGTAAAGCTTTGCGCTTCAGGCTTTATTGAAATTTCTTCAACAATTTTATAAATGCCGCTTCTAGTCGGGGGCACAGGTTCAAAAATCTTATACTGCCTTACAACTCTTCTTATAGTATCGCGCCAAGTTGGATTGGTCTTGGTTTTAGGATGACCTTTAACGATGTTGTTAATCTCAGATAGATGACCCTGCCCTCCCAGTTTTAACAAGGCATCTCTTACTGCATCTTTCCAGGTTATTTTTTGGATGTTCCCTTTATTTAAAATACCCAACTCCTGCACCTTATATAATGCTGGATCGAAAAATATCTTTTGTCAACAAAAAAGATTCAATTTTTCTTCACTATTCCTGCTCTTTTTTCTTCTTCTTTGATTGAAAAAATAGGCCAAAAAATAGAATAGACCTTTAAGATTCTGAAGACTTTTTCTAAATATATTGGCCGCCGTCGACCTTGATGACCTCACCGGTGATGTGCCGAGCCTTCTCGCTGGCCAGGAAGGTAACGAGGTGGGCAACCTCGTCAGGCATTCCGATGCGGTTGAGGACAGCCTCCTCGGCCGCCTTCTTCTTGAACTCTTCAGGAAGGTCCTTGTACATTTCCGTCTCAATCATCCCCGGTGCCACGGCATTGACATTCACGCTGAACTTTCCCAGCTCCTTGGCTACTGCCTTGGTCAGCCCTATTGCCCCGGCCTTTGCCGCAGAATAATTTGTCTGGCCGAACTTCCCCCTGAGCCCGTTTATGGAAGTGATGTTGATGATCTTCCCTGAATTCTGCTCCTTGAAAAGAGGGGCAACAGCCCTGACAAAATTGAATGTCCCTTTGAGGTCAACATTGATGACCGCATCCCACTGCTCTTCGCTCATCTTCCAGACAACTCCATCCCAGTTCATTCCCGCATTGTTGACCAGGATGTCCAAGCGGCTGAATTCATTCAGGACTTCTTTAACCAGGTTCTGAACCGCGCCAAAATCAGAGACATCGATCTTGTATTCCTTCGCCCTTCGGCCCATGGCTTTTATCTTCTCCACAACAGCCTTTGCTTCCTCCTCATGCTTGCGAAAGGTCAAAGCCACATCAGCGCCGTTTCGGCCTAAGTCCAGAGAAATAGCTGTACCGATGCCCATGCTTCCACCGGTGACAAGGGCAATCTTTCCGTCAAGATCCATTTTGTCCTCCCTTTTAAACTAATTTTTCAAGTTGGATACATAACCACGAACCATAAAAATTCTATTTTCTAAACATTATAAAAGCAATCAGTTTTATTGAATTGTCACGGCGAACGACCGGAGGGAGCGTGGCCATGTCTTTATTTTATGGGATTGCTTCTTCGCTCTGCTCATCGCAATGACAATATTGCATATTTTAATCCCTTTCGAGAGGAAATACTTTTCTCAAAAAGGATACCTGCGGTTGAACTCAGGGAAGCGCCGTTCGACAAGAGCTGTCAGGCCCTCAAGAGCATCCGGATGTCGGAAGAAAAGAAGAAGATAATTCTCCAGCTCCCATCGGGCAAGCTCCTCGATGGATTGCCCTTTGAGAAATCCATCAAAGCCCTTTCCTATCAGCCAGTCGGCCATAAACGCGGCATGAAGCGAATTGTTGGCGACTCTTCGTGCTATCCTCTGCGCATACTCTTTGCTTTCGCCTGAAAGAAAGATCTCGGTCTCGCCCCGGCCGTAAGCATAGAGAGTGGGAACGATGTCTGGCTTGAGGAATAAATCCTTCATCCAGCGTATCTCCTCTTTTTCTTCAAAGGTAAGCTCAGAAGGCAGTTCCTCAATCTTTAAGGATTGAAGCTGCTCAGCTCGCAGAGGCTTGCCCCCATTCTTCATGATGGCTTCAACCACAACCTCTGCCGCCTCATCTCTGTTCCGCGCCGGGACGAGGAAATCAGCCAGGCCCAAATGCTTAATCATTCTCGGGGATGAGGTCGCTGTCCCGCCGGCCAGAATATAATAGCGGCTCAAAGCCACAGCCAGCTTAGCATCGCCTGTCGCCCTGTAGATAAGCTGGGGAAGGAGCAAGGTCCCTCTCATTCCAGGATAGATTCCGAGCCGCGTTTCAGGGAAAGCAAAAGAGGTGCGGTCGGTGACGATGACCGCTGAATCCGGGTCATAGGCAAAGGCAAGGCTAACCTCCACTCCGCCGCCAAAGGCTGCTCCATCAACAATCGCCACTTTCGGCTTGCCGCAGCCTGTCATCTCATGGAAGAGGACATCATGCCAGCAAGCGACATCCTCCTTCAATTCCTGAAATTTATTTTCCCTTATGCGCCTTATGAAATAAGGAACATTGGCTCCGGCGATAAAGGTCTTTATGGGCGCAGAGTCAAAAATGATAACCTGGATGTCTTTGTCATTGTTCGCTCTTCTGAAAGAAGCTCTAAAATCCTCAAAAACTAGGCTATCCAGGGAATTGGCTGACTGGGGGTTGGAAATCATGATTCTAGCCACTCTCCCCTTCTGCTCCAGGCCAAAGACGACAGAGCTCAGCTTGAGAGGCCAGGGCTCATTCTTCTGCGCCTGGGAGATAAGCAGCTTGGGGATTGGAAAATTTATTTCTTTGCGGTGAGAAAGCTCCATCTTCTCGGTGACGATGCGCAGGACTTCGCTGATTCCCAATTTGTTCATCAAAGCAAAGGGCCCTTCTCTCCAGAGAAAAGCATTCTGGCAGAGCTTATCCACATCCTCCATCTCGATCACTCCTGCTTCAACCACTTCAACGGCAGTCATGAACCCGACAGCCAGAAACCTGTTCTTAAGCATATCGACCAGCATAATATCTTTAGCCTCTTTCCTCGCCTCCTCCTCTGCAACCCATTTCACTGCGGACTTGTCCTCGGCTTTCTGGTATTTATCCACCAGTTTCTTGTAACTTTCTGCTGGAGAGTAAAAATTGCCGTAAGCTTTATAAAGAGGATCGCCGGGGCTTGAAGAGTCGGAAAAGGAATACATGGTGTAAAGGCCGAGAGGAAGCCCGGTGGCGTCCATCAATCCCAGGAAGCCAATCGGCATGTTAAAAGCCTTCCTGCCTGCTGCCTCAATCGTCGGAATGTCATAGCCTTCATCGACCATCCTGGCTGCCTCGAGCAGGAGCGAGACAAAAATCACATCAGCCGCCCCTCCCTTGCGGCTACTGAGGACGGGTGTGGCCACTTTTCCTGCCAGCTTCAGGTATTTGGCTGCTGTCTCAATGCTCTCTGGCGAGGCTTTGTCTGTGCCTGCATATTCTGCAGCTCTATTCTTGTGGGGGAGAAAGAAAAAATGCGTCCAGACGACCTTGTCCGGCCTCTTTGTCTCCCGGGCGAGGATGTTCACATCCAGAGATGAAGAATTGGAAGCGAAGACAACATGAGGAGCACAGAGCTCGTCGAGCTTTCGGAAAATCTTCTTTTTAATTTCGATATTCTCAGTGGCTGATTCGATGACAAGCCTGAGGCTTTTTCCCCGGCAGGCTTCTTCATAGCTTGTCGTGACCAGAAACCTTCGTTTTATCTCCTCGACCTGTGAAGGAGAAAAGATTCCTCCTCGCTTCGCAGCCTCGAGCTCTCTGTCGATGGTATTCAAGGCTCTCTTCAAGATTTCATCGCTGATGTCAATCATACCGGCATTGAAGCCGCTCTGGCCGAAAGCCTGAGCAATGCTCGAACCCATAGTCCCGCCGCCTACAACCAGGATTTCTACATCATCCCAGGTTATTCCTTTTGCCTTTTCCTTTTCTTCCGTTTTCTTCATCGCTCGCCCTCCTAGACCTTCTGCTTTTCAGCGTAGCTCTGGACAATGACTGCTCCTCCCTGTCCGCCGCCGATGCAGGCTGAAGCCAGACCTTTTCCGCCTAGTGTGAGGCAGGCTGTGATCAGGCGGCCGCCCGTTGCACCCAGAGGATGGCCGAGGGCTATCGCGCCTCCGTTGACGTTGACTTTGGAGCGGTCGAGCTTGAGCTCGCGCTCCACGGCTAAGTACTGTCCGGCAAAAGCTTCATTGACCTCGATAAAGTCCAGGTCTTTGAATGTCATGCCTGCTCTGGCCAGCGCAATCAGGGAAGCAGGGACAGGCCCTATTCCCATGAAATGGGGGTCAACAGCAGCTGTTCCCCAGGAGATGAGCTCTCCGATAGGCTCGACTCCGAGCTCTCTGGCCTTTTTCTCTGTGGTCATGACCAGCGCGGCGCCGCCATCCACGATGCCGCTCGAATTTCCTGCGGTTTGGATTCCTCCCGGCTTGACAGCATGGAGCCTGGAAAGAGTCTCGAAGGTTGTCTCAGGCCTTGGATGCCCATCCTCAGAGACAATGACATCTCCTCTTCTCGTTTTCAAGACGACAGGAGTTATTTCTCTGGCCAAGCGCCCTTTTTCTCTTGCGTCCTTGGCCTTCATCTGCGAGGAAAGGGCAAACTCATCAGCATCCCGGCGGGTGACTTTGTAGAGCCGGGCTAAATTCTCGGCTGTGCCCATCATGTCATCGTTGATGTAAGTGTCCATCAAGCCGTCCTTGAACAGGGCGTATGTCTTCGGCCCGGCCATGTAGGGATAGCCAAACGCTGACCCATACTGAAGAGTTGGAGACTGGCTTGAGCTTTCATAGCCGCCGACAAGAACCATCTCGCTTTCTTCGAGCACAAGCTGCTTTGCTCCCTGGATCACGGCCTCACCGCCAGAGAAGCAGATGCGGTTCACAGTCAGGCCAGGAGCAAAAAAGCTCAACCCAGCCCTCAAAGCGACATGACGCGCGCCAAAATGTGAATCGATGCTGGTGTGATAGGCGTTGCCAAAGATGGCTTCATCAACGAGCTCTTCCTGCCCTTCAAGGCCTGCCTTCTTTATGGCCGCTCTTGCAGCCATGGCTCCAAGCTCGATGGGAGGGATATCCTTGAAGGCTCCTCCGACTTCGCCGAAGGGTGTGCGGGTGGCGGAGAGAAAGACGATCTTCATCTTCTTCTCTCTCATCAGGGCCACTCCCCCGCCGCTTATTCTTTCAGGGACATGGAATATCTTTTTCTTCTCAATCATCCTTGTCTCTCCTTGATGGAATGAGAGTGCATTATGGTTCGCAATGACAATGTAAAAACATTTAAAGCGTTTGTATGAGTTACTTATTCCTTGGGCTTGGGCAAGACCGCTTCCATAAAGGCCTCATCAATCGATTTTCCCTGGGCAATGAGCTGTCTGTACTTAATAAAATCGATGACATCCTGGCCGGTGACTTTTTTGGAATTAAAAGCATGGAATCCCATGAAAGCTTCTGTGCTCATGTTTACAGCCAGCCAGTGGCGGTTGTAATTTTTGGCCATGTCCCAGAAATATTTTTTCTTCGCCCTGACACTGTCCAGCGATTTGATCAAGCATCCAGGAAAAAGGTTGGTAAAGCGCCAAACGATATCATGGACAGCTTTATCCAAGAGCTCGAAGTCAGCGGTCGCAGTCTTTAAGAATTCGCGAGCCTTCTTTCCTTCCTCCCCCTTAACAAATTCGCCATAGACAATCTCTCCATCCTCGACATACCTATCTGTAATCACAGCAGGATTACGGACGAACTTTCCATCTTTTTTGATGACCGGAACAACCTGGGTGATCATTCCCAGCCGTTTCATCTTGTAAGCGCTCCAGAGCTCGCAGGAAACACAGTTCCAGATCGCATCTTCTATGCTCAGGAACCAGGGGAGAAAGTCAGAAGAGCCGCCGTCAGGAGCCGAGCCGTGGCGGGGGCCAGCCTGGCCGAAGATGGCTGTGTCCCCAGAAATGGCGATGTCACAGGCCATGCCGATCTCCTGGCCGCCGGCAACCCTCATGCCGTTGACGCGGCAGATTGTCGGCTTCTTGCAGAGTAGAATGGAATCAACCATTCCATTGAAAAGGTCCATATATTCGCCGTATTCATTGGGCTTCCCAGCATAATATTCCGCATATTCCTTTGTGTTCCCGCCCGTGCAGAAAGCTCTGTCTCCGACAGCGGTGAAGACAACAGCCACCACACTCCTGTCGAGCGAGG
Organism: uncultured Eubacteriales bacterium; assembly: GCA_964645765.1. GTDB lineage: Bacteria > Acidobacteriota > Aminicenantia > Aminicenantales > Aminicenantaceae > CAZGMN01. The sequence goes on from CAZYBE010000009.1 coordinate 99,791, forward strand.
CACTCTGGAAGCCGGCGATAACTCCCTTGACCATTCCAGTTGTGTAAGAATTGAATTGAGCCGGGTTATTGAGGATGATCCAGGCAGAATACAGCCCCTCGATTTCCTTGCCCGACGAGGGGTCGATAATAGGCCTTTTTTCATACATGGTGCAGGGCGGCTCTGTTCCCCAATGTTGCTTTCCCCAAAGAGAATGGTCTTTGAGCTCTTTATCCTTTGGCAGCCAATCCAAGCCCATCTTGCCCTCCTTTCAAGTTAAGGTTTTAAATTGAAGACAAAAAACGAAAATATATTGAGACCAAAATGCATACAAAGATTTAATCTTCTGCTGAATACTACTTTTTCAATGAAATAATGTCAAGAATTTATGATTGACCATATCATTTTTCGTATGTTATGTTTGTTCTGGGATACTAAAACATAGAATCGGAAGAAAAAAAATGACAGCCAAGGGTTCTAAGCTGCTTAAGACAATATCGATTCTCGTCTTTTTTCTCTTTATTCATAGCTTCTTCCCCCTCTCAACCAACTTTGGAGTGAGAACTGCTTCATGTTTCCCAGTCCAGCTATCTCTTCGCTTCTTCCCTTCCTTTCTCAGGCCGGGCTTAGACCGAAACCCTGCGGCCAAAGAAGGATACACGTTTGGAACCCCCGCCAGTCGGTTCTCAATGGCAAACCGTTGGGCATATGAATCCATCGCCAAAGTCGCGTTAATAAAAATTTATAAGAAGAAAGTTGGGGATTATGAAATCCTCTATTCTCCCCAGGTCAAGATTGTTCAGGAGCTCGAAACCTGTTTTATCGCTCATGTCAGCTCAGACTTCTACCCCAAGCTTTATCGTGCAGGATTTAATTTTGAGTATCTCGATGAAGATATCAAAGGCAAGAAGTATTACCTTGTCTTTTGTCCTCCTTATTTTGATCTAAGCATATTGGGATTTTATGGAAGTGTAAGGCAAATCGAGGAGCGCATTGCTCTTTTCTGGTCTGACAGAAAGAATGCCAGGGAAATTTTGCCGGCTCAACTTGAGATGGTAGCCCTTCCTGACGAGCCCTTGCAATCTTTTAAGCAAAAATCCTTAATCTCGCTTGAAGCTGTTCGTCCAGAATTAGAACTCCCCATAAGATATGAGACTAACCCTGTTATCCTGGAAATAGTCAATCAAGTTTCAAAAGATAACCTGCGGGGCTACATTCAAAGTCTACAGGACTTTCAAACTCGATACGCTTCGACATCGAATTGCGAGCAGGCTGGAGATTTTATCCATGATTTCTTTCTAAGCTTAGGCATCGAGGCCGAACAGGATTCTTTGAGTTTTGGATATATCTATTCTTCAAACAATATTATCGGCACGCTTCCGGGCAAGGTCGACCCATCTCAAGTTGTTATCATTTGCGCTCACTATGACTCTATCAGTAATCAACGTTATACATTGGCTCCTGGAGCAGACGACAATGCCAGCGGATGCGCAGCCGTCATGGAGGCGGCGAGAATCTTAAAAGACCACTCCTTTGATTTTTCTGTGAAATTCATCTGCTTTTCTGCTGAGGAATGGGGACTCTACGGGAGCAGAGATTACGCTCAACAAGCCCGCCTGAGGCGAGAAGATATTATCGCAGTCATAAATCTGGATATGATCGCCTATACAGATTTTCTGCCCGAAGATTTGGACATCATCGGCAATCCTTCCTCCGAATGGCTGATAAACTGCTTCTCTTCGACGGCTAAGACATACGCAATTCTCGATACACTTAGAATTGTGAATTCTTCCTTTGTCTGGAGTGACCATGCCTCGTTTTGGAACAGCGGCTACAGTGCCATCTGCGGGATAGAAGACGCCAATGTGCCAAATCCTTATTACCATACGACTCAAGATACAATCGATACTTTAAATTTAGATTTCATGACTGAGGCCGTCAAAGCCTCCTTAGCCACAGTTGCTGAATTGGCTCAGCCTGTAAGCTCTCCTCAAACGCCCACGGGTTTGAATTCACGGAGCCAGATCGTAAGCTCTCTTTTTTTGAGCAGAAAGACTGTCTTTCTGAGCTGGAGCGATAATCCAGACCCGGTTATTGGCTATAACGTTTATAGAACCACAACCTCGCATTTGGATTATCAGAAACTCAACAGCAGTCTTCTCGCTCAGACATCTTACGTCGATAGAAATCTCGATGCAGATACAAGCTATTTTTATGTCATAACAGCCGTCAACGGCCTGGGCAACGAGAGCAATTTCTCAAAGGAGGTTACAGACAATGAAGGGAGTTCCTATCCGAGCAGAAAAAGCATCTTAAAAAGAGATAGTGTAGATTATATCAAGGGCACGAAAAAACAATTTTTAAATAATTAAATCATGAATAAAAAGAGGATATTGAGAGGCGAGAAAAGTCTTAACGCTTCTCTTGGATTTCTCTTGATATGGCAAGATTAAATTATGAATAAAAAAAGAACATTGAGTGGCAGAAAAACTTTTATGGCCTCTTTTGGATTTCTCTTGATATGGCTATTTTTTTGGAGACCTTCTCTTCTGCACTCAGACCAAGGCCAGTCCCATATTTCATTTTCATTTTCTTTTGGATATTTTCAACCAACGGAGGAAGCTTTTAAGGAGCTCTACGGAAACAATAAATTCCAGCTTGGTTTGAACTTGAGTTTTGCCTTAAAGAGAAATTTGTCTGTCTATTCGGGATTAAGATATTTGCGTTGCAGAGGCGAAACAAAAATTGCTGGTCAAGAATTTCAAGAAGAGAAATATAAGCTGAGATTCACGATATACTCCATCCCTCTTGGCTTAATCTATTCCTTCTCTTACAAGAAGGTTCATCCATTCCTTGGGGGTGGCGTTAGCTACAACATTTACAAGGAAATCTGGGACGAGCTTGGTATTTCTTTCGAGAACAAAAAAATTGGTTTTTTCCTCATGGGAGGAGCCGAATATTTCATCTGGAAAAGGTTTGCTCTTCTGGGCAAGGCTCAGTACAGCTCAATTCCGACAAAGCATGGGGCAAAACTTGATGAAAATGTAAACCTCGGAGGCACTGAG
>CAZYBE010000010.1:0-38195 GCA_964645765.1 uncultured Eubacteriales bacterium
GTTCTTTTTTATCTGTGGGTTGGTTTCAACAATCAGCGGCGGGATTATGATATATGTCAGCAGAAAATCATAATTGATAAACGGCTGATTGAATAAAAACCTATATGCAATAAAATTTCTCTTATCTCTTCAATTCCAAGTTAAATCAGAGCAAAAAAAATGGTGGAGCTGACGGGATTTGAACCCGCGACCTCTTGACTGCCAGTCAAGCACTCTCCCAACTGAGCTACAGCCCCACCGAGCTTTCTCATATTACAAAAAGTAAAATTTTCAGTCAAGCTATTGACAATGAGTGCGGTTTTCCATCACGGAAAAAAGATTCTAACTTTCCTTTCCTTTTTGTTAACAATCATCCAGAAGAAAAAGGGGACTGTTGTACTAGCTCACTAATTTGGTAACACATTCTAGCTTATCAAAAGGCGTCATATAGTTGAGTCCTCCATGTTTCCGCAGGTGATTATATTCAAAAAGGAAATTGCCTAGATTCAACACAAGATCCTCATCGGACTCAAATGCATTATTATAAAAAAATTCTCTCTTCAATATCTTGAAAAAGGCCTCTATCTTCCCGTTCGTCTGAAGCCGATACGCCTGAGTGTATAAATGTTTTATCCCCAATTCAACACATATCATCTCAAAGGGATGCTCTCTCTCAATAGAACCTTTAAATTCCGGCCCATTATCGGACATCACAGCTTCATACTCAAAGTTATATATCTGTTTAAACCAAGACAAAGCCCGAGCCATAAAATATGTCAACGTCGAAGCCTTCTTATTCCTTATGATCTCCCCATAGGTCAGCCTTGTACAATCATCACACACCGCTGCCACATGCAGCTCCCTCGCTTTAAATGAAACCCTTATATCCTTGGGAAGTCCTGTCACATCAATATGGGCCAACTCACCAGGAGCCTTCTTCTCATAACGCTTCACTATCTCTTTGGCCCTCTCATTGAGAGGATACCTGGCCTTGATCCTGTCCATGGTGGCCGGAGCCGGCGTCTTGTCCAAATAGTAAGGCTTAAAAAGAAGCACTAACTCATAACGGTTAGAACCAAACCGCCGGTAGGCCTTGATGATGTTCCTCTCTATCTCTCTAGGCGTCCTTCTTGAACCAGGTTTCGGTCCCCTCTTCTCTGGAAGAAGAGATTCCGGCTTCTTGTCCCCAGCAGTCCATCTCTGATAATAACGTGATAGCTCTTTGCGAGAGACCTGATATGTCTGGCAAATATCCCTCACAAACTTGAATCTTCGAGCTGAATCTCTGTTCCTCGTCTGCTCATATTCCTTCAAAATCGGAAGCCACCTCTTATAAACAATTTGATGCTCGTATCTCATTAGCCACTCCTCTGGCTTGATTTAAGTATACCAAAAGTGTTACCTAATTACTGAGCATAAACAACTGTCCCCTTTTTTTCCCCTTTTTCTTGTTAACAATCAGGAAAAAACGTGATAGAATATATACTCAAAAAAGGAAAAATTCATGCCAGCACCAAAAAAACCGGTTAGATCGCTAAGAAGCCTCCTTTTCTGGTTAGCGGCCGGGATCGTTATCGTTATCCTCTGGTCTCTCCTTCAAACTCCAGGGGCAATCAAAAAAACAATAAACTTCAGTGACTTTCTCAATCACGTTGAGTCTGACAAAGTTAATAAGGTCACTATTGCCGGTAATGAAATCAAGGGAGAGTACAACGACGGAACCAGTTTTAAGACTATTTCTCCTTCTCAATATAATGACCTGGTCAAGAGCCTTCGAGAACACAGAATTAGCATCGAGGTTAAAGATACCTCGCGAAGCCCGTGGTTTTCCTATTTCTTCACCTGGTTTTTTCCCCTTATTCTCATCATCGTTTTCTGGATTTTCTTCATGAGGCAGATGCAGGCCGGAGGCAACAAGGCCCTTTCCTTTGGAAAAAGCCGGGCAAAACTCTTTTCCGGCATACAGAAAAAGATCACTTTCAGAGATGTGGCTGGAGTCCAGGAAGCCAAGGAAGAGCTTCAAGAGATCATCGGCTTCCTCAAAGACCCCAAAAAGTTTCAAAAATTGGGAGGCCGAATTCCCAAAGGCGTCATCTTGATTGGCGCACCAGGCACCGGCAAAACTCTTCTCGCCCGGGCCGTGGCGGGCGAAGCCGATGTCGCCTTCTTCTCCATCAGCGGCTCTGACTTTGTTGAGATGTTCGTCGGAGTGGGCGCTTCCCGTGTCCGAGACCTCTTCGACCAGGGAAAAAAGCATGCGCCCTGCCTGATTTTCATCGACGAGATTGATGCTGTGGGAAGGCAGAGAGGAGCAGGTCTTGGAGGCGGCCACGACGAGCGTGAGCAAACACTGAATCAGCTTCTGGTGGAAATGGACGGCTTTGACTCCAACGAAGGCATCATCCTTATCGCCGCCACCAACAGGCCGGATATTCTGGACAGCGCCCTGCTCAGACCAGGCCGATTCGACCGCAGGGTTGTGGTCAACATGCCTGATGTCAAGGGACGGGAAGAAATCCTGAGAGTTCATATCAGAAACATCCCCTTGGCCAAGGACGTTGACCTCAGTGTGCTCGCCCGCTCCACTCCTGGATTCTCCGGAGCTGACCTGGCCAACATGGTCAATGAAGCCGCGCTGCTTGCCGCCCGAAACACTCAGGATAAGGTCAACATGAAGGACATGGAAAATGCCAAGGATAAAGTCCTGATGGGAGTGGAGAGAAAGAGCATGATCATCAGCGACGAAGAGAAAAGAAGCACTTCTTATCATGAGGCTGGACATGCCCTGATAGCGTCTCTCTTGCCTGAGGCTGACCCCATCCACAAAGTAACCATTATCCCTCGAGGCTTGGCTCTCGGCACAACCCAGCAACTTCCTCTTGACGACCGCTATACCTACTCCAAAGACTATCTCGAAGCTCAACTTTGTGTGCTCATGGCCGGCCGGGTCGCTGAAAAACTTACCCTCGGAAAAACAACCACAGGGGCTGCCAACGACTTTGAGAAGGCGACTGAAATAGCCCGCAAAATGGTCTGCCAGTGGGGAATGTCGGACTTGGGTCCCCTCACTTTCGGTGAAAGAGACGACCTGATCTTCCTCGGAAAAGAGCTAGCCATGCATAAGAATTTCAGCGAAAAAACAGCGGAGATGATTGACGAGGAAGTCAAAAAAATCGTTAACCGTAACTATAGCCGAGCCAAGGAGATCTTGGAAAAAAACAAGGATAAATTGATCGCTGTCGCCGAGGCTCTGCTTGAGAAAGAAGTCCTGACATCCGAAGAAATAAAAGAGGTCATAGAGACCCCGAACAAAGTCAAGGACAAAAAGGCCTTGTCAAATTCAAAAAGCAAAGAAAAGGGCCCTGAAGAAAATTTAAAAAAGGCGGAGACTTTAAATAAGCGCGGTCTAATATAAACGTAATAAAAGTGTCATTGCGAGGGGCGAAGAAGATTCCTCGCTTTGCTCGGAACAGGCTGCGCAATCTCATCTGATAGGTTGAGATTGCCACGCTCCCTTCGGTCGTTCGCAATGACAATGCAACAGAATTCATTGGATTTATATTAGCATAAGCATCGAAGGTGAGAAAAGAGTACATCCTCCAGGTCAACAGTAAAAAGCACACTCTCGGCCAGAGAACCTGGATAATGGGTGTCATCAACGTCACACCTGATTCCTTTTCCGATGGCGGCCTCTATTTTGAAGAAGACAGAGCCGTGGAAAGAGGGATAGAGCTCGAAGCCGAAGGGGCGGATATAATCGATGTCGGGGGAGAAAGCACCAAGCCTGGCTCAGAACCGATAACCGCAGAAGAAGAGCTCAAACGCATCATCCCTGTCATCTCTGCTCTGAGGAAAAGAACCAGTTCCTTAATCTCGGTGGACACGACAAAGTCTGAGGTCGCTCAAGCAGCCCTGGACGAAGGCGCGGATATCATCAACGACATCAGCTCTTTTCGCTTTGACTCCAAAATGCTCCCTCTTGCTGCTCAAAAGCAAGTGCCTGTCGTCTTGATGCACATGAAAGGCATCCCAAAAACAATGCAGGATAACCCTCGCTACGAGGATGTTGTGCTCGAGGTCAAAGCTTTTTTTAAAGAAAAGATTCAAGCCGCTCAAGAGCATGGGATCAAAAAAGAAAAAATCATCATCGACCCTGGAATCGGCTTCGGCAAAGGATTAAAGGATAACCTGGTTTTGATCAATAGGCTGCAAACGTTTGAGGAGCTCGGGTGTCCCCTCCTGGTCGGGATTTCCCGAAAATCCTTTATCGGAAAAATCCTCAATTTGCCTGCTGCAGAAAGGCTCGAAGGAACGATTGCCTCTGCCCTATTGAGCATCATCAACGGAGCCCATATCCTGAGAGTGCATGATGTCGCTGCCGTCAAGAGAGCTGTGCTCGTGGCTGAAGCCATTATCAACGAGGACCAGACCATCGATTCCTTGGAAGAAAGCAGGGAGAAAAAGAATCGTCATGTTCTCTAATATCATCAATGCCTTAGCCCACTTCACCATCGTCGATATTATTGACATCCTTCTCTTAGCTTTTATCCTTTATTCTCTTTTCCTCCTGATCAAAGACACCAGGGCTTACCAGATGGCGATTGGAATCGGGATAATCGGCCTTCTCTATCTGGTCACCCAATGGGGGAGGTTAGTCGTCTCCAACTGGATTATCAAAATTTTTATTAACTACTTGATCATCGCCATCATCGTCCTTTTCCAGGGCGAAATAAGAAGATTCCTGACGACAATCGGCTCACGCTCATTCCGAAGGCCCCTCTTTCTAAAATCCATTCAGGAAAAAATGGAGGAGGTCTTTCTGGCTGTCGATTACCTCTCCTCGAAGAAGATCGGCGCTTTGATTGCCATCGAAAAAGAGATATCACTCAAAACCTATACTGACCGCGGAACAAAGGTCGATGCCGACCTTTCCAAAGACCTTCTGGTGAATATCTTTTTCCCCCACTCCCCTCTTCACGACGGCGCGGTCATCATTCAGAACAACAGAATCTCGGCTGCGTGCTGCCTCCTGCCCTTGCCTCCGACCCATAACCTCGACCAAGAATTTCTGACACGCACCCGTCATCTGGCTGCCATAGGCCTTTCTCAAGAAACAGATGCGGCAGTGATCGTTGTCTCCGAAGAAACCGGAACCGTCTCCCTGGCGACTAAAGGCAATTTGGAAAGGGAATTGGATAAAGAAGGACTCAAGGATCGTTTACTGAATTACTTGAGGACGAGATGAAAAGATTTCTCAGAAATTTATTCATCAAGAATTGGGGGCTCAAGCTCTTTTCCTTCTTTGTTGCCTTGATTATCTGGCTGGCTCTCATGCCCGAAGGGAAAACATTCTCAGAAAAAAACCTGACAATCCCTCTCGAGCTCTACAATACTCCGCCTGAAATGGAGCTGGTGAAAAAGCCTCCCTCGACCGTAGATATAAAAATTCGTGCTCCCAGAAGCTTAATCGACCAAATCACGCCGGCCAATGTTCGTGCTGTGCTGAACCTTGAAAATGCCCGCCTCGACCAGAGAGAATACCCGCTCAACAAAAGCATGATCAGCATTCCTTCCGGGGCAGAAGTCAAGGAGATTTATCCCAGCCAAGTCAATCTTGCCTTGGAAAGAACCCGAGAGATTATGCTCGATGTGGAGCCGAATATTACTGGAAAATTAAAGGAAGGCTTCAAAATTGAAGCGGTGAGGGTCTCTCCTCCTCAGGTTCTGATCAGAGGACCGGAGAGCAGGATTAAAGCCGGCAGCAAGGTTAGGACAAACCCGATCGACATTTCCGGATTGAGCCAGAGCGCAGAATTCGAAGCGGTTCTCATTCTTCCAAAGCCAGATGTGAGATTGGCTTCCTCAATATCAACGGTTAAGGTTGCCATTTTGATTCAGAAAGAAAATCCTGAAGAAAAAGAGGCAGAAAAGAAGAAGGCGCAGAAGAGATAATTTTCCTCCTTGAATCCCCCTGGCTTTTGACTATAATTAACTTTTAAAAAATCCTCTATAAAAATGGAAAAGCTTTTCGGCACAGATGGGATAAGAGCTATTGCCGGTGAGTTTCCTCTCGAATACCCTGCAATTTATCACTTGGGAGAATCCCTCATCTCTCTGCTTCAAGAAGAAGGCTTGGAGCCGCGGGCTATTATCGGCCGCGACACCCGGGAGTCAGGAGAATGGCTTGAAGAGGCACTGTTCCAGGGAGTGACTGAAAACAAGGGCCAGGCTCTATCCGCCGGCATCATTCCCACCTCTGCTATCTCCTTCCTCACAAGGAAGCACTCCTTCTCTGCGGGAATCGTCATCTCCGCTTCCCACAATCCCTATCAAGACAACGGCATCAAGATATTCTCCTCTCAGGGGACAAAAATTCCAGATGCCTGGGAGAGAAAGCTCGAAAAAGCCCTGGCTGAGGCTCCGAAAAAAGCAAAAAGAAAAAAAATCAAAGTCAACGCTCAACCATCTTTTGGCCGAGACTACCTGGACTTCCTGAAAAGCAGGTTTTCCCATCTCAAGAGCCAGAAAAAAATCAAGATTGCTATCGACTGCTCCAATGGAGCCAGCTCCTTTTTTGCTGAACATGTCTTCCGAGATTTGGGCTTTGAGGTCTTTGCCTTAAGCAATTCTCCTGATGGGAGAAATATAAACGACCGCTGCGGGTCTCTTTATCCCCAGAATCTTGCCCGGCAAGTCATGAAAAGCAAGGCTGATATAGGAATTGCCTATGACGGGGATGCTGACAGGGCTATTCCCATCGATGAAAAAGGAAAAATTCTCAACGGTGACCACACCCTCTTTATCCTTTCCCGATTCATGAAGGAAAGGGGGCGTTTGAAATCGGACTGTGTTGTGGCCACTATCATGAGCAACGTCGGGCTTGAGAAAGCCCTTGAAAAATTTGGGTTGAAGCTCTCTCGCGCTCAAGTCGGCGACAAGTATGTCCTGGAGCAGATGTTGAATTTAAATGCAAACCTGGGAGGAGAACAGTCAGGGCATACCATCTTTCTGGATGATTTTCCAACCGGCGACGGAATCCTGACCAGCCTGAAAATCCTGGAAGTCATGGCTGCGAAAGATGCTCCTCTCTCCAAGCTGGTTGAAGAATACCAGGAGTTTCCCCAGATTTTGCTCAACGTTCGAGTGAAAACAAAGACAGATTTCCATCGATTCCCTGAGATAATGGACAAGATGAATGAAATCGAAGAAAAGCTTGGAGCAAGCGGCCGCCTCCATGTGCGATTTTCAGGAACCGAGCCTCTTGCCCGAATAATGATCGAGGGCCAGGACAAGGTAGAGATTGAAGATTATGCACAGCAAGTCGCTGGTTTGATCGCCAAGCATCTGGGCTAAAAATGAGCTAAAGCTCTTCTTATAATGAGGGAGGAAAAAATGAAGCTTGCCGTCAACATCGACCATTTTGCGACCATCCGGGAAGCTCGCCGCAGCAGCGAGCCTGAACCTATCTTAGCAGCCCTGCTTGCAGAAAAGGCAGGGGCAGAAGGTATTGTCTGTCATTTAAGGGGCGACAGGCGCCACATCAAGGAAAGAGACCTGAGGCTGCTGAGACAGGAGGTCAAGACCAGGCTCAACCTGGAAATGGCTGCAAGTGAAGAGATGAAGAAAATCGCGCTGGAAGTAAAGCCTGACGTTGTTTCTCTTGTTCCCGAGCGCAAGGAGGAGTTGACTACCGAAGGAGGCCTGAATGTCAAGGCCAACGAGAAGAATCTTACTTCTTTCGTCCAGGAACTGAAAAAGGCAGGAATAAGAGTCAGCATTTTTGTCGACCCTAATTTAAAACAAATCGAAGCCTGTCACAAGGTGGGAGTGGACCTTATTGAAATCAACACCGGAAAATACGCAGAGGTCAGGCCGGGGAAGGAGCGCCTGGAAGCCATGGATGAGATAAAGCGGGCTGCTGAATATGGCCATAAACTCGGCCTGGAAATCCACGCCGGCCATGGACTGGACTATAAAAATGTCAGTCAAATCAAAGCCATCCCCGAGATTACAGAGCTCAGCATCGGCTTTTCCATCGTCGCTCGCTCAGCGATTGTGGGCATAGAGAGCGCGGTCAGAGAGATGGTGGAGTTGATTAAGTAAAAATAAGAGCAATGGGTCAGACTGGGTATTTTGAAAACACGCAGGCTTTGCCTTGCCAAGCGAAGGCAGAGTGGTGAGGAAGCCGTGTGAGAGGCTGAGCGGGCACGGCTCCTCTCCGCTAGGAGAGGAGAGCGAAGCCTCGAACCGAGCCGCTTTTGCCTCGCTGGGGCAAAAGCGGCGTGCTGACGAACCACTCTGCCTGAGCTGTTCAAACGGTTTTCTCGATACCGAGCCTGATCATTTATAATCAAGAATGGACAAAATGCTCAGTATAAATCTTGAGCGATTGAAAGAGGAGATCAACGCTCTCTCTCGCATCGGGCGCGACCCTCTGGGTGGGATAAGCCGGCCTTCTTTCAGCAAGGCTGACCTTGAAGCCAGAGAATGGCTAAAAGAAAAAATAAAAGCTGCCGGTCTGCTTTTCCGTCAGGATGGAGCAGGAAACATCTTCGGCCGAATAGAGGGAAGAGGGAAAACGGTAATGGCCGGCTCTCATCTGGACACTGTCATCAACGGCGGGATGTTTGACGGCTCGATCGGAGTCCTCTCAGCCCTGGAGTGTTTGCGAAGAATAAAAGAAGAAGGCCTTCGCCTCTCCAAACCTTTGGAGCTTGCCTCTTTCACCGACGAGGAGGGAAATTTAGCCGGAGACTTCATGGGAAGCCGCGCTTTTATCGGAGCTCTGGACAGGGAAATGTTGGAGAAAGGATTCACCCAGGTCGGGCCTCCCCTTTCAGAGATTTTGAAAGGCACTGAGTTTACTGTGGAGAGCATCACCGAGGCTCATAAGCAGAGACCGGAGATAGAAGCTTTCCTTGAAATTCATATCGAACAGGGCTCTGTGCTCGAAACAGAAGGAGTATCTATTGGCATTGTGAATGGGATCGCGGGCAAGCATTACAGGATGTGCTCTTTCTCAGGAGAAGCAAGCCATGCCGGGACGACTCCCCTTGAGCTTCGCAGGGATGCCTTTCTGGGGCTTGCGGATTTCGCCCTGAGAAGCACCCGATTTGTTGCCACCCAGCACTACGGAAGCATGGTCACCATAGGAAAAGTCAACGTCAGGCCTGGAACGTTCAGCACTGTTCCCGGCCAGGTCGATTTTACGTTCGAATACAGGAGCGCCTCTAAAGAAACCTTAGAAGAGCTGGAAAAATCTCTTCTCGACCTTGCCAGGGAAGTTGCTTCCACGCGAGGGCTTGAGTTTGCCTCAACAGTCATGGATAAAACCGACCCGGTCAAGATACCTTCGCGGATTGTCAGCATGATGAAGGAGGAATGTCAGAAGCTGGGATACCAGTTCATGGAGCTTTCGAGCGGCGCCGGCCACGACGCCCAGATTCTTTCCCGTGTGACCGAAGTCGGAATGATCTTCATTCCCTGCGTGGATGGAATCAGCCATTCCCCTCAAGAGATGATTGAATGGCAGGATTTAGAAAAGGGTGCGAACCTCCTGCTCAACGTCCTGCTGAGGCTGGCAAGTTAACACAAACGCAATGAATATCTTTACACTGTCATTGCGAGCGACCGAAGGGAGCGCGGCAATCTCAACATATTAGATGAGATTGCGCAGCCTGTTCCGAGCAAAGCGAGGAATCTTCTTCGTTCCTCCCAATGACATTTTGCTTAATGCGTTTGTATTAATCTACTTCTTTTCCTTGGCCATGGCCTCTTTAATATCTTTTATTCTCTTCTCATATTCTGGAACAGGTCTTCCGGCCAATTCTATGGCTTTTTCTTCGGCCTTTAGGGCATCCTCATATTTCTTTAGCTTAAAATAGACAAGGCTCAGAGTATCCCAGTTATAGTGGGATGGGGCAAGCTCAACGGATTTTTTCGATGTTTCAAGGGCGCTTTCCAGGTTTTTATCTTGATTTACCCAGAACCAGGCATAGCTGTTTAACTCACCAGAATTGTCCATGTGTTTTTTTATGTACTCAGGCCCATAGATTTCCAGAGCCTTTTCAGGTTTGCCTGCCTGAACATACAACTGTGCAGCCGCCCCTACGAAGCGGGGCTCCAACTTAACCGCTAATTCAATCATCTGCAGTGCGCTTTCAGTATTTGCATTCTGCTTGACCCAGAAATTCGCATATTCATAGAGATTGTAAGCTAACCTGGAAACTCTCCCCTCCATGAAATTCTTCCCAAAAACTTCTTCAGCTTTACCTTTGTCTCCTTTGAGAGAATAGAGCTCAGCAAGATTTCTCATATAGGTGGGGTCAGGGTTATACTTCATCACATCTTTAATCTTTTCAGCGAGCTCAATTCCTCTCTCGATATTGTCTTTGTTTCTGACTATTCTTGAAACGTAAGAATTTAGGGCACCTGGGTCATTCGGATATCTGGAAACATAATCTTCAAAGAATTTGGCCGATTCTTCTTTCGAGCCAGAATATTGATAGAAGGAACTTAAATACAGATAGGCAGTCTTCACGATTTCGCTTTCTGGATATTTCTTTATAAATGCTTTGAGGGGCTCAACGTCTCTTTTCGCGCCGTACATAGATAATGTTCCGATAGAAAATTCTGCATATTGAGTGTAAGTGACTTTTTCATTTCCATAATCTGTTGTGCCCATCTTTCCATCCGGGTCTATGGCCAGAACTTCGTTGTACAATTGTAATGCCTTATCCTGGATGTATCTCCGGTCGTATTTCTGGGCGAGCTTGAAAACCACCTCCACATTTTTGGGCTCCTTGCTGTATCTTTCAGAAAGAATTTTGAAGGTGTCGATTCCTTTTACGGTCTTATCCAGCCTCTCCAGAAATTTATCCGGAGGCGGCCCATAACCGACATGCCAGTCTATCTCTGAGCCGTCCGCATCGACGATAAGGACGGTTGGAGTAGCGGAAATGTTATATTTCTTAAAAATTTCATCACCGGTTTTTTCTCCCCTGGTGGCAATGAAGAGAACAAAATTAGTGTTCAGAAACTCCTGATATTTTTGGTTGGCGAAGAACTGCTGACCCAGCAGTACACACGACCCTCAGCCACTCGAGAAAAAGTCGATGAGGACTTTCTTTCCTTCATTCTTCGCCTGACCAAGGGCCTGGTCAAAATTCCCCTTGAACCAGTTCTGGGCGAAAGCCGTGGAAACAAGCATAAGAAAAACAAAAGGTATAACTCTTTTTTTCATCATGTCCTCCTTCAATTCCTTATATATAAGAGCTTAATTCTTAAATGTCAAATCGAAAAATTTCTCCTGTGCTGGTTTGACAAAAAAGCCCTTTAATGCTAATTTTCATTTTTAAAATCGAAAAAAAATATTCATGAAACAAATTCAAGGATGCAACCTTTTTGGCAGTGGCACTCAAAGAATCCCCTGCTTGCGGACTTAAGAGAATAGGAAATGAGGCTTCAGGCCAGAATAACGATTGTCTTTCTTATTGTCTTATTCGTGAACAGCTCTGCACTGGCCGAGCTGAAGACAGGCGATAAATTTTATGCGTTTTCGCTCAAATCCATCGAGGATAAGGTTATAACGGTAAAGCTTGAAAAAGGTCAATTGACCATAACTTCAGAATTCATGGAAAACGGAAGGAATGTTACAAAAATATCCTACCCGGACGCCATGCTTCTCGATTTCTGGGCAACCTGGTGTGTTCCCTGTCGAGCAGCGATGCCCTATATCCAGAGCATCTACGAAAAATTTAAGGCAAAAGAAGGGCAGGACAAAGGCGGATTAGAGCTTTTCGGGATAGCTATAGACGTAGAAGGCTCAAAAGTGGTAAAGCCTTTCTTCAAGAAATTCAAAATAACGTACAGCATGCTCGCCGACCCCACTTCGGGCTCTGAGCAAGGACTCATTCGAACCACAAAAGACATGAAATCACTCTATAAAGTTCAACAAATTCCTGTAGTCTATTTGATCGATTCAAAAGGAGTTATTGCCCACGTCCACGTCGGCTTTAAAAAAGAGTATATTACCGAGCTTGAGAAGACAATCGGAGAGATAATTAAAGGAGAAAGAAAATGAAGCGTCGATGGGCTTATCTGCTGTTCCTTATCTCTATCCTTTTTATAATCATCGGCTTAAAGCAAAAAGAATTTCAAGCAGTGCTCGAGAAATCCATAAGCATCTGTCTGAGCTGCATCGGAATCGGTTAGCCGCTGAAGCGTTTCCAAATGGAAATAAGACCACCCAAATCCCTAAATAGGTTTTCCATCACGGAAAAAGAAATGCTTAGCCCATAACGAGAATAAATTGAGTCTTTTAAATAAAAGAAGATTTTTTCAATTCGGCGGGACCTTAGGCTTTAACCTCTACCTGCCGTCATTCTTCAAAGGCGAGATTTTTCAGGGAAATATCAAGGGTGTTTGCGTCCCTGTTCTGAATTGCTATTCCTGCCCTTCGGCCATCGGCGCCTGCCCGATCGGTTCCTTGCAGAATTTTTTCGCCTCCTTAAGATTCAAACTCTCCATCTCGTCCTATCAGCTGGGCTTATACGTCATCGGAATACTCGGAGCAGTCGGCAGTCTGGTCGGCAGAATGCCCTGCGGATGGCTGTGCCCCTTCGGGCTTTTGCAGGAGGGCTTGTATAAGATCCCAAGTCCAAAAATTCCCATCCCAAAGTTTCTATCCTACATGAGGTATGTCACGCTCGCTGTTTTTGTCTTTGCCCTTCCTCTTTTAGTCCTGGATGAATATGGATTAGGAGAGACATGGTTTTGCAAGTGGATCTGTCCGGCCGGCACTCTTGAGGCAGGAATACCCCTGGTTTTTTTGAACAAGAATATCCGTGGCCAAATCGGCTTTCTTTTCTCGTGGAAAGTTTCGATTCTGGTTTTATTTTTAGCCTGGATGATTCTCTCCCAGAGACCCTTCTGCCGAACAGCCTGTCCGCTCGGGGCTGTGCTCGGGCTCTTCAACAAAGCAAGCCTCTTTCAGATGTTTGTCGACGAAGACAGCTGCACCCTGTGCGGCGATTGTCAAAAAAACTGTCCCACGGAGCTCAAAATCTATGAAAGCCCCAACAGCCCTGATTGTGTTCGCTGCTTGAAATGCGTGGATGCCTGTCAATACGGCGCAGTCAAATATGAGTTTCTTCCAAAGAAGAAACAGCCTGTGAAAGCTTGATATCTCCCAAATTTGACTAATTTTACCTCGTTTCATTATAATTATTGTTCATTGAACAGAAGGAAATATATTGAAGCGGAAATCAAAATCGAATTATCTCCAAAAAAATTTTTCGTCGCTCGCTAATCAAACATCCATTCACTTATCCATCCTTCTCTTCGGGCTATTTCTTCTTTTTGGCTATACAAATCTCACAGCCCAGGAAGAAGAAATCGTTAAAATAAAAACTTACATCTCAAAAAGCGCCATCCATCCCGGGGAAACATTCAAGGCTGCGCTGGAGGCCTCAGTCAGCCCCGGCTGGCACATCCATGCCCACGAGCTTGCAGACGAGTTTCTCATTCCCACTGAAATCGTTTTCGAAGGAAGTGAGAGAATTGAGGTTGTAAAATATTCTTATCCGGAGCCGAGACTGGAAAAATTTGAGTACTCGGAATCCCCGCTTCAAATCTATGACGGCGAAGTGATATTGGGCGCTCTGGTCAAGACCGATGCCGGCCTCGAACTCGGTTCCCATAAAATCAAGGGAAGCCTCAGCTTCCAGGCTTGCGACAGCCGGTCCTGTCTCCCTCCAAAAAAAATAGAGTTCGAAATATCTTTTAAGGTTGTTCCAGCCTCCCAGAAAACAGAAGAGGTCAACCAAGACATATTCTCAAAATTGAATTTTGGGAAAATCTAAAAAATTCTTGAAAAATTGAAGTGATTCATAAAATATATTTCATTTTAAAGGTCAAACAGAGTCTGCGATAATACGTTTTATCCAAGGAAAATTTCCATGAATAAGAAGACTTTGAGAAAACTTCCCTCTGTCGATGTGCTCATACACACCGACGAGGTGAAGCAGTGGATTGAAAAATACAACCGGGAGACGGTTGTGAATTCTATCCGATACGTTCTTAATGAGCTCAGGTCAGAAGTTCTCCATCAGGAAAAAGTATCTTCCGAGGAAAAAAACCTTTCAGTCGAAAACATAATAAAAAGGGCTCAATCTCTTCTGGAGAGAAAATTTTCACCCTCTTTGCGAAAGGCAATAAACGCCACAGGAATAATCCTTCATACCGGACTCGGCCGCTCAATCCTTTCTCCGCAAGCTCGAGAGGCCATTCACAACATTATCCAAGGCTACTGCAACCTGGCGATTGATGTTGAGACCGGACGCCGCGGACAGCGTGACTCTCACCTCAACGACCTGCTCTGTGAGTTAACAGGGGCCGAGGCTGCGACCATAGTCAACAACAATGCAGCAGCCACTGTGCTCATCCTCAACACGCTGGCCAAGGGCAAAGAGGTGATTGTCTCCCGCGGACAGCTGGTCGAAATCGGCGGCTCTTTTCGAATGCCAGAGGTCATGGAGACGAGTGGAGCCATCTTAAAAGAAGTGGGAACGACAAACAAGACTCATTTGAGAGACTATTCCTCAGCGGTTAGCGAGAGGTCAGGCGCCATCATGCACGTCCATCACAGCAACTACAGAATCCTGGGCTTTGCAGAAGAGCCCGGGATAGAGGAACTTGTCGAGCTGGGAAAAAAGCACAATCTGCCCGTGATCGATGACCTGGGCAGCGGCGCCCTTGTTGACCTGAAAGAATTCGGCTTGGAAACCGAGCCGATGGTCCAGAGAAGCATCAAAGCCGGGGTGGATGTATCCTGCTTCAGCGGCGATAAGCTTATCGGAGGTCCCCAGTCTGGAGTCATCGTCGGGAAGAAACAAATTATAGAGAAAATAAAGAAAAATCCCTTGGCCAGAGCATTCCGGGTGGGAAAGATAACGATAGCGGCCATGGAAGCAACTCTCAGGCTTTTCCTCAATACATCACAATTATCTCTTCTTCACCCTCTTTACAGGATGCTTTCTTTGAGCCTGGATGAACTGGAAAAAAGAGCTCAGCAGGTCGCAAGGAATCTAAGAGAGGAAATCCGCGATGAAGCGCAGCTTCAGGTTGTCGATGGAGATTCTCAAGTCGGCAGCGGCTCAGCCCCGATAGAAACCGTGCCCACAAAGCTCCTGAGCGTGAAACCTCTCGCCTTGTCGGCTGAAGACGCGGCAAAAAAACTCCGCACCAACAACCCTCCCATCTTTGCCAGGGTTCACAAGGAAAAAGTTTTATTTGACTTTCGGACAATCCAGCCTGATGAAGACTCTTTTGTCCAGGAGGCGCTCCTGAATCAACTCAAAGGGAAGGAATGACTCGATGGTTGATTATAAAAAAAGAAAACGAATCATGCAGCGCTCCTTAAAACTGGGCCACTGCATCTGCAACCCAAAAGAGGCGTGTCCCTGCGACCTCTTCAAGGAAAAAAATGTCTGCCTCTGTGCCGGCGAGCGGCTCGAGGATGCTCCGGAAAAAGTCCAGTTGACGAAATTCGTGGAGAATGCCGGCTGCGCCTCGAAGATCAATCAAAACGACCTCAAGAAGGTCCTCGCTTCGATTCCTCCGGTCACAGACCCAAGGGTCCTGGTCAGCACCAACACCTGTGATGATGCCGGCGTTTATAAAATCAACAACAAGTTTGCTCTGGTTCAGTCCGTTGATGTCTTCACCCCCTGCGTGGATGATCCCTATACTTTCGGCGAGATAGCCGCAGCAAACTCGGTCAGCGACATCTATGCCATGGGCGGCAAGCCTCTGACAGCTCTATCCATCATCGGCTTTCCCATCGACACCCTGAGCCACAAGGTCATGAGCGAGATCATCCTGGGAGGAATTGATAAGATGAAGGAGGCCGGCGTGGTTGTCCTTGGAGGACACAGCATCAAGGAGAATGAAATCAAATTCGGGTTTGCTGTGACTGGCTTCATCAACCCCTCAAGGATTATCACCAATGACAGGGCCAAACCGGGTGATGTCCTTGTCCTCACCAAGCCGATTGGCACAGGAATCATAAGCTTCAGCCACCAGATTGGAAAAGCCTCTGGCGGAGCTTTAACGGCTATATCCCTATCCATGACAGAGCTAAACAGGATCCCCTCGGAAATCATTGCCGAAATGGGCATAAACTGCGCCACAGACGTGACAGGCTTTGGGCTTTTGGGCCATCTGAGTGAAATGGTTTTTCAAAGCGGCATGACCGCAGAGGTCTACGCAGACCGAGTCCCGGTCTTCGATGAGGTTCTGGACTGCCTCAAACAAGGGATAATCTCTGGAGCCATCGAGCGCAATAGAGAATATGCCTCTAAATTTGTCAGCGTCGCAGATGATGTCGGCGAAGAGATGGAGCTTGTTCTCTACGACCCTCAGACCTCCGGCGGTCTCCTGATAGCGGTCGAGGAAGAAAAAGCAGATTCCCTTATCTCAAGGCTAAAAAAGAAAGGCGTCAGGCACGCTGCCGCCATTGGAATGGTCGTTTCAAAATCCGAGGGAAAAATTCTTCTGAAGAAGAGTCCGAAACAAAAATAAAAAACCATGCCGGAACTCGAGCACGTCATCATCGGCACGGCCGGACATATCGACCACGGCAAAACAGCTCTGGTCAAGGCCTTGACCGGAATAGATGCCGACACCCTTGCCGAGGAAAAACGCCGGGGCATAACCATCGAACTGGGCTTTGTCTTCATGAAAACTCCGGGCTATGACAAACAGATTGTCTTCATCGATGTCCCGGGGCATGAAAAGCTGATCAAGACCATGGTCGCCGGCGCAAGCAACATCGACGCCTCGCTTCTGGTCATCGCCGCCGATGAAGGCGTTAACATCCAGACCGTAGAGCACTTCGACATCCTCCAGCTCCTGGGAATAAAAAGCGGAATTATCGCCCTGACAAAATCGGACCTGGTCGATGAGAAGCGTATTCAGGAGCTAAAAGCAGAAGTCAGGGATTTCGTCAAGGGGACTTTCCTTGCCGATGCGCCAATCATACCTGTCTCCTCAGTCACAGGAGAGGGCGTCGATGAAATCAAGTCCGCGCTGATGACGGTCGGCCAGGAAGTCAGAACACGCCATGATAACGGCATTTTTCGCATGCCCGTCGACAGAGTCTTTACCATGCCCGGATTCGGCACAGTCATCGCCGGCACAACTCTTTCAGGAGAGGTGAGCGTCGGAGATAAAATAGAAATATACCCGGAGGGAATTACGGCCAAAGTCCGCAGCATCCAGGTCCATAATATAAGCAAAGAAAAGTCATCGGTCGGGAAACGCACAGCCCTGAACCTCCAGGATATTAAGAAAGAGCTGCTCCGGCGGGGCCAGTGTGCAGGCCTTGCCGGCTCTTTAAATCCTACTTACAGGCTGGATACCCGTCTCAGGCTTCTCAAAAGCTACGCTAAGGAATTGAAACAGAGGTCAAGGGTCAGGCTCCATGTCGGAACCGAAGAGCTCATCTGCCGGCTGGTTTTGCTCGATAAACAAGTCCTGCTTCCAGGAGAGATGGGCTATGTCCAATTTGTCCTCGAAAAGCCGACTGTGGCCCTTCCCAAGGACCATTTTGTCATCCGGACATTCTCGCCCTTGATGACCATCGGCGGCGGCACGATTCTCGACGCCGCGCCCGCGAAACACAAGCGCTTCGACGAACAGGTCATCCAGGGCCTCGAAAGATTTGAAGGAACTCTGGCTGATAGCGTTGAACAAACGTTCATCAACTCAAATTTTATTCCCAAGAGCCCTGAGGAAGTTTCATTGAAAATCGGCGAAAGACAAAGTGAAGTCGAGGAAGTCATCGAAAATTTGTACAAAAAAGGGGCTCTGGTAAAAATCGACGCTGACAAATATCTCAATTCCTCTGCCTACCACAATCTGGTTGAGATGCTGCTGGCCACGGTCAAGAGCTATCTCTCAACCGACTCTTTCCGTCTTTATATGCCTTTCTCTGACCTTCGCTCCCAGTATCTTAAACTGACTGACCAGCAAACCTTCAAGACGGCCGTCGATGAGCTTTTGAATAAAAAAATTCTCTTTAAAAAGGACTCTCAGCTCGGGCTTGTCGGCCATGAGATAAGCTTGAAGCCTCGCGAGCAAGAATTGCTCAGCCGCATTGAGCAGGCCTTCCAAAAGGCGAGGTTTGCTGCCCCTCTGGAGGAGGACGTCCAAAAAAGGCTTGGCTTGCGAACAGAAGTCTTCCAGAAAATGATGAAGAGCTTGATTAGCCAGGAAAAACTGGTCCGGCTCAACAAGAAAGTGACCTATCACCGCGAAACTCTCGCCGCTGCCAAGGAAATGGTCTTAAATCATATAAGAAAATACCAGAGCATCACCATTGCCGAGCTGCGGGACAAGCTTCAGTTGTCGCGCAAATATGCCCAGGCCGTATTGGAATATTTTGACCGGACAGGCTTGACGATTAGAAAAGAAGACAGACATGTATTAAAATAATAAATTGCGGGAGGGTAGAGGTCCCGGTGGGCCTTCTGGACTTCAAATCCAGCACAGGGCCTTTAAAAAGCCCTGGATGGGTTCAACTCCCATACCTTCCCGCCATTGGCTTAGCAATTAACTTAAGCGGAATGCTTTATGTATCATCGCCAGGAGCGAAGCGATGTGGCGATCCGACGGAGTCGTTGCGAGGAGCGAAGCGACGTGGCAATCTCGTAAAATTAATTTAAAGATTGCCGCGCTCCCTTCGGTCGCTCGCTATGACAATGAAACTAAATTTATTGTGTTTATCCTAATATCTTCAAATGAATAAAATACTTGGAGGCGGAAAATATTATGAATGACAAGGAAATGTGGAAAAAGTTGGGGCTTGATGTCGAGTTGCACCAAGAAATTCTTGATTCAATCGAAAAAAAATTTGAAGAACAGGTTCTCTCTCAAAAGAACAGACCGGCCAATATGAGCTACTTTGATATGGTGATCAAGAACGCCCACGGTGCCAGGGTTCAAGAGATTATCGACCGCAAGAACAACGGAGCAAAATTCATCGGCACTTTCTGCATCTACGTTCCCGAGGAAATAGTCCTTGCCCTGGATGCCATTCCGGTCGCGCTCTGCGGCGGAACAGCGCTTTCTATTCCCTATGCAGAGAAAACATTTCCGCGCAACATCTGCCCTCTGGTCAAATCCACTCTAGGGCTTTCCTTCTCCAGGACCTGCCCCTATGCGCCGATAAAAGACATGGCAGTCGGAGAGACAACCTGCGATGCCAAAAAAAAGACCTGGGATGTTCTGTCCAAAAAAGTCAATTTTCATGTCATGGAGGTTCCTCAGAAAAAAGATGCTAAAGATAAAGAGCTCTGGCATGGGGAAATTCTCAACTTTAAAAACCGCTTAGAGGAGCTGACAGGGAAAAAACTTGAGAGCGAAAAATTATCAAAGACAATTCAGCTGATGAACAGGAAGCGAAGAGCCATTGCCAATCTTCACTCCTTGAGAAAAGGTGGAATGCTTCCCATAAGCGGCATGGATTCTCTGGTTATCATGCAGGCAGCTCTTAATGATGAGCCGGAGAGATTCTGTCAAAAATTGGAGCAATTGAACGAAGAGCTGGGAAAAAGAATAAAAAACGGGGCGAGCATCGCGGACAAAAAGGCAAAGCGGGTCATGATTTCTGGCTGCCCTTCGGTTATAGGAAACTGGAAAGTTCATCACTTGATCGAATCAGCCGGCGCCGTTATTGTCTGCGACGAGACCTGCACCGGGACACGCTATTTTGAAAATCTTGTCGCCGAAGGAAATGGAAACCTCGCGCACCAGCTTAAAGCCATCTCCGACCGCTACCTCGAAATCTCCTGTTCCTGTTTCTCTCCGAACGTGGAACGAATGAGCAATGTCCTTCGCCTGGCCAAAGAATATCAGGTCGACGGAGTTGTCCAGTACATCCTCCAGTACTGCCATACATACAATGTCGAGGCCATCAACATCGCTTCAGCCTTGAAGAAGGAGGGAATTCCTAACATCAAAATCGAAACAGATTATTCTGAAGAGGATGTGGGCCAGCTCAAAACACGGTTAGAAGCATTTCTTGAAGGAATAGAATCAAAGAATGCGAACAGATAAGCCCGTCCTGGGCATCGACCTTGGCTCAAGGACAACCAAGATTGTCAAGCTTAATAAGGGAAAAGTAGAGTCTTTTGAAATCTTCGACACGAATCACAACGCTATCCAGAAGGTCCAGAATATTATCAGAAACTCTAAATATTCAAAGATAGTGGCCACAGGGTACGGCCGCCATCTGATGAAGGCCCATCTTCCAGCCGGAGTGGTCACCGAGATAAAGGCCTGCGCCCGAGGAGCAAGATTTATCGATCCTGGTTGCAGGCTGGTTGTCGACATCGGCGGCCAGGATTCCAAAGTCATCGAAATCAATCCTGAACGCGGCTTCGGTCAATTTGAAATGAACGACCGCTGCGCTGCAGGCACAGGAAGATTCCTGGAAGTCATGGCCCAGGTCTTGGGCTACGGTATCGAAGATTTCTGGAGGGAGGCATTGGCTGCTAAATCCCCTCTTCCTATCAGCAGCATGTGCACCGTCTTCGCCGAATCTGAGGTCATCTCATTGATAACCTCAGGAGAAGACAGAAGGAGAATTGCTCTTGGGCTTCACTACTCGATTGTCGACCGCCTCTATCCCATGATATCAAGGTTCGAGCACGAAAAGGGTGTCATGTTTGTCGGAGGCGTGGCAAAGAACAGGTGCATCGTCGAATTGCTGAAGAAAAAATTAAAGTGCGATATCTTGGTCCCGGAAAATCCTCAGCTTGTCTCAGCCCTCGGCTCAGCCTTGATTGCCTGCGAAGATTAGTCGAAAAATAAAAGAAAAGTTTTTTACTCCATGATATGAAGAGGATCAGGCTGGGTGTCAAGAAAACCGTTTGAAGGCTGAGCCATTCAGAATTCAAACCCAAGGCCAATTCCTGCCTGGAAACCGCCTAAATTGGCTTCGACATCCACAGGCTTGACTTTGCAGTAGCTGTAGCTCGCTTGTAAATCAATGATGATGACTCCAGCTTTGATGATAAAGCCTGCCTGCCCTATGTATCCAATATCCGCCTTGGAAATCTTTCCGATCCGGCTTTCTTCCTTGTATTGAAAATAGCCAACGCCAAATCCTAGGTAAGGACTAACATTGGACTTTGTTGATCTGAACTTTATCCCGCCATAAACAGGCGTGATTTGTAATGTCGTTTCTTCCTCAGTCAGAGTCAGCTTTCCTTTCTTTTTAAAATAACTCCCTCCGGCCCAGAGACCGACTCCCTGCCCTAGAGTTATACCTATTTCTCCGCCATAGCTTATCCATTCGGTATATTTTCCACCATCATATACTTCCTTAAATTTCTTATCTGAAGGCAGGAAATAGCCTCCCTTAGCTTCTATTAAAAATTTCCCATAGGCAAGGTTCGAGGCGACAACGACAGCTAAACAAAATATTAAGATTCTTTTCATGGCTTTCTCCTTAATCAATCAGGACATAGGCAAAAGCGCCTTCCCTGTTTTCATTGTTGACCGCACAGAGAGCATACTCGTATAGCTTATCCTTCTCCACTCCAATATCCCAATACTTAAGAGTATCGGCGCTGACTTCAGCCAACAAAGTCCTGGTTGCTCCTTCTACCTTATAAATCCTGTACTTAACGATATCGACATTATTCGGGTTGACCTGCCAGGTCAGAGAATTAACATATTCTCGAAACAACAGAGAGCGATTCTCGACCTTTGTTCCTTGAAAATTCAAGGGCGCATAAATATTCCTGAGGGCTGAGTAATCCTGGCTAAGCTGGTCAGAGGTCAAGCTCGAATACGTCCGGCTCGACGGGGTGAAAGCATAGTACTGCAGGGTCGGAGTCACAGTTCCTGACCAGTTATACTCTACGACGGCGCTGTAAAAACCTGAAGCATCTGTGGAGGGATTTCCAGGCAGCCCGCTCATCACCACTCCACTCAAGCCTGTGGCCATGATCGCCTTCCCGATAAAAGAGCCATACCTGGCCATGACCCTTGAGTTTTTTGAGCCGCCGTCGGGAAGTCTTTTCTGTAATTCACTCGCAGCTATCCTGGTTGGTGGCATTGCCGGCATTCCCTTGCCTCCAGAAATTGAAGGCACACTGACTGTGCCAGAAACAGTGTAAGTCAACGCCGTCACTGAAAAATTCATCGTGTTTGCTGAATTTCCTACATTGATAAAATATATTTCTGTCGATTTCGTGTGGCCCTGGGTGTTTCTATAAATCACGTGCTCAATCCCATCACTGTAAGTAAGAGTCAGATAAGCTCCTGGCGGCCGGTCATCAGGATAGGAAGGCTCTAATCGAGTGTATCCGTTGTCAACAGAAAAGACCATGTTGTCATAATAAGCTGCATAAGAGGCTAAAGTGGTAATCGTAGGGTCCAGCACAGGGACAGCAGCCTCTACTCCGTAAAAAGTATAACTGGGCTGTCCGACTGCAGGCGGGTAATTTTCATCGATATGAGAGATGAGCAGCCCGCTCCACCTGAAGCTGTAATTCTCATAGTCTGAATCAGAGCCGTTAAGCCGATTCTCAACCAGGAAATATTCTTTGGGAGACTCAATATTGACCTTGTAAAGCCTTGGCTTTGAAGCCGAAGCAAGACCCAGAGCATCGACATCAAAGGCTCCGCTCGCAGTTATTTCTGTAGGTGTAATCCATTCATACACTTTCCATTTGATATAACCACAAAAATGAGTTCTACGGTTTGACCAGCCCATCATGCAATAGTGTCCCAAGGGTGTGTTGAACGAGCTGTAATCGTAAAGGTCAGGGCAGCCCGTCATATGCCCATACTCATGACAGAATGTGCTGATATCCATATTCTCCGTGCCGTCGCTATTCCTCTCATTGACAACGTTATAATGCCTGACTGTCACTCCATACTTGGAAAGGCTGGATGAGCTCATCTGAGGCCAGTAAAAGGTTCCCCAAGTCTCGCGCGTGCCTGCCCAGATCAGAATCATATCCAAGTCCCCATTGTTGGCGTAAAGAGTGAAATCAAAAGAAGGATTAGCGCTTCTTATCGCATCCATAGCATCCTCAATGACCTTTGGCCAGGAATCATTTTGCTTATACCAGGATGCAGTCTGGGAAAGAGTGACCCAAGTCGGGTGGGTGTATCCCACCGGCCAGAACTGGTTGTAGGAGTTTGCTTTGTAATAATTGGCCATGCTGATATCTCCGGCAACAATGCTGAAGATTCGGTTGCTGAAGCCAGTTGATAAATAAGCGCTAGAAGACCATTGAGTCGGAGGCGTAGCCTCAGCCTGAAATTGAACACAGACGACAAAGGCTTTTTTTGTTCCGGTGAGCGCCTGCGTCTTAACTTTTTTATCGAGCCTTTGGAGAAAGAAGCTCAGCTCGTGAAGCAACTCCGGACTTTTCTTCCGAATTTCAGCAATTCTATAGGGGCGGTCGCTGAGATGCCTGGGGAACCTGATCCTTCCCAGGTAAGAAGGGCTGACAATCCCGACAATCATGCCGGATGGAACTAATTTCTTATTCTTCATGATTGCATATTCAATCATTCCGGTCCGTTCGTTGAGAATGATTGTGTAACCTTCCTCAGTCTCAATCCTGCGGTGAAACTCGTCGCCATAGATATACCCAATGATTTCAATTCCATTGGGCTGGGTTAGAATTATTTTTTCACCATAAACAGGATTCCCATACTGAGGGGATGGAAGGAAAAAGAACAAGAAAAAAAAGCTGAAGAGAGCCGCTGTACCAAAGATTCTTTTTCTCATTTTACAGGTTAAGACATCATTGATCATATGACCTCCTTTGCAGACTTTTCATTATCTCAATTTAGATAAAAATATCACGGACATGATCTGGCGTCCAGTGGATTTGTCCTTCCCCGTCTTTTTCGCCGAACGGAAATTGCCCCTGCTTCGAGAATTATGCTTTCTTTAAAAATCATCTGGCTTGGGACGGAAACTTCGCTCTTCCTTCTTCTGAGAATGCTTTCTTTTCTCCTCCAGCATCTTGAGCTTCGCTCTCTTGGACCGCTTTCTTTTCTGGCGGCGAATTTTCTCAATCCTCTGCTGCTCTTCACTTTCCTTCCCTCTAATTATTGTTTCAATCTTATCGGCAAGAATGCGTCTGGCAAGAAAGCGGTTGATGGACTGAGAGCGTTCCTGCTGGCATTTGACTTCAATCTGAGTCGGAAGATGCTTTAAATAGACACAGGTCGAGGCTTTGTTGACCTTCTGCCCGCCCTTGCCGCTGGAGCGGACAAACTTCTCGACGATATCTTTCTCCAAGATGCCAAGACTCTCCATCTTCCTAGCCAGAGCCTCTTCCTTTTCCTTGCTCACACCAAAACTAATCATGGAATAACCTGCTTTTTGTTCATAAAGAATTATAAATTAGGCATTTGCTTATTAATCAATTTCAATAGTCTAAGTATAATATTTTTTTCTTGCTGAAAAAAGGCCAAAGAGAAAAAAAGAAGGCAAGACCTTTTTTGCCTCATGTCTCACAATCGGGTATAATGCTCCTTCATCAATGACATTAAAAAGCAAAAAAAAGGAATTTCCTCTTTTTCCTATTCTTAGTGAAAGGAAATAACATGGAACAGCTAAGAAGATACTTAATCCCACACTTTGTTTTTATCGCTTCGATTTTTATTTTTCTTCTTACACCCCTGCCGCTTCTTTCCAAGGCAGAACAAAATCCACAAGCGACAGCAGGACAAAGCCTGCTGACCGTTGCTGAAAGCTCGAATTTCACCTCGACCTCAAGATACGCCGATGTCATGAACTTTATTGAAGAGCTTCAGAAGCAAAGCCCCTTGATCAGAGTGGAAACGCTCTGCGTCAGCGCTGAAGGCCGAGCCGTCCCCCTGCTTGTCATCGGCAAGCCTGTGCCTTCCTCTTCCTTCGAGCTCGGTCGCGACCGAAGAGCAGCCGTCTACATCCAGGCCAACATCCACGCCGGAGAAGTCGAGGGAAAAGAAGCCTCTTTGATGCTTGCCAGGGATATCATCCTCAAGGAGAAACCTCCTTATCTTGATAGGCTGGTGATTCTCATCGCCCCTATTTTCAACGCCGACGGCAATGAAAAAATTGGCCCCACAAACAGACGCGGCCAGGTAGGGCCTGAAAACGGAGTTGGGGTCCGCTACAACGGCCAGAATCTCGACCTCAACCGCGACAGCATGAAGCTGGAAAGCCCGGAGCTTCAGGGCCTGCTCCAGAATGTCCTTACGCGCTGGGACCCTATTCTTCTTGTCGACTGCCACACAACCGACGGCTCTTATCATGAGCATCCAGTCACCTACTCCTGGCCCCTCAACCCTAACGGAGATTCCTCGATCATCATCTACATGAGGGATAAAATGCTGCCTGCCATAAACAAGAACCTGGAGGAAAAATACAAAACACTCTCTGTCCCCTATGGAAACTTTGTTGATTCCAGGGAGCCGGAAAAAGGCTGGGAAACTTTCGAGCACCATCCCCGCTACGTGAGCAACTATATCGGCCTGAGAAACAGGCTTTCCATCCTGGATGAAAACTATTCCTACGCTGACTTCAAGACCCGAGTCTACGGCTGCTATAATTTCCTGCTGACCATCCTCGATTACTGCTACAGCCACAAGGATGAAATCGAGCAACTCCTCTGCACCGCAGAGCAAAAGACAATCCTCAGGGGACTCAACCCTTCTCCAGAAGATTCTTTTTCAGTCGAATTTGAAGTCAAGCCTCTCAAGGATAAAATAACTGTCCGCGGATATGAAATGGAAGTCACCCCTAGGGAGGGAACCTGGCCCCTGGTCAAGAGGACAGACAAAAAGAAAGCCTACACAATCCCCTATATCGCCGATTTTATTCCGAAAAGAGGCGTTCCCTTTCCCTATGCCTATCTCATTCCTCTTCCTGACCCGGAGGTCACAGAAAAGCTCCTTCAGCACGGCATTCGAGTCGAGAGATTAACAAAGCCTGTGACCCTGGAAGTTCAATCTTTCCGGCTCAAGGAAATCACAGCAGAGCCAAGGCTCTTTCAAGGACACCACATGAACTCAGTCAAAGGTGAATACTTCATCGAGCAGAAGGAATTCAAAGAAGGGACTCTTTTTGTCCCGACAGCCCAGCCTCTTTCGAACCTGGCTGCTTATCTTCTTGAGCCGGAGAGTGATGATGGACTGCTCGTCTGGAATTTCTTCGACCGCTATCTTGTTCCCCAATGGAGCCGCGAGCCGCAGACCTATCCTGTTCGAAAGCTCTTAAAGCCGGTAAACCTTGTTAAAGAGAGCGTGAGATAATTTAAGTTGGCTTAGCGCGCAGCAAACTGTGCCTTGGCCGCAGGCCGCAAAAAGGTTTTCAAAACAAGCCAGATAACCCCAATAGAGAGGAAGAGGAGAAGCAAGTCGGCGACAATCAGCACATAATTCATTTTATTGATGTAATTGAGGAGCAGGATGCCGAGTGAAGCGATGGTTGTGGCTATCATGAAAATGGCCGGGATGAGAGTGAACAAATTCTTTTTCTTTCGAAGAAGAAGCCAGGCTGAGACAGCAAGAAGAGTGAGCGCCGCCAAGAGCTGATTAGCTGTGCCAAAAATCGGCCAGAGGGAGCTGAAGGCGTTTGTATAAGCCAGAATCCACATCAATAAAACAGCCAGCCCTGAATTGAACCAAAAGTTCTTGAGAAAGGCCGGCGGCTTCTTGAAGAGAATGCTCCAGAGCTCCTCAAAGAGATAGCGGTTGAGACGGACGGCTGCGTCGAGGGTGGTGATCACGAATCCTTCGACAAGTAGAATTCCGAAGACCGTGGCGAGTGCAACCGGAATACCCAGACCGAGGTTAATCAAATGTCCGGCCGCCAAGGAAAATCCCAAGATCGGATTTGATTTAACGGCCGGGTCTACGGGCCAAACGATGGATTTGTAATCCAGAAAGTTCATGGCTCCGCCAAGGGCAAGCAGCACACAGACCGCAAGGACCGATTCAAGAAGCATGGCATTATAGCCAACCCGACGCGCATCCGTTTCCTTTGCCAGTTGTTTTCCGGTGGTTCCTCCTGCCACCAGGGCATGAAACCCAGAAATCGCTCCACAGGCAATCGTGCAAAACATCATCGGCCAGATCAAGCCAAGGCTCTGAATTCCTTCTTTGAGGTTAAAGCTCGGCATTGAAACCGATAGCCCTCTGAACCCTGTGCTGAAGATGGAGACAATCATCAGCAGAATTCCACCATAAAGAATCTGAACATTGATGAAGTCTCTTGGCTGAAGGATGACCCAGACCGGAACTCCGGCGGCAAAAAGGACATAAATGGAGATGATGACCATCCAGTGAGTCGGCGTCAGGGTGACAGGATAGGCAATGCCTAACAAAACTGAGACAACACAGATTGCCGAAGCAAGGATATAAGCGATGATGGTCTTAATTTTTTTTCGGTAGATGAGCCAGCCCAGGAAAGGCGAGGAGAGGGTGATGATGATGACCGACATCGAGGCGATGCCTCCGATTCTCCCCATGGCCACACCATCCTTAACCACAGTCTTAAGAAATGTCTTGCCTGCAGTCACTCCGATTTTACTCAGTGGCCAGAGCGAGGTGAGTGAGATGGCTGTGGCACTCAAAAATGATGAAGTGACAAGGACAATCATGACGATAGTAAAAGCGATGAAGAGATTGAAACCTGAGTTGCCGAGAGTCCTCCGCGCCACTTCGGCCATTGACTTTCCGCCTTCCCGCATGCTGACAAAGAGGCTGGTAAAGTCATGGACAGCGCCGATGAAAATTGCACCAAGCACAACCCAGAGCCAGGCCGGGACGAAGCCGTAAAGGATGGCCATGGTCGGGCCGAGGATTGGGCCTGCGCCGGCAATCGCTGAAAAATGATGGGCAAAGACAACGTAGGTCTTGGTCGGGACATAGTCACGGCCGTCGTTGAACTTTACCGCAGGCGTTTGAACCTTTGGGTCTTCTCCGAGCTTGCGAGCGATGTAGCGCGAATAAAATCGGCTGCCAAGCCAGAAGGCTATGGCGGCAGCAGCAAGATAAATAAGAACATTCATCCTGTCCTCCATTCTTCAGACAAGAGAGAGACACGGCTCAAAAGCAGCGGAATTCACATATAGCACAGTGAAAAATCGATGTCAAAAAGTGTGATTAGAATAGGTTTTGGGCAACAGCCTCGCTCCCAATTGTTCTGTAAAATTTTTATTTGACAATAAAATACTAGAATTTTATAGTTTAGCGAAGGAGGTGAGCATGAAAAAAATTGCTTCGCTATCGATTCTTCTTTTATTCGCCTCCGCGGCTTTCGGGCAGGCCTGGTTTAAGGGAACTCTTGACGAAGTCCTGGCCAAGGCGAAAAGTGAGAAAAAGCTGGTTCTCATTGATTTCTACTCGAGTGGCTGAGGGTCATGTCGACTGCTGGGTCAGCAGTTCTTCGCCAATCAAAAATTTCAGGATTTTCTGAACTCAAACTTTGTTCTCTTCCTGGCCGCAAGGGGAGAGAAAGCGGGTGATGAGGCTTTCAAGAAATTTAATGTCGCCGCTACCCCAACCGTCCTCATGCTCGACAGCGACGGCTCAGAGATTGACTGGCATGTCGGCTATGGTCCCCCGCCTGAGAAATACCAGGAGAAGGTTGAGAACAGCCTAAAAGGCATCGACACCTTCAAATCCCTCTCGGAAAGATACGCCAAAGACTCCAAGAATATCGAGGTTGTCTTCAAGCTCGCTCAAAAAGTCGATGATCGCTATAGCCCTTATGACCCTCAAAACCGTGAAAAAATTTTAAAGCTGTACAATGAGGTCCTGGCCCTTGACCCTGAAGGAAAACTGGGCACAACAGACTATGAGGACAAGAAGGTCACCTTCACTGAATACGCGGAATTTTCAATCGGCGTCTTAGCCTATCGGAGTGATAAAAGAGACCCTGAACCGCTCAAGGCTTATCTAAAAAAATATCCCCAGAGCCCGATGCTGAGAGACGCTTACATGTACTTAGCTTTATACTATATGAACTTCAGCTCAAAAGAAGAAGCGACAAAGTTCTTTGAAGATTACGTTTCCAAATACCCTGATGAGCCATATGCTCTCAGTTACTATGTTTCAAGAATCATCAGGGATAAAGACAATCTCGACAGAGGGATTGAGCTGGCAAAGAAAATCAATGAAATCATGAAGTACAACACCGCTCCTCGCTATACGAAGAACCTTGCAGAACTCTATATCCTTAAAGGAGAGCCTGAGAAGGCAGATGAAGCTTACGGAAAAGACTATATGGAAGGAAAGTTGACCAGTCTCTCTTACGACCTCGTCGATTATGCCAACTTCTGGGTCAACCAGAAAAAAAACCATGAAAGTGCAGTCGCGATGGCGGAAAATGCGGTCAGGCTCAACCCCGATAACTCTTACATCCTCCAGCAGGCTGCCGGAGTTTACTGCAAGCTTAATAAGACTGAGAAGGCTCTGGAAATCTATGGGCCTGAGTTCATCAAGAAACACATGGAAGAATCAAATTATTTAGGGGGCTACGCGCGATTCTGGACAAATCAGGGGAAAAATCTGGAAAGCGCCCTTGAAGGTGCCAAGAAAGCGGTTGAGCTCGCACCTACGGCCTTTTCCTGGGATGCCCTGAGCGCTGTTGACTTGAAAATGAAAAATTACAACGAGGCCCTCAAGGCTGCAGAAAAAGCTTTGGAACTCTCAGAAGAACAATACAAGGACCGTTTCAAGAAGAGAATAGAAGACATCAAAAAAGCCATGGCTGAAGGAAAGAAATAATCTCCAGACATACCATAGCCGTTAAAACAAAAGCATAGAGCGGATGCTATCTGAAAAGCCAAATGCCTATTGTCTGCAAACTTAAAAAGTCGCCTGCTGCTTGTCTGCGGCTCGGATGATGATATAATTGTCGATTGATCGGGCCGAAGTCCATCTCCAGACACTATTGCCCGATCCCCGTAAGAAAAGCTTATAAAAGAGGAAAATTGCAGACAAGATATAAAAAAAATTCAGGAATCTTTTATCCCCATCCTTCCTTTTTCATTCTTCCCTTAATTCTTGTTATGACCTCTGGCTGTTCTCGAAGTGCTTCGCAAAAAGGCTTAATCGTGGCCGGGTCAACGAGTGTCCAGCCTTTTGCTGACAAATGGGCTGAAGACTACATGATTAAATATCGCGGCCGCATAGTGAATGTCCAGGGCGGGGGTTCGAGCGCAGGCATTCAGGCCGCAAGATGCGGCGCTGCTGATATCGGCACTTCTTCTCGAGAACTGAAGCCCGAAGAAAAAGATTTAAATGAAATCGTAGTTGCCAGGGATGGCCTGGCTGTTATCGTCCATCCAACGAATAAAATTACAGGCCTCAGCTTAGAAGAGGTCAAAGAGATATTTTCTGGGAATATCAGAAACTGGAAAATCTTCGGAGGAAAAGATAAAACCATTACTGTCGTCACCCGCGAAGAAGGTTCGGGTACGCGGGGTGCTTTTCAAGAAATGGTCATGGGAAAAGTTCGGATTCTTAAAGGCGCAATTGTTGAGGATTCAAACGGCACTGTCAGAGAGATTGTTGCCAGCGACCCTCATTCCATCGGATACATCTCCTTAGGGCTCGTCGATGAGAGAGTGAAAGCTCTGGACTTGGACGGAGTCGCGGCCAGTGAGCAAAATATTCTCGACAAGCACTACAAGCTCGTCCGGCCTTTTTTATTTATCACCAGCGGCCCGCCAAGCCCTGAGGCGAAACATTTTATAGATTTTATCCTTTCTGAGGAAGGACAGCAGTTGGCAAGACAAAAAGGATTGATTGCTGTCCGCTAGAAATCGCAAAATGAACGACCTGCGGAGAAATGAAAGATTAATTCATATAGCGCTGTTAGTCGTGGCTTTCTCCGCTGTTTCCGCCCTGGTGATAATAACGCTTTTCATCTTCAAGGAAGGCACACCCATTCTATTTAAATATGGATTTAAAAACTTCCTCTTGGGCCTCAACTGGTATCCCAGTGAACAGAGTTTCGGTTTATTGCCGATGATTCTCGGCTCGCTCATGGTGACTCTTGGGGCGCTTATCATAGGAGTTCCTTTTGGCCTGGGCTGTGCCATCTTCTTGACTCAATTTTCCTCCAAGCGCTTTCGCCAGGTCATCAAGCCCATTATCGAGCTCTTAGCCGGGATTCCTTCAGTTGTCTATGGTTTCATGGGGGTTGTTATACTTGTTCCTTTTATTCGAAAGACTTTTGGAGGACCAGGGCTTTCTGTTCTTGCTGCCTCCATCATTCTCGGCATTATGATCTTGCCCACCATCATCAGCATTTCCATTGACTCCCTGTTAGCCCTGCCCCCGACTTACCGAGAAGGCTCTATTGCCTTGGGAGCCACACCCTGGCAAACCACAAAAATGGTCCTCCTCCCGGCTGCTCGTTCTGGAATTATTGCCAGCATTATCCTGGGCATGGGCCGGGCTATTGGCGAGACAATGGCTGTGATTATGATAGCGGGGAATGCGATCTCGATTCCTCACTCTATCCTTGACCCGGTAAGGACGCTCACTTCTAATATTGCTCTGGAAATGGGCTATGCCAGCGGCGAGCACCGGCAAGCTCTATTTGCCACTGGAGTTATCCTCTTTATCATCATCATGATCCTTAACACGGTTGCCAACCTGACAGCAGCAAGGAGAAGGCCATAAAAAATGTATTTTAATCCGAGAAAAGAACAGAAATTTATTAAGATTCTCCTCTGGGCGTTCACTTTGATCACCATCTTTACTTTATTTTTTATCCTGTTTTTTATCCTAAAAAACGGGCTGCCCGTATTGAGTCTTTCCTTTTTAACCACCAATCCAAAGGATATGGGGAAAAGCGGGGGGATTTTCTCGACGATTATCGGGACTATCGCCTTAACCATTATGGCCATCCTGATCGCTACGCCTTTGGGCGTGGGCAGCGCTATTTATTTGAATGAATATACCCGTGAAAATAGAATCACTCGAATCATTCGCTTCGGCGCAGATTGCTTGGCTGGAATTCCCTCGATTATTTTTGGACTATTTGGTTTTATCCTGTTTGTCACCAAATTGAAGCTTGGCTGGTCTATTCTCAGCGGCAGCCTCACTTTAGCTTTCATGATCTTGCCCACCATTATCCGCACCAGCGAAGAGGCGATGAAATGCGTCCCCCGTTCTTATCGAGATGTCAGTTATTCTCTGGGCAGCACAAAATGGCAGATGGTGACAAAGGTCGTTCTTCCTTCTGCCCTTCCAGGAATTATCACCGGCATCATTTTAAGCGCGGGCCGCAGCATCGGCGAAACAGCGGCAGTGATTTTTACTGCCGGCAGCGCCCTGCGCATCCCGACATCAATTTTCTCTTCTTCGCGCACCATGGCTGTTCATTTTTATGTTTTAGCCAGAGAAGGGATTTCCCTCGATAATGCTTATGGGACTGCGGCCATATTGATCATCGCTATTCTCATCATCAATATCATCACTTACCGCCTCATGTATCGATTCATGAAAAAATATGCCTGATGGAGGAAAAGTTTTACATGGACAGAGTCGCTGTCAGGGCTAAAAATTTTTATCACTATTTTAGAAATATCCAGAGCTTAAAAAATATAAACATTGAAATCTTTGGGAATGAAATCTTTGGCATCATCGGACCGGCAGGAAGCGGCAAGTCAACATTCTTACGGGCCTTGAATCGGCTCAATGACTTTGATGCTGGCTCAAGGGTTGAAGGGAGCATTGAAATAGACGGCAAAGATATCTACGGCCCTGATATCAATGTTGTCGAGTTGAGGCGAAAACTGGGAATGGTCTTTGCAACTCCTGTGCCCCTGCCGCGCTCCATCTATGAGAATGTGGTCTTTGGCTCCAGAATGGCAGGAGTGAGAGGCAAGAAAAAACTTAACGAGTTGGCCGTCAACAGCCTCATCCAGACCTCTCTTTGGGACGAAGTCAAGGACAGGCTCAATTCCAGCGCTCTGAAACTCTCAGGCGGCCAACAACAGAGACTCTGCATAGCCAGAGTATTAGCCTTGATGCCTGACTTTATCCTCCTTGACGAGCCCTGTTCAGGTCTGGACCCGATTTCGACA
This sequence comes from uncultured Eubacteriales bacterium, assembly GCA_964645765.1. GTDB lineage: Bacteria > Acidobacteriota > Aminicenantia > Aminicenantales > Aminicenantaceae > CAZGMN01. Next base: position 33,108 of record CAZYBE010000010.1, read on the forward strand.
GCGAAGATCGAGGATTCGCTTCTGAAACTCAAAAAAAGATACACGATTATCTTGGTCACGAACAATATCAAACAGGCTGCCAGAATAGCTGACCGCACGGCTTTTTTCCTTAATGGCGAAATCATCGAGGTCGGAGTCACTGATAAATTTTTTACCGCGCCGAGCGACCAGAGAACAAATGATTATATTTCAGGAAGATTTGGTTAATATTGTCGATGAGCATCATTGAAATAAAGAATCTCTCAGTCTTCTATGGCAAATTTCAGGCTTTAAAAGATATCTCTCTCGAAATCGAGCAGCAGAAAATCACAGCGCTCATCGGCCCTTCAGGCTGCGGCAAAACCACATTCTTACGCGCTCTGAACCGAATGAACGACCTTGTCGAGGGTGCCAGCACAACAGGCCGTGTCCTTGTCAACGGAAAAGATATCTACGAGCCGGGAGTGGATTTGCTCGAACTCCGAAAAAAAGTCGGCATGGTCTTTCAAAGGCCAAATCCTTTTCCCTTGAGCATTTATGATAATGTGACCTACGGCCTTAGAGTGCACGGGATCTTAAAGGAAAAAAAAGTCAAGGAGAAGCTCAGATGGAGCCTGGAGTCAGTCCATCTCTGGGAGGAAGTCAGAGAGAACCTCGAATCCAATGCGCTTTCGCTCTCCGGAGAGCAGCAGCAAAGACTCTGCATCGCCCGATTGGTGGCTATCGAGCCTGAGATATTGCTGATGGACGAGCCCTGTTCGGCCCTTGACCCTATTGCCACTTCAAAAATTGAAAACCTGATGAATGAATTGAAGAAACGCTACACGATTGTCATTGTCACCCACAACATGCAGCAGGCGGCCCGCGTTTCTGATTACGCCGGATATTTCTTTTTGGGAGAATTGGTTGAGTTTGGCGAGACGGAGCAGATTTTCACCAACCCTAAAGAGCCTCGAACAGAAGATTACATTACAGGGAGATTCGGATAATCAAACAAGCTATGAGCTCTGATTTATCAGCGATTGCAGAGGAGGAAGAAAGAAATAATTTTCTTTTCTTTGGCTTCATACAGTCTGAAACCGCTTATTTTAGTTTGATCAATTTTTGAGAGTAAAGAGATATTTTCGTTTGAAGGAAAGAGATAATTTCCGGTTGAGGCCGATTATCCCTCTTTCAGCTTGAACGTTTTAGCTGTAATCAGCGAGCAGACAAGCAAGCACCCAGTCACCACCCCAAGGCTCACAATTTCATCGCTCAATCCCTTGCCCTGGACCATGATTTCTTGCATCACCTTTATGAAATGATACAGGGGACTGCCTTTGGCCACAGTCTGAAGAAACTTGGGAAGAATAAAAATCGGGATGAAAGCTCCGCTTAGAAAAGAAAGGGGAGTAAAGAGGACGTTGGAGACGGCAATGGATGCCTCATACGTCTTGGAGAAGCTGGCAACGATTCCTCCTACGGAAATCATGGAAAGGACCCCTATCACTAAAACTATGCTCAGTGCAACAAAGCTTCCCTTGACTTTGACTTTATAAAAGATCAGGGCGAGGATGAATAAGAATACAGCCTGAAAAATGACCATGAAGAAGCGGGAAGCCAGAAGCCCATAGATGTAGGTCCGCGCCGGCAGAGGAGTGATTCCTATTCTCTTCAAGATTCCGGATTCCCGGTAGAAGGCCAGGACTGCCCCGACTCCATAAAGGGCGTTGGAAAAAGCGACGATGGAAATGAGCATAGGAATTAAGTAAGAAAAATAATTTGGCTCCTTCCCCCAGATGCTGCCAAAGAGGAAAAGGAGAAACAGGGGAAAGAGAAAAGTGAAAAAAACAGCAATCTTCTGTCTGAAAAATAACTTGGTCTCGATTACTGCAATCTTGGCGAGCTTCTTCATTCCATCTTCCTCCCTGTCAGCGAGACAAAGACATCATCAAGCGTGGCATCGCTGACCCTCAATCCCTTGAGCTCAAGGGATTTTTCAGAGCAGACAGCGAGGATTCGGGATAAAACCTGCTGAGGGTTCTTGGTATAGATGACATACTCGCCATTCCGTTCTTCAATTTTTTTGACCTTTTCATTCTTCAGAAAAAGCCCTGGATCAATTCTCTCTTCGAGCTTGAATTCAATCTTCTTGTCAGCATCGAGCAAGCGGATGAGCTCTTTTGGCTTGTCTAGAGCAATGATTTTGCCTTTGTCGATGATGGCCACCCTGTCACAGAGCGTCTCTGCTTCCTCCATGTAATGGGTCGTCAGGACAACTGTCTTACCTTTTTTTTGGCTGTCCTCGATAACCGCCCACATGTCCCTTCGGGCATTAGGGTCCATCCCTGTCGTCGGCTCATCAAGAAAGAGAATCTTGGGGTCGTTGACAAAAGCCAGGGCCACCGAGAGCCTCTGATGCTCGCCTCCAGAGAGATTTTTGACAAACTGCTTCTTCTTTTCGTTAAGTGAAAAAATCTCAAGCAGCTTTTTTATATCTGCTGTTTTTTTATAAAGGCTTGAAAATAGATTTATGGCTTCCTCTACCTTGAGTGATTGAAAGATGGCCGTCTTTTGAAGCTGGACACCCATGATCTCCTTGAGCTCTTTTCTCCCTTCCTCAGGGTCAAACCCATCCACCCGGACATATCCCTCATCCTTTTTCCTGAACCCTTCCATGATTTCGATGGTTGTTGTCTTCCCGGCTCCATTAGGGCCGACGATACCGAAAATTTCCGCTTCCTCAATCGCGAAGGATATACCCTTGACAGCTTCCACCTCTCTATATCTTTTCTTCAGGTTTTCAACGGTGATGATGGCCATCTCGTTTAACCTCGGCAAGGATTTTGAACTTTGACATATCGTCCATTTTAGAATCTCAGATTTTTATCTGAAGGAATAAAGAATGTCAATAAAAAAAGAAGATTGAGTAAGCATCTCTATTTCCGTGACGGGGGCGAGGGTTGTGATCGAGGCTTGACTACTTCTTTCTCTTCTTGGAGGCAACAAGAAATTTGCCGCAGTTTTCACAGATATAGATGTCGTTGCTTCCTTCTATGGCTGAGCCCATCCTTGTAGCAACATTGATGTTGCAACCCTGGCAGACGCCATCCTCCACCTCAGCCACAGCAAACCCGTACCTTTCCATCAACCTGTGGAATCTGTCCAGAAGCGCATCATCGAGTTCCTGCCGAATTATGCTGGCCTGCTTTTCCAGCACCTTCAACTGCTTCTTATTCGCCTTCCTCTTCTTGATCTCTATGGCTTGAAGCTTATGGAGGAGGCCGGCTTGGCTGATGATATGGTCCTCCTTGGGCAGACGAAGCTCGACCTCTGAGAGGGCTTTATACAACTCGGCCTTATCCTTGGCTTCGAAAACTCTCTGCCTGAATCCCGGCTGCCTCAGGAACTGAGCCAGGCCGGCGAAGAGATGGTTGAAAAGCCCGGGAAGGGATGGATTCCAGACAACAAGGATGATGAGATGAACTTTTTTATTGTCTATGGCATCAAAGTGAATCCCCTTGTCGGATTTTCCGACAGCAATGGCTATTTGTCCATCCGTGTCGACACGGGCATGGGGAAGGGCCACTCCGTGCCCGATGGCTGTCGGCTCCAAGCGCTCGCGGTCGATAATCCGGGTCAGGATGAGCTTTTTGTTGGCAATCAGCTTCTCTTTGAACAAAGCATCAAGGAGTTCCTCCAGGGCTTCAATCTTATTTGTGGCTTTAAGGTCAAAGATAACTTGGGAAGGTTTGAGATAATCGGAGAAGTGAGATACTTTATGATGATTCCTCATCTTGGTAAAAAATATTTTAACATAAAAAATCCGCTATAGAAAGAGATAAGAAAAAATTTTTGAGCCCTGCTTTCAAACCAAGATGAGCCAGTCCGAAATCCTGATTCTTTTTCCTCTCATTTCCGATGCTTTGACGCCAAAAAATAAGATTCCTCTATCCCTCTGACACTGACCGCCTGAGTGGCCAGCTCGAGCCCGAACGATGCTGAAGCAAAGGGGTCTTCACCCTCGGCAAGCTTCGCCGCCGCAGCCGCACAAAAGACATCGCCGCAGCCTGTGGTATCAACCACCTTCTTCGTCTTGGTGGCCTTGATTTTTTTAGATTTTTCTCGGGTTATGACCAAAACTCCCTCCTTTCCCAGAGTAACAAACACGGCCTTTGCTCCTGACCTCAATGCCATCCTGGCAAAGCGGGAAATATCGGGTTCTGAAAGAACCTTATCCGGCTGACCGAGCATTGTCGCCACCTCCTTGGCGTTTGCCTGGACAAAGCTTACTCCTTTAACCCAATCTTTTCGCTCGGCAAGAGTCAGATACTTTCGCCGGACATTGAGTTCACGGGAAAGAAGGAGGGAGTGAACATCGAGCCAGACGGGACAGGAAGCCGCCTGGACAATTTTTCGCCATTCTGAGAGTTCAAGGTCAAAGCCAGAATTGACGATCATGATCAGCATTCCAAACTCATTGATTTTTTTGAGCACGCGGCTGGAGTCAAGAGGAGGAACGACAGATTTCAGCACCTCAACTCTTTCCCCCCGGCCTGGATAATGGAGATAAACCTGGTTTCCTGGGCCAGGAACGGGGCGGATACCTTCTTTGTGTAGGGTTGTCCAATCACTGGTCATTCTCTCCAAATCCTTGACAAGCTCCTCTCCCAGGTTGGTGCAGAGGAAGACTTCTTTTCCTAAGCCACAGAGAACAGCGGCCTGGTAAAGCACCCCTCCCAGACCCTCGAAGGATTGGCCTGAATCAGAGGTGATGAAATCATGGGTTACGGTTCCAATCAAGCCAAAATTTTTGCTCATCTTTAGCTCTCTTTATAGCCTGCTCCAACAAAAATCTCAACTTTTCTAGTGGCTAACTTTTTGAGGCAAAAAGAGCCTTTCCGTCTCTATCCCACCATTTCCAAATTTGAGATGATGTATCGCTATTTTCGAGAAAGAGGTTTTGGAAAATAGCCGCAGCGACCATTGAGGATTTAGCCATCGAAGTTCGCTCTTCGAGGCTATTTCCCAAAACCTATCTCATCAATGAATCGGCAATGCCAGCTTTCTTGCTATGCTCTTTGAATTTTATTTATGGTATATTATTGAGCCAAGATTTTGAATAAAAAT
>CAZYBE010000010.1:38295-73812 GCA_964645765.1 uncultured Eubacteriales bacterium
TGCTCTTTGAATTTTATTTATGGTATATTATTGAGCCAAGATTTTGAATAAAAATCGAGAAGCATAAGACAGAAAGAAAGATAGAATTGAAAGAAACTGTTCTGAATTTGGGCCGCGTGAGCTTTCCCTTAAAATTGCCCGACCATACTGACTTTTTTCCTATGGGAAAAGCTCTTCCTCTTTCCAACCCTCAAGGAAAAATCCGCGAGGCTCTCGAAAACCCGGTCGATTGCCTTCCCCTTCAAAGCCTGGTGCGCCAGAAGCTCAAGCAAAAGCCTGAGACCAGGGCAGTCGTCGTCATCTCAGACAGCACCCGGCCTGTGCCCTATTCGGGGAAATCCGGAATCCTCTTCCCAATCATCGATGAGATGATGAAGGCTGGGCTCCGACCCTCAAAGATCCGTCTTCTTGTCGCCAACGGTATGCACCGGCCGGTGAGTCATGAAGAGCTCAGGAAAATGCTCGACCCAAGAGTCTTCAGCCTCAACCTGCAAATCATCAATCATGATTCAAGAAACGCTAACGACCTCGCCTCTATCGGCAGGACTGAGCTTGGAGGTGAAATCCTTATCAATCGCCTTTACGTGGAATCCGACCTGAAAATTCTCACCGGCCTTGTCGAGAGTCATTTCATGACCGGCGCCTCGGGCGGCAGAAAATCCATCTGCCCCGGGCTTCTTTCAGAGAGCTCGACCTATGTCCTTCACAGCGGCCCTGTCCTCGCCTCACCTCTTGCGGCAGATTTAGTTCTCGAAGGAAATCCAGTCCATGAGGAAGCGCTGAGAGTAGCAAAAATGGCTGGCTGCGATTTTATTTTCAACGTCACCCTCGACTCAAACTACAGGTTGACCGGAGTCTTTGCCGGCCACCTCGAATCCGCCCATCTGGCAGCAGTCGAGAAACTGCGAAGCTATGCGGCAATCCCGGTCGATAGGGAATATGATATTGTTCTCGGTCACACAGGATTTGTTGGAGTCAACCACTACCAGGCTGCCAAAGGCGCTCTGACCTGTCTGCCTTTGATGAAGAAGAATGGAACCTGCATTCTGGCAGCCTTTCACAGCGACCCCGACCCTGTCGGAGGAGCCAATTACAAGAGGATGATAAAGCTTCTTGCAGAAAAAGGCGCAGAAAAATTCATGGCGGCAATTCTCGACCCATCCTGGACTTTTGTCCCTGAGCAGTGGGAGGCTCAGATGTGGGCGCGGCTCTTCAGTAAAATCTCTCCCAAAAACCTCATCTACTGCTCTCAAGAAATCCCTGAGGAATCTTTCACTTGGATACCTGGAACAGATGCAAGGAAGATTGTTCCGGACGCAAAGAGCCTCAAGGAGCTTGTGGAAAAATCCTTGGACTGGGCTGTGAAATCGTTCCGCAGCCGCTCAGGCAAAGAGCCTCAAATCGCCTTCCTTCCCGACGGTCCCTACGGCATTCCCGTCCCTGGAAGAAGCGAAGGAAGAAAAGACAAAAAAACATCGCTCAATGAATTTTGAAGCAGTAAGCAGCACTTGTTTGACCTCGACTTCCACCTGTGATATTAATCAAAAAGGAGTTAGCAATGGAAACCAAACAAAAAAGCAGAAGTCCCATGGAAAAACTTCTAATTTATGGATTGCCCGGTGCTCTGGCTGTTCTTTTAGTCCTGTATGGATCCATTGGCTGGAGTATTGGCTCAGGAGTAAAAAAGATATCGGTCAAAGCCAGTAGTGAATGTCCGGGTGACAAGATTACTGTACTTATCGCCTTTGTGAGTTCTGAAAAACACAGCTTTCAAGAAAGGAACATTGCAGTTTGGGCCTTGGGCCAATTAGGAGACAAGAGAGCCTTGCCAGCGCTTGAAAAATATTACACCGGCCAACCCTGTGACCACAGCAAGTATCTTTGCCAACGCGAACTTAAAAAGGCCATTAAACTCCTTCGGGGCGGCAAGAACCTTACTGCTTGGATTTGGCGTTAGGTCAAGCAAAAATTGAGGCTTAAAACAAAAAGCCTAAGAATAAAGCAGATTTGCCCAGAAAATAGCGTTTTTTATTATTCGAGACTGAGGAAGTCGTCATGAGGATTATCCTTTTATACCCGAGGAGGAGGACAGGATGAAAATTGTAAGTTACCTAGCGTTTTTTCTCATTTTAATCTTCATTTTCTCAAGCTGTGCGGCCGGGCCGAACGAGCTGGAGAAAACTCCAAGCAAAGAGGGAAAAATCGCCGGATTCTGGAAGGGACTATGGCATGGTCTTATTTCGCCGATTACATTCATTATCTCCATCTTCAGCAAGAATGTCCGATTCTATGAGGTCCACAACAGCGGCTTTTGGTACAATTTCGGCTTTGTCCTCGGTGCCGGGCTTTTCTTCAGCGGCGGAATCCTGGGCAAGGGAAGAAGAAGAAAGCGAAAAGACTAAGGTCGCAAAAATTATCTCAAAGGGCACCAATTCTTCTCTTCTCTAAAAAATTGTGAGATCTATTATTAAAGTAAATATTAGAAATTGGATTTTTTTGGCAAATCACAAGGAGGGACAAAATGTTAGAGCGAACAGCATCGAGCGTCTCTGAAATCCTGGCCATGGTTCATAACATTCTTCAGACTTGGGGGGTATCTCAGGCGGAGGCCAACTTGTATTTCCGTGGCGTCAGCCGGGCGAATCACACCCTTCTGCCGCGCCTCTACCGTGCAGAGAACTCGAGTCTAGAAGAAGAAACACTATTCTACCGCTTCCAGGTTCAGGCTTTAAGCCACCTCTCTCAGCGTCCTTTAAACGACTGGGAGTGGTACTTTATCGCTCAGCACTATGGCCTGCCAACACGTCTCCTTGACTGGACAGAAAACCTCTTCGTCGCCCTTTATTTTGCCCTTTATGATGTCGTTCGCAACAAATCATTCGAGGAGGTTATCTCCAGCCAAACAACCCCTCTCCCGGAATCTTCCGAAACTCCAGACAGCCCTGTTATTTGGATTTTGGATGCAGATGACCTTAATGATAAGATAACGGGTCAGGCATGTTGCTACATTCCTGATTCCAATCTCACTGTTCAATGGCTGCCTGATAATGTCGAGAAAGGCAACCCGCAGCAAGTCACATATAAAGACAGAATACTGACCAACGAGAAGCCCCTCGCCCTTTTGCCTCCCCGCACCACAAACCGCATCATCGCTCAGCAAGGCGTCTTCACTATCCACGGTGCTGGAACAGAGCCACTCGAGGGTTATTATGGTTCCGAAGAGAGCCACAGGCTGGCAAAAATAATCATTTCTCCACATTCCATCGGCAAAATCTGGCGAGATCTGTTCCTGTGCGGCGTTCACCACTTTGCAATCTTTCCAGAAATGGACAAGCTCTCAGAATATATCGTCCACATCTTAAGGTAGAATATCTCAGAGAATGGGAGGGGTCGATGCCTGAAAAGCTATTTTTATCGAAATCTCCAAGTGATTCAAAAAATGCCCAAAAAATCTTCTCTTCATCAATAAGGCTCATTGCCATACTGGCCATTGCCGGTCTATGGGCATGTTACTCGATCTCATTGTATGACCATTATGCCTATACCCAGTCAACCGGCTTAAAAGTCGATTCAATAAAACTAATGAACAAAGCCACAGAAGATTTTACAAAGCACGAAGCAGAGGTTGACGACCTTTTAACCAGAATCGAAAAAGCGTACGAGTATGAAAAAGCCAGGCCCAAAAACGTGATCACGGCCAAAATGTGGGAAAAGCTCAAAGACCCTGATAAGAATCTGTTGGGCGGCTTCTTAAAATTTTGGCAGGAGAAAAAAACGCTGAGCAAGACATTCGTTGAAGAAGCAAAGAAAACTGTCAGCGACGCCTTCGACCAGATCATCGGCTTGGAGAGCGGTAAAATAAAAAAATCTGAAGTCACCATATAAACCTGTCTCGGTCGGCGAGAAAGGAGAGAGTCATGTCTGACTTTAAAAAAATCACTGAAGAGATACTGAAGGAAATAGAGTCTTTAGCTGAAGGGACATTTAAAAAGCATAAAGATAAAGCTTTCAAAGATGGAAAAGCCTTCCTGGATAAAATTGAAGATGACTTAGAAAGGCTTTCAAATTTACTCGTAAAAGGAGAGCTCACTGCCGAAGAGTTTAAATGGCTTGTCCGCAGCAAAAGAGACCTGGCCGAAATGGTGTTGCTAAAGCAGGCAGGTTTGGCGCTGGTCCAGATTGACCAATTCAAAAACAGCATATTGGATTTGGTTATCGGCCACTTCTTAAAAAGAATCGGGCCTTGAATTCGGCATTTTTTAAAAAGATTACCGATTGCGGGAATAAACCTTTGAATATTTTCAGAGACGAAATAATTGATTCTTCTTTGGTATCTTATATATACTCTATTCACCGCTAAATAAACGACAGGAAAGGAGGACATCCATGTTTGGTTCCCAAATCCTTGATGTCGTCATCGGCATTGTTTTCATCTATCTATTGCTGAGCCTGATATGCTCTGCGCTCAATGAATTTGTCTCCAGAATTTTCTCGATGCGCGCCAAAAACCTTGAGCAGGGCATCCGAAATCTCTTGAACGACCCGGAATTCACAGGATATGCCAAAGATGTCTACAACCATCCCCTGATCAAGAGCCTTGAGCGAGAGGGAAAGCTGCCTTCCTATATTCCTTCGCGAACCTTTGCTCTTGTCTTGATGGATGTGGTTGGCTGTGCAGAGTCAGGTTCAGGTTCTAAACGATTTAAAAGTTTCCGGAGCACAGTTGCCAAAATTGCCAACAACAATTTAAAGAAAATGCTTCTTGTCCACATCGACGTGGCAGAAAATAACCTGAATAAACTGGTCGAGAACATTGGGGAATGGTTTGACAATGCCATGCAGAGGGTTTCTGGCTGGTACAAGCGCAAAGCTCAGCTGATTATACTCTTCCTGGCCCTCGCTCTTTGCCTGCTTTTCAACGCTGACAGTTTGATGATTGCCAACAGCCTCTCCCATGATGCGGCGATGCGCAATGCCGTCGCCCTGGCAGCCGAGGAATACGTCAAACAGCCTCCTCCGGCCAAACCTGATGAGAAGCCTGGCGAAGAATCTCTTGCCGCTGAAGACAAAATCCTCTTGATGAGGATTAAACAGGTCCGGGAACAAATCCAGAAGCTCCAGCTTCCGATTGGCTGGGCGAAGATGTCTGATGACCCCCGCGCAGTTCCCGCAAGCCTTCCCTCCTGGCTGGCAAAAATCCTTGGAATTCTGTTCACCACAATCGCTGTTTCGCTGGGTGCTCCTTTCTGGTTCGATGTGCTGAACAAATTTGTCAACCTTCGCTCAGCAGGCGGCCGGCCAGAGAATAAAACTAAAAAAGCTGACTCATCTTCAACTCGCGAATAAGTAATTTCTGCCGATCTTTTTAATCGTTGAATAAAATCAAAAAAGGCTTACGTTGATCTTTTCTCCTTCTTTTTCTCCATCTCATCTTTGATTTTCTTCAGCTGCGCTTCATAGTAAGCTGTATTGTATCCCTCATCAATTTCAAGGGCCTTCTGCTGGGCCTTCAGGGCCTCTTCGAGCCTATCCATGTTGAGATAGACGAAGGCCAGGGAGTCCCAGATGATCGACACGCTATTCATCTCAACGGCTTTCTTGGCCATTTCAAGAGCACTGTCCAGATTCTTCTTGTGAGTTGCCCAAAACTTGGCGTAGTTGGACAGGGTGTAAGCATCATCCTGATGCTTCTTGATAAACTCAGGGCCGAAGAGCTCAAGTGCTCTTTCCGGTTTTTCCGCACGGATGAGAACACTAGCGGCGGACTGCACAATATAGTCATCATCTGGCTTCAGTTTAAGAGCGGCCTCCAAGGCGCTTAGCGCGCTGTCCGTGTTCTGCTTCTTTCCAGTCCAGAAACGGGCATAGGTCATCAGGCTCATGGCATTGTTTTGATTGGCCTTGACGAACTCGGGGCCGAATATCTCCAGGGCTTTTTCCGGTTTGCCATTCTCCAAGCAGATTTCAGCTCCGGTCTGACGAAAATAGGCGTTGTCAGGATTCAGCTTGACCGCTGTCTCCATCATTTTTTCGGCGCTGTCCATGTTCGTCTTCTGCTGCATCCAGAACCTGGCGTAATCCATCAAGGCATATCCCCAGCTCGCCACTTGGTTTTCGATGAATTCCTTGCCGTAGACCGAATCGATCATGGCCTGGTCCCCTTTGAGCGAATAGAGCTGAGCCCGGTTGTAGGCAGTACGCGTATAGTCAAAGCCTTGAATCTGCTCAGCCATTTCTAGCCCGCGGTCGATATTTTCCTTTTCACGGATAACTCTCAAGACATAATAATAGCGGAACCAGGGATTTTCAGGATATTTTGCCACCAAGTCTTCCAAAAACTTGAACGCCTCCTCTTTGGCCGGGGAAAGGTAATAAAACGAGGCCAGATTCATATAGGCTGTCTTCAAGAGCTTGCTCTCTGGATATTTTTGAACGAAGACCTTGAGAGGATCCGGATTTCTTTTGACTCCTCTGGCATACAGGGCTGCCTGGCTCACGGAGAACTCTGCAAATTCTGTGCAGGAGACTTGATCCTTGCCGTATTCGGTCATACCCATTTTGCCTTGAGGATCAACAGCAATGACCTCCTTGAAGAGGGCAAGGGCCTTTTCCTCGTTGAACCGGTCACCATACTTCCTGGCCAGCTTGGTGATCACCTGGACATTTTTAGGTTCTTTAGCATGCTGTTCGGAAAGGGATTTAAATGTATCAACTCCTTGCAGGACTTTGAGAACTCTCTCATGAAATCTTTCTGGAGGCGGGCTGTAGCGGTAGATCCAATCAACCTCGTTACCGTCCCTGTCCACGAAAAGGAGGAAGGGCGTTCCCTGGACCTTGAATTTCTTAAAGATTTCTTCCCCGACTTTATCCCCCCGAGGCGCCCGGTAAAGGACGAAGTTGTCTTCTAAAAATTTTCCGAATTTTGGATTTTCGTAATACTGCTGAACCAGCAGTAAACAGCTCCCTCAGCCGCCCGCCTGGTGAAAATCGACGAGGAGAAGTTTGCCTTGAGCCTTGGCCTTGGCCAGGGCATCGTCGACAGAGCCTGTTAGCCACGTCTGGGCTTGGACGGCCAGGGAGGAAACAAAAAAGAACAGAAAGCAGAGCGTCAGGACCTTTTTCATTTTAACCTCCCTTCTGATTCGCGGGCTCATGATAAATCTTGTAAAAAGCATATTAAATAAATTGAAAATAGTCAATAAATTTACTCTATGAGATTACCAAACCCAGAGGAAATTGTCTTTGAATCTCCTGAATTTTGTTGCCTTGAGGTCGGCAATGGCTTCTGAGAAATCCTCGAATTTTATCGGGACCGGATCCATGACCCTGAGAAAAACAGGCTGGACTTCCCCTTCCTTAAAGATGCATGGGCTCCGCTCCGTTTCGCTCTGTGATCCTATTCATCCGCCAGGTTTGGGAGCTTGGGATTTTATGGCCTATTTTATAAAAGGAAATCGTAGCACGAAACTCTAGCATAATATATTTTTATATTTTTTCAATCTTTTTCTTGACATATATAAGCTTATTTTATATTATTTATTTACCAAATAAATAATAAGGGAGGAATAATGAAAGAAACAAAGTTAATTTCTTCTCTTTTAAAAAAAGAGAGAGAATCGCTTGGGTTCACTTTAAAAGAAGTTTCTGAAAAAATAGGATTCGCTCATTATCAAACCTTGAGAAATATCGAGTCAGGGGAAAGAGAGATTAAAGCCTGGGAATTGGCCAAACTATCAAATATTTATGGTCGTGAACTTAATTTCTTTTTATGGCCAGAGCAAAGGAAAGTGGAAGCTGAAATTTTGTGGAGAAATCCAGAACAAAGCACAAAGAAAGAAGAAATAAAGAGAAAATTCTTGTCTTTTTGCGAAAAATATAAAAACCTGCTTAAACTTTTAGGAGAGAAAGAACAAGAAAATAAAGAGCTACTTCTGCCTCTTTCCAAGAATAAGCTAATAAATCAAAATTCATTTGAATATATAACAAAAATAGCTTCTAATTATTTAAATTTACTCCAATTGGGAAGCCGACCAGCCTGCTCCTTGGCAAAAATTTTGGAAGAAAAAGTTGGAATAAAAATTATTCACTTAGAACTTGAACCCGGAATCTCAGGAGGATCGACAGTTGGAGATTTTGGAATGGCCATTTTAATAAATGCCAATGATGCTCCTTGGCGGCGCAACTATGATTTAGGGCATGAATTCTTTCATTTAATCACTTGGAATCATTTTTCTTCTGAAGAAATTTATAAAAAAGACAAAAAAGGCAAAAATAGAATCGAACAATTAGCAGATGTCTTTGCCTCAGCTTTTTTGCTGCCAGAGGACGAGCTGAGGAATGAATTCCAAAAAAAAGCTGAGAAAAAAAATATCTCCTATTTAAATTTAGTTGAGATTGCCAGAGAATTTGATGTATCGATTGAAGCCTTACTCTGGCGGCTTGTAAATCTTAATCTTATAAAAAAAGAGACGGTCCTGAACGAATTAGAAAAAGGAAATATAAAAGATTTCGATAGAAAAGCCAGATCGACATATTGGGAAGGGGAAAAACCCTTCCTTTCTTCAAAATACATTTCTTTAGCAATTAAAGCTCTCCAGATGGGCAAAATTTCTAAGGCTAAATTTTCAGAATACATTGATAAAAAATTTAGTGAAGTTCCGTCATTCTTGAAGAAATACGGCTACGACGAAAACGAGGACTATTCTGTTGAATATAGTATTACTTGATGCCGATGTCATTATAGACCTTCACCGATTTAATATCTGGAACCAGATAACTTCAAAAAATAAAATCTATATTTCCTCAATCATCCTTCGCCAAGAAGTGTATTATTATGAAGATTGTTATGGATTAAAACATAACATTGAATTAATGAAAGATGTTGGACATAAATTTACCGAAATATCTGGATCTGTTGAGGAATTGAAAGAATTTTCAAAACAATTTGATAGAGTCTTTGAAGAAGAACTTCATTCCGGCGAAAAGGAAGCATTGAAAATTCTGCAGGATAATAAAAATATTCTCTTTTGTACATGCGACAAGGCGGCAATTAAAGCTATTGCCCTATTGGGAAAGAGAGAGCAAGGAATATCTTTCGAGAGATTATTAAAGTCTAGTGGAATAAATAAAAAGGTCGAGCTTAAACACACTGAAAATTTTTTTAAAAAATATCTAGATGAAGGTAGTATAATGAGAATACAGAAGATTGGAATTATTAAATAATAGTCGTACAAGGAAGCCTATGGTCTATAAATAATCAAATTTAGAGGAGTAAATTCATGATTTACCACCTGGGGACTTCAGGCTGGAGCTATGCTGACTGGAGAGGAAAATTCTATCCGGAAGAGTTGGCACAAAGGGAATGGCTCCCCTATTATGCCCAGCACTTCAGCACAGTGGAGATCAACATGACCTTCTACCGCTTCCCCAGGCCTGAGACATTGAGAGGCTGGTTGGAAAAAACTCCTCCGGGATTTGCCTTCACTCTCAAGGCCAACCGCCAGATCACTCATCTAAAAAAAATAAAGGGAGTCAAAAGCCAGGTCAGGTATTTTTACATCCTGGCCGATTCTCTTAGGGAAAAATTGGGGTGCATCCTTTTTCAGCTCCCTCCCTCTCTCATTTTTGACCTCGAGCTGCTCAAGGATTTCCTCTTGACCTTATCTCCTCAATACAAGAACGTCATCGAGTTCCGCCACGAAAGCTGGTACAGAGAAGAGGTCTATGAGCTCCTCCGAGCTCATAACGTTACACTCTGCGTCGTTTCCGCACCAGAGCTTCCTGACCATATCATTGAAACCTCGGAAATATCCTATTTCCGTTTTCACGGACGGATTGGATGGTATAAATACAATTATTCGGATGAAGAGTTAAAGGATTGGGCTGAGGAAATAAAAAAGACAAAAGCAAAAGAATGTTACGCCTACTTCAACAACGATTACCAAGCTTATGCAATCTGGAACTGCAAGAAGCTGAGCGAGTTTCTCCAGCTCTCCAAATAAAAATGGATTTAACATAAATAAATATTATGATATTCTAAAAATGTTAAGTTTAAGCAAGGAAAGGAAAATGATAAAAGAAATTATCTTTCTTGTTGAAGAATCACCAGAGGGAGGCTATGAAGCAAAATCATTAGGATATTCTATCTATACAGAGGCTGAAACCTTGGAAGCGCTAAAAGAGGCGGTAAAAGATGCAGTTCGTTGTCATTTTGAGGAGGCTAATACTCCGAAAGTCATCAGACTTCACTTGGTTAAAGAAGAAGTTATCACGTTATGAAATTACCAAGGGATGTAAGCGGAGAGGAGCTAGGAAAAAAGCTGAAGAGTCTTGGTTTTTTAATTACTAGGCAAACAGGCAGCCACATGCGTTTTACAAAAGTTACAGAAAAGCGTTCATATCATATTACATTCCAAAACATAGATTTCTAAAGCTAGGTACCTTGAATAATATATTGAAAGATGTGTCTAAATGCTTAGGAATAACCAGAGATGAGCTCATAAACAAATTGTGGGGATAGACTGGAAAATTAAGCCAACAGATAATATTCTCTGAAAAATTCAATCATATTGTACCGTTTACCTGACATCGTATCTGATGAATGAGAAAAAGGCGGCAGTGAAAAAAATCAGGTTAAAGATGAATAAAATAACAAAAAATCGAATCGTGCCCTTTAATCTCTCTATTAATGCTTCCTGTTGATACTGAAACCTGGGCCTGTCACTGACATCAATAGGCGAGTTCCAGATATCAATCGTCGGGTCTTTCTCTTTAAGAGAAGCCATTTTTTTCGTGGCATAATCGTCAAAAGCATGATCCCAGATTTGATAGACTCGATTAAAATAGGTCATATTCCTTATTCCCGTTGATGAAAGGTCTGTAGCCAGATAAGCAAAATCGGATAAAGGCGAAACCATTGAAATGTAAGTTGAAAGCCTTTGTTGAGCCGCTTGCTTACGGTCAAGCTCTTGCCGGATGAGGCCGGCTTTAGCTCCTTGAATCCGGTTGGCCTCAGTCCAGGCATTCTCAATCGCCTCGGTAAGTTCCTGGTAAGCCTTTTTGAATCCAGAGTCCTGGGCGATCTTTCTTTTTATTTCGGCTTCGCTTAGACTCTCGGCTAAAAATGGATATTTCTTATACATCTCAAGCCTTCTCTCCTGTGACAATTTTCTTCCCACATCATCCCTTTCGACCTGCGTCAGCCTAAAGACTTCTCTATCTACTTTAATCCTTGACGGTGTCTTCGCCAGAAAAGAAGCGACATAGGGACTCAGGTTAGGGATGATGAGAATCAAGAGAACCCAGATAAAAAGCGAAGTCATGATCGAGGAGGAACTCGAGTGATGTCGGGAAGAAATAAAAACTCCAAGGCAGTAGAACAAGGTAAAGTAGATGAACGAAGCCAAAAAAATCAAGGCAAAAGCTCCCCAGTCAGCTCCTTGCCAATTAACCCCGGGATTTAAAAGAATGATAAGCAAACCTATCAGCAAAGAAAAAACAAAAGGGATGAGAAGAGTCAGGCTCCCCCCGATTATTTTGCCGAGGATCATCTTCGACCTTGAAAGCTTATTGGAAAGCATCAATTTCAGAGTCCCGTCTTCTTTCTCACCGCTGATCGAATCATAAGAAAAAAGAAGAGCGACCAAACTCAAAAGGATGGTCACGATGAAAACTAAGTCTATCAGAGGAAACATCACAGGCAGAGGGTCATTATCAAATCGGTCGATATTCGTATCAGATGAGAGTCCTCTTATCAGAGAATAAAAGGCGAGCGGAGGCTGGGAGGGAGAAATGACAGCTCCGATTCGATTAAAGTGCGCATATTTTCCTAGATAATTCTCTATCTCTCTCTGCCTGAGAGAATACTCGTCCAGCCTTCGCAGATAATCATCAGTCAAGATGAAAGCCGTAAAACTGACGATGACCAGGAGAAGGACAAAAGTCACAAGAAATCGAAAAGAAAAGATATTGTTTAGAATTTCCTTCTTGATAACTGTCTTTAGCATCTTATTTCCTCATAAATGCCAGATGGCTCTTTACTCCGATAACTTCAAAATAACCTGCGATGGCCACCCTCACTTGGCTTCTCATTATTCCCAGCTTGCATCTACCTGACGTCATATCTTACAAAAATAAAATAATTTAAAGCGAAAAAGAGAATGTTAAAAAAGATAAGCCAGGCTGAATCAAACAATGCACCCCCGGCCAAAACTTCAGATACAGACCTGTAGCGATAGTTGAAGCTGGGATATTCCTTTTTACCAGAACCCATATCGGAAAAAATTATATTCTTATGCTGAATGACCTCTTTTTTGAAATTATCCTCTTCTCCAATCCCGGTGCCCGCTATCTCCGTCACAGCATAGACGAAGCTTGCCACAGGAGAGACACGGTTAATATTTTTGGAGAGACGAATCAGACTTCGAAATTTATTCCTGTAATTCTCCTCCAACTTATCTATCTCATCGTGAATGGCTTGATAATGCCCTCGCCAGTCGGCTTTTCCTCCACTTCTTTCTTCAAGAGCTAAAAGCACTTCTCTTGTCCAGACTTGCACCCTTTTCTCGCTTAAAGCCCTGACCGAAGGGACATCCACCATCTGTCTGGCTAAAAGAGTACCCAGATTCGGAATGACAAAGACAAGGATGGCCCAGATAAAGAGAAGAATTACAATTGATATCGCCGCTCGCTGAGTCAAAGAAGAGATGAGAATCCCGAGGCTGAGGAAAAGGGCAATATAAATGAGAGTCAGTGCCAGGATAATGACTAACTTGACGAGGCTGCCAGAAGAAAAACGAACCTGGGGATCCAGGTTTAAAAGGGCAAAACCTAAAAGCGTGACCAAAAGAAAGGGAACGGCAAGGCTGAGGAAATTTCCGAGCCATTTGCCGACCAAAACTTTTGCCCGCGATAAAGGATTGGAAAGCATTAACTTTAAAGTTCCTCTCTCCCTCTCCTGACTGACCTGGTCAAAACCAAAGAGAAGGGCGACAAGCGAGAGGACGACTCTGACAACATAGAGAAAATCAGGGGTTGGGAAAAAAGAGAAAATGATGTTGCCAGATACCTGACCTGCTCTTGCCGTCACTCCGATAACAGAGATCTCAAATGAGCGGGTCATGGCATCATCCAACCCTTTGGCAAAGATTGAAAGAGGATTGGGCGGAATGACAGCAATCGGCTCAGTCGGTTTTGGCTTGATGAGGTTATAATCAGCTAAGCGCTGTTTGTAATCGCGGTGCATGATGAAAAAACTGGTAAAAATCAGGATGGCCGTTAAAAGGATGACGATGAAAAACTTGTAACTTAAAAGATTAGAGACTATCTCTTTCTTTGCGACTGTCCAGGTCATTTTTTAATCCCTCACAGATATATTTTCCATTTTTAATATCGATATCTTGGTCATCGAAACTCAAATCTCAATGAAGAAGTTTTTTGAATTATTCCCGAACTGAAAAATATCTGTAAATACTCCAAAGAAATCATCTCACATCATACCTTATGAACAAAAAATATGAGCCCATAAAAAACGCCAATCCCATGAAGGTTAGCCAGATGAAATCAGGAAATATAGATTGAAAAAAGGATATTTTAAAAGGATTAAACTCAAATAACAGAACATCTTCTTTTTTTAATAAATTTTTTCCTGGGATATTGCCGATCACTGTGTTCGGCACTTTGCCTTTGAAGGCCGGTTCCACCTGAACCGAGTCATTAATAAAACTGTCAAACAACTCTTCCACAAGAAACTTTTGGCGAAATTTTGATTTATTAAAAAAATCTTCTTTGAGAGCATCAGACGTGCCGCAGATCGAGCTGAAGATATACCTGAAAGAGGAAAGGGGCGATATTCTTGATATAAGCGAAGTCATTCTTTTTTGACCCAGCCTTCTCTTATTGAAATCCTCCTCTATGGAACCAATCTGGCTTTCAAACTTTTTATCCAGTTCAACCATGATTGGAGCTCTCAAAGCGGCATACTCGCTCCACAGGCTTTCATTGCCGGGATTGACCATGTATTTCTGATAAATATCCTTGAGCCCTTCGGATTTTTCCTTCTTATATTCCTCTATCTTACTCTTGACAATTTTCTCATGAACATAATCTGATTCCACCGGTTTTAGAATAGGGCCAACAAGCTGTGAGAGGCTGGGGATAATCAAAACGAAAAATATCCAGAAAAAGAAGGATGTGGCCAGACTTGTCTTGGAATTCGGTGTTAAACAAGAAATAAGGAGGCCAAAGGAAATAAGCGCAAAAATAAAGAGCAGTGATGGGATGAGGAGTAAAAGGCTTCTGCCAAGAATTTCCCCTTTGAGGAAGCTCATGTTCATCAATCCCAGGATGATCAATCCTATCAAGAAGCCTGTTAAAAGAGGGATGGATAAGATGATAAAATTGCCGATCATCTTTCCTAACAAAAGTTTATAGCGAGAAACTCTATTAGAGAGAATCAATCTTAGAGTTCCAGACTCTTTTTCTCCGGATATGGCATTGTAAGTGAAGAATAGGGCTAAGATACTGAAGATAATGCCAATTATTTCCTCTAAGTCGACTCTTCCCAATATCGTGGAAAAGCCGCCTTCTTCCTGATAGCGATATTTTAGAAAGAATCTGTTGAATTCAACCGTTATCGGTATTTCTCTTTCTATTCCATTGGAGTAGACATAGAGAGGGGATGAGTCTCTAAATCCCAAAACCGGTGTCTCACCATTAACGATTTTACTCCAGGGAGCCTGTTGGAATTCTTCTTTGTATCTTTCCTTAAAAACAGACAGATTGCTCTTCATATCAGCAAAGGCTCTGTAATTGAGGAAAATGCTCAGCGGAATCAAGGTTAAAGCCACTAAGAACATCCCGATTGTCCGCGGAGATTTGATGTTCTCCAGAATTTCTATCTTGATAAAGTCGCGCAACATTTTTTTATTGCTCAATCATATAAAGCTACCTCACATCCGCACGCAGAAATGCGGAAAAGGCTAAGGTGGCTAAAATCAGGTTCCAGACAATCAGCCCGGCGATGTCGTATAGGGCATCCCTTAAGCTTCGGGCAACTGATGGCTGGCTTTCCACAAATTGCGGAAAATCTGATTTATCGCCTTGATATTCTTGAGGCCATGGAGAACCAATATAGACAGATTTTCCGCCAATCATCATGTTTGTCGAAAAGCTCCACTGGGACATTCCAACCAGTTTGCCGAGCTTCTCTAAAATATAATTGTCGTAGATATGGGCATAGTTCCGAGCATCATTTAAGAAATTCTCCTCCCTTTTGGTTCCTGTCTGGGTAATATTCTCTGACGCATATTGAAAAAGAGCTGTCGGTGAGAGGCGAGATAAATTCTCAGCCATTATCGCTCGCTGTTTCATGGCATCTTCATAGCTTTTATAGTGCTTGATCAATTCGTCCTGGCCTTCATTAAAGGCTCTATCGCTTTCCTTCTTCACTTCTTCCTCTGTCTTCAGTTCGCCCTTATCTACTCTTTCGCTTATCTTTTTGATTCTTGCCCACACCTGCTGCTGGATCATCGGTCCAATCATTTTGGCTGTCTGGTATTCACTGGGCACGCGAGAAAAACTCTGGGAGAAAATACCGGATGTGTTGGGAATGATGATGGCAAAAACAACCCATATGGCCAGCAATATCAGGAGCACCAATGACGATCTGTGAATGAGTGAGGAAAACAGAAGGCTTAGAAAAGCGAAAAGGGATAAATAAATGAGGGTCAGAAGAAGCATCAACAATACTCTTGATACATTTGTTAAGGTCATAACCTGTGGAACGAAAATCCCGACGATGATCAAGCTGATAACGACTCCTGTCACCAAAGGCACCAGGGCAGTCAAGAGGATAGCGATATATTTAGCAACCAGCACCTTGATCCGACCCATCGAGTTGGACAGAATCTGTCTCAATGTTCCCTGCTCTTTTTCCCCTGAGATGGCGTTATAGCCCAATAGAATAACATAAAGACTGAAGATGACCTTGATAATAAAAGACCAATCCAGTTCTGGTATTTCCGGCAGTTTAAAATTGCGGGGACCGGAAGGCATAGCGTCCAGGACACCTTTCTGCTTTAGGGTATAGCCATAAGGGCGGTATTTATCCCCTCCCTCGACGACGAACGATAACTGATTCGGTTCCCTGTAGAGCATGGTCATTATGGTGCTGGGATGTTGACGAATGGACGAAACCTGCTCATTATAGAATGAGATTTGCTGGTTATATCTTTTGACGGAGATCATTCCATTGGCCAAAAACAAAACAATGCAGATACAAAGCAACACGATAAACTGGATGCTTTGGAGATGGTCCAAGAGCTCTCTTTTTATGACCGTTATCATGGCATTACCTCACGTCTTTCCTTAAGAAAGCTGTGTACGCCAGGGTGAAGAAAATCAGACTGAAAAGAACAAAAATGAGCCACTGGGGTAATGTTGCAACAAAGCACCGCGAGGTTGTTTCTGAAGGACTGGTGAAATCAGGCAATTGAGCTTTGACGTAAGCCTCACGGTCCTTGTAAAGCAATTTCGAACGCTCTATATGTTTCTGCCAGTGCCGATAAACACCGTCCATGAAGCGCTCGAACTCATCCATGCCGGTGCGGGCCAAGCGGTTCATAACCTGGTCATACACAACTGCTGGTGAAAGAATAGATATGGCTTGAGCCAGCTTCATTTGATTGGTTAAGCGGTTGCTGAATTCTTTGTCCACCTGATAACTCAGTTCCGCCCGTGTGATTGTCAATTCCATATTTCTCAAGCCAACCTCACTTGAGGGACGTCCGCCGCTTCGAATAGCGCCACTGAAAGCTTCATTAGTTTTTTTGTACTCCTCCTCGTAGGGCTGAAAAGCAGCATACTTGCGCTGGACGAGTTCCTTTTCGCTGGGAAGAGCATAAAAATTTTCAGATAGAATAACACCCATATTAGGATAAATAATAACCAGGAAAATCCATAACTGAAGCAGTATCATCAGGGCGATTGAGGGACGGTTAATCACAACCGAAATAAAAAGACTCAGCGTGTAGAAAGTAACAAGATAGATGGCCGATGCACCAAACATCATCAAAAGACGAATCCAGTCTGATCCCTTGAGAGAGATTGCAGGATGAAGGAGCATGATTAAAAAAGCTATAATCGCTGAAACGAGCAAAGAACCGACGACAACGATAAGCCCACCTGTAAATTTGCCAAGAAGCAATTGATCTCTGGGCAATCGATTGGCCAGCGCCAGCCTCAAAGTGCCATGAAATTTCTCTTCGGAGATGGCATTGTAGGCGAGAAAGATGATCATCAGACTGAGCACAACCCGGACGACGAAAGCGAAATCCACGGCCTCAAACCCTGCAAGGTAGCGGTGATGCTCACTGACATACTGTCCCATAAAACCCGAAGTTCGAATCGGGAGGCCCAAATAGGTCATCTGGAGACTGTTTCCCAGCTTACGGTCCTTCCCCTGAACAAGTGTGCTGAGCACCTGAGGGGCCCTGTAAACCTGAACATAAAAACGGTCTCCCTTCATCTCTTGCTGGGCATTCAGATAATCCTGCTGGCGCTGTTTGAAATCATTGATATTGATGATCGTGCTGAGAGTGATGAGGATCACCGTGATGCCCAATCCAATGAGAAATTTCGCCGATTTCATGTAATCCAGCATCTCTCTCTTGACGATTGTCCAAATCATCTTTAACCTTACGCTTTACAAGCCCTTAATCTTTCACAAACGCATTAAATGCTTTTACATTGGCATTGCGAGGCGCGAAGCGCCGCGGCAATCTCATCAAATAAAGAGATTGCGCAGCCTGTTCCGAACGAAGTGAAGGAATCTTCTTCATTCCTCGCAATGACACTCTACTTAATGCGTTTGTATTAGTTACACAGTCAGAGGCTCGGAGCGCATGTAATCGATATAAATCTTGACCAGGTCCTCATACTGGAGCTCTTCCCGAGTCCTCTCCATCACCAGCCTTCCCTCCTTCATGATGCCCACACGGTCGCCAATCTCCTTCGCCCGGAAAATGTCATGAGTCGACATCAAGATGGCCTTGCTCTCATTCTTGAGCTCCCTCAATATCTCCAGAAACTCAGCCGCAGCTTTCGGGTCCAAACCCGCTGTCGGCTCATCCAACAAAATCCCAGGAGCATTCTTGATGATGGCAATCGATATCCCCAGCTTCTGCCGCATCCCTTTGGAAAAATTCTTCACCCTCTGCTCAAAGGCCATCTCCTGGAGCGAAACCCGTCGCATCACCTGGTGATAATCTTCTTTGTTCAAATTTGTCCTGCCTCCCAGCTTGGCAAAAAAATCAAGATTCTGGCGGGCAGTGAAGTTTCCGTAGAGCATGACATTCTCCGAGACGAACGAGACATATTTCTTGGCTTCCAGCGGGTCTCTGGTGACATCGATGCTGTTGATGAAGCATGTGCCAGTTGTGGGCGGGATAAAATTGAGGAAGAGGTTGATGGTGGTTGTTTTTCCGGCTCCGTTAGCGCCTAAAAGGCAGTAAACCTCGCCAGGATGGACCTCAAGGTTCAGGTGGTCAACCGCCAAAACCCCATCCTCATACCTTTTGGACAAATCTTCGGCCTTGAGTATCGGACTCTTTTTAGCCATTTCTTACCTCCTTTATTTTAATTACCGGTCACTCTTCACCGCTTGTTTCTGGCTTATCTCAGACCGTTGCTGAGCTTTCACCATTCTTCCGGTTTCCAATGACCGGGTATTAATCTCTCTAGAACATAAATAAAATTTATCGCACATCGTATTTTAAAAATTTTAAAAACACCAAAGTAAACAAGAAAAGATTGTAAAGTGCCAAGATTCCCGCGTATTGGATTGTATCCTTCAAGCGCTCTGCCCTCTTTATTTCCTTCTCTTCGAATTTTGGAATCTTTTCAAAATCAACTGGTTTCTCAGATAAATAGTCAGGGTGAAAATAGAGATGAAAGCTCTCCTCATCCTTCATGTCCTCTCTCTTAAAAAACTCTATAAATTCAGTCTGATATTGCTTGACCTGAGTCCACAAATTTTGAAAATGAAAAAGCCCTGTTCCGGCAAGGGATGAAGCGGAATATTCAAGAAGAGAAGAGGGGGAGACAAAATTAATCCTCCTTAAGGCGGAAACAGCGGCAATTTTTTTTCTAATATAGAAATCAAATACTTCCTGTCTGGCTTTTTCAGCTTCATTCCTTATTCTTACGTTCAATTTTGTCGACTCATCCTGACCTGTCCTCGTCACGATGTCTTCGCCTTTATGCCTATTCCAGACCTCCCTTTCGGATTTCTCGGCGAACTCTTGAATCTGCTTCTCTGTCGGAACATCAAGGCTCTTTAAACTCAGCAACAAGCCCGCCGACTTGGGTAAAATGACAACCAGAAGAATCCAAAAAAGCAAACAGAGGACAAGGCTATTTTTTGAGCTGTGAGTGGCAGCAGAACAGGAGATGCCTAAAAGAATAAAGAAAGAAATATAAAAGAGAGAAATCAAAAAAAAGAGTATAAAGTCCAGAAATAAGCCAAAAGAGAAGGAAATGACTTTCAAAAGATTTAAGAGAATCAAAGCGACGACGAGTCCAAAAACCAAGGGCAAGGCCACGGTTGCTAAAGCGCAGAGATATTTTGTCGAGATGAGATAGGCTCTTTTTACCGGATTGGAGAAAACAAGGCGCAGGGTTCCTCTTTCCTTTTCTGAAGTTACGGCATTGAAGGTTAAGACGATGGCAAAAAAGCTGAGAAGGAACTGAACAACGAATGTTAAATCGGGCGAATATAAAGACAGGGCATCTGATTCTCTTTCCTTGCTCAAGAGCTTGATTTCAATCAAACGAAAGGAGAGACCCTGAGGAATTTTATCTTCATAGGCCTGGGAGATGAAACTCGAAGCTTTTGGCCTCATCGAGAGCTCCTGCTCGGCTGTTAAAAGATTAATGAGACTCGGTGAGGCTTCTTTTAATCTTAAATTGTTCTCAGCGATATTCACGGTCTGGATTTCTCGTAAGCCCTGATAGTGATTGACAAAGATCAGAGGAAAAATGATAAGAGTTGCCAGGACGAGGACAAAATTGATGAGGAATCTTAAGCTGATGATATCCTCGACAATCTGTCTTTTAAATAGCTCTTTAAACATCGTTAGATATTTAGCCTTGGATCGTAACGATTAAAAGAAAAATGAGCGAATATCAGAACAAGAAGGTTATAAAAAATCAAAATAAGCGCGTTGAAGGAAATAGTCTTGATTCTTTCCAAAAAATCTGGCTTCCGAAATTGAAAGATAGGCAAATCACCTAAATTCAAGTAAGTGAGCTGAGGATTATAATTCATCGCCCTTTTGTACGCTTCACTTTTCCACCAGCCCGGTGCCTTCTTGAAGGCTTCATTCACTTCTGAAATTATCTCTCTCTCCTCCAAGGTCAGCTCTTCAGGCCCGGGGAAAAAATACTTCAAGGAAAAAGCATCCTTCTCATGGAGATAGCGCACATATTGATGCCAGTATAGGGTTAATTGCTGAAAAAATAGCTTTAGATTGCCTTGACCAGTCCCGGCTATCAACTCAGCCGTTTCTTCGAAGCTGGAAGGCGGGATGAAGGCAAGAAATATCTTCTGAAATATTCTTATTTTCTCCTTGACCTGGAAATCTTTCCTTTTAAGGTCATATATTTTCAGAGCATGCTCTTCTCTTATTTTTTCGATAAGCGGATAATATCCTTTATAGAATTCTATTGTTTCCCTGGGATTAATTCTTTTGAAAACGCCTCCACCCATCATTGCCCAACTTTTTTTCACAGGCACTTGATTCCAGGCCTCTGTCATCTGTTTATCTCTTTCCCTGACGAACTCATTGACATTATTCTCATAATTTTTAGCCTTTTTTATTGCCATCTTTTCCGAAAAGTTCCCCACTGTTAGAGGCAAGAGAAAGACTGCAATCAAATAAAAGGCTAAAAGGAAAATAAGGCTATGGAATGAAGTCTTTGTCCGGCTTGAAACCAAAATCCCGGTGAGCAGGATAGAAGAAAGATAAAGGATAGAAAGGAGATAAAGAATGATGGCAGGTATAAAAAAGTCGGACCCGGCTTCAACACCCTTGGAAAAGAGAACAACCAGGATCCCGACAATAAAACATATAGTCAGAGAAACAACAACAGAAATTAATCCGCCGATATATTTCCCCAAAAGAAATTTATAGCGGGCAAGTGAATTGGATAAAATTAAAGAGAGGGCTCCATCCTCCTTTTCTCCAGAAACACTGTGATAGGATAACAGAATAGCAAGAATGGAAAAAACAACGACGATTACCGATGCCAAGTCAAAAAAGGAAAAAGCACGGGAGAATTCATTCTTGATGAATCCGCCCTTAAGCGAGGTCGGGATCTCTCTCTGAGTCAGAGACACCTGGTTTCCTGTCCGGTTCTCTATCCCCGAGACAAGGATACTTAAAGGAGAAGGCCTTTTAAATATTCCGACCTCTAACTGAGAATAAACATAAATGTTTGTCAGTTTCTCTTTTGCGACGGCAAGTCCTTTATTATAATCCTCCAATCTATCCCGATAATCCCTGGTTAAAACGAGTGTGCTAATTAATGTCAACACTAAGGCAACCAGGACACAAGCCATGAATTTAAAGGACAGAATATTATCAATAAACTCTCTTCTGATTATCGTTCTAATCATCTTCTTTGCTAATACAAACGCATTAAATAAAATGTCATTGCGAGGAACGAAGTGACGAAGCAATCTCCTCTAATAGGTTGAGATTGCCACGCTCCCTTCGGTCGCTCGCAATGACAACGTAAAAACATTTAATGCGTTTATATTAATGACCAATCTTTATCTCACATCGTATCTCGTAAAAGAAAAATAAGCGGCTGCGAAGAAGATCAGGTTAAACAAGACGAGCAGGATGATGTCGGCGGCCGTATCCCGGAGGGTCTTCTCCAGCGTCAGGAACTCATACCGGAATTTCGGGTAGTCGATCTTCTCCGACGGGAACGAGCTCCCTCCCATCTGCCGGCGCGAGCGGCCGTCTTCGGACTCTAAGATATCGCTGAATTGGTACTGGAACACGACTTGGTAGAGCGGGATGTAATGTGCCTGAAGGCTCCGCCCGAAATTCTCGAGGTCGGCGATTCCGGTGTGGCAGAAATCCAGAGCCGCCTGGGTATAGACCGAGGCCGGAGACAAGCGGGCGATATTGAGGCTGAGCGAACGCTGAATCCCCTTCTCTTTTTCGTGTTGGGCATCGAACTTCTGGAGAGTTTGGTCGATGCGTTCCTCGTATTCTTTGGCCACGGGTCCGCGGGCCTTTGTGTAGGCTTCCCAGTTCCATGTGCCGCGGTTTTGCTCGTCGAGATACTTGTTCATCAGAGGAGCTAACGCTTTGCCTTTTTCTTTTTCGATCTGGTTACGGACCTGGGCCCGCTTCGCCCTCATGACCTCTTCGCCCTGGACCTGGTGAATGAGCCCGGCGATCGGCTCGCTCGTTTTAGGGATGATGAAGGTCAGGAAAATCCAGACGAAGAAGCAGGCCAGCAACGCAAGGTTCGTCCTGTGCGTCCGGGTCGAAATGAGCAGGCCCAGAGAAAAAAGGGCTGAGAGGTAAAGGATGGAGAGCCCCAGCAGGGCCAGGGCCCGCGCCAGATTTTCATAGGTAAAAACCGCGAACCCGTCGAGCTGGAGAAGCAACAAGGCGAGGCCATAGCTGACCACGAGCGGAATTAGGAGAACGCTCAACCCGCCTAGGAACTCGGCGGTGATGATCGTGCTCCGCTTCGCCGGATTCGACAGCACCAGCTTGAGTGTCCCGGCCTCCTTTTCCCCGCATATCAGCGTCCCTGCATAGAGGACGCTGAACAGGCCGAGGAGAAAGCTGACGATAACGACGAAATCCAGCTTCCCGTTGATGTTACCCAGGATTTCGTTCTGGGCCTGCAATCCCTTAGCCTCTGTCTGATACTTGGAGAAGTTGACCGTCTTAGGAAGGACGCTCTCCAGGCCGATGCCGAATGTGCTCAAGATGCTCGGCTTGCGATGGACCGTTGTCGAGTTCTTTGTCTCCTTCTGAGTCGATTCATATTCCCGGAAGGCGTTCTTGTAGCTCGCGTAGTTCAGGAGGAGGCTGGACGGCACGAGCAAGAGGCAAAGGAGCGAGACGATCAGGAACTTCGGGCTGAGGAGCTGGTCCAGAAGCTCTTTTTTGAAAATCGTTGAAAACATCTTACCGCCTCGTCAATTTGATTCCAAAGACGACAATCCCGACCAGCAGGCCGATCAAGAGCACAATCAGGGCTGTAATGCCCAGGACATTCGTCTTGGCGCTGATGTGAATACGGACAATCTTATCCTCGGATTCAACTCTCCGGTTGGAGGCGGTGCATTCTGTCCTTATCCTCGGCTCATAATCGCCGACAGAGACTTCCGCAGGAGGGATGAAGTCAATGTTGACAATCTCCTCTTTATTCTGCTCCAGAGTGGCAATGAGGTCTGGCTTAACCTCAGAACGCCAGTTGAGGGGCAGGTCGGTGTAAATTCTGATATTGTTCAGAAGGCGAGTTCCTGTGTTCTTAACCCTGACTTCCATCTTTACATTCTCACCGACCTTGATCTCGTGGTAGAGGTTTAAAGCCTGAACTTCTATCTTTCCTACTCCTCTTGGTATGATTTCCAGCCTGACATTTCCTGCCTTTAAGCTTTCTATCTCCTCTGGGCTGAGACGAGTCTTGTCGGAGAGTATTTCTGCGATTTTTGCCGACTGCTCGTTGTCAAGAGCCAAAATGTAAAACTCGATGGGTTTGTCGATGACAACCTGCTCGTCCGCATTCTTGGGAAGATAAAGCTTCAAGGAGAGCTGCATGCTTGTTACCCCTTCCGTGAATTTTATCTGGGAGAGCCGGGCCTGCGTCTGAGGGTCGCCAAATTCATAGGTGATCTGCCGCGGGAGATTGACGACGTGGAGCTTGAAGATATTGGCTTCGCCGCTGAACTTTTCCAGAGATAGTTCAAAAGTCGCTTGGCTTTCTAAATCCGCCTCCTGGGAGAATTGGGCAGAGTTGACGGTAACAATATTGGCGCTCACGCCTTTCTGCAGAAAGAGCGAGGTTGTCTCGTTCTTTCCGGCATAGAAAACATTGACATCCAGACTCTCGACATCCTTTAAAAGCTGGAAAGTGACCTCTTTCACTGTCTCCAGAGGCATAGAAGCGATTCTCTGCTCATAAGGGTCGGAGATGATTTTGCCTTCTGACTTCAAAGAGACAGAGACATCCTTAATCTCCTTCAAGAAATCCAGAGGAAAGAGGTCTTCTGCACTTATCTTTAACTTGGCAAGCTCCTTGAGCTCCCTTGAAGAATAACGAATCGAGACCCGAACATACTTCTTCCCGTTTCTGTCCTGATATTTAACAGCGGTTGCCACAGAGATTCTGGCTTCGCTGCCCATAAAATTGATCAGAGCTTGCTGATAAGAAACCTGGGCTTGAAGATAGGAAGTTCTAGTCCTGGAAAAATCTTCCTCAGAGATTAATCCTTGCTCCTTCAATTTCAATGCCCTCTCAAAATCTCCCTTCATCTGCTCCAGGTGAAGCTGGGCCGTCTTCAAAGCCAGGAGCTTCATCGTTTGGGATTCCTGGGAATGAATGAAGCTGGAGCAGAAAACGAGCAAGAAAAAAATCGCAAAAATTTTTGCATATCCTTTCATTCTATCAACCTCCATAATTCGTCATTCTTCATTGAACAACAATCACTTCCTCTTGGCAACCCATCACCTTTTTACCTTAATTCCTAATAAACATCCAAATTTACCTTTTATCATACCTCACAAACAGAAAATACCCCAAATAGAAAAATAATATGCTTAGAAATACGAGAATCGCTGAATCAATGATAATCCGTTTCAGATTATCTTTGACCGAAGGAAGCCTCTCCTCAAACTTGGGCACTAATGAAAAATCCACAGGCTTATTCGAAATCCCCACATACATAGAATAGGCCAGCGGAATAAGGTGGACGCTTTGGGGGTCGGCTTTGTCTCTGGACTCGACAAATTGATAAAGTTGATTTTTATACCGGTTGACTTGATCATAGAAATTTTGGAATCGAAGCACTCCGCTTCCGGATATCTCCTCTGTCAGGGACCTGAAAACCGAAACGGGTGAAATTTTCGTGACGTCTTTAGTTATTTGGACCTGAAGGATGAGGCGTTGGAGATAATCGTCATAGATTTTATTCCGAACATCAAGGATATCCGCCATCCATTGGGAACGAAGGGGAACCCAGGGCCGGTCCAAGCGGCCATCCCATCGGCCGGCTTCAGTCTTGGCATATTTGGTTTTATAGATGTCGTCTTCCGCCCGGCTCATCTCTTCCTGGATCCGGCTTCTTGTGGAGACCGGATAGAGTTTGTTGGCGATCAAATTTCCCGATGCAGGAATGATGAAGGCCGTAATGACCCAGACAAAAAGGAGAATGATGGCGCTGGTAACGGATTGATTGACGAGGGATGATACAGTCATTCCGATGAGAAGAAACAGGGAGAGATAGAGGAAGGAAGCGAAGATAAAAAGCATGATTCGGCCAATGCTGAGGGACACTCCACCTACAACACTGATGATGGTAAGCCCTAAGACAATGCCGGTGAAAAGAGGGATGCCGAGCGAAATCAGAAGCCCCAAAAATTTCCCCAAAAACACCTGGGATGTCCTCACGGGATTGGAAAACATTAAGGCCAAGGTCTTTTGCTCTTTTTCGCCGCAGACAGCGTCATAACTCAGGATAAAGGCGAGGAAGCTCAGGACGACAGCCACAATAACATCCCAGTCCAGGTTTTCATAATCTCTCAAAAGGACATTGCCTCTCCCCTTCAACTCGGGAAATTCCTGCCTAAAAATAGTTGCGTAAAACATGTTTGGAAGATACTTTTCATTCGCCTCAGAAATAAACTCATAGGGGTTTGTATTTTTATAAAGAAGCTGCTGGCAACTGGCTAAATCGAGGAGGCTTTGGCTTGATTTTCTTAATGAATTTTCATTTTCGGCGATATCCTTTCTATAGTCGGACAATTTCTGGTCGTATGTCCCGACGAAAAGCAGAGAGCCGGCTAAAAAAAGACTAACTGTGAGCAGCAGAATCAGATAAAACCGTACAGTTCGGAAATTTTCCTGGATTTCTTTGAGTATGATCTCTAAAGCTATAGTCATCTTACATCATAAAAATTGAAGGCGATTGCAGAGCAGATAAAAAGGCCAAGGTTGAATACGATAAAAGCCAAGAGAAAAGCAAGAGCACGGGGCAAAAAATCGGGAAGGCTTTCCTGTTGATATTTAAAGCGCGGGAAATCATCCAATTGAAGCGGCGGGTGATCTTTGATTGTGTAGTAGCCGCCGTCAGGTTTTTTTCTACTCTGCATTTTTTTCATATATTCCTCATAAGGAAGAATGTCTTTCTCCTCCATGACCGTGAAATAGCGCAGGGAGTGATAGGCATCCTTGGACTGGAGATATTGAAAAATTGATTCGCGATAAAGAATGGCCTGCTGGATGAATCTTTCATAATTCACCAGGTCCGTCTTTGAAATGAGCTCGGTGGCTTCATCCAAGAGGCCGGTCGGCAGCCATCCGGCCAAAAAAGACGCCAATTTCTCTTGTCTCTTGAGCACACGGTAATAATCCTGTTTGACATTCCAGATATCATCAGCCTTTTTCCTCAGCAACGGCTCGGAATAGGAGATCAGTCTCTTGAAGTAATCGATCGTGCTTTGATCGGCGTTCTCAATGGCCCATTCATCTATGCTAAGCATGCCGCCCAAAGTTATACTTTGGCTATGGGACTCCTGCCATGCTCCGATGGCTTTATCTGTCTGGTTGCTGATTTCCTCGGCCTGCACATCGACCGTTTTCTCGGTCGGAGTAGGTTTCATCACAGTGGCCAGGTACGTTATCAAATTGGGCAGAATAATGACGAGTGCAACCCAAACTATTAGAGAAAAGAGAAGCGATGAAGAGCCCTTTTTAGTCAGGGTAGATACAAGAAATCCAAGGATGAGGAATATCGAGATGCAAAGCAAAGTGAATACCGCAAACAGAACGAGTCTTAGCCAATCCATCAAGCTCAGAGATGCGAAGTGAGCGACGAGAATAAGAAAACCAACGATTAGGCTTATCATAAGAATAGCTGCTAAAGTCAGCAGCCTGCCCAAATATTTTCCGAAAATGACTTTGAATCTGGAGACCTTCTGAGAGAGGATGATCTTAAGAGTGCCTTTTTCTTTCTCTCCGCAAATGGCATCGAAGCCAAAGAGCAGGGCAAGCAGGCTGATAACAATTTTATAAATAAGAGTCAGGTCTAAGGATGGAAAAACAGAAAGCAGCGGATTTTCCTCAGTAAACTTTTTAGCTATAGAAGGAACCTCCCTTAAAGTGATATGCACCGAATTGCCCAGCCTTTTGGTCACACCAAGATTCAACACAGAAAAAATTTCAGGCGGTTTGAGCGCCGTATACCGCAGCTGGCAGTAGACGCGTGTTTCCTTCAAGTTTTGTTCTGTTTTCTGCAGAGCAGATTGATACTCATTCCTCAATTCGTTGTAATTTTTGACATTGACTAAGGTGATGGCTAAGACAAGGAGGATTAAGATGATCGTGCCAAAGGAAAAACGAAAGGTCAATAAATTATCATGAAATTCTTTTTTAGCTATTGTCCAGACCATCTTCCTGTCCAAAATTTATAATGCAAAATCAGTGCCAGAATGAATCCAAGTTTTATCAGGTATCTAATTTTTTTATTTTCATTATCTTAGCTTTCTCATCGCCAATCTGGATCCCACAAGAGCATTCCTCTCAGAGAAACAGTTTACCCGTCTCTGGGTAATAAATTACACACCGGAAAAAGGGACAGGCAACTTATTCTACGCAAAGTAGCCTGTTCCCATTTTTAAGAATGACATCTAAACATGTAACTTAGATAAAGGTAAAAAGGAAAAGAAACGGGCAACTTTTTTGAAAGATTAGACTATCCTTTTCTATTTTTTATAGCTTGATATTCTTTTTCTCGAGGGTTATTCCCAACGCTTTGTCCAGCCGGGATAGAGAGAGATTATAATCGATGACAGACCTGAGCTCTGAACTTTTGGCAAGGGCTAAATCCCTCTGGTACTGGAGGACAAAATAGTTTGAGCTCAGTCCGGCGCGGAGCTTTGACTCCTCTGCTTCTAATTTCTGTTCGGCGAGCTCCCTGGCAATTTTGTAAGCCTGAACGCGTTGATAGTCTGTCTCGACCGCCCTCACCGCTGTCTTTATCTCCAGGAACGCCTGCTGCTCTTGCTGTTTTAGCCTTAATCCTGCTTGCTCCACTTCGACCTTTGCTCTGGCGTAGTCAGCACGGGAAAGAAAGGTATTGAATGGAATTTCGAGTGTAAAATAGATTGACCAGTTTTTGTACTTAAAATTTAAGGCGTCTTTCAGAGAATCTGATATTTTCCCAGGGACTGTCCCGACGATAATCCCGGTAAAAATGTCATCATTCAGGTACAAAATTCGATCCCCCGAGAGCCCGGGGCTCCAATAACTGGCCCTGAGGTCTAAAGAAGGAAGAAGTTGATTCTTGGCGTAACTACGGTCGATTTCTTTATTTTTTAAACTAATCCTGAGTTTTTTTAAGTCAGGCCGATTCTCCGCAGCTGTGCGAAAAGCCTCGTCTAGGCTTATTTCCCTTTTCTCATAACCAGGCTGGTCAACAGGGATGATGTCCTCGATTCCTTCTCCCTCAGGAAGATTGATGAGAGTCTTCAAGAGGTCAACGTAATTTTTAACCAGAGCTCCAGCCTGCAGGATGTCAGCTTGGCGTGAGGCCACTTCAGCTTGAGCGCTCAAGATTTCCTTCGGTGCCATGGTCCCTATCTCTACTTCTTTTTTTGTCTTCGACAAGGTATCACGCGCTAAATCCAAAGACTGCCTTTTGACTTTAAGGCTTTCAATGCTGTAAACCAGATTCCAGTAAGCCTCCTCAACATTGTAGATCGTGTCCAATAGGGCACTCTTCAAATCGTTCCCTGATATCTCTCGATTATTATCTGCGATCCGAATCTCTCTCCTGCTCGCCTGAAATCCAAAATCTTTCAACAGGGGCTGCACAAAACTGAACCCCAGGGTGCTGCTGTATACGGGATTGATCAGAAGAAAGCTTCTATTTGTATCACTGATGTATGTCTCAAGAGAAATCGAAAAGCTTCCTCCGGTGGGAATGAGCTGACTGATCTCGGCTGAATAATCGTCGTAAGAAGTTTTGACCTGAGTCGCAGATTCTATCCAGGAATAAGAAGCAGAATTGGTTTCCTGCTGGGTGTAATTGAAGCTGAGGCTGGGCAGGAATTTCTCCTTGGCTCGCGAAAGAGTGAGATCGGCAATCTCTGGGTTAAGGACTTCAACCGCCAGTCCGAGGTTATTCTTCACAGCCTGGAGAATGCATTCTTCCAGCGTAAGCTCCTTTGCTTTTTGTTGAGCAAAGGAATTTGAAATGATGAGAGAAGCGATAAAAAAAGAAACCATGATTTTTTGTTTTAACATTCGGGCCTCCTTTCATGTAGAACGCAAGCGAAAAATTTGTCATAAAAAGCGCAATATCTCATCAGCGCTTAATAATTAGAAATCATAAAATGCAAGAATTCAAGACAATAGTTCATTATGGATCAGGCTGGGTGTCTCGAAGACACGCAGCCTGATCCTCTTCATGCCACAGATTTCCAGATGCTTCCGTTCATTCACAGTCTGGAAAGCAAAATTTGTGCCAATATGGATTCTCTCCAGGAAATTGTCGATTCGCTCCGCTTCGGCTATCCCAATTTTAATAGCACAGGCTTGGCGGCTCGAAAGATTGAGTAAAAACTTACTCAGCCTGTGAAACTGATTACTCATATTTGTTTATATTTGCCTTTATTTCAGGTATGATATTGGAGCATAAGAAGCAGGATTCATGAATAAAGTCTTCGGGCTTGTGCAAAGCAGGTTCCTAAAAAGGGCTCCCAAAGTCCATCCCTGGCTCTTTTTCAAAGAACTGGAGAGCAGCCTGAATCTCATCGAGGATCTTGACCAGATCGGCCTCAACTTTTTAGGCCGGATAAAAGAAATCATTCCTCTGAAAAAGCTGCTGCTCATCATCTACGACCAGGATTTGGGAAAGTTCAAGGTCAGCAATTCTCTCGGCCATGATGAATCCGAGTTAAAAAAAATTCTTTTCAACCGCGGCGACCGCCTGATGAAATGGCTTAAAGTCAACCAAACCTATTTTTATATAAAAGAGCAACCCGGGGTTTTCGATTATCTATCCAAAAAAGAAAAAGATATTCTCACTGCTCTTGGTATAGAAGTCTGTTATCCCTTGATATCGATGAACAGACTGATTGGAGTTATTTTCTTGGGCGCCAAAGAAAACAATGAGAATTTTTCAAAACAGGAACTCTCCCTCATCCTCTCCCTCATGCCTCAGACAGGAATAGCCCTGGAGAATGCGATTCTCTACAAGGAACAGAGGGAAAGGTTTCGAAGAATGTCGAGAGCAGACAAACTGGCAACAATAGGAGAATTGGCGGCAGGCGCAGCTCACGAGATCAGGAATCCTCTAACCGCCATCAAGTCATCGCTCCAGTACCTGAAACCAAAGAGCCAGGATGAAAAGGAGAACAGACTCCTGGACAACGCCCTGGAAGAAACGGAAAGGATAGACGAGATTCTGTCAGGGCTTCTCTCCTTCTCCAGACCCTCAGAGATTAAGAAGGAAAAGGGAAATTTAACCGAGACTCTGGAAGAGAGTTTGCAGCTCATTTCCTTTCAGCTGAAAAAACAGAAGATCAAGGTTACCCTCGATTTTCCTCCTTCACCCCTTTACCTCAATGGAGACAAAGCCCAAC
The DNA here is from genome assembly GCA_964645765.1 of uncultured Eubacteriales bacterium. Lineage (GTDB taxonomy): Bacteria > Acidobacteriota > Aminicenantia > Aminicenantales > Aminicenantaceae > CAZGMN01. Next base: position 69,192 of record CAZYBE010000010.1, read on the forward strand.
TCAAACAGCTCTTTCTTAACCTCTTCCTGAACTCCCTTCAGGCTATGAAAGACGGCGGTGAGCTGAAGATTGAAGTCACCCCCTCAGAGGGCGGAAGAGCTCTTGTGGCCATAACAGATACGGGAGAAGGAATTCCTGAGGAAAACCTGGATAAAATATTCGACCCATTTTTCACCACCAAGAAAGGAGGAACAGGATTGGGCCTTTCCATCTGTTACGGAATTGTTCAATCTCATCAGGGTGAAATCGAGGTGAAAAGCAAGGTTGGCCAAGGCACCACAGCCTTAGTCAAGCTGCCCCTTTCCTACTGAAAATGAAATTCAAGATTCTGGTCATCGATGATGAAAAGAATATCAGGGATATTTTCTCGCTTCTGCTCGAGGAAAAAGGATATATTGTGGAAACAGCAGAGACAGGAGAACGAGGGCTGTCCAAGGCCCGCAAGTTCTCTCCAGATACCATCCTTCTTGACATGAACCTGCCTGACCTCTCAGGAATAGAAGTGCTTTCCCGCATCAAAAAATTCCTTCCCCAGGCTGAGGTTATCATCATCACCGCCTTCGGAACAGTGAAAAGCGCGGTCGAAGCCACGAAACTTGGAGCTTACGATTATCTGGAAAAGCCTGTGGACAATGAGGAGCTTCTGCTCTTGATTTCTCGAGCGTTGCAAGTGAAAAAGCTGCTCAGAGAAGTGGAGGAATTGAAGTCTGAGCTTTCTGAGCGCTACAGGTTTTCCAATATCGTCGGGACAAGCAGCAAGATGAATTCCATCTTCCAGATGATGGGAAAGATCGCAAGAGTGGACGGAACAGTGCTCATCACCGGCGAAAGCGGCACAGGCAAAGAGCTTGTGGCCAGAGCCATCCATTTCAACGGCCCGCGAAAGGACGGACCGTTTGTCGTGGTCAATTGCGGAGCCATTCCCAAGGATTTAATCGAATCCGAGTTCTTCGGCCACACCAAGGGAGCTTTCACCGATGCCAAAACTGAAAAAACAGGCAAGGTTGAGCTGGCCCACAAGGGAACAATCTTTCTGGATGAAGTCGGCGAGCTTTCCCCTGAAGCTCAGGTCAAACTCCTCCGCGCCCTGGGAGAGAAAGAAATCGCTAAAGTCGGGGGGACAAAGACAATCCCCATCGATGTCAGGGTCATTGCTGCCACGAACAAGGACCTGGAAGGAGAGATGCGAAAGGGAAGTTTCAGGGAAGACCTCTACTGGCGTCTGGCTGTCCTTTCCATCCACCTCCCTCCTCTCAGAGAAAGAAAAAGTGACATCTCTCTTCTCTGTGAGCATCTTATCGAGAAGTACAACGAGGAGATAGGAAAAGAGGCCAAAGGAGTGAGTGAGCAGGCCTTGGAACATTTGATGAATTATTCCTGGCCCGGGAACATCCGGGAACTGGAAAGCGTCATCTACGAAGCCATGGTATTGAGCGAAAAGCCTTTGATTGAAGAACACGACCTTCCGCTGAGAATAAGAGGGACTTCTCCAGAGAAAGAGGATATTTTCTTCGAAGCTGAAAAGCCTTTAAGCAAGGCCATCCAGGCCGTGACTGAAAAAGTGGAGAAAAGATTGATCGAGAAGGCGCTCGAAGAGTCGGCTGGGAACAGGACAAAGGCTGCTCAAAAACTGGGCATCAGCCGCAAAACTCTTTTCAACAAGATGCTCCACTACAAGCTCCGCAGCTGAATGGAAAAAGCTCCTTTCCTCCAAAATGAAGACCTAAGGCATTATGAACTATTCCTGCTGCGGAAGGCATCAAAATCTTTTCCAATCACGGAATCGCTTTTTTTACGACCGGAGAGCTCTCTCCATAAGAGAAAGAATATCACCAGCAGAAAGTATAAGGCCGCAAGAAAGATAAAAAGCGGCTGCTTTTCTCTGACCATATCGTAGATTTTTCCCTGACCTGGAGGCGGAAGAGGGACAGGGTCCCAGGGAAGCCCGTAGCGTCCGGCCAGACCTCGGATGTAGAGAAGGTGAATCACCGGAATTTTATGCTCAGCCATTTCATAGATGACTCCTCTTCTCTCAATGGCAGGGAAGTGCTTTATCTTTGCCAGACCAGGCTTTAATTTTAAGATTTCCGAGTCCACTCCCATGTTTGACCAGCTTCCTCCGATGTTAATGAAGGCTTTGATTCTTCTCTCCCCTGCCTTTTCTTGGTAAAGCCGCATTCTGGCTTCAACATTCTGCCGCAGGTCTGGCTGGTGGAGAAAAAGAATTCCGCTTTTCTCAATTTCTTTGCTGAGCAAGGCTCTCCCTTCAGCGCTCATGTCCTGCGCGACATCTCTCTCCCCGCCAAGAGAGAGTGCTACCAATTCCGCATTGAGCAACTTTGTCTTGAAAAGGCATTCCTCGATTTGAAGCCAGTGAAAATCCGGGTTGTTGGCTCCCCACTGAGAAGCGCCAAGAGAAGAAATCAGCAGAGGCCTTAAATCCATGGCTTTTGCCGCTGAAAGCGCTGCCACGATCAACGCCGGAAAAGAGCTGGATGCGCCAACAGCCACTGTATCCCCTTCTTTTACTCCTGCCTCCCGCAGCAAGAGAACAAGAAGGCCGGCAAAGTTGGGGTTAGCCGTCGTTCTCTTTGCCTCGAGATTGCCGATGGAGGTGGTGATCGAAGAGAATTCAAGCCCTATCAAGCCTGTCTGGTTTGGGTCTCTGTTTTTATCAACGACGATTCCCTTCTCTTTCTGGCATTCTTTGAGTGTGGACTCAGCATCAGCCATGATTCTTGAAGCTTTTATCATCTCCTCAATGACAGGGGCTGAAGCGAAGGATGGAATAAACTTGGCCAGTATAAAAAACAAGAGGCTCAGGAAGAAAAGGATAAGGATAGACTTCTCGTCTTTTTCAGAGCCTTCCTTGGGAATATTTCTTCTTCTCATAAATAAGTAATGTGTCCCCATAATTAAATCAGTCTCGCTAGAAAATAAGTGATGATAGAGACAACAAACATCGAGGCGAGGGTTGGAATTATTTTCTGCTTTTCTAAGTTATTCGCCAGAAGGCCGGGAATGAGCCAGCCAATAGCCTTGACCTCCAAAGGTTCAGAGAAAAAATGGGGCAGGAGAATAGACCAGATTTGAGACCAGAGAACGCCGAGAAGAACGAGAGTCACGTACCTGCGCTTGCCGAAGAGAATGAGAAACCGGGACAAAACCTTGTAAGTGAAGAGGCTCAGAAAGGCGATGAGAATCGTGGCCAGGACACGCAGAGGCTGGTTGAGATAGAAAGCAACATAGGCAGGAACGATGATTCCTCCAGGATAGATGTTAAAGAATTCTACATAAAGAACCGAAACGATGAGTCCGATGAAGAGCGTCTCATAAATCATAGGGCTTCCCGATATCCTCCCAGTAATGGACGAGCTCTTTCCCCGCGCCTCCCATGTTTCCCATTCCGAACAAAACTGTCTTTCCCTTTGCCATCGCCGAAATTTTTTCCATAATTTTCTGCGGCTCTTTCTCTTTAATAACAGATGACTCTATCTTCGATGTCTTTTTAAGCCTGCGCCTCAAAGCCAGGGCATGGCCTCCGACAAAGAGAAGCCTTTTAAATTCTGGAAAAATCCCTTGCTTAAGTGCCTGCAGCCACTGGATTGTCCGGTCTCCCCTATCTTGCCTGAGGTTGAGGAGTCCGATTATTTCTTTTTCTTTAAGACTTATCCTTTTCATCAGGCTGGAGAGGACGAGCCTAGTGGACTGAGGGTCATTGGCTGCAAAGCCGCTGGCAAGATAAAAACGGCGTGGAGGAGTGCCGAGCTCAGCGGTCCAGACTTTGAGGCTTCCAAAATCTGGGTTGACCTTTTTTAAGCCTCGAAGGACTTTCTCCTTCTCTATTCCCATAAAGTCGGCCACAGCCAGAGCCAGACGGATATTCTCCTCGAATTCAAACCAGGTCGATTTTCCCTCTGCTCGGAAATATTGCTCAGAAGATTCTCTTGGCACTTTAATGACTTTGGAATTCAGCTTGGATGCGGCGTCTTCGAAGACCGGAAAAAACTCTTCCTCGGGAATAAAAACGGTTGCATTCTGAGGGATAGAAGAGGCAAGCGAGCGGGCAACACTCTCCCTTGAAGAGCCCATCTGAGCCAGATGGTCGAGGCGGACATTGGTTATAGCCAGAATCTGGGGCTTGAGCATCTGGCGAGACTCGACAAAGCTGCATTCAGGGCTGATGCTCATCAGCTCTGAGACAAGAGCCTGGGCCTGAAGGTTCGAGGCTATTTTCAGGATTTTTTTCCCTTCAACGATGGAAGGAGTTCCCCGGCGGCTGATCTCTTTCTCTTCAGCGTCGGGAAAGATGAGGACAGGCTTTGAGCCTGTGGTTTTAGCCAGAACTTTGAATCCAGCCTCCCTCAAGATGGCGGCGATGAGCCTGGTTACGCTCGACTTCCCTCTTGTTCCAGTTACGCAAATCCTCAGCGGAACGCTTCCCAACTTTTTATCCAGAAGAAATCGTTCCAGGATGAAGTAGAAAATAAAAATAACAAGACCTGCACTGCTAACAATAAATAATTTGATGAAAAAACTCCTTAATTAAAAATGACACTGCCTTATTTTTCAATTAGAAAACCATAACCCAAAAAGGGAACTGTGCCTTTTTTATCAAAAA
>CAZYBE010000010.1:73912-94693 GCA_964645765.1 uncultured Eubacteriales bacterium
TTCTTCGCTTCGTCGAGCTTCTTGAAGTAAGCGGCAGGCTCCTCTCCGCTTCCCATGACGAGCCCCAAGGCAGCCTCTTTCTCCTTGATGAGTTTCATAACTTCCTGGTCAGGCAAGTCTTTTTCGAGCAGAACCAGAGGCTTCTTGGAGGTTGTTAAGAGCGCCTTGGCCTGAGAAGAATTCGCTCCTTTGACAAAAAGAAGAAGCCCGCTTGAATTTAAGGCTTCTATAAGCTTCTTCCCTTCCTCGGTCAATCCTTTCTCATCGAAAAGAAAAGAAGGGTCATCGACCAGGACATAGCAAACTCCCTGTTTTGCCAGAACTTCTGCCCACTTCAGGTTATCGCGGAAGGAGCGCACACCCTTGAGCCCGGCCATGAGTGTCGTCTTTCCTTGCCGGACATCCATCGAAAGCCGGGATGGAGAGCTAAAAGCGGAAAGGCCCTTGGTCGCCTTTATCTTTTCTTGCAAATCGAGGAGACTGTTGATGATATCCACCCTGAGCGCCTCACCTTCCAAACCTTCTTTCTCTTCGATGACCGAAAGCTGCAGGTCCACATGGGAATCTTTGGCATCTCCATGATTGGTAATAAATTCGCTCGCCGGGTTGAACCTGTAGTTAATCACGTTCTGGTATTTCAAATAATAGGTCTCCTGTCGAAGCGGAGGGAGAAAATCTCCAGGCTCGGAAGCAAGAACCTCAACTGCCGCATAAACAAAATCCCCTGTCTTCTTCAGCATCTCGGGCTTGATCAAGTCTAAATCATCACGGCTGGTGTGATATTTGACCGACCCCTGGGTGATCATGAAAAATCCGGGAACTCCTTTTTCTAAAAACGGAGTATGGTCAGAGCCGCCAGGACCGCCGCGGCTGGGATTGACGCTATCAACAAGGTCTTTGGAAAGTTTCTGCTGGAGAAGCCCCCAGACCTGAGGACCATAGTAAACGCCGCTAAAGCCAATCTTTCCGCTTCCCTGGCCGACCATGTCCATGTTGATGTAGGCGATGGTTTTTTCGATGGGATAAGCGGGATGGTCGGCATAATACTCTGAGCCCAGAAGACCCTGCTCCTCTCCAGCCCAGAGGCCGAAGACAACTGTCCTCTTAGGCTTGGCTCGATTGAGCATCATCACCCGCGCCATCTCCATGACCACTGCCGTCCCTGAGGCGTTGTCGTTGGCACCGTTCATAACCTCTCCTATCGGGCTTATTCCCAAATGGTCCATATGGGCGCCGATTATGACGAATTCATCCTTCAAAAGCTTATCAGCACCGGTGATTTTGGCCAGGACATTCCTGGTCGGCGTTTTCTCATCAAAAATGGAGTTAAGGGCGATGAAGGCTTTCACGCCTGTGGCCAGTGATTGAGGCTTGCCGCTTGTGTCAACCTCCCTCAGAATCGAGCGAAGGTCTGCTGCCAGGTCTTTGAAGATGAAGTTTGCCACTCTATCCTCGGTTGTGGAGAGCATCACAAAATCAGGCTTGTAGAGCTCTTTCTTGATCTCCATCCGAAATAATGCTTCCTGAGGTGCTGTCTGGCCGGGCGTCCTCGGACTGAAGGCCATGATTCCCCGAGCCCCAAGTTTCTGGGCGGCTTCGACTCTCTTATCCATGTTTGCCGCTTCACTCAGTTCTTTTGCTATTCTTAAAGGAGTTCCTGTTGCAAAAAGGACAACTTTTCCTTTGACATCGACTCCGGCATAGTCATCATAGTTTTTCTCAGGCGCGTGGATTCCATAGCCGACAAAGACAATCTCTGCGGTGAAATTGCCTGAGCCAGAATAACTCTGGACCCGCCAGTCTTCACCATAATAAAAATCTCTCCTTTCTCTCTGGGTGATTATCTCCAGCTTGACCCCTTCTTCGATGTGCCGGTGCTCGATAATGAAATTCTGGAAAAAAGTTCCGTCATCTCCGGCTGCCTCCAAAGCCCATTCCTTGAATTTCGAGGCAATATATTCCTCGGCCATGGCTGCGCTGGGCTCTCCGCTCTCTCGTCCCTGCATCGAATCCGAAGACAGAGCTTTTATGTAGCTCCGTGCTTCCTGGGCATCAAAAATGACCTTCTCGGTCTTGGATTTAGACTCTGATAGAATGGGAGAAACCAAAAGAAATACAAGGACCAAAATTTTAATGACTCTTTTCAAAGCAAGCCTCCTTTATGGAAATATTGAGCCTTCATATTATAGCCAAAGAAGAGAAAAAGAAAACTAAAGGGGATGGTCAACGACCATGCCCTGCATTGCTTCCGCTATAAAGAAGTCTCTTCCTACTCTATCAGTATCAGTGATATGTAGGAACAGGGAAGGTCTCTGGATTTCACGACATCCACTGAAAATCCGCAGTTCCTTGCCGTCTGATAGACATCAATGCCGCAGGCCTCCATCGACGGCCTCGCCAGACGGGGGTGCTTGCAGAGCTTGGTGATGTCGCAGCTCCGACAGAAACTGCAGGGGCCAGCAGCCATGCCAAAGGCTTTATAATAGCCATCCAGAAAGATTTCTCGCTCAAGGTTAGCCAGCATCTTCCTGAATTTTAAGAATATTTTCTCTTCATCGGCGGGCAAAATGTCTTTAATTTGCATCAAAAGCCCTTTTGAATATTCATCGAGCATTCTTTTTGTAAACTCAGGCGTTGGCGAGTAAGGAGGACAGGTCAAGCACTCTCCATAGCCTCCGCAGCCAAACTGGCATTTCATTCTCACCCAGTTTCCTACCACCACATTTCTGGCATCGATGATTTTTGCTTTTGACACTCCCCTCGATTTTGCTCCTTTGACATATCCATCCAATTCTGACATCACCGTCCTCCGCAATATCAAAAAAATATTTTATTCGAGCTTAGTAGTTTATCAATGAATCCGTCCTGTGAAAAGGGCCAAAATCCATCTCACCGACTGTCCAAGAAAAAGGGACAGTCCCCTTTTTTTACGATTTTTCTCCTTTTCCTAACGACGGCGAGGGTAAAAAAAGGGGACTGTCCCCTTTTCTCTATGTTAAAATATACAAGGAAATTTTGAAGGACAGACTCTGTATAATAAACTTGTTATTCTTTTTATGCTTATTATTTTCTTTTTGCCAGGTTAGTGGATTTGCTTCATCATTAGAGAATAGTGGCTTAGAAAAAATGGAGAGCAAGATCTATCTGGTCCCTGTTGGCGATATCGAAAAATCGATTCTTGAGTCTTTGGCTAAAGAATTAGAGAAGACCTTCGGCTGTGTCGCAGAGATTCATGAAAGGATGAGCCTTCCCCAGGAAACCTACAACGAGAGGCGGAGGCAATACTCTTCCAGCCAGATACTGCAAAAAATTCATTCTTTCATAGAAGCTAAAAAGCAAGACAAAGTGCTGGCCGTAGCTCGCGTTGACCTCTATGTTGAGAGGCTGAATTTTGTCTTCGGCGAAGCAGAGCTCGGCGGCCACTTTGGTATTATTTCCCTTGCCCGTCTCCGCCAGAGCTTTTATGGGCTGCCAGAAAATAAAGCTCTTTTCATGGGGCGGGCAGTGAAGGAAGCTGTCCACGAGCTAGGCCATGTCTATGGATTAGAACACTGCCCTGATTCAAGGTGTGTGATGCATTTCTCGAATAGCCTGATGGATACGGATAGAAAAAGAGCTTCTTTCTGCGCCCGCTGCAGGCAGACACTCGAAAAAATAAATCTTCGCCATTGAGATTAATTGAACAGCGTGCGACGAACCCTCAACCCTTACCCCCGTCACGGAAATAGAGACGCTTACGATGAGGCAGGGTTTATTGACTTGATGATTTCATCTGTGGTAAAAATAAATAAGGAAAATATGGAGGAAGGAACTGTAGGGGAGTTCGAGGAAAGGAGAAAGGACCGCTTAAAAGATAAACTTTCACTCCTTTAATTAAATCCCCATGATCAAAACAGAAGATAAAACAAAAGACGAAGACATTAACGAAACAGAATATAAGACAAAAGCCGAAAAACGCGGGAAATCACTCTATATCGATGACCTGACCCAAATCTTCAACCGCAGGTATTTGAGTGAAAAGGTTCCCCGCTTTCTTGACAGGGCTAAGGAGAAGAAACGAAACATCGCCTTCTTCATGTTCGACATGGACGACTTTAAGAGTATCAACGACGTCCATGGACACCGGGCTGGCGACAAAGCCCTGGTGCATATCACCAAAAAAATTTCCCAGAGAATCAGGCGCCGCGGGACAGCTATCCGCTATGCCGGAGACGAGTTTGTCCTGCTTGTGCCAGGCATAGACAAATTAAAGGCCTGGGAGTTTGGCACAGAGATTCAGAAAGACATTATCGGGTCGCCTCTCAAAATAGGGAAAAAACAAATACCGCTCGCCTGCAGTGCCGGAATTTCCCTTTTTCCTAAAGACGGAAAAACCTGGAAGACCCTCTTCAAAAAAGCCGACGAAGCGCTCTATGAAGCAAAATTTTTGGGAAAAGGAAAAGTCATTCTCTTCCCGGATGCCGGCAAGTTTATGCTGCCCTCCAAGCTTGACTCCATCCTCGAGACTCCTCCCATAGTCGGCAGGGATGAAATTCTTAAATTCCTGGAAACGCACCTCTCAGAAAAAACAAATCACTTGTGGTTTCCTGTGATCCTGGGCCCTGATGGTTCAGGAAAAACAAGGCTTTTGGTGCATGCTGAAGAGGTCGCTAAAGAAAAGCTCTCTTTTGTCCTCTTTGTCAAAGGTTACCCTTTCTGGCAGAGGGAGGTTTATGGCGCTATATTCTCGGCTTTGGGAAACCTCTTCGAGCAGCAGCAGGAGACTTCTGACCTTGTCTTCTCCAAACTGGACAAAAAATATAAGCTCATGCTCAAGCCCAATATCTATCCCTGGCAGCCAAAGAAAATTGAACAAAAAGAAGAAGTCGCCAAGTTTGACAGCACAGATATTTTCGAGGCATTGACTCAGACCTTCATCATTCTCCGTGGATTGGGCGATGGAGCCGTATTGCTCGACAACGCCGACCAGATTGACCCTCCATCATTGCAGTTCCTCGATTCTCTTTTTGGACAGGAGGGTGAAAGCAAGCTGTTCTTCGTCTCTACGATCAACATCTCCGATGTAACGGCTACCGAGGAAAAGGTCTTTATCCTTCTCGATTCAATGCCAGAGGTGACAGCCCGCGGCGAGGTTAAAAAATTTCAACTCGAGCCGCTGCGCATTGAACACCTTCAGCAACTTGTGGCAAAGCTCTTTAACGGGAAAACATTGCCTGAGGAATCAGCAAAAGCTCTGATCCAGAATTCAGCTGGAAACCCGCTTTTCGTAGTCGAGACCTTATCGCATCTTCTTCAAGAAGGCAAGATCGAACCCATAGGCCAGGAATGGAGTCTTGCCGCGGCCATGCCGGAGGACATGCCCACCCACCTCAGCGACCTCATGAAAGACAGGCTGAAGAAAATGGATAAGGATGCGATAAATGTTCTGATGTTAGGCTCAATTCTTGGAGAAAAGATAAATCCCTACCAGCTGGCAGAGATGTCAAACCTCAAGGTGCAGCAGGTCCTGAATATTCTTGTCAACGCCCGCCGGCTGCTTTTTATCGAGGAAACGGCAAACCCGGATGAATTCTCTTTTGCTCACCCGACGGATCGCAATATTTTTTATTCGCTGATGAATGAGCAGGAGCGCCGTAAATACCATTCTCTCGCCGCAGAGATAGAGGAGAAGCATGCGGCTGGTTCCATTGAACGAATCTTAGGCAGGTTGGCCTACCATTATCAGAATTCAGGCCAAATGGACAAAGCGGTAAGGATGTTTTCCTCCTTGAAAAACCAGATCGATAGGGTTTTTATCTCCAAAGATATCAGAAAAATGCTGCAGAAGAGGATACTCTCTGAATCAATGGCTAAAGAGTCGCCTCTTTCAGCCGAAGACTTGCTAAAAGGTCCTGAATTAGGAAGAGCATTTAGAACTGCGATGCAGACTCGGCGTCTCTATCCAAAGGAGAACGAGAATGTCAGGCTTTCGGCAGAGCGATTTCTTAAGCACATTGAGTCTTTTCTCGTTGCCAAGACAGAGGTGCTTTCCCTTTCATTGACAGCAGAGACAATTCTTTTAAACGGACAGCCTGTTCCTGCAGCTCGAACCGACTCTCGATTGACGGAAGACCTTTATAAAACTCTCAACGACTACGGACTGCAAGGGATTTTGTTCTCGCGCGGGATAACTCTGGATGAAGTCATACGATTTTTGGAGCTATTCACCAAGCGTCCTGAAGAAGTGGCAACTCAGTGGCATGCGCTGGTCGAAGAACTCAATTTGTCCCATGTTCTTCCAGACCGAAAGATATTTTTAGCTGTGAGCGAACGCAAAATCATCCTTGACAAAGAAAAAATATTTGTTCCAAGCGAAGCGAAAGAAGGCGAGCCCATTCCAGAGCAAGCCGCGCAAGAGCCACAAGCCTATTCCATGGAACAATTGGAGCAATTGAGAGACATATTGGGCCAGTTCTCGAAGCAAAAACAAGAGCTGATCGATGCTGTAAAATCTGCCGAAGTCGGCAGCGAAGATTTCCAGAGGATTGCAGACCTTCTCAACAAGACAGATTTTTCTAAATTGGGGAAAAGCTTAGGATTGGAAGAAGCTGTTTTCGACGATACGGAAGAAGCCCATCATAGAGAAGAAGCTCCTGTTGAAGAGGTCTTATCTGAAGAAGCAGCCCTGCCTGAAGAAGTTCCTCCAAGACATGAAGAAGCTCCTCCTAGACATGAAGAAGCTCCTCCTAGAGAAAATATCCCAATTAGAGAACAGGCTCCTCCTCAAGAAGTGACTCCTTCCAGGGCACAGGCATTTGCAACCGTTCAGGCCGATTTGAAAACTGTGAAGGAAGCAGAACAGGATATCAACCTCTCTTTCCAGGAGCTTAATTCTGAGGACCCCATAACCAAGGCCAAAGCAGCGGCTTGGCTGTCTCACCAGGAGCCATTAAAACTGGCTGAGGCTGGATTCAAGGCGATAACTTCTGATATGTCGCTAAAGACAAGGCGGCTGGCAGCAACGATTATCAAGAAGGCTGGAGACGAGGCCGTGGAGGCCATGTTGAAGAAAATAAATCATGCTTCTCCGGCCTTAACGCTCATCAGAATGTTAAAAGTCGCTGATGTTTTTCTCGACCATTCGAGTCTTGTTCCTCTGCTGCGCGAAATAGCCCTTCTCGGGCCGGCGGAGACGGTTGTCCAGGCCATCGAAGTCCTGAAGCAAATCCCAGGAAAAGACGTCGACTCGGCTCTTCTTGAGATGTTCACTGTGGCTGAGAAAAAGCCTGAGCTGGATATTCTCGGTGTATTTGCCGAAAGAAAAATTCCTGAGGCTGTACCTCTGCTTCTGGAAATCATAAGACCGAAGAACCTCACGCAGAAAGAACCGAGAGCTCTGCTGCAAACGCAGGCCTGCAGAACCCTGGGAATGATTGTTTCGCCGGATTCTATCGAGACATTGATTGCCGTGGCCAAAGCGAGCAAGCTGTTTTCCTTCCAAAGAAGCAAGCCTGTTTCTGTCCGGGCAGCTGCAGCCTGGGCCTTAGCCAAGTTCCCTCAGGACGAGAGAATTCAAAAGACCCTTGAAGAGCTGAAAGAGGACAAGTCCCAACTCGTCAGGAAAGCCGCTGGCCCTCCTTAACGCTTAACCTGAAATCGAGCCGCTTTTGCTGATTTGTGGCTTGCCACAAATCAGCGGGGGAGCCGAGGGGGTGTGTCCCCTCGGTCGCAGGGCGTTGGTAAACGCCCGAGAAGGGGAGGCAGGGAGCCCCAATCGGGGCGACCGTCGGAAGGGGGAAAGCGAAGCTGTTCCCCCTCCGAGTAACCGCTGGGGCAAAAGCGGCGTGTTTTTGAGCTACTCAGCCTGAGCTCGCCTTGGCCAGGATGATGCTTCCCTCTTCAACTCTTAATTCGCGGGCAATGGCGCTGCATTTTGCCTTCAAGAGAAAAAAGATGGGACGCTTCTCATCCGACAGGCCTTCGTAGTTCCCCTGCCCCTTGCTGATGATCAGGCCTGCTGACTGGTAGGCCTTTAAAAACTCCTCTGAGCAAAACTTCAGGATATTTCCCGGCGCATCACAGCCGGAAGAGATGATTTCCGCCACCTCACTTATTCCAGAAAGAAGGGCATCCTCCCGAGTAGCATCGTTGATAATCGGGCTTTCTCGGACAGCATAGAGGACGGGCTTATGAAGCTCTGCGATGAGAAGGCGGTCAAAAACAGTCTCTCCGGCATTATCCGCCAAATAAAGAATTTTCTTCGCCGTCGCCAAAGCCTTGCAGAATTGAGGGTAATGATTTATGGCGAAGTCCTGGGATAATATCCTTTCAATGTCTTTCTTCAGGTCAAACTTTGCATGGGCACCAAAGTCAATGATATTTCCGGCGATGGAGAGCCTGACTGCGGTCATCAATCTATCTTTGGAAGACTCTATCAATTTTTTCATTTCAGGATAAAAAGATAGGGCCTGGCGGATGGATTCGTCTTTTAATTTCCGGTAAGGGTCTTTGACGCCCGTCCTGGCAGAGATAATCCGGTAAACCTGCCTCCCTATCTCAGAAGGAGTCACATCAAACGGGATTCGAGGGAGAGTAGCGCTCACCTCATTCAGTATCTCCAGTATCTTTTTCTCATCAGAAGTGACAATCCTTGAGGTCTTGAGGGCTTGCATGAAAAAACAAGGATAGCAATCAAGGGCGGCTTTCATCTCTTCTTTATTCCATCTTCGATAATTCTTGCATGGCTGGGAAAGGCGATATCAGGGAGATTGTCTGCTCGAAAATACTCTGCTTGCAGCGAATCAGAGCCAGGGGAAAGATTTCCCCTGCCTTTAACTTCGTAGGCGACGATCAAGACATTTTTGTAGAGCTGGGATTTTTGAGAATAGACTCCGACGAGTCTCTTGATTTCTCCTTTGAGCCCTGTCTCCTCCTCAAGCTCCCTGAGACAGGCATTTTCAGGTGTCTCTTCGACTTCGATGAATCCTGATGGCAAAGCCCACTTTCCCTTGCCAGGCTCCACTCCCCTCTGGATGAGAAGAATTTCGTCTTTTTTATTCCTGACAAATGCGGCTGCGCTCGGCAACGGATTCTCATAGTAAACCCAGTGGCAGAATGGGCAGAAAACTCTTAGCCTTCTCTCTATTTTTTTAAGCCTTAATCCGGTGCCGCAATGAGGGCAATTTTTATACATAATCCCCTTTCTTTCTAGTCAAATTTTGAGGAAAAGCTTCACTTTTCTCTCTCACACAAGCTTTGCACTTTCTCTTGAAAATTACTTGAATAGAAATTATATCACTTATCCAGACAAAGAAGGATAGAAAAAAGAGAATCTTCCACAAGCAGGACAAAAGAATTCTTGCAGATTGTCCAAATGCCTGAATAAAAATTCAAACTAGTGGAAAAGCTATTCTTTTTTATAAACGATCCCGCCTTTCATCACGAACTTCACCCTTTCGAGCTCGCTGATGTCCTTGAGAGGGTCACCGGAGATGGCGATGATCCATGTATGCAAACTGCTTTGCGTTCCAGCCGTGTGGATAGACTCCGGAGTCAGTGCCAAAGGCAATCTTGACGCCGGCCTTGACAGCGCGCCGAAAATTTTCTCTCTGCAAGTCGCCAATTTTCTTTTCCTTCTCAATGAGCTTTTCAGGGTAGCCGAGGCGCGCGAATTCAGTGATGATGAAATCGTGATTGTAAATATCTGCCACCAGATAATTGCCATGCTCCTTCATCAACTGAATGCCTTCATCATCAAGCAGGCTCCCGTGCTCGATGGAGACAACGCCAGCCAAAGAACCTTCGTTCTTATCTTCATTTCTCCCTCCTTGTTCTTTATTTTAAATTTTCTATTTGAATGACTTTGCTTAGAGCTTTGAAAGGTATAGAGAACTGAAAAATATCTATCCATAAGAAAAAAATCAAGGAAAATTGAGATTTCTCTCTAAATTTTCCTTTAATTATCGATCTTATTATCCCCAAAATACATAGCCAATAATAAATTAAATATTACTGGGAAAAAAGAAAAAAAACTGATGGTTCAAACTTGACATATATAGTCATTTAGACTATATAAATAGAAAAGAGACTATGAAAGAGATTTTTACTCTCACCGAAGCGAAGGCGAGATTATCAGAAATCATAAATCGTCTTATCTATCGAAAGAGTAATATCATGGTCACCAGAAAAGGAAAGAGAGTAGCTGTTATTATGCCCTTTGAAACCTACCAAAATTTAAAAAAAGGTCAGAGTCAAGGATTGATTCTGGCCCAAAAATCGCTTAAAGATATTGACAAAGAAATAGACGAGATGTGCAATTTAATTTACAGCGAAAGAAAAAGAGAGAAGAGCCGGGAAATACAACTTTAATGTATCTCTTTGATACAGACGTCTTAAGCAATGTGGTCAAGGAAAATCCTTCTCCATATTTACTAAAGAGATTAAAAAAAATTCCCAGAGAGATTCAATTCAGCACCGCTATAAATATGGCTGAAATATATTATGGTGCGCATAGATCTCCCAATCGCGAGAAAATTATTCGCATCTTTGAAGAAAAGGTATTCCCCAATGTGACGATTTTAGCCTTTGACGAAGGGAGCGCAAGAGTCTATGGGAAAATCAAGGCGAAACTCGAAAACAAGGGTCTGGTCAAAAGTGAACCGGATTTACGAATTGCTTCTATTGCCATCCAACATCAATTAATCCTCATCACCAGGAATATCAAGCATTTCAAGGATATTCCTGGCCTCCATGTTGAAAACTGGATTACTTATTGATATTCAAGCTTGCGGGCAGGATAGTCAGAGGTATCTCGCCACATCAAGCCTGTTACCTTTCCTCTCTCATCCTTCTCAAAGATAATCGTTGCCCAGAAATTCCTCTCAAGAAACTTGGTTGGAGAAAGCGGCAGGAGCGGGCTGCTAAATGTATCGCTCCACTTCATGAGGAGATAATCGCCTTCCCTTTCTATATTTATTACCGCTCCCGGCCGATAGAAATCAGTGCCGAATTGGTAGCGCCCGGTTAAACCATCCAGCACCTGCGCCTCCAGTTTCACAGGCTTCATCTCAGCCGGTCGTTCAGATTTCTCGCCAAAGAGGATGGCAGCCAAATCTTTGATCACCATATGGGGCACAGGCGCATAATTGTTGCTGAGGATGATGATGCAGGCATCATCATCTAGATATCTATCTAAATAAGAAGTGAACCCAGGGCTTCTTCCGTTATAATAGGCCACTCTTCTGTTCAAGCGTTTGCCAAGAAACCAAGGATAGCCGATGCCCTTCGCCTGCTCAGAAAAAATTTTTTTCAGGCTTTCCTTTTTCAATATTTTTTCAGTGGAGAAAGCCCGGTCCCAATTGTATAAATCCTCGACAGTCGAATACAGCGACCCATTTCCGGTCTTGATCGACCAGTCAAGGTAAGGGGCATTTTCGATGCCGCTAGCGCCGGCAGGGACATAGCCAGAAGCGCGATTTTTGAGCAGGGATTCGGGCCTATCATTGTGTCCAGTGTCATGCATTTCAAGGGGGTCAAAGATATTTCTCTTCAAAAATTCGCCGTAGCTCATCCCGGAAGCCTTCTCGATGATGAAAGCCAGAAGATTATAGTTTGAATTGCTGTATTGATATTTATCGCCCGGATTAAATTCAAGAGGTTTATTCTTGAACATGGCGATGATTTCTGTCAGAGTGTGATGAAGTTTCGATTTTTGCTCATAATCCGGAAAATCATTCACATTCGGTATCCCTGATGTATGAGTGAGCAAATGATGGATGGTGATTTTATCGCCGTTCGGATAATCCAAGATAAAACTGGAGAGAGTGTCAGTGAGTTTCAATTTCCCTCTCTCCTCGAGAATCAAGATGGCAGCAGCCGTGAAGGTCTTTGAGATGGATGCAATCTGAAACTTGGTCTTTGAGGTGTTCAAAACGCCGAGCTCATAATTCGCCATTCCATACCCCTTGCTCAGCAAGACTTTCCCGGCTTTTGCCATGAGAATCGCTCCGCTGAAACCCCCGGCATCGATATAGGGCTTGACATATTCGTCAACCTTAGGTTCTGTATCTCTTGCTTCCCTGTCCTTCTTAAACTCGGATTCTTGATCGGCCCAAATCAGAGCGAAATTGAATGATAACAAGAAAATGAAGAAGAGCCCTTTTCCTCTTTTAAAGCTACGAGCAATTCTCATTTCAAATCCTTTAAATCGACTTTCCTCTGGATTTATTGATTGAACCCTTTCCGGCCTCCTTTTTCCCGAGTTCTTCCCTCTATTTTTCTGTAATTTCTTTGATAATAGCAAATATTTTACAGATTTATATAAATATTGTATATAATCCTGCAGAAAAGGAGGAGAAGATGAAAGTCACAAGATTTATCGCGATTTCGGCCTTTATGATTTCTTGTGTTCTTGCTCCTTCCAGTCTGAAAGCACAAGGTACTCTGGAAGATTACAAGCGCGCCGAGAAGTTTCTTCCGACGAATGCCCGCAAGCTGGTCTTCAACGACCGGGTCACACCTCGCTGGATCGAGGAGAGTTCTCGGTTCTGGTATAAGAAAGACCTGAGGGACGGAAAAGTCTTTCTCTTGGTCAACCCCGAACAGAACTCCATTAAGCCGGCCTTTGACCAGGAGAAGCTTGCCGAGGCCCTTTCAAGCGCCTCCGGAGAAAAATATCAATCCAACAAATTGCCTTTTGAAAGCTTCACCTTCACTGATAAAGAAACGGCCATTCAATTTGACATCGGAAAAACAACCTGGACCTGCGACCTCAAGACTTACAAGTGCACAAAGACTGAGAAAAAAGAGACTCCTATCGACGAGCTTCCATCTCCTGACAAAAAATGGATTGCCTTTGTCCGTAATTATAACCTCTATATTCGCCTGGCTTCGACAGGCGAGGAGATTCAGTTAAGCCATGATGGCGAGGAATCCTATGCTTACGCCTCCTCAACGCCAGACCTGCAGACTCTCATCCGGGCAGGTGCCGGCGCTCCAAAAATGCGAGTCTCTGCGACCTGGTCGCCTGATTCCAAGAAGCTTCTGACCTCGCGCATGGACGAGCGGAAGGCAAAAAGGCATCATCTCCTCCAGTTTGCCCCTCCAGGAGAGCAGCGGGCAAAGCTATTTTCCTGGGTCTATCCCCTTCCTGGGGATGAATTTCTCCCTCAAGGGGAGCCGGTTGTTTTTGATGTGGAGGGAAAAAAGCAGATTCCGATTGATGGCAAACCGCTCCTCCTTGACCTCCTGATGTGGAAGGCAGGAGGCAACGGTGTCTGGACAGAAGACAGCCGGAGAATTTATTTCGCTGAAACAGAGCGAGGGTACCAGAAGCTCAACCTCTATGAAGCCGACCCAAGCACGGGCAAAACTCGGCTTATTCTCACCGAGACCTCTGAAACTTGCGTTGACCCCCACATGACTTATTTAAGCCTTATCGGCAATGGTTCTGAGTTCATCTGGGGCTCGGAAAGGGACGGCTGGTGCCATCTCTATCTCTATGATGGGAAGACCGGCCAGCTCAAGAATCAAATCACAAAAGGTGAATTTGTGGTGCGGGAGATTGTCCATGTCGATGAGAAAAACCGCCAGGTCTATTTCGTCGCAGGAGGAAAGGAGGCCGGGCGCGACCCTTACCTGCGCCATCTTTACCGGGTGAATCTCGACGGCACAAAGTTTAGATTGCTGATCCCTGAAGACGCTGACCATTCTGTCAGATTTTCACCCGATGGAAAATACTTCGTCGATACTTACTCCAAGATCAACACTATTCCCGCATCTATTATCCGCCGAAGCTTTGATGGAAAACTCATCCGCGAGCTGGAAAAAGCGGATGCCGAATTGCTCCTGGCAGCAGGATGGCCCTGGCCAGAGCCTTTTCAAGTCAAAGGCCGTGACGGAAAGACCGATATTTACGGTGCAATCTACCGGCCGTCGAACTTCAATCCCTCTCATAAATATCCGGTCATCGACGGTATATACAATGGACCGCAGGCGGTCAGGACACCCAAATTCTTCCAGGCATCCTCGCACGACCAGGCCATCGCTGAGCTCGGATTCATCGTGGTGACTGTGGATGGCATGGGGACAGCCATGCGCTCCAAGGCCTTCCATAATGTCTCATACAAAAACCTCGGGGATTCTGGCCTTGAAGACCACATCCTGGCTATAAAACAACTGGCAGAGAAATATCCATATCTGGATTTAGACCGCGTCGGAATCTACGGCCATTCTGCAGGAGGATACGACTCTGCCCATGCCCTGCTCATCCACCCTGAATTCTACAAGGTCGCTGTCTCCTCATCCGGATGCCACGACAACCGGAGCGACAAAGTCTGGTGGAATGAGCTCTGGATGGGCTATCCTGTGGGCGAGCACTATAAGCAGCAGGCCAACCCCACTCTTGCCGCTAACTTAAAGGGAAAGCTCCTGCTTGTCCACGGCGACCTGGACGACAATGTTCATCCTGCTGCCACATTGCAGTTTGTCGATGCGCTGATTAAAGCCAACAAGGATTTTGACCTGCTCATCATGCCCAACAAGCATCACGGCCTGGGCAACGGTTATTTTGTTCGAAAGAGATGGGATTATTTTGTGAAGAATCTTTTAGGCGTCGAGCCCCCCAAAGAGTATCCCCTCCTCGAGCCTGAGGAAAGAGATCGGTAATGCTTTATTCCTATTCCTAACAATTCCTAATTATTGCTTCGTATAAATGATTAACGTATAATTCACCACTTATATATTTCTCTAATCAATTGCCTATCACCAGATTGACTCTTCTTCGGGAAGCAAATCATGTTTCTTTATTAGGCTTGCCCAAGAGGATAATTTAAGTGGAGATGAGGATATCGCAGGCCGATGACCATAAAACAGGAAATCGTTGACTTCAGGCAGAGGTTCAAGTGGTCTCACACCTTTACCGCGCTGAGAAGCCGCAACTACCGGCTCTGGTTCTTCGGCCAGATGGTTTCCCTGTTCGGGACGTGGATGCAGATCACAGCTCAGGGATTCCTTGTTTTCCAATTGACACATTCGCCGGTCTACCTGGGTTATGTGGCCTTCGCCTCTGGAATTCCCACCTGGCTTTTCATGCTCTACGCGGGTGTTGTTGCGGACAGGATGTCACGGCGGCGCTTGCTCCTCGTCACCCAGACAGCGATGATGATTCTGGCTTTTTTCCTGGCCGGCCTCACCTTTCTCAAGCTTGTCCAACCGTGGCATATCATTCTCTTAGCCTTTGGACTGGGCGTGGCCA
Organism: uncultured Eubacteriales bacterium; assembly: GCA_964645765.1. GTDB lineage: Bacteria > Acidobacteriota > Aminicenantia > Aminicenantales > Aminicenantaceae > CAZGMN01. The sequence goes on from CAZYBE010000010.1 coordinate 89,145, forward strand.
ACGCCTTTGATGCGCCGGCGCGGCAGGCTTTTGTCCTGGAAATGGTCGAGCGTGAAGACCTGACCAACGCCATCGCCCTGAATTCAACCATGTTCAATTCAGCCACTGCCTTCGGCCCGGCAATCGCTGGAGTGACCTATGCTCTTTTTGGTCCAGCCTGGTGCTTCACCCTGAATGGTATCTCGTTCATCGCCGTCATTGCCGCCTTGCTGGCGATGATGAACCTGAACCCGCAACCCATACAAGAGGAACAGACTTCTGTTCTTGTCGACTTGAAAGAAGGATTGAGCTATGTCCTATCTCACCCGATGATTCGCACCCTGCTCGGCCTCGTAGGCATGATAACTCTGTTCGGTATTTCCTTCGCCACTCTCATCCCAGCCTGGACGATAAGGATTCTTCACGGCAATGCCTCAGTCAACGGCCTTCTCTTTTCAGCGCGAGGTCTTGGGGCGTTGATCAGCGCCTTATCGATTGCCTCACTCGGCCGTTTCAAATTCAAGGGCAAACTCTTAACTCTCGGAACCTTTGCTTTCCCTGTCGGCCTGCTCGCTTTTGCCCTGGTGCGACGGACGCCGCTCTCGCTTCTGGCTTTGGTCGGTGTGGGCTGGGCATCGATTCTCATCTTCAACCTGGCCAATACCCTTGTTCAAACCTTAGCTTCAGACAAATTGCGAGGAAGAGTGATGAGCGTCTACAGCTTCACCTTTTTCGGCTTTATGCCGATTGGCGGCTTGCTGGCAGGAGCTGTTGCCGAAAAGGCCGGCGAGCCGGCAACAGTCATACTCTGGTCTTTGATCTTGCTCGGCTCTGCTGCCTCGATCTGGATATTTCTGCCAAAGATTCGAGAGCTTCAGTAGCTGCTACAGCATGGGCTGACTCTGGAGCCATAATTCAATTTGAATCATGCATGGGGAATTAAGGGGAAAATAAAATCTAACTCATGAATTAAGTAATGTGTCCCCTGAATTTGTCCCCTGGATTAGGTAGCCTTTCTGAGGAAATCTTTGCTTGCAAAAAAAGTGCTTATATTCCGACGATGATTCCTGTTAAAAAGCGATGGTCCTTTCTATTGAGGTCGAGAGTACACTCGTTCATCCATTTCAGGTTTCTGCGGAGCAAATAGCTTATGTTCAGAGTCGCCTTCTGGTAGTTAATCTCCTGAAATGAGGATTTGACCTGGTTATAGGCGAGGGTGAAGAATAATTTTCCTCCTTCACCATAAGGAGAAAATATGAGCTCGCCCAGATAAGCGTCGGTCTTTTGCTTTTGAGCCGGCTCGGCCAACATCGGGTTGTCATCTTTCCGATGAACGTACTCAAGCATGAGCTCGACCTTTGGCAGCCTGATCCTCAGGTCAGGTCCGATGTAGCTCACCGTGTTGGTCTTTCCCTCCTCTCCCTCCTTGCCGTAATAGCCTAAAACCCCGATTTTTATCTTCTTTTTGCTGAAACTCTGGCCGACTCTCCAAACAAAGCTCTTGTATTTATCCTTGTCGAAGATTTCAGGGGTGTCGATTCCGTTTCCGTTGACGACCTGAAAAACAAAGTCAGTCTGGGACTTTGTCGAGAAACTTCCCATGACGCCCCGGTCATAGGAGAGACTGATCTCAGACAGCCCAACCCTAAACTTATAAATCAGGTAATCCTCGAAGGTCAAACGGAGCTCGGAGGGCTTGATCGGGTCTGAGACACGGTACTGTCCAAAAACAAAAGATAGAGGAAGCCCGAAGACATCTCTGAAATAGAGATAGGCATCCTCGAGCCCTGCGACCTTTCCTTCCTCGCTAAAGAGAAAATAGGTGTAATAGGAAATGGAGCTTGAGATGTTCCCTCCGGACAGAATCTTCATCACAAAAGGAGATTTAATGTCAGGCTTGATGCTCGAGTTGCGCTCATAGTCGAGAAAGCCGTCAATCCGGAAAGCCAATGGCAATTCCCTTTGAAGGAGGAGAATGGGGTCTCCGGTGTCAATCGTCGCCCGGGGAGGCTCCTTGTCCGGGATGCGGTAGCCGTTATCCATGAATTCCTCGCCGAATGCCTTCAGATGGGGAACGGGCGCATGGCAGTTGGAGCAGGAATAATTGTATTTTCTGGCAAAGGCAGGTATCGCTGCAGAAAGCCGAGCTAAGAGTAAGATACAAATAATTGAAAATATAAGCTTTTTCATATTAGCTCCTTTTCATTAAATTCATCACCCTCCATTGAGAATAAGAATGAGAGGGGTCTTTTCTATTATTTATTTTTCCCTTTACTCTCCTCTTAATGAACGCCAGCTCTGAGCTGCTTAGAACAAAAATGAGAGATTATCCTGAATCAATAGACGATATTAACCTCTGTCTCCGCAGAATTAATTTCCTTGATTTCGTACTCATCGGCAGGAACTCCGAGGAATTCGGCGACAGATTTGACGAGCAGCCGGTAGCGAAGCCTGGCCTCGACGCGGAGCTTGCCCTCAGGAAGAGTCTGGGGAAGCGTCCAGGTGTAGGTTTCGATCTTCGTCTCCCTGGGGCCGATTCGGTAATCGACTCCAAGAGAGGCTGTGTTCCACTGGCCGATGGTCATCCTTCCCTTTGGGTCAAAATAGGGAAGACGGAATATCCTGTGGCCTTCTTCGATGTCATCCCGCTTCAAGCCTTTGAAGTCCTTGATATCCATCATCATCTCGCCGATGTCCTGGTAGGCAAGCTCATTGGAGGTAATCGTGTATTCCTCTCCTTTGAACCCTTTTTTGTCCACGGGCAGGACATAGCGGTTCCCTTTGGAGTCCACGGCATTCACCTCGAGCCAGAGCTGCCGTTCCTCGGCCGAGCCGGTCGGGACTTTGTGTCCGGCTTTGGCGTTGTAAAGATGGACACTGATGATTGTTCTATCGCCAGGAACAAGCTCTTCAGCATCAGCATAGACCTTGATCTCGATGGCGCCTCTGAGCTTCGCCAGCACATGTCCGCCGGGGAAATTGTGGTTGGCCATGTCAGGCAGCATCTCCCCCATATCCGCGCTCTTCCCTGGAGCGTGCCACATGTGGCAGTCCTGGCACCTCACCCCCTGTTTGGAATAAGGGCCGTCTTTCCATTCCAGATGAGTTGACTTCACCCAGATTCCATAAGGGTCTTTTTCATTATGGCATGTTCCGCAGAAATCAGGCGATTTAATAAAGTCGAGATATTTTGTTTCATGATGAGGAGAGACGATTCCCTGCCTTTGCCCGTATTTTATCTTGCCCGGCGAAAGCAGGTAATTGTAGTTGAAGGGAGTATCGCCAGAAAATCCGGTTATGGTGTGGCAGATGTCGCAGAAGACAGATTCATTAGCCCTGGTGTTGGCTGAAGGCGGCTGAGGCGGGATGTCCCCGACGTAAAGGGCTGAGGGAGCATGGCAGCCGTTGCACCCAGCCTTGATTTCGGCGACCTTGGGGTCCTTTTCAGCCTGGGGAAGGGCCAGCTTGAAATACTCAATCTCATCCCAGTGATGGGTGTAAGCCTGGGACATCATGGCCTGTTTCCACTGCATGTAAATTTCTTTATGGCACTGGGCGCATGCTTTTGGTCTTTCAAAAAGGTCATAGCTCTTTTTCGGCACTGATAGGGCAGCTGTGATGATTATCAACGAAAGGCCTATCGTTAAAAAAAACGCTTTGTTCATCGTCTTTGCCATTCAGACCTCCCAAAAAAATATGAATTTTTCTCTAAAGATCCTTCCTTTTGTCTTATGTTTCTTCTGTTAAGGATTTTGTAATATACAGCGGCAGAAAAAAACTGTCAACATGGAGAAAGCAATCCAGGAAAGAGTTTCAGGAGCGTTGCCTTTATAATGATAAGTGGCAAAATTAAGGTCAGATTTTGACTGACTTAAAAATGACGCCTGAGAGAGGAAAGAAAGATATCCTTATTTTCGCTCAATATATCTGTAGTCGATGACAAAAGGAACTGGAACGGATATTCTTATCTCCTTTCCCTGTCTGAAAATGATAATCTCCACCGAATCGCCTTCCTTGACGTTATTCCACCATTTTTCTTTTGCCTTATTGAAACTATCTTCGGAATTTATTCTATCTTTTCCAATAGCGAACAAAATATCTTCTTTTTGAGCTCCGGCTCTCTGTAAAGCCGAATCAGGAACAAAGTCCTTGATAAAAAGCTTATCTTCCCTGTATTCAGGGTAAAATCCCATAATTCCAGGCTTTCTGAATTCCTCAATCTTCAAGCGGGAAAGCCTGCTCAAAATCTCTGGATAGAAAGCTTCGATGTCTTTAAACCTTCCGCGATTCACCTCGTACTCCTTGAAATAATTGCAGAATCGGCTCAAGAGCTTGAAGCCTTGCTTGCTCTCCCTTTCCAGCATTTTCTCTGCTTTCTCTTCTCCAAAAGCTTCCCTCGTCAGGAGCAGCTGGCCAGCAGTCACCATATGCTCAGCAAAGGCACGGTCCCAGTTCGCATAGCCCAGCCGCTGGAAGTCCTCTTTCAGAGGCTGATAAAGATAAGCAAGTTTATTGATTTCTTCTGAATATTTTCTTGATGTGGGCTCGATGAAGCTATGGCTGAACTCGTGAAAGGCAAAATAGACGTTTGAAAAGCTATCTGAATATTTCTGAAAGCCGTCGAGGTCATAGAATATCCACTTTCCATGATCGTTTACCTCGACATGGGTGGCAGAGCCGGCCATGAAAGGGCAAGGGACAAAATAAAATCGCTCGACTGGCTTGCCGTAAAAACCTTCCATCAACTGCGGAATGTCAACCGAAGGAAGGTTATCCTTGACTTCCATCATCACCGCCTGAATTTCCTGGAGATGATTTTCCCAGAAATTTTCGAATCTGGAGCGTAAATAAAAATCTCTGACAGAGGTGATATAATCTGAAATCATTTTTTCCAGAGACTTCCATTCTTTGTATTCTTCAGGAAATTCTCTGATAAGCTTTGCCTCGGGAAATTCAGAGTAATAGAAAGCGATGTTGTTGAGGACAAAATACCACGCCGTCTTGAACATCTGGTCAGTGCTCTGGATGGCTGGATGGTTCCTGAATTCGCTGAAATGGTCCCTGGCTTTCTTTGTCAAGGGATGAAAGTAGCGCTGCTTCATGGCCTCGCCAGAAGGGCTGAGCATGACAAGAATATGAAAGACGACGAGGTTTTTCGGACATGCGACCCATAACTTTTTGCTGACTTTGACCTCGTTTTGGGCAAAGACTGTTAAGACCGAAAAAAAGGTAAGAAGAAAAAGGCTCATAACAATCAGGATGACCAACGCTTTTTTGCTCATGACATCTTCCTTACTGTTTCTTTCACTTGCGAGGTTTCTTTTTTTCTCCCTTTTTTCTATCGTTTTTTCCTGGAATGTTAGGCATAATCATAAGCAAAATTTATGCCAGGTTGACCTTGTTTTTATAAGCGCTCCCCTCCTGGAAAACATTTTAATTCTTATGAAGCAAACGTTCGCTGTAAATTATTTTTACACACAAGATTTGCCATCCATAAAGGAAAAGATGTTTTCGTAAGCACTTTTAAATTTGTGGTATGAAAAGGATCAGGCTGGGTGTTGAGAAAACCG
>CAZYBE010000011.1:0-93354 GCA_964645765.1 uncultured Eubacteriales bacterium
CCAGAATCCAATAGGGTGAAAGCGGTTGGATAGTCTCGCTGGGTGCCTAACAAATCTTATCAAGTCGTCCAGTTGAAAAATTGCTTCTGAAGGAGGAGGAACTCCTCTTTCTATGAAGCTTCCCCCAAGCCCGGTAATGGTGAAATGGAGGTAAAGCTGTTCATATCTCTGAAGATATTTGCGCAGCTCACTCTTGTCTTCAATGAGATTTGAGAAATTTTTTGACCAAAGGACAAAAGTGTGAATCGCTTCAGGCTTCAAATCGACAGTGTAGGTATGGCCGGCAGGGCCGTAAACCCTCGCTTTCTCTTCCTTGAGAACCGATGAGAGCCATTCTGGGAAAAAGGCAACCAGGTCTGTCCTTCGCGAAGCGCTGATAACTTTTTTCATTTCGTCTTGACAGCTTCGGCGATTGAAATTAGTATTTTAACCGACGAGAAAGTATGTTGCAATGTCTGTCTTAAGAGCAGAAAACTTGACAAAAAGCTTCGACCATCGGCTTGTGGTCAAAGGGGTGAATATCGAGATTCATTCTGGTGAGATCCTTGGGCTTCTGGGAAGGAATGGAGCCGGAAAAACGACATCGTTCCAGATGATGGCTGGCCTCCTGAAGCCCGACAGTGGAAGCATCTTTCTCGACGAAAAAAACATCTCTCGCTATCCAAGCTATCTCAGAGCTACGGCGGGAATCACTTACCTTCCACAAGAACATTCTGTCTTTCTCAAAGCATCGGTGATGGATAACCTAAGGTTAATCCTTGAGCTCCAGCCCATGGGGAAAAAGGAGAGGGAAAAAATTGCCAGGCAGCTTCTTGAAGAACTGGGACTTCTTGACCTGGCCAAACAGGCAGCGCACAGCCTGTCGGGCGGAGAGAGAAGAAAGCTGGAAATTTGCCGTTCCCTTGTCATTAAACCGAAATTCCTCCTCCTCGACGAGCCTTTCACCGGAATCGACCCTTTAACCATCATCGACCTCCAAAAAATTCTATTGAATTTGAAGGCCAAAGATATAGGCATCATCATCTCTGACCAGAATGTCCGTGAGACTTTTAAGATTGCAGACAGAGCTTACATCATAGACGAGGGTGAAATTCTGATCCAGGGCACTCCTCAGAAGATTTCTTCCGACGAGAAGGCAAAAGAAAGGTTTCTTGGAAAAAATTTCAAGTTAGGCGGGGAGATCGGGACTTACTCTTCCCCGGAAAATATAAGGTCACCCGGAGTCGCGCCCAGCATCAGGATGAAGAAGAAAAAATAAATCACGAGGAGCACAAGATAAAAGCCGAGCGACGGAAGGGCTGAAACTGAAATCAGCTTAAAGAGTGAAACTTCCATCAGCCGCGAAGCAAGCCAGAGGGAAATAATCCAAAAAACTGCGATGGAGAGCAGGTCAAAGGCTCTTCGTTTCAGCCAGGTCGATAAACGGGAAGGCGCCCGTCTTTTCCCGGCTCTCTCCTCTTCAATCTCTCCCTCAAAGGGAAGGCCCACCTCTTCCATCCTCTCTTTGAGCTCGGCCTCTTTTTCTGGGATAGGAAGCTCATCCAGCGCTTCCTCTCCTCCCTCCTCTTTTTCCTCTGCCTCTACCTCTTCCTCTTCCTCCTGAAGCTCTTTCCCGAGCTCAGGGGCCGCCTCTCTCTCCTCAGCCTCAACTTCTAAGGCCGCGCCCTTTTGCACTCTTTCTGCCCAGGGAGGAAGCGCTTCCTTTAATTTTGAGGTTCCCTCTGAGATTTTTTTTGAATCCGGAAGAATTTCTTCCTCTTCAAGAATTCCAGCCTTCTCCGCTCTCTCCCTCTTTACCGATTTCAGAAATCTATCGATCGCTTCTCTTTCCTCTTCTTCTGGCCCTGATGCCTCTTCAGTCTCTTCAGCCTTGAAGCCTGTTTTTAATCTCTCTTCAATCTCCTTCCTGATGAAAAGCCGCTCATCGGTGTCGACTTCACCAGGGGTCTTAGCAGGAATTTTTTCTCCCAATGATTCAGGAGCTTCTTTCTCTCTTTCTTGAGGAGTCGGAGGGGCTTGCGCTCCTGGAGAAGGGGCTTTCCTCCCTCCTCCTCTTAGGGATGCAAGAAATTTTTCAATGTCTTCCCTCTCTTTTGTTCGCGCATCAGGAATTTGGTCCAGCTCTTCGGTCTTAAATTCCATTTGTCCACTTTTGGGTTGTGTCTCTCCTTTTGCATCGGATTCTTCTTTTTCTTCTTCAACTCTTTCGCTCTTTACTGTCTTGAGGAATTTTTCAATATTTTTCTTTTCTTTTTCTTCGCTGCGAGCCGCTTGCTCCTTGTCTCCTCCTTTAAGCTCCTTCTCTTCCTTTTCTATTTCCTCTTCCTTTGAGCGCTCCTCATCTGCCTCAACTTCCTCAGGCTCTCCAGGAGGAATCTCCTCTTCCTCGACAATCTTATCTCCAGGGATTTCCTCTTGCTTGGATTCATCCTCCGGGAAAAGAAGGCGAGTTCCGCAGTTGGAACAGAATCCAGATTCTTCTTCGATGATTGCCTTACAGTAAGGGCAGCGTTTGATGGCCATTAGCTTTATTTATAGGACGAAATAAAATTCTTGTCAACCAAAGTTCAGTTAGCTCGGGTCAGTGGGTTCAAAAACACACAGGCTTTAAACTGCATGGCGAAGGCAGAGTGGTGAGGAAGCCGTGTGAAAGGCTGAGCGGGCATGGTTCCTCGACCGAAGGGAGAGGAGAGCGAAGCCTTGAACCGAGCTACTTTTGCCTCGCTGGGGCAAAAGTGGCGTGCTGACGAACCACTCTGCCCGAGCTATTCAAAATATTTTACGTTCTCGGCAACCCTCAATATATCACTTGCCAGGGTATCCAATAAAACCGTTTCATTCATCACTTTTCGAGTTATATCGAATGAAACATAAGGCTTAAACTCTGGTTGACCGGCAACACGCGGAATGTAGAGGCCGAAGGTTATCATGTCAATCTTTTTATGCTTCTTATAGAACTCCTGGATTTTCGGCGCGAGGTCGATTCCAAGCTCTTTGTCGATGTTAGCCGCATCTTTAGGGATAAAACGATAGGAAATCAATATTTGATTATCTGCCTGAGAAGCATCAAAGGCGCCAGGACCATTAGCTTCTGACTTGCCGAATATGGGCGTGATTGTTTCAAAGGAAACAATCTCAGTTTCTGCCTTCTTTTCGCTTTTGCAGGAACTGGCAAATACAAATGTCAAAAAAACCAGGGCGATGATGCCAAAAAAGATAAGCATTTCTCTTTTTTTTGTGTTAAGCATCTTTCCTCCTTGCCTTACAACAGTTTCAAGCCGACTCTATTCGCTCCGACCTATTTGGCAGGGGCCAAGCTCAAGACCAACATCAGGCAGAGCCTTCCCTTAAACCTGGGTCGCCAGAAAAATTTGAAGGGTCATCTGCTTTATCTGGTCCTGGAGCTCCTCAATCCCATCGATATGCTGGTCCTCATCCTGAAGGATCTTCTCCAGGATTTCCCTTGTGGCGAAATCTGCGACATCTCCGGCGAGCTTGACAGCTTTATTGTAAGCTTTAATCGCGCCGTCCTCCAAGACATGGTCACTGGCCAGAGCGCGAGGCACATCGACGCCAATGTGCATCTTGCGCAATTCGTTGACAACCGGAGTTCCCTCGAGAAAAATGATCCGACCTATGAGCTCTTCGGCGTGCTTCATCTCAGCAATGGCCCTCTTCTCAAAATGGTCATGCAGCTTGGTATAGCCCCAGTTTTTGCACATTTCCGAATGGACCATATACTGATTAATGGCAGTGAGCTCATCTGCCAGAAGCGAATTGAGTGTGGCGATTAATTTTTCATTTCCTTTCATGACTTCCTCCTTCCTTTATAAGATTAATAAGTATACAAGAAATTGGGCTTTCATGAAAGGACAATTTTTTAGGACGTAGCATCTTTTTTCTGTGATAGCAAGCAAAGACTTTGTGTTTGTCATGAGAAGAATCAGGCTTGGTAGTGGAAAAAGCCGAAATGCCCTTCTTTCATAATTTTACGGGACGGCCGGTCCGAATCGACCTAAAAGCAGCGTCAATGACCTGCATAGTCTTATCCGAGTCTTCTGCAGGATAGCGAGGGCGATGACTCTGGATAATGCATTCAGCAAAATGCTCAACCATCCGTGTATACTGGTTTGCCGAGGGAATGGTGATTGTTCTAAGTTTATCTCCTTTCAAGACAAGAATTGGAACATTGAGCAACTTAGCCGAATAGGAACGGGGAAGGGTTAATTTGCCTTCTGTGCCGACGATTTCAAAATAACTCTGGAACTGAGATTCAAAGGAGCAATCGAGGAGCGCAACCCTGTTTCGCGGGAATTCAAGCAGCATACTCGTTGATAAATCCACTTTAAATCGAGGATGAAAATGCGCTCTGGCATAGATGGAAATCGGCTCCTCATTGAAAACGAGGCGAGCGGCGTTGATTGTGTAACAGCCGACATCGTAAAGGGCCCCTCCGCCCATCTCCAGAGACCAGCGGTAATTCTCTTCATCTCCAAGATACATGAAAGTGAAAGAGGACCGAAAAAAACGAACATCTCCAATCTCCCCGGACTCAAGCAATTGCAGTGTTTTCTTTATTTGAGGATGGAAGCGGTACATGAACGCTTCCATCAAGAGCACATCCGCCTTGTCCGCCTCGCGAATCATCTTGCGGACTTCGCCAGAATTCAAGGCGAGAGGCTTTTCACAGAGGACATGCTTCCCTGCCCGGGCAGCGCGGCAAGCCCACTCGCAATGCAGATTGTTGGGAAGGGGAATATAGACCGCATCGATTTCAGGGTCGTCGAGCAGGGTTTGATAGTCCTTGTAAAATTTCTTAAATTTGTATCTCCTCGCCCAGTCTCGAGCTCTTTTTTCATCGCGAGCCGCGATTCCGTAAAGAACTCCATTTTTTGCTTCTTGAATGGCAGGAACGAGCGCGCTCTGGGCAATCCTTGCGCAACCCAAGATACCCCAATTGATTTTTCTGTTCATTCCGGATTTGGCTTCCACTCTATCATGCATAATTACCGGCTGCCAAATTTAAATCTCAATACGAGTGCCACCTGCAGGGTATTTTCATCACCCAATGCAAGAAAAGGGCTTATAACCCAATTATTACCGATAGGTAAGTCCGGATGGACATACCACCCTGCGTCAGAGATACCAAGCCTCAAGGAACCTTCGTTTTTTAAACCAAATCCTATTCCGAGCTTTATGAGAGGAGCTGGAAAGGGCCCTGGAAAATGGTCGGCAAGCTTGCCCTCTATAAAAAATTTGTCAAGTCGGCCGATTCTCAGCCCTGCTTGGAGAAATGAACCATGTTCTAAATAATCGCCATCTACATAAAGGTCTCCTAAATTTATCCCAAGCCCCAAGCCAATCCAATGAAAATCTCTCTGCACATAGGGATTTATGCCTAGAATTTTATTTGACCCTCCATTTGTATCATTCCCGATATAGCCCCTTACGCCGTATTCCAATTTATCAAATTGACCAAATCTATCTGTCCGTGAGATTCCCACCCCACCGACAGAATACGAGTGCACAGGGCCGCATGTCTCCTCATATTTTCCCATCATGCCGGCAAGGCTAATGTTATAATATCTGGTCTTTTTTTCATCAGTGGGATTATCTGTATCAAAACTTGAACTAATGAAGACGATTGAAACAGCTAGCGCTGTTATTTTGGCCCAAGGGATGAGGGGCTTGGCAAAACTGCGGACAAGTTGAATCACTATGCCAATAAAGGCTGGCAGAGTGATGATGATTAAAGTCGTCCTTTCAAGGGGAGTGAACCATTCCTTAACTAAGAAAAGAATCGTTAAAATAGCAGTTACGGCAATTATATTCTTATTGAGCGTATCTGGGAGAGATCCTGAAGCCTCTGATCGAACAGGAAAGGTCCGCTCTCTCCAGGTCAAAAAAACTGAAAAAGACAAAACCGCCAGGAGGAGTCCCCACTGGACAGCCTTTAATCCGAAGACGGCAGAGCCCCCTTCTCTAACAAATTCTTCAAAGAACCGAAACCCGCCGTACATAGCTGCGTAAAAATACAATAAGCTTCCAGGCCTTTTCATTAATTTTCTACAGTTCCAGAGGATTGCCACAACCACCAAGGTGAAAATGATTTCATAAAGCTGAGTTGGATGCACAGGCAACGAGGTCGACGCCTCATGACCGATAAGGCCTCTGGACAAGTGCACATCATAAGCACAGGAATTTTTCGAGTAGGCTATAGCCCAGGGCAGAGTTGTAGGTTTCCCAAAGCAGCAGCCGCCGAGAAGACAGCCGATGCGGCCGATGGCGAGCCCTACCGGCAGAGCAAAAGCAAAGGCATCGGCAACCGAGTAACGGAGGCCTAACAAACGTCGGGCAAAGAATACCCCGATAATTGCGCCGAGAACCCCTCCCAAAAATGATTTCTCTGCAGTAAATGGAATATGCCCATGGCTCAAAGCAGCATTCCACTCTCCCCATGAAATAACCAGCAGTTTAGAGCCAACAACTCCCCATGTCGCACACCAGGCCAGCACAATGAGCCAGGGAACAAGGGGCCATTTCCGGCGGTATCCTTCATAAAGAGCAATCAGGCTGCCGATAAGCAGCGCCGTCATATAAAAGAAAGCGTAACTGCTTCCCCAGGCATCGGTTGGAACTGTAAATAATAGATTCATCCCTCTCTCCTTAATGTCATTTTTTCCAGATTAAAAATTATTCGTTTTTCCCCTCTTTGCCTGACCAAAGTTTTTTGCCCGTCCAATCCGCGGCCGGGCTCTTCCAGAAAATATCGTCCGCAGGAAGGCCCAGGGCAAGAAGTCCGACGGTGCAAAGATAAAGGCTTCCGGTTGAGATATATTCTTCAGCGATAGAGGCTTGGTGGCCGCAGAAGCCAATCCTGAGCCAACCATTTTCGTCGAATGTTCCCGGAGCCTCGACCATTCTGTGGATGACGGCCGTCAGGGCACAGCGGACCTGAGCTGGCTGGATCTCCTCCGGAAGTTCATGCATCAGCGCCATCTGCGACAGGAGCTGAAAGGCGCCAAAGCGATAGGCCAGAGACCGGCCCAGAGGAGGGAAAGTCCCTTCAGGCGAGACCAGGCGCTCTTGAACAGCGGCGTAGCGCTTGGCTCTTGCCATCACTTTCTGGAATTGCTCTTCAGAAGCCTGGCCGGCATCCTTCAGCGTCCGGATGATATCGATCAACATCGGCTGGATGACATAGGAATTGTAGTAATCCCAGTGAAACTCCGGGCCATCTCCATAAACTCCATCCCCTTTATACCACTGGTCATGCTGTCTCAGGGCATAGTCAACCCGCATCGAATCCCAGTTTCCATCGAACTTGAGCAAAGCGGCCTCGACCATAGCGCTGAACAGCAGCCAGTTGTTGAAAGAAGGCTTGATCGCTCGAGTGGAACGAAGAGCACCGATGAGACGGCTGCGGGTCGCCTCATCAAGGTTGCCCCACAACTGGCGGGGCGCCCGTATCAATGCCTGGGCCAGAAAAGCGGCATCCACAAGCGGCTGGCTTCCCTCGGTGAAATTCATAAAATCCGCAGACTCCGGATCGACGGCGCTAGCAAGAGATTTAATCGCCAGCTCGATATAGCGCTGGCGAAGCTTCCCCTCTTCTGACCCGTCCTGACCTAACTCCAGCCAGGGTGACATTCCAGCCATCAGGCGGCCAAAGGCTTCCAGATGAGTCACTTTTCTTCGCTGCTCAAGACCGGGCAGAGTCTCCACAGGCATCTTGTTTTTTAACTGGCTGCGGCTTAAAGCCTCGAGCACGGGGTCTGCGATTCTCCTCAGTACGCTCAACCAATAAGCCCTGTCGTTTTCCCCTTCAATTGAAGGTCTTTTAATAAAAGGCTGTGAAAAAAGAAGGCTAGCCAGACAAAAAATCATTACCCCCTTTTCTCTTTTCATCGATTCTCTCCTTCTTTAAGGTCTCAATCACGTGCAAATATAAACACAATGAATTTTTTTACATTGTCATGGCGAGCGGCCAGAGGGAGCGTGGACATCTCTTCTTATCTCGTGAAGGGATGGCAGCGCTTTCGATTCTGCTATAAAAATCAGGCCGGACTTCCATCCGAATAATCGGGCTGCATCCAGGGTATTTCTCCTCCCTCAAAAAAAGGCTGGAGGTCAACCCTGATTTTTTGCATCTCTTCTGGAGTCATGGGAATAAAGCTTTTGACCAGGTCCAGATTTTTCTTCAGCACCTCAAGACTGTCGGTTCCGATGACCGCAGCATTGACATGGGGCAAGCTCAGGGCATAGCGAACGAGCTCCTCAGCAGATATGCTCTCCACCTTCTCTCTCGGCCGGATGACTTTTATCACCAGCACGCCCATCTTCTTTCCCGCTGCAGCAGGAATGGCCTCTTTCTCAAAGTCTCCGATGCGCTCAGAATAGTGATTCAAAGCAATAAGCATGGTGTCGAAATCAAAGCGGTTGGCCAAGGCTATCATCGCTTCTGCCGAACGGTGTCCTGAATAGCCGATGAAGCGCGTTATCTTCTCATCCCTGGCCTTGACCAGAGCTTTCAGAATTCCATCCTTGGCGCAGATTTTATCCACATCCTCCAGGGACTGAACATTATGAACCTGCAAAAGGTCAAGCCTGTCTGTCTGGAGCCGCCTCAGGCTCTCTTCCAGGTCGCGCATAGCCTCGTCATACGACCTCTTCTGTATCTTTGTCGCCAGGAAGACTTCTTTCCTTCTCTCCTTCAGGACGAGTCCGTAGCGTTCCTCGCTGACAACATTTCCAAAAACATAGTCATGGCCTGTGTCCCAGTAATAAAAGCCGTGGTCAAGGCCGTAGTTCAAAATCTCAACGCTCTTTTCCGGGTCCTTGACAGCGCAAAACCGGCTGCCGCCGCCGATGACGACCAGCGGGATAGACACGCCTGTTTTTCCAAGAATGCGGGTTGGCAAGCCTTTGGCATCAAAGCCATTTTTTTCTCCCGCAAATAGCTTCTGGCTGGATAAAGCTTTGATAGAAGCTGCAGAAGCAGCGCACCTTTTCAAGAAGTCGCGGCGGTTCATGGGCTTATTTTTCATTTCTATTCCCTCTCTTTCTTAATAATCTCTCCCCAAAGCTTAATATTGTCGAAACTCGCTGTATCATCAAACGAGCCTACCCCGACCAGCCCATGGTCTAAAGTCTTATCCACAGCTATTAAAATTGGAGTTGACATGTCGTCAAGGTATGCTCTGATTCCACCGCTTCTGACATCGTAAGTCACCTTAAACTCATGGAATCTCAAATCAACCATCCTGGCTGTGGATTGACCGGCCGGCTCGTTATTGATTTTTACCCGGTCCGTGCCGTTGACCAGAGCGATGATATTGTGGGCATCGTCGCTCGATGCCGAAAAATGGACATAATAGAAATGGGTCGGGTCCTGGAAATGAAAGATGATGCAGACATCGCGTTTATCATTGGCCGGGTCAGCTTTGCATTTTGCCTTTCCTGTTAAGACAAAACTTGCGACATCAAAATCTTTGAGGAGCGACCAGGAAGCCGGTGCCCGGACTGCGGCCATCGGCCCTGGAGCGATAAGCTGGTAGACCATTGAATTCTCTTCTTTAGCTACCTGCCAGTTTTCAGTGACATTCGGCATCCAATTCTGAGCATTTCCGCTTTGGAAGTCATCGCTGACCAAGAGAGGCAAGCCGCTCGCAGCCTCGACCAGCTTGCAAACTGCGGGGATAATCATGACCACGAGCTCATATTCAGGCTTTTGCTGACGATTGAGGAGCAAAGAGACATTATCAAACCAAGATTGGGACGGCTTCACCCGGCTCTCGAGATAATTCACAGCTTCGAGCCCGGCTTCAGCCAGCGAAGTGACGTCCTCAGAAAGAGGGAGTATCTCTTTCAAAAGAAAAGAGTCTTCAAGGACAGGCCGAAGCCTGGCCTTGTTGTCTCGCCACTCCATCAACCACCTCTTCACCATCTCCCGATTTCTCTCATAAGCAGGAGCATCGGCCAGCATTTCTTCGACCATCTCCTGGAATTTCCTTGCTCTCCCGCTCTCGGGTCGGACGGCATCGACCAGCCGATTCAAGGGAGTGGCCTGAGTGTACTCCCGGAAGCCGGACCTCGAATAGTACTTGACAGGCTCGACGATATCAGCAAGAACCTGGAGCGAATCGATGCTATTCTTTCCTGCCAGTCGCATGATCATCTGAGGATATTTGGAGCCATGGATCAAGCCCAGCCATTCCAGATTCCGGTCCAGGACTTCAAGACGACGGTACATGTCTTTTATGTCCTTAACCTCTTGCGGAGACCAGAATCTTTCGGCGATGGCTGCCGCCCTCGGCCAGATGCGCGAATCGATAGTCTCTGGCGAGATGAATTCAGCCCACATGCAGGCTTCGCCTCCCAAGATGCGGGCCTTCTGCTCATCATTTAAATCAGTGGCTTCCTTATCCATAGGGTCGACTCGATAATGGTCAGCCGCAGAGAGAAAATGGTCGAGATAATATCCGTTGGAAAGAATTCCCATGTATCCTGCTCTTGAGGTCTCTGCCAGAGTCTCCTGCCCCCGCCAGCTCTGGATGACAATGCTCTTGGGAAGGTCGGGATGGAAGATTTCGTCCCAGCCCACCATTTTTTTCCCGTATTTTTGCAGGATGGATTGAATCCTTTTGTTGAAATAAACCTGCAGGTCATGGTTGTCCTTCATTCCCTGCCTGTGCTTGAAAGCGACAATGCTGGGGTTGCTTTGCCAGTGTTTTCCGCTGACCTCATCACCGCCGATGTGGAAGTATTCGTCGGGAAATAGTCTGGCCATCTCTCCTATGAACGTATCCAGGAAAACATAGACCCTCTCCCGGGTAGGGTCCAAGCAGGGGTCGCAGACCCCCCAGTGGCGCTCAATCTCGTAGGGTCCAGGCGCGCTGGCCAGCTCCGGATAGCCGACAAGCCAGGAGGTCGAATGGCCGGGCATGTCAAACTCAGGAACGACTCGAATGCCAAGGTCCCGGGCATAGTCTATAATCTCGCGGACCTGCTTCTGGGTATAATAGTTGCCATCAGAGCCCATCTGATGGAGCCTGGGGAAAGCTTTGCATTCGACACGGAAGCCCTGGTCTTCTGAGAGATGCCAGTGAAGAACGTTGAGCTTAACAGCAGCCATCCCATCCAGGTTGCGCTTGATGACCTCGACCGGCAGCCAGTGGCGGCAGGAATCGACCAGCAATCCCCGCCAGGGAAAGCGGGGCTCATCCTGAATCTGGACTTCGGGCATAAAAAATCCCTCTGAATCCATTTCCAAAAGCTGCAGGAATGTCTCGATGCCGCGCATCACGCCCACAGGTGTCGCGGCCTTCAGCGCGGCACGCGACGGAGAGACTTCAAGAGTGTAAGACTCGTTTTCCTTCAGGGATTGTATTCTTTCGCCCGGACCCTGGCAGAGGATGACCAGAAGAGCCTTGGATTCATCTTTTTCAACCGCTAAAGGCAGAGGGATGCCAGTCTGGTCGCTCAGGCGCTGGATCAGGCGCTGGGCAGCTTTGAGCAATCTGGAGTCTTTGTATCCGCTCAGGCTCAGCCGAAAGTTGGAATCGATGGCCATTTTCCCCTGCCCAAAAGAAATCTCCTTTGGCGCAGGCATCAAGTTATTCTCTCTCTCCTGAGCCGAGAAACAAAAAATGGCTGAGATAAAGATTAAGACGGCGAATGTCGAGACTGACCGCCGAAACCTCAATTGGCTCGAGATAATCATCTTTCTTTTCCTTTCTCTAAAAATTATGCACCTTCAAAACAATATTCAAAATGTTATATAAAGATAAATTTCTTCTTTCACCCTATAATGTTTTTATATTTTACCCAATTCTCGGAAGTATTTCCAAATCTATAATAATTGAATGCGATGTTCGGGGAAGAGTTTTGGGAAATAGCTACAGCGAACGGAGAATGGCGTTAAAAATCCGATTGGGAGCGAAGCTATTTCCCAAAACCTTTTGGAAATGCTTCCGGCCGCCTTTCCCCCTCCCGTTGACACCGATATTTTGCTGTGCTATAGCTCTCTCTTCAAGAAAAAAGTGAAAACAGCCAAAACATCAACGAGAAGATTATCAATTTAAAGCAGCCCCTATTCAAAACAGGAGGAGGGAGGAATGCAAGCGATCGGCTTGAGCTTCTTTGACTGGGTCATCATTCTGGTTTACTTCGCATTCGTGATCTGCATGGGCTTTTATCTAAAGCGTTACACCAGGAGTGAGGAGGATTTTTTTCTTGCCGGAAGAAGAAGCAGCTCTTGGGTGGCAGGGCTGGCTTTCCTCTCTGCAAATCTTGGCGCCCTGGAATTGCTGGGCATGTCCGGCAATACATTCAAATATGGAATGTATGTTGCCCACTTCTACTGGATCGGCGCCATTCCGGCCATGCTCTTTCTTGGCATCTTCATGATGCCCTTTTATTACAGCGGCCGGATTAAATCCGTCCCCGGATACCTGAAGCTCCGCTTTGATGAAAAAACAAGGGTGCTGAACGGCATCGCTTTTGCCATCATGACCTTGCTTGTCTCCGGAATCAACCTTTATGCCATGGCCCTTGTCCTCCATACCTTTGTCGGCTGGAACTGGGATGTGAGCATGTGGGCCTCGGCTCTGACTGTGGCGGTTTATGTAGGTTTGAGCGGTTTGATGTCAGCCATCTTCACTGAAATCATCCAGTTCTTTCTTATCTGGTTTGGACTCTTCCTTGTCTCTGTTTTAGGCATCGTCGAGATCGGGAGCCTCCATGAAATCTTCACCCGAATTCCTGAAGCTTATTCCAAGCTCTGGTCAACCTCTGCCGACCCCACCCAGAATGGGATGATGATCACCTGGGCTGGAATCGTCCTCGGGCTGGGCTGGGTCCTTTCTTTCGGATACTGGACAACGGACTTTCTTGTCGTCCAGCGGGCTTTCTCGGCCAAGGACTTACGCTCGGCTCGGATGACTCCCATCATCGCTTCGTTCTTTAAAATGGCTGTTCCCTTCCTGGTCATCGTCACCGGGCTCATCGCTCTGGCTTTATCCAGAGATGCCAACACCGGATTTCATTTGATGACTGAAGGCGGAAAGATCAACTATGATTCTGCACTTCCGATGCTCATCGCCCGTTACTATCCGACCGGCCTTGTCGGCTTGGGGATCACAGCTCTCCTGGCCGGGTTCATGGCCGGCCAGGCTGGAAACATCAGCGCCTTCAACACTGTCTGGACATATGATATCTACCATGCCGTGGTCAACAAAAAGGCTTCCCCCACGCATCTTTTGTGGATGGGCAGGGTGGCGACAGTGGCCGGCATTTTTTTCAGCGTCTTGACCGCCTACTGGGCAAAGAGCATGCCGACCATCATGGACTACATGCAGGCCATCTTTTCCTGGGTGAATGCCCCGCTGTTTGCGACAATGCTCCTCGGAATGTTCGTCAAATGGATCACTCCTGACGGCGCATTCTGGGGTCTGACTACAGGAATGGCTTCCTCTTTCACCATGTTCCTGGCGGTGAAATTCAACTGGATCTCCGCCAACCTCCTCACTCTTTCCGGAGTTACCAGCGATATGGCAACCAATTTCTGGCGCGCCTGGTGGGCCTGGCTCATCTGCTTTGTGGTGACCATTGCCGTCAGCCTGTTCACCAGGAAAAAGCCGGACGAAGAATTAGTCGGGCTGGTCAAAGGTTTAACAAGAGAAGTTTCTCTGGAAAAGGCGCCCTGGTATAAAAAGCCTGTGTTCTATGCTGTCCTTTCGCTCATCATTTTCATCGTCCTCAACATCTATTTCTGGTAAGGAGGAGACATGGCCATCCCAAGCAAAAAAATGAAACCCATCTGGTATTTTGTGGGATTAATCCTGCTCATCATGGGCGCAGTCATTCTTCTGGCCGGAATATACAGCCTGTCTTTCGGGACAAAAGAAATAACTATTTTCGCCAAACTTCATCCCAACATCTGGTGGGGCGGGTTCATGGTCATCATCGGCCTGGTTTTTCTGGTCACCAACAAAAATGCCTTTGTCGATTGAATGGAGGAGCTGAGGCGATGGACGAACTCATTCTCCAGGTTCAAAAAAAATTTAAAGAGCTTTTTGGCGAGAATCCGATGCTTTTCCGCTCTCCAGGACGAGTTAACCTCATCGGCGAGCACACAGACTACAATGAAGGCTTTGTCCTGCCTGCTGCCGTGGATAAAGCCATCTATATTGCCCTTTCTCAGAGGAAAGACCGCAAGTGTTTCCTTTTTGCCAACGACCTTAACCAGAGCCACGAGTTTCATGCCAGCGACTTGGTTAAATCCGAAAAGCGCTGGCCAAACTATATCATGGGCGTTGTCGACCAAATCCAGAAAGCCGGCCATGTCATTCCAGGCTTTAACTGTGTCTTCGGAGGGGATATTCCGATAGGTGCGGGCATGTCCTCTTCAGCAGCCATCGAGGCCGGCCTGGCCTTCGCCTTAAATAAGATTTTTGGCCTAAACATCGACCGCCTCGATTTGGTCAAGCTTTCACAAAAGGCTGAAAACGAGTTTGTGGGCGTCCGCTGCGGCATCATGGACCAGTTCATCAATATCTTTGGAAAACCCAAGAAGGTTTTGAAACTCGACTGCCGCAGCCTGGAATACACCTACTTTCCTTTTGAGCGGGAGGACTTAAAGATTGTGCTCTGCGACACTCAGGTGCCGCGGGCATTGGCCTCTTCCGAATACAACATCCGCCGCCAGCAGTGCGAGTCAGGCGTGAAGCTCCTGCAGAAATACGCCCCCTCGATCAAAAGCCTGAGAGATGTTTCTCCGGAGCTCCTTGAAGCCCATCAGCAGGAGTTTGATCCAATCATCTATAAAAGATGCGATTATGTCATCCGCGAGAACTTGCGAGTGGAAACGGCCTGCAAGGACTTGGAGCAAGGAGATTTTCGTTCTTTCGGCCAGCGGATGTATGACTCCCACGCCGGCCTGCGCGATGGCTACGAGGTGAGCTGCAGAGAGCTCGATATTTTAGTGGAAGCAGCCTCTGAGGTCGAAGGTGTTCTCGGAGCGAGGCTGATGGGCGCTGGCTTTGGCGGCTGCACCATAAACTTAGTTGAGGAAGAAGCTATTGAGAATTTTTCCGAGAAAGTCAGCGCCGGCTATCAAGCCAAGACTGGAAGAGAATCAAAAATCTATGTCACCAAACTTTTATCTGGAACCGAGCAAATCACTTTTTCCCGTTTCTCTTGACTTGACTACTTTGCTTTCCTATAATTCTCGAATTGTTAAGCACAATTTAATGAATGAGGTTTAACTGTAACCTCAGAAGGCGGTGAAAATGGCAAGCCAGGGAATGAACGTTTGGGGTTGGATATTTTTTATCTTCGGCTGGGGCTGTATTCTATTCTTTGTCATTTTTTGTATGAAAAAGGTTCTTTTCGGAAAAAAGAAGAAAATAGAGGCTCAAGTTGAGGGAGGCCGCGAGAGATGGGGAACAAGGATCGGGTTGATTCTGGCTATGGCCGGAAATGCCATCGGCCTCGGCAATTTCCTCCGTTTTCCAGCTAAAGCTGCTGCCAACGGCGGCGGAGCCTTCATGATTCCCTACTTCTGTGCCTTGATCTTTTTGGGCGTTCCGCTGATGTGGGTCGAATGGAGCATCGGGCGCTACGGAGGAGTCCACGGCCACGGCTCGACGCCAGGAATGTTCTCCTTGATGTGGAAGAATAAGATTGCCAAATACATCGGAACATTGGGCATCTCCCTTCCTCTCACCATCGCCATCTACTATGTCTTTACCGAATCCTGGACTTTAGGATTTGCCTGGTTCTCAGGCACGGGCAAGTATTTCGGCAACACTTCCCGAGAGGTGATGGGCCAATTCCTGCACGGATACCAGGGTGTGGAAAAAAACCAATTCTTCACTTCTTTAATCCCTGCCCTGATTTTCCTGGCGATTACAATCAGCCTGAACTTTCTCTTCCTCTATCGAGGCATTTCCAAAGGGATTGAGATTTTAGCCAAGTATGGGATGCCACTTCTGTTTATCTTTGCCATAATCCTGGTTATCAGGGCCTTGACCATGGGGACTCCGGACCCAGCCCATGCTGACTGGAACATCGCCAACGGTATGGCTTTCATCTGGAATCCGGACTTCAGCCGCTTGGGACAATTCACAGTCTGGCTTGTTGCTGCCGGCCAAATCTTCTTCACTCTAAGCCTCGGCCAGGGAATGATCAACACCTATGCCTCTTATGTCGGAGAAAAGGATGATATCGCACTTAACGGGCTGTCCACATCCTCCCTGAATGAATTTGCTGAGGTTGTCCTCGGAGGAACAATTGCCATTCCGATTGCTGTCGCCTTTTTCGGCTTGGTCGAAACCCAAGTCATTGCCAAGGAAGGTGCTTTCAACCTCGGCTTCGTCTCCCTTCCTGTCATCTTCCAGAAGATTCCCTTGGGCCAGCTCTTTGGCGCCATGTGGTTCTTGCTTCTGTTCATTGCCGGCATCACCTCATCCGTGGCCATGACCCAGCCATCGATTGCCTTTTTGATCGATGAGTTCAAATGGAAGAGGTCCAAAGCTGTCATCGCCGTCTTCTCTTTCCAGATCATTGCCACTCTGTTTGTTGTCATCTTCTTCAAATACGGCTTCCTGGATGAGCTCGACTTCTGGGCCGGAACATTCGGCCTTGTCTTCTTTGCCGTCCTGGAGATCGGCATATTTTCCTGGATTTTTGGAATCAAAAAGGGGTGGGAGGAAATTCATAAAGGCGCTGATATCAGGGTGCCAAGGGTTTTCAAGTTCATCATCAAATACATAACTCCTCTTTACCTGATTGTCATACTTGTCGGATGGACCTTACAGGATGCCATCGGCAAATTCCTGATGAAGGGAGAAGAGCAAGCCAGGCATCCCTATCTCTGGGGCGCCAGAGTATTGTTCTTAGTCATCATCGTAGCCACAATTGTCCTGGTGAGGCTGGCCTGGAAGCGGAGGCGGGAAGTCAAAACCTAAGCTTTCTTAATTTTTCTTTTCCAATAAAAATAAGCGGGGACCCCTAAGAAAATAATGATCAGTCCTGCCATGGAGTTCCAGAATTCGTTGATTAAAGTGTTGAGGGAGATTAAAAAGGCTGAAAGGACGAAGATGATGGGAAAGACAGGATATCCAAGGGTCTTATAAGGCCTGGGCAGGTCCGGCCTTTTTTTCCTCAAGATCATCACCGCTGCCCCGGCCAGACCGAAGAAAATCCATTCTCCGAAGATGACGTAGGTGAAGAGCTGTTCGAATGTTCCGGAAAGGCTGAGGATAACAGCCCACAACCCGAGAAGGACAATGGAATAATGAGGAGTTAGAAATCTGGGATGGACAGCAGAAATCCATTTGAAAAAAAGACCATCCTTGGCCATGGCAAAATAGACCCGGGGAGAAGTCAAAATAGTTTGATTGGCTGCTCCTGTAATTGAAAAGAGAATGATCAGGGCGATAATCGAAGCCCCAACAGGGCCAACAACAGTGTTCATAACATCAGCCGCAATCCTGTCGGAATTTGCGATGTGGCCAGCGGGAAAGACATAGAGATAGGCAAAATTAGCTATGAGGTAAATGGCAATCACGATAAGAGTCCCGATAAAAATCCCCCACGGCAAATTCCTCTCAGGACGTCTGGTCTCTCCGGCACTATATGTGGCTCCTTCCCATCCTTTATAAGCCCAGAGGGATGCGACCAAGGCTATTCCGAAACTTCCTATCAAGTTCATTGAAAAGGGCGGAGGCGAAGGCGAGTAGAAATGAGAAGCATTTCCCTTGGCAAAAACAAAGGCTATGCCACAAATGGCAACGAGGCCACCAAATTTTATGATTGTCAAAGCATTCTGCAGATTAGCTCCACATCTGACTCCAACATAATTCACAATCACCAGAAAAGCTATAAAACATAAGGCTATAAGCTTTGTCTCAAGTTTTGAGAGATGAAAAAAATGGGGAAGATATTCGGATGAGAAGGCCACAGCCAGAGTCGCAACAGCTCCTGAATCAATGACCAAAAAAAGCGTCCAGCCAAAAAGGAAGGCGATAAGCGAGCCGTAAGCCTCTCTCAAATAAACATAGATTCCGCCTGCCTGAGGGTAAGCGGCTCCCATCTCAGAGAAGGAAACAGCGCCAAAAAAAGAAAGTACCCCTCCCACAATCCAAACAGCAAATATAAGGAGTGGAGAATGGACTCCAGCAGCTATGACTTTTGGAACAAGGAATATTCCAGAGCCGATGACTCCGCCGACTACAATTCCGATAATATCCCAGAGCCCAAGGACTCTTGGAAGAGAAAGCCGGGATTTATCCAAAGCGCTCTTTTCGAATGTCTCTTTTGCCACGTGCGACAGCCTATATCAAAAAATGGAGATTATCAATCTCTTTTTCCCCTTTTCCCTCTTTTTAAATGCTTTTATATTGTCATTGCGAGCCCGAAGCGCCGTGGCAATCCGACGGAGTCGTCGCGAGGAGCGGAGCGACGCGGCGATCTCATAAGATTAAAGAGATTGCGCAGCCTGTTCCGAGCAAAGCGAGGAATCTTCTTCGTTCCTCGCAATGACATTTTATTTATTGCGTTTGTGTTAATAATCTAAAAAATTACAGCCTTCTCCTCAACTCTGCATTATCTTCATTATCTTGGAAAAAGCCCGGAGGTGGGGGTGGAGCGAACTGTTCTCCATCCAGAGCCCACATGCCGCGTCCGTGAGTGGCGATGACGATGATATTCTCGAGGGGATGAATGAAATCCGCTATGTTCTTTTCCTTCTCCTGGCAAATTCGAGAATCGCCACGATGACCGCAATACAAAGAAGGACAGCCAGTATTGTTATTAATCGATTCTTGCTGGAAATGGTTTTTTTCAGCTGTTCAGACAACGTGCTTTTTTCGCCATTCAGCGCAGAGATTTGCTGATTTTGATTCGCCACAGAATCCTTGAGCGCAGCCTGTGCTTTTTGAAGAGAGGAAATCTCAGCGTCTTTTGATGCAATTAATGTGCCCTTCTCGGCTACTTCCTTTTTCAGGGCATTGATCTGGCTGTTGAAGCTGCTTATCCTTTTTCGGTTTTTTTCCTCAAATTCCTTGCCGGCTTTAACCGCTTTTTCAAGTTCTCCCTTTTGGCTTTCCAACGTTGCAATTTGATTTTCCAGTGTATTAATAGTAGCTGATAGCTGTTTATTTTCGCTTTGTGCATTCTCGAGGGCACTTTTTGTATCCATGAGTTCCTTGTTCAGTGCCTCGTTGTTTTTTTGAAACTCGCTGATTCTGCTGTCAGCCTGGTTGAGTTGGACTTTTTGTTCTTTGGTTGTTGCCATCTTGGATGCGCATCCCACCGTTAAAAGGATCGAAAGCGCTACGGCTGTGATCACCATGTCAAAATAAGGTTTTTTCCTCATGATGGAATCTCCTTTCATAAAAAATTATTGTGAAAGTAAGTTTGAGTAATTATTTTATATAAAAGCAAGAAGCATAACAGTATTATTGAGTGCATTCATTTGTTCTGTCAAGCCGATTTTAAGGTGCGCCATTTAAAAATTAAAAGTGGACTGAAGACGCCGGGGATGGAGAAAGGCTGAGGCGGAAGCGGTGGGAAGTAAGAAGGGGAATTTTTCGTTGACCCTTAATAGGAGGGCTTGAGTAGGTCGGGGCGTCGTAGCCCCGATTAGAGCCGGGCTTGGGAAAAAAAAGAGCCACGCGTTCCTTAATCTCCAATTAAAATCTGCAATGAATTTTTACTAACAATCTAAAAAATTACAGCCCTCATCTCAACTCTGCATTATCTCCACTGTCTTGGAAAAAGCGCTGAGGTGGAGGTGGAGCGAACTGTTTTCCATCCAGAGCCCACATGCCGCGTCCGTGAGTGGCGATGACGATGATATTCTCGCGGGGATGAATGATCAGGTCATGGACATAGGTCGAGGGAAGATTTCCACCGAGCACATTCCAGGTAGCGCCTGCATCTGTCGAGACATAGACGCCTGAATCAGTTCCGACAAAAATAATATTCTTATTCCTCGGATGTTCTTTAATCACGTTCACCGGGCCGAGAGGAATGCCTTTGGAAATATCTACCCAGGTCTTACCGTAATCTGTCGATTTCCAGACATAAGGGGCAAAATCATCGTTCCTCTTTCCGTTCTGTGTCATGTAAACTGTGCCTAAATCAAAAGCAGAAGCGGCAATCCTCGAAACCCATTTCTGATAGGGCAGGCCAGCCATGATCTCCTGCCAGGTCTTTCCTCCATCCTTGGTGACATGGACTTTGCCGTCGTCTGTTCCAACATAGATCAGGCCGAACATGAGGGGCGATTCAGAGATGGAAAAGATGGTATGATAGGGAATATCGCCCATCTCCTCTTTTGTGTTGTAGGTCAGGTCAGGGCTGATTCTTTCCCAGGTGTCTCCCCGGTCCCTGGAACGGAAAAGGTACTGCATGCCGTGATAGATGATGTTGGGATTGTTAGGAGAAATGATGGTCGGAGCCAGCCACTGCCCTCTCAGCCCAGGCTCGTTCTCATATTGCCTGGGGAGTATCATTTTCATGCGCTGAGCCGGGGGAAGGCTGAGGTCAGACCTGGTCAGAGAGCCATAAAAAGTTGAAGAATAGATGATGTTGGGGTTTGTCGGGTCGACGGCATGGGTGCAGCCTTCACCGCCAGGGGCTCTTTCAAATTCCACTGTTCGAATCTGGTTTCGCACTTTATCGACTTCGACCACAGCTCTGAAGCTTCCATGGTCCTGCATGGAACCGATGACATGAAATGGATTGTCCATATCGTAAGCAATGTTGAAAAACTGGCTGACAGGAAGGTTATTAGTAAATTGTCTCCAAGTCTTTCCTCTGTCATAAGAAATTACGATTCCGCCGTCGTTGACATTGATAATGTAATTGGAATTGTCAGGGTCAATCCACATGCCGTGATGGTCAACATGCATGCCCCAAAGAGCGCGGAAAGTCTTTCCCCCATCATTGGAAACCCTTAATGGGACGCCCATGATGTAGAATGTGTTTTCATCATTGGGGTCGACGCGAATCTGTCCGAAAACCCAGCCGTAGGTGCCAGAATGGCGCTCCAATTCCTGTTTAACCTGCGGAGTTAAAGGGCTCACCAGAGTCCAGTTTTCTCCCCTGTCGTCAGAGCGGTAGACTGTCGCTCCTTTTATGATTCCGCTCGAGGGAAGGCCATAGATGCCAGTTCTCTCTGCTTCAGTCGGCTCGCGGCCAGGCTCGTAATTGTCGATATAGGCATAGAGCACATTAGACTTGGAGAGGCAAAGATCAATCCCGATTCGTCCTCTGTACTTTGGAGCTGGAAGCCCGCTGTTGATCGGCTTCCAGGTGTTACCGCCGTCTGTTGTCTTGTAGATTCCGCTCCCCGTGTAATCAGGCTCATTGCGGGGGTCGTTCCATTTCTTGCGCATTCTCTGCCAGAAGGCCGCATAAAGGGTGTTGCTGTCCTTCGGGTCCATGACTAAGTCGATGGCTCCTGTCTTTTCATCGACATAGAGAACCTTGCTCCAGGTCTTGCCGCCGTCTGTTGTCTTGAAGACGCCTCGCTCCTCGCTGTTTGTCCATTCATGACCGGAAGCAGCGACATAAACGATATCCGGATTCTCGGGATGGATGACAATCCTGGGAATGGTCTGGGTTCCTGCCAGTCCCATATGCTGCCACGTCTTGCCTCCGTCGGCCGATTTATATACCCCTGCTCCTGACTGCGAGCTGCGGAAGATGTTGGCTTCGCCAGTTCCGACCCAGACAATCTGTTGGTTCGAAGGAGCGATAGCGACATCGCCGATCGATGTCGACGGTCCCTGGTCGAAAATCGGCTCCCAGGTTGTTCCTTCGTTATCTGTCTTCCACAGGCCGCCAGAAGCCGTGCCGACATAGATTGTGTAATTTTTTCCCTTGGGCCTGACAACAGCGATGTCGGTGCATCTGCCGCTGACGTTTGTCGGCCCGAG
This sequence comes from uncultured Eubacteriales bacterium, assembly GCA_964645765.1. GTDB lineage: Bacteria > Acidobacteriota > Aminicenantia > Aminicenantales > Aminicenantaceae > CAZGMN01. Next base: position 21,951 of record CAZYBE010000011.1, read on the forward strand.
AAACTGCCACTTTAAATCTTTGTAGGGAGAGTTCGTCTTCATTTCCAGCTGCTTCTCAAACCACTGCAGCCTCAGGGCTGGGCCTGTGGAAATGATTCTTTCCGGCGTCTTGGCTTTTTTGCCCTGTTTGGCTTGAGCCGGAAAAACAAGCAGAGTCATCGACAGAACACATAGGCAGGCAACCAATGCCTGCAGCCAGAATAATTGCCGTTTCGAAATCATGCTAGGGCCTCCTTTTTTTATGATTGATAATCATGAAAAGCTGAGTCACAAAAATTATAATAACTTTGAGATTTTTTCAATAGGATCTCTGAATTTTTAAGCATCTCTCTTTCCATGACGATATTAGCCTGCTTATGGATAAAAAAGAAAAGGGGTTTTTCTTTATTGTAGAGGAATCTTCGATTCTTTTATCCTCAGGGTTATGACGGCCTTGACCTCTTCCGAGGCTCCTTCTGAACTTACCCGAAAAAAGGTGGCTGTCATCTGTTTCTGTCTCGGGAGAGAGCTGACCGGTTTTTCTTCGCTTTTTTTGCTCAGCATTTTTTTTATCAAGTCATAAGCAACTCCCAAGGCATCAAATATCGATACTGAATTAAAAGGGGAGTTAGTCCTCTCGATTGGATTATGAGGCTTGTAAGTGTCAGGCCAAGGCGGAAGATTAAACTTTAACGGCACACTTTTCTGGGTTATCTTGGTGCTGGAGATAACCAATTCATCTCCGATAAACATCGACAGCTTGAATTCGCGCGCTTCTATCTCGTTATCGGCTTTTTTCTCTTTTTCCTCCATATTGAGCTTGATATCAATCTCGATTTCCTCTCTCAGCATTAAGTCACTCGCTTTCAATTCTAAAAAATAGATGTGGGAGCCAGATTTATCAAACAGGTCATCAGCCTCGATACTGATCGTGTTTATTCCCCTTTTAACCAGGCCTCCTTTAATCGTGTTTTCTCTGTCGAATAATTTGTAATATGCATCCCTCTCCATATCGATAGCGAGCACTAATCTTGCCGGGGGGAAGACGCCTTCATTTGCGCTACTTACGAGCGAGATATCATCAAGGAGGGGGAATACTGTTTGAGCATGAAGGCCAAGGCCAGAACATCCCATAATCAGCAACAAAACAAATAATCTCTTAATCATTGTATTGAAATTCAAAATAGGCTTCTATGTTCTTGTTCGGAAAATCATCCGGGAACTGAGGAAAGGGAGAGCTCATTCTCAAGGCTTTCAATGCGGTTTCATCAAGGACCTGAACCATTGATGTGCTGACAATCTGGACTGAAGAAAGCTCTCCGCCTCTTTCAATGACTGCCGAAATTCTAACCACGCCCTGAAGATTTTTTATTTGTTCAAAAGGAATAATCCAGTTCAAAAGGATTTTATTCAAAACCTTCTCTGCCCAGGGAGTTATATTATAGCCTTGGACTTTGAAAGAGGCCCTTGCCCCTCGAGTTCCGCGCCGCAGCTCATAAGGCCCGATGGAAGCCGTTCCGCTGGGACGGCCAGTGGCTGAAAAATCGGAATACGGGTATTTCAATCGATTGATATCTTTTATGTAGCCCTCTTTCTTCTCACCAGGCATGGCTTTCATCTTCCCGAGTCTTGAGGGCAAATCCAGGCTGTAGCCTGGGGGGAGTTCTGACTTGTACTTTGAAGCCTGATCGAACTCGAATTTCGAGGTTAAGCCTGAATAAAACTCCGCTTTGCTTGCTTCTTTAGCATTCTTGGCCCCGCCGGGAGAGGGCGGCTGGCCGATTTCAGCCTCTGAACCAGGGACATTGCTTCGGCCTTCTCCTGGCTCAGCTTGAATTTTCGTTTCCTTGCCTGCATATCCAGACTCTGTTTTGGAGGTTAATCCCTGGAGATTTTCCAAGAACTTGCCGATATCCTCAGGCAGGAATACCTTTTCAGGTGAAGCGAGAATAACATTCCTTACAACCCTTTTAACAGGGTAAATCTTTATCTGAATTTTTGCATTCAAAATAAAATGAATCAGGACGGCATGAACTGCGAGCGAAAGAAGAAAAATAGCTGCTTTTCTTAACAATTCAGGTCCTCATTTATCAGGTAACTCAATATTTAAGATTTTACCACTCCTTACCTAATAAAATGCAAATTTTGAAAAAAAGTTGCTTAATTATGGGGACACAATACTTAATACCATCTTTAAATGAACTAGCTACGGGGACAGAGTGCTCAATTCCTACTTTGCTAAAAAATGTCCTATCTCAGGCGTGAATTTCAATTCATAAAGCTCAATAATTAAGTATTGTGTCCCCATAAAAGGGCAATAAAAAAAATTAAAAAGGTGGGGGGAAATGGATTTGTTGCTCTTAAAAAGTTATTGCTTAGGAGATTTTCGCTCTGAAAATAAAAGCCAAACTGTTATAAAAAGAGCCAAAACCAATAATCCAACCGTAAAAAAAGCAATCATCTGGAGGCATGTTTTCAGAAGACTCAGCAGAGCTCCTTCCATGCTCACTTGATTTATCTCGCTTAATCTTAATTTATTTTTTCTTGCCTTTCTCTTTTGGCAGGAAATTTTCCATCACCCAGATTTGTGGAAGTTCAGATTTGGGTGGACGGGAGGCAAAAGTGATGCGCCGTCCATCAGGATGAAAGCTCAGATGTTCCATCCTCTCCATGGTCACGCCAAGGCTTTGAGGTGTGCCGCCTTCTGAAGGAATCCGCCTCAGCTCCCACTTTAAATCATCCTCAGGGTCTTCTGAAAAATATATATATTTACCATCAGGACTCCAAGCAATATCAATAATCCAACGGCCTCCCTGCTTGAATCGATGCAGTTCTTTCAATTCTCCCCCTGCTGCAGGAACGACTTTCAAGACACGTGTATTTTCTTCAGCTCGCATAAGCACAGCCAATTTCTTGCCATCCCGAGAAAGGGCTATACTATGATTGTCCTGAGGAGCATGTTCAAGCTCTTTCTCCTCTCCAGTCTCTATGTTCCTGAGTAAAACCTGAGTTAGATTTTTAGTCTCGTGGGCTCTGACATAAATGACCCACTTACCATCGTGTGAAATTTGTGGGGAATGAATATATTCTTTCCCCTCTGTCTTCATGAAAGAAGTCACTTGCCCAGTTTGGGCACTTATCAGAAAGATTCCACCGCCATCTCCGACAGTCGCTTTGGCAAAAATAGAGCGGCCATCAGGAGTCCAGCGGGGATAACCAAGGTTGAGTTCATAGGGGAGTTCACGAACTTGTCCGGATTCGACAGAATAAATGCAAATGACATTTCGACGCTCCTGAGGTCCCCGCATTGAGCGGTAAACAAGATATTTTCCATCAGGCGACCAGTCAGGCGACATGTTGTGGCCTTCATAGGGAAGGGGTTCCTTTTCAGGCGGGGAAATTATCTTCCCTGATTCTGGGTCGAGTGTTGCTGTGTAAACATCATACAACAAACCAGGTGGAGTGTAATAAAAGGCGCCATCCTGAGTGATTCCCAGAGGCTCAATAAACCCTATATCACTCTTTAAAAGCAAGGGAGCAGCCTGAGGTTTTCCTTCATCGACTCGTATGATCCAGGCGTCCATGGTTCCTGTTCGTTTGCTGGCAAAGAGGATATTCTTTCCATCCGGGGCCCAAGCGAGTAAGTAGTCGTGGGCTGGGTGTGGAACCAGGGGAATTTCTCGATTCCCATCAATGTCGAGCAAAAAGATATCATGCTCATAGCTGTCTTCTTTTGGTGGACAGTCATAGGCGAGGTAGCGTCCATCAGGAGACAATAATGCTTTAACATCATAGGGGGCGCGCACCATAATCTTTTTAAGAATGCGAACCGAGCCGTCAGCCACAGATACGAGCCCGAGCTCACACCCTTTCCCTCTAATGATTCCGACCAGAATGTATTTGCCGTCTGGGGACCAATCAACCGCAGCAACCCATTCTCCCTCTTTTCCTGGATACAGAATGCGAGGTTTTTTGTTGTCCATTCCAATGATGCGCAGCTCGGTGTAATCAGCCTTAACCCACTCGTAAACGAGTTGCTTGGAGTCTGGTGACCATCGCGAATTCAACGCATATCCAGGGCTATCCCAAAGTTTTCTCTCGGTGAGCCTGAGTTTCTTTCCGGTGGCAATCTCTCTCACAGCGATGTCGCCTATTTCCCAGTCCACCTCTGAAAGGTACTTGCCGTCTGGAGAAACTTTTCCAAATCCACCCCACTCGGAGACTGTCCAGATCGGGTCAATTCTAAATTGCCCATAACCCTTTTCAACAAAATTTTGCGCTTTTAAAAGAACAGAAAGTTTTTCTTTCGCCATTTTGACGGAATCGGCCTGCTCTGGATAATTGTCGATGACTTTTTGAAAAGCTTTTTGGGCATCTTTAAGACCTAACTTTTCATAGCAAATTCCAACTTGAAACTGTGCTTTTGCAGCTACTTTTCTGTTTTCGGGGAATTTGGTGATGACTTTAAGAAAGAGTTGAATCGCTCCCTGTAAATCTCCTTCTGCATCTTTCTTAAAGATTGCGGCTTCAAAGAGTTCCTCGGCTGACTCCTGAGAAAAAGCATGTTTCAGCGGGATAAAGAAAAAAATAATCCATAAAAAGACCAATAACCAAATTGAAATTTTTATTCGTCTCATCGCTTATCCTCCCTGTAAAAAATTGTTCACAGGAGAATGTTATCAAATCTTCTGGAACGAGTGGTTAAGCTTGTGTTGAGATTCAAATGCGTTTTGATTGCAATTATTATCCTTGAAATTTGTACCCAACTCCCCTGATGCTGATGAGATGTCTTGGCTCTTCAGGATTTTTCTCTATTTTTTTTCTTAAATGGACGATATGCGGGTCTATCGTTCTGGGCGAGACAATAGCCTCTTTCCACGCTTCATCGAGTATCGCATCTCTGCTAACCACTTCTCCTCTGTGTTCGATGAAAAACTTAAGGAGCTTAAATTCGAGGGCTGTTAGATATAACTTTTTTCCTGCTTTGAGAATTTCATGGCTCTTAAAATCTACAGATATGTCTCCAAATTTGTAAACGTCTCCGGTCTCCTCCTTCTGCTTAATCCTTCTTAAAATAGCTTTCACTCTGGCCACGAGTTCCCTTGAGCCGACAGGCTTGGTGACATAATCATCAGCGCCCAACTCCAATCCCATCACTTTATCCATCTCATCTGTCTTTGCTGCTGTGAGCATCAGAATCGGCACGTTTTTGCCCGCCTCCCTGAGCTTCTTGCATACCTCGAAACCATTTAACTCTGGAAGCAGGATATCAAGGATGATCAACTGAAAGTCATGCTCCATTGCTTTCTTTAAACCTTCTTTCCCATCCATGGCAACAGAGACTTTATAGCCTTCGAATTCAAGGTCATCTTTCAATCCCATGAGAATGGCCTTGTCATCTTCGATTATTAAAATCTTTTCCATGTTACTCCCTTTTATACCCCTTTATGGCTTTACAGGAATTCTAATCGTGACTTTTGTCCCTTCCCCCACTCCACTCTCCAAAAGCACCTCACCTCGATGGGCTTGGACGATATGGCTGACTACAGTCAGGCCAATGCCGCTTCCTTTGATATTGCTATTGTGCACACTTTGAGTCCTGTAAAATTTTTCAAAAACCTTTTCTTGCTCGTCCTTGCTGATGCCTATTCCCTCGTCCTTTACCTCAAAAAAAATGTTTTTTTCATCAGACCGGGCACGAAGAAAGACATTTCTACTCTCGCCCGAGTATTTTACAGCATTATCAAGCAGATTAAAGAGAGCCCGGGAAAGCGCTTCTCTGTCTGCATTAACTCTAAGCATCTGTTTTGATATCTCGCTATTAATGACGAATCCCTGTGAAGCCACCTGTTCCTGGAAACGAGAAGCAACATCCCTTGCCAATTCAACGACATCTACCTCCTCAAACTTGTACTCTTTCATCCCGGCTTCGATCTTCGAGAAATCGAGAATATTTTCTATGAGCCTGCTCAAGCGCTCGCTTTCCGTGGTTATCGTCTCATAGTACTGTTGTTTTTTATCCTCCCCCTGGACCCGTCCTCTCTGAAGCATCTCCGATAAATAGCGGATCGAAGTTAAAGGCGTCCTGAATTCATGCGAAACAGTGGAGACAAAATCTGATTTTAGCCTTGCTAACTCCAGTTCTTTGGCTGTGCTCTTGATGGCCAGAAATCCTCCAAAGAACAACGCGACTATTACGACCATGACAGAAAGAATATAGATATTCCTCCGCAGGTTAAATTGCCTTTTTGCAGACCCCCGCTCGGTTTGGTAGATACTTACTTTCCAAGGAGGGAAATCATCCTCAAAGCTCCTTGAAAAAGTTAATCGTGGGAGCGGGCTTTTCAGACGAGTCAAGTCTTCACCTGCTATCTTTTTACCCTGCTCATTTTCTACCAAGATGTGCCAATCTTTTTTCAGCGGGAGCTTGGCTAAAATCGGAGGAAGTAGCTTTTCTGATAGGATGCCTGAGGCTATTTTCATGCCGAAGACTGAGCTCTCATTGACAGGAATACAGGAGATAAGATAATTCTCCTCTCCGATTGGCTCAGAAAGATGGGAGAAGCTTCCAGGACTTGGAGAAAGAGGCTTTCTCGTCTCAATAATTGGGATGAATTTCGCCATGATATTTTCTATGGTATTCATTCTTTTTAACTGCTCTTCCTCAACCTTCTTTAAGCTTTGCCACTTTTCCTGGATAACTTTGCCCTCCTTTGTTCCGTTGATATTGATATCTGTTATGGATTTTTCAATCATGTCTTTAATTTTATTCAAATAGAAATAAAACTGGCCTCGACTCAAAGGCCATCTGGATTCCAAAAGGCTGTTGTAAAATTCAAGAAATGATTCGACCGCTTTTATCTTCCTATCCATCTTCCAATTAATGTTTCCTATTTGATATTGAGCTATTAGCCCGATTGGAACCCCATCTGAACTAAACCCATCCGGCCATTCTTTCAAAATCTTCTGATATGATTCGGCGGCCTTTATATAATTTCCAGACTTCTCGTAACACCGTCCAATACAATTCAACAATATGGCACGGGAGACACTATCAGAAGCAATATTTGTCAACGTTTGATAAGATTTTATTGCCTGAGGATAATCTCTTGTCTTGAATTCCAATGCCTCTGCTTCTTTGAAAAGTGGATTGGCCTCGACCTTGGTGCCATACTCTTTTAATTCCTGGATTTCCCCTGATAGCAGGAAAAGCGGCTTGCGGATTGGAAAGACGACATTTCCTTTCTCTTTGACCAAGAAAATCTCATCGACTATTTCCTCTTCATCCGCTATTTTTTTGCATAGTTCTTCAAAATCACCCTCTTGACTGATGATGCGAGAGCCTTGGACTTTCCGGATTATTCTATCCTCAGCCTCAAAGATAACTGCTCTAACCTGGTCAATAACAAGCCCTGCGGACCTCTGCTGTTCATCTTCTATCTCTTTCTCCCTGATTAGCTTTTCTCTCTCCGCTTCCCGGATAGCGAATATGGTCAGTATAAGGCTGAAGATAAATATTATCGCAGCGAAGAGTATTGTCGCTCTTCTCTGCCAGTTCAGTTTTATCTTCATTTGGAAATAATCCTCAGCTCATTATTCAATATGATTTGTTTTCTTTGACAATTTGGACATTTGAACCCCGTTTCCGCTTCAAGAGCTTAATACAGGAAAAACCAATAGTCAATTCTATAACTCAATATCTCTTTCAACCAACTTAAGCTGAATTTCCTCTATGATGATGTGATGCAAGGACTTTTTTCTATTCTCTTCTCCTTTATTTAGGTCTTGTGGACCAAACTTGCACCGTCAAGTAAAACTCACACTCAAAGCATAGAGCATTTTTCAATAAGAAAGTGTTAAGGCCCTGTTTAGATTCTGTTGTGATTTGATTTCGTTTTTTTCAGAAGACTTAACAGAGCCCCTCTGTGCTCACTTAATTTATCCCGCTTAATCTTAATTTATTTTTTCTTGCCTTTCTCTTTGGGCAGGAAGTTCTCCATGACCCAGACCTCGGACTTTTCATTCTGCGTCCTCGCAGTAAAGGCAATACGTCGACCGTCTGGGTGAGCACGCAAATGCATCAACCTTGACATCGCTAAATCAAGCTTCTCAGGCTCGCCGCCTTTCACTGGCACGCGCCACAAATCGACCATGTCCTCACTTCCCTCACGTGTTTTTCCGTAGAGTATGTACTGCCCATCCCTCGCCCACGCAATCGTGCTGATGTCTTTGACTTGTATCAACTCCAGAGGCTCGCCGCCTGCGGTTGGAAGAAGCTTCACCACATTTCCCGCAGTAAAGGCTATTTGTCTACCATCCGGTGAAAGTACTATAAGATGACGGTCTGGGCTTTGGGAAAAGCGAAGAAGCTCCTTCTCAATGCCGGTTTCAACTTCGTAGCGTATGATCCGACGGGATTCCTTGCCTGACCGCATAAAGTAAACTATTTTTCCGTCAGGAGCCCCTTCAGGCGAAAATATGGCTTCGCCCTTATCCGAATCCGACTGGGCGATGACCTCAGCATCGCCTGTCTGAGCGTTGATAGCGAACAAAAACCACCATTTTCCCTTCTCGTTCGGTCCGATGGCGAGAATCGAGCGGCCATCAGGAGACCAGCGGATGTAGTGAAAGTTCAGGCCTCCAACATGCTTGGGAACCAATTCACGGATTTCATCTGTTCGAAAGGAGCGAATGAGCAAAACAACTCCTCCTCCTGCCACTTCCCCTCGTGACGAACGGCAGACCAGTTCCTGACCGTCGGGTGACCAACTGGGAGCGGAATTGAAGCCTTCATACTTCTGAACTGCCTTGATGGGAGAGGCCAGCACCTTGCCGGTCTCCGGGTCGATCGAGGCAACGTAGATGTCACTCCACCCAGAATAGATACCATAATACAAGGAGCCCTCTCGAGTGATGCCGAGTGGACGGAGATTTCCCATATCTGCCCTTACAAGCTCAGCATCTCCTTTGGGTTTCCCATCAGCAACATGAATGGCCCAAATGCCTATGCTTCCAGTGCGGTCACTCTTGAAAACCAACCCTTTCCCGTCAGGTGTCCAGCCGAGGACCAGATCATCAGCCGGATGCTCAACGAGCGGTATTTGCCGGCTTCCGTCGGCGGCGAGGAGGAAAATATCGCGGTTTCTCAAGTCTTGCTGTTGAGGAAAGCTGTAAGCAATATATTTTCCATCAGGTGAAAGGCTCATCCTCAATCGGTCACCCGAACATGGCGCCAGTGATTTTACATCCTTGACAGATCCATCTTCCGTGGATACAAACGCAATCTTTAGGGCTTGGCCCTGCATACTAAAAAAGGTCAGAATTTGCTTCCCGTCCCCAGACCAAGAGGCCGGCCATGGCCACTCTTCCTTGCTGGCGTAGAGGACTCGGGGTGCGGAGCCATCCATTCCTATGATTCGCAGTTCACCGAATCCTTCCTTATTCTGCCAGGTGTATGCGACTTGGCGACCGTCGGGAGAGAATATGGACTGGTAGGCCATCTCTCCGGCATTATAGGAAGCATCTTTGGTGATTAGGCGGTTTTCCCCTTTTTCAAGGTCGCGGACTCCAAGATTGCCATTCTCCCACCAGTTCACATAGGTGAGGTATCTGCCGTCTGGGGAAGGTGCTCCCATAAAATAGGAATCGATGGCGTCAGCCCAGACCTGGCGGATTCGGAATTCCTTTTCGCCTTTTTCGATTATTGCCTGCGCTCTCGACAAAACATCCAGCTTTTCACGCGCCACTCTTACTGCTTCGGCTTGCTCTGGATAATTGTCGACTACCTTCTGAAAGGCTTGCTGGGCTTCTTCAAGACCTAACTTTTCATAGCAAAAGCCGATATACAGTTGAGATTTGGCTGCGTATTCTCTTTCTCCAGGATATTTCTGGATTAGCTCACTGAAGAGCTTGATGGCTTCATTCAGGTCGCCCTTTGTTTCCATGGCGAATTTCGCTTTCTCGAAAAGCACTTTGTGCTCTGGAGAATTTTGAAGGCCAAAAGCCATCAGCGCAGCTGCTAAAACTGCGGTTGTGATAATAATTTTTTTTAAGTTCATGATGCTACCTCCTGGTGGTTATTTTTCCATTCACCAACAAAGTAGCTCTTTTTATCTTTAATGTTGTCAAACAAAAGTAAAAGAATGTAAAAGATTGTTATCAGCCCATGAACCGGTATCCTGCTCCATAGACGGAAAAAATATGTTTGGGATGAGCTGGGTCTTCCTCGACCTTTTTCCTCAATTTCAGGATATGATTATCGATGGTTCGGGTTGTGGGAAACCTCTCATAGCCCCAGATTTTATCGAGCAAAGCCTCTCTGGTGACAACTTCGCCTCTATGCGCAATGAAGTACTTAAGAATCTCCACTTCAAGCGATGTCAGGTCAACTTCCTTGCCCTTGCGCCTGACTTTGAAATGAGAAAAATCAACTTCAACATCGCCAAAAGAATAAACGTCAGGGATTCTTTTCGCTTCCCTTTTCTCGCGCCGAAGGTGAGCCTTGACCCGTGCTAAAAGCTCGCGAATGCTGAAAGGTTTGGTTATATAATCATCGGCGCCGACCTCCAACCCTACCACCTTGTCAACCTCTCCCCCTTTGGCGGTGAGCATTATGATTGGGATATCCATGTTTTTCTGGCGAAGCTCCCGGCAGACTTCAAGGCCATCCATCTTGGGGAGCATGATGTCAAGGATGATTAAATCCGGCCGTTCTTCCAAAGCTTTGCGAAGCCCTTCCTGGCCATCATAAGCCCAGGTCACCTCATATCCTTCGCCAGCCAGATTGAGTTTCAACCCTTTAACCAGGTCCTCTTCATCTTCGATAATCAATATCTTCTCTTTCATTCTTATTCCTTAATAGGGCCAGTAAGAGGAAGAATCACTGAAAAGATACTTCCTTCTCCTGGCTGGCTCTCGACTTTAACTCTGCCGCCGTGGGCCTCTGTAATGTGCTTGACCAGCGTCAGTCCTAAGCCGCTTCCTCCTGTTTCTGCAGAGACTTTATTTTTCACCCGGTAAAATCTTTTAAAAATCTTTGATGTTTCTCTGGGCGAGATTCCTATTCCCTTATCTTCGACTTGAAGAATAGCATGATTTCTCTCTTTGAATAATCTTACTGCCACTTCCTTCCTTTCTAGAGAAAATTTCATGGCATTGCTTAAGAGGTTGATTAAAACACTGGCCATGGCTTCCCGGTCAAAATCCATCTGGGGAAGGTCGGCGGCAATTTCTGCTTGAATCTTAAATCCTTTCTTCTCCAAGTGATAGCGATAGGAATCTAAAGTATCCCGAACCACATCGGACAAATTCCCTTTTTTAAGATTGAATTCTTTTCTTCCCATCTCAATCCTGGAGAAATCAAGGACATTATTGATGAGGTGCGACAGCCGCTCGCTCTCTTTGGTGATGATTTCATAAGCCTCTCGCTTTTCTTCCTCTTTCAAGTCGTCTTTTCGTTGGAGTGTTTCGCCATAGAGCCGAACGAGCGTCAGAGGCGTTTTTAACTCGTGGGAGACATTATGGACGAATTCGGTTCTTAGCCGGGTTGTCTCTGATTCCCGGGCAATATCCCGTATGATCAAAACGACACCCAAAAGCATTAAGACCACAATGACACTGAGAAGCATTCCATAGAGAATGTTCTCTCGGACCGCTGTTCTCTCCAACTCATTGAAGGCAGGCTGAGAAGTCAGGAGTTTCCAGGGGAAAGGAAACTGGCGAAAGGATAAAGATAGAGAATCCTTTGAAGCCAATTCCTTTTTCCCGCTTAAGACATTTTGACCGCTTTCATCGATGATTTGGATTTGAAGTCTGGAATCTTCTCTTATCTCCGCAAGTATTTTCGGCAATATCTCTTTTTTAAAATAATCAAGATCCCAGCAATGGCCACCATAAAGAGTTTTTTCTGGTTGAAAATCAGGAAGGAGGCGATAAGAGATAAGACAAAAATTTGCTTCTTGGCGAACGGCAAAGAAACGTTCTGGCTGGCTCTCTTCCCCTCTCCTGGAGAGAGCATGTTTTTCTTTTATTCGGGGAACAACCTCCCTCTTCAAAAAGTCTGTAAAAAGCAATGCTTGAAGATAAGGAGCTTCCCTCTCTCTCAAGGCACGGTAGGCTTTTTGAATTTCCGGAAACTTCTCATTCAGTTTTTTTTTAAGAATTGATTCGATATCGGCAATGAAAAAATCATAGCTGGGAGAGCCAAGAAGCCAATCTCCATTCCTTATCTTCTGATAAAGGTCGAGCAAAATTTTAAGGCTTTGCTCTTCTTTCCCTCGACGCTGTTCTATCTCAAATAACTGAAATGTAGCCCCTATTCCATAAGGATGGCCTGCTTTATTCTTTAATTGTGCATGCTTAGCAGATAGCTCGCTATAAACTTTGTAAGCTTCCTCATTTTCTTTTAAAGAAAAGAGACAGCGGCCCAGGCCTTCGAGGGCCGTTGCCCGATCTTGCTCTATAGAGGCTGACACTGAGCATTGTTTATAAAGCTCAGCGGCCCGGCGGTAGTTCTTTTGGGTGAATTCAAAAGATTCTGCTCTCTGAAGGTCTTGGGAAAATTTACTGGTCAATAGACTTTTTTCCTCTTGGAAAACCGAAACATCCTCGGCTCCAGTGCGAGGAAAAATGATTTGATAATCCGCATCGAGGAGAAAAGCCTGGCCTGTGACTTGCTTGGAGTCTAAAGGAAAATTATAAGGGCCTTGACTCGCGCTTTCTTGCTGGATCAAGGAAATAAAATTTTCCGCCTTTAAGGCCTGCTTTTCATACTCAAGAAGTTTAGCCTCAAGAGATTTCAGTGCAGCCTCGCCTGAAATCCAGAGATTTGACTCAAGAATTTTCTGGACTGCCTCACGCCTTTTGGCAAAAGTGCTCAAACTTAAATAGCCAACGATAAGCGAAGGCAACAAAATGGCCAGCAGGAAAATGAGGATGATTTTTTTTCGGGCAAATATCCCCTGAATAAATATTTTCATCGCCAGCTTTGAAATCCGACTTGCTGAATAATTTCATGTCAATTGTATCAAATTCAATCATCAAAATGTCAAAAAAATGTAAAAAATTGTCATCAAATGTAAAAGGGAATTTTATGAGGGGGACGAAAATTAATTGCAAAAAGTGCGAAAAGAAATATCAATAATCTTGAATTTGAATTTAAAGAACAGGTAATAAAAAGATTTGAATGTCTTCTTTGGGAATTCTTTGTTTCCGCTTTTCTGCTATCTCACTGAGTGCCTTTTTTTATTAAAGGCAGAAAGCCCTCCATCAGCCAGAGCTCTTCGTTGCCGCCAAAGCCTGCCGTGAAGGCAAATTTTTTGCCATCCGGCGACCAGTCGATATGAAAATTCTGAACTTCTTCATTTAGAATTCCTGTCCTAATTTCCCTCGGTTCTCCTCCCCCTAAAGATACAACCATAATACGCCCCTTAGATGTGTACGCAAGTTCTTTTCCATCCGGCGACCAAGAGAGTTCGCAGTGGCCGTGGACATTTTCAACGTTTACTACAATCCTTGGCTCCCCACCCTGAACAGGCTTAATATTGATTGTCTTATCCAGCGAAAAATAAGCTATATGATTTCCATCTGGTGCCCACTTTATTGCGGCATAATCTACCCTGTCTGCCTCTGATGTAAGCTGACGGACTTCGCCTCCTTCCGCTGGGACGATATAAATATTCAAGAGAACTTCCTCTTTTGATTTTTCTGTTTCGTGTAAAAACGCAATCCACTTGCCATCAGGCGACCAACAAGGGAACCTGCCCTGAGTGGGGCTTTTGGTAATTTGTTTCGGCTCCCCTCCTTCTACAGGGATGGTCCAGATGCTCACCCGGGGCGGGAGGACTCCCTCTTTATAAGCCACAAAAACTATCTTTTTTCCGTCTGGAGACACATCATTTCCACCACCCGGTAACACTTCCACAAGTTTAGTGTCCTTGCTGGAATGAACCGGAAAAAGGTTCCCTCCTTGAGACGGAACGGCAACGATATTTCCCTTCCCCCATCTGAAGTATATCGTCTTTCCATCAGGAGACCACCTCGGATGGCATGGATAGCCTTCGAAATCTTCACTGCCTGTAAACAGGGTTGCCGTTTCAGGGCTAACCTGTGTTGCCTTCCCGCCGCCTGCGGGGACTGTGTAGACCGCTTGATGCAGGGGATTCGTTAAGAGGAGTCTAATTTTGTTGTCGGTTGTCCATCCAGCGATCATACTAAGGCTTTCCGAAGGCAGCTTTATTTTTATTGGAGCTTCTGCGAGTTTTCGATCTACGGACGCAGGAACGATCCAAATCTCATCGCTAAAATTGCTGTCGCCGGGCTCATAATGAAAGGCAATCATCTTACCGTCTGGAGACCACACAGGTCCTCTCGCTCTCCCGGGAAACTCGGTCACTTTAATAGGCTTAGTGCCGTCAGAATTTATAACCCAAAGGTCTTTTTGCACCTTCCCATTTTCTAAAAAATGCGGTCGGGTAAATGCGATTCGTTTCCCGTCAGGAGAAAAGGCGGGTTCTCGCGCCCATGCGTCTGTCAAGCGTCTCGCTTCTCCACCGTCTACGGGAATTGTATATAATAGGTGTAATAAAACTGGTTCGCTTTTTTCTGGTTTTATCTCGGATGAAGTAATATCCATTGAACAAAAGGCAAGTGTTTTTCCGTCCGCTGACAGGCTCAAGCGATAATCGTAGGCGTGGCCTCCACCATACAAATTAATGGGAATCTTCTTAGGTTTGCCTCCCGAAGCGGAAACCACATATATTACATCTTTCTTGTTGTCTTCTGCATTAAACGCTATCCATTGACCATTGGCTGACCATGCCATTATATTGCCCATATTCCAGGCTCCCATGGGCTCGGTCAGCCTGACAGGTTCGCCCGCAAGATCAGCTTGCACCTTCCCATGAATAGGGACGACCCAGACGCTGCCTTGAGAAGTAAATGCGAGCAGCTTTCCATCCGCTGAAAGGACTCCGTTGCCCGGGTTGGCCGGGATTCGGATTTTTCGAAAGCTTGGCTTGTGTGTTTCCTCTGTTAGAGCTTTGGCTATCTTGGCTAGCCGTTCTTTGGCCAAGGCCACTTCTTGTGCTTGTTCAGGATATTTATCAACGACACTCTGAAAAGCTTTCTGGGCTTCATTTAATCCTAGTTTTTCATAGCAGAGGCCTATATGGAGCTGTGCTTTGGCAGCAATTTCTCGGTTTCCCGGAAACTGTTTTACTATCGTCTGATAAATCTCAATCGCTTTCTCTAACTCCCCCCCAACCTCTTCCTTGTAGATGCCAGACTGGTAAAGCTGCTCGGCACTCTGCTGAAGGGAAGCGGATGACGCAAAGGCCAATATTAAGATAAAAACAATGAACACAAATAATTTTTGTTTCATGACTCATACCTCCTCATGTTAAAATTTTTTCTCCATGAGGAAGGATAAGCATTTCAGATGTCATGTGCTTGAAGCTTTCATCTCTTTTGTGTGAAAGTTATGTGAACCTTGATCATCCTGCAAATTTATATCCAACTCCCCTCACGCCGATGATGTATTTTGGATTTTGCGGGTCGTCCTCGATTTTTTTTCTCAGCAGGGAAATGTGCTTGTCCACGGTCCGGGGCTCGATATAGACATTCTCACCCCAGACTTCATCGAGAACCTTATTCCGATGAACAACCCGGCCTCGGTTCGCAATGAGAAAATGCAGCAGAGCAAACTCGAGCGCAGTGAGCTCAATAGGTTTCTCATTCTTTTTTGCCTCGAACCTTTTAAAATCCACCTCGACGTCGCCGAAGCGATAGAAGTCGATTTCCAGCTGCGGCTCTTTAGCCCTCCGGAGAAGGGCTTTCACCCGAGCCAGCAGCTCCCGGGGACTGAACGGCTTGGTGACATAATCATCAGCTCCCAGCTCCAGCCCGAGGACCTTGTCGACCTCCTGGCTTTTCGCGGTGAGGACCAGGATGGGTGTTGTTATCTTGGCTTGACGCAGTTGCTTGCAGACTTCAAATCCGTCCATCTTCGGCAGCATGATGTCGAGGATGAGGAGGTCATAATTCTGCTCTTTTGCCATGGCCAGACCTTTAAGCCCGTCCTTGGCGCTTGAAACCTCGTGCCCTTCGAGCCTGAGGTTGTCCTCAAGAGGAAAAAGAATACTCTCCTCGTCCTCGATGATCAGAATTTTTGCCATTTTACTTATCCTCTCGCTGTGAAATCGGAAGTCTTATGGAAAATAGGCTGCCTTTGCCGAGCTCGCTTTCAACATCGACTTTCCCCTGGTGGGCTTCGACAATTTCCCTGACCAGAGTCAGTCCCAAGCCGCTCCCTTTCACCGTTCGGGTCAATTCATCGCCTCCTCGGTAAAATCGCTCGAACACTTTGTCGACTTCATCTTTCTTGATTCCGATGCCGAAATCTTTCACCGCAATTGTCAAATTAGGGCCTTCTCTAAACGAGCTGACAATGACCTTCTTCGATTCACCCGAATATTTAATGGCGTTATCAATCAAGTTGGCGACGGCCTGCGTGATGGCTGTTCGATCCGTGGTGATCACGGGAAGCGGGTCCTCAATTTCGAGCTCGATATGAAAACCTTCGTGACGGACCCTATCCTGAATGGATGAGACGACTTCATGCAGAAGCACACCGCAGTCGGTCTTTTCAAAGGCAAATTCTTTGCGGCCTTCCTCAATCTTTGCCAGATTTAAAATATTGTCCGTGAGCAGGGAAAGCCTTTCGCTTTGCTCTAATAAGACGTCATAGTACTGCTGGCGGCGCTCTTCAGAGGGCACCCGGCCTGACTGAAGCATCTCCGCCAGTTGCCGGATTGAAGTCAGAGGGCTCTTGAATTCGTGGGAGATGGTCGAAACAAAGTCTGATTTCATCCTGGCCAATTCCAGCTCATGAGAAACAGCCCGGATGGTCAGGATCAAACCGAAAACCAGAATGCCCGCAATAAGTAAGAATATATAGAAATAGAGCCCATGGCGTGATGCCAGAAAAGTCTTCAGAAGTTGAGGGGGCGGTTGATAGAACTCGAGAGACCAGTCCGGAAAGTTGGATGCGAAATTCGCGCGGACTGTAACCATCCCTGAAGGCAAATTTTCCGACTTCAACAAGGACTGGCCATTTCTTCCTCTCACGACCCATGCCGTTTCTTCTTTGGAGACAGACTGTTGTAGGGCCGGATTGAGAACGTTGGCCCGGAGCCAGTCTGAGTCGAGGAGGATTCCCCAGGCTTCGCCGGGTTGGCCTTCATTCTCGGCAGCCTGGTTCTCGGTTGAAACAAGATAGGAATACTTCCCGATATCCAAGGCAAATCTTACTGGGGAATCGCTTGGTTCAGACAGGGCGCTGGAGATTTTTGCCTCTAAATCAGATGCGGCGCTTTCCTGGAACATAAGTGCCCTCTCCGTCCTCTCTCTTTTTTCCCTCTCCTCTTTCTCTAAAAGAGAGAAAGCGCTTCGGTATGACTGTGCTTTCGGGTCTGAGGGAGACTTTGAGAGGATTTCAACGATGGAATCCCTGACGCGCTTGGCAAAAATTTCATACTGCGCCTTTTCCAGAGCCCATTCCTGATCAACCAGAGATTGGTAAAGGTCCATGAATGTCTTGATGGAGCCTGAAAAGTTGGACATTTCCAAGATAAGGGAGCCAAGTTCCAAACGGGCCGCCAATCCTAACGGGATTCCCTCTGAGATAAGCACCTGGCTATAGTCTCTGGCTATTATCTCATAAGTTGTCACAGCGTCTTTGAAAAACGCCGATTTTCTCTGAATCCTGGCAACCGCATTCAGCAGCTCTCCTTTAAGGCGATGTTCTGTTGTCTGATCCAAGGCCTGTTGATAAGCGACCAAGGCTTTTGGGTAATTTCTCTGTTGAAACTCCAGTTGCTGCGCGGATTGTATCTTTTTTGCCAGGGAAGAAGGTCGAGACAGGGGAGAGACAGGCTTCCGGCTTCCATCGGGGAGATACAAAAGTCTTGCAGCGGGAAGGCGAATAGTCTCGAATCCCTGGAAATAGAAGACCTGTTCAATTAAAGGGTTCTCGGTTTTTAGGTTTTCCAGGGAACGTAGCAAAGCGTCCCATGACATCTCCCTGCGATTGACAATAGTACTGAAGAAGGCCTGCTCGACTCTGTATATATTTCCTTCAACGTCTTTAGCAATTCGCTCGGCAATTCTCCGCTGCTCGTCAAGCCTCTCTTTCTCGAGCAACGCCCGGTCATTCTGTATGCCCCGAAAAGCCAGATATCCCAGGAGCAGACTGGGCAATCCTATACCCAGCGCAAAGAGCAACAGTATTCTTTTTCGCTTATGTATTGATACTTTCATAAAATAACCAGCAGCTTTAGAAATATTTATCTACGAGAATTATTGCCAGAGCCCTAGATATTTCTCTTTCACTTCCAAAAGCTTTTCTAATCTTAAAGAACCTTTCAGCCAAAAACAAGGTGCTCTTGAGAACGCGCAGTTTATATCACTTATTTACACTGTTTAAAATAATTGATTAGGGCTGCATATAGAAATATGAGCTCATTTATCGCCTTCTTCCCAGAAACATACAGAATTAAAATTTTTCCTTAATGAAGATTTTGTAACTTTTGTGTGAAGATTATGTGAAGAAGAAAAGGATTTTTATCTCAATGAAAAATAGATTTCTTTCCTGTGGCCTATTCTTACAATAATAATTATAAGTTGCTTCTCTTTCTTCTTGAATATAACCCCATAGTTTCCAACTCTCAATCTGTAAAAGTCTTCTTTTGTCCCACTTAGCTTCTTTATATTATTCTTGAGAACCTCAGGATTCTTTGCAAGTATAAGCAATTTTTCTTTTATAATTTTTTGATGAGCTCTGTCTATATTTTTTAGGTCATCCAGAGCTTTTCCGAGAAATTTGAGTTTATACATCTCTAGATGCCCAGATCTTTCCAAACCTCCCCTGCATCAATTAACTTATCTCGACCTTCTTCCAAGTCCTTCATTCTTTTTTTTGCCAGTTTTAGATCAAGAAGATCAAAGTACACAGTAAGAGATTTTTCTATTATTTTGCTTTTTTTCTCTCCCAGTTCCTTTGCCACAGTGTCAAGTTCCTTTGAAACCTCTTCGTCCAGTGTTATGTTATGCCTTATCTGCATGCCGCACCTCCCCAGATAAAATAAATTTGTGCACATATTATACACATATTTTGTGGAAAATCAATAGGAAATTGAAACCCACATGGTAAGGTCTCGACATTCAGGATTGTAGGATTAATGGATCGTTTTAATAGATTAGCAATTTAAACTAGACAAGAAGAGGGCTGATCCAAGCAGAAGATCAACCCCCAAGCCATTCATCCTATTTTTTTCTCTTTATCAACTACAAATAAGTTATTTCGCTAATTATTTCAGTCTTTTTCTTCTCTCGAGGGCAGGAAATTTTCCATCACCCAGATTTCCGGCCCTTTGTCAGTCGGTCCATGAGAAGTAAAGGCAATCTGTCGACCGTCGGGATGAGGGCTTATGGTGGAGGGCCCGGTCATGGATATTCCCATTTTTTGAGGCTGCCCGCCAATGAAAGGCACACGCCACAACTCCCAGAGATTCTCTCCACTCTGGATCCTGGGGTAGATGACAAATCGTCCGTCGGCGCTCCATCGCGTATTAACCATGGCGTTTCTACTATTCTCGAACCGGCACAGCTCCCGTGGCTCCCCGCCTTGGGCCGGGATGATCTTGATGACTCTCTCATATTTCTCGGTTGGAGATTTAATAGGCTGTTCGATTACGGCCAGCCATTTTTTGTCCGGAGAGATTGTGAGCATCGGATTTTTTTCCAGGTCGAGTTGGTGTATCTTTTCGGATTGGCCTGTTTCAAGGTTTTGATAGATGATAGGACAAACGGAATTGACCAGGTCATAGTGGAGATAGAAGAGAGCCTTCCCATCATCGGACCACTC
Source organism: uncultured Eubacteriales bacterium (assembly GCA_964645765.1). Lineage (GTDB taxonomy): Bacteria > Acidobacteriota > Aminicenantia > Aminicenantales > Aminicenantaceae > CAZGMN01. The sequence goes on from CAZYBE010000011.1 coordinate 41,851, forward strand.
GGGAGATAAAAAGAATCCTTCCCTCGCCATCGCCGGGCCTTTGCTCTGCGTCTGCGCGATAGTCGTAACTTCTCCGGTATTCGCGTCAAGTCTGGTGAGCCCTACGCGCTTCTCTTGATCCATTCCAGACACCAGGATTGACGAACAACCGGGCGCCCAGCGCAGATCATAAACATGCCGATTGAGCGGGAAAACCCTTTCACGGCCCTCTTCGAGCGAGCGAACACAGAGAAAGTTGGGGGCCTGGAGATAGTTTATGGAAGCTCGGGGTAATGAACTCCTGACAAACGCGACCTGTTTACCGTCGGGTGAAAATTCCGGATTGGAATTGCGACCCTCAAAAGGCAAAAACATTTTTTTGACCGGACCATTGCTAAGGCATGTCTCAGGATTTACAGCGGCGACGAAAATGCTCTGAATACCACTCGAAGAGGCGTAATAGAAGTCTCCGTTTTGCGTGACACCCATGGGATCAACATAACCGAGATTTCTTTGGACTATTTCCGGTTCACCATTGGGCCGTCCGTCGGATACGGGGAGGATCCAAGCATCAAAGGTTCCCGTGCGGTCACTCGCAAACATAAGATATTTTCCGTTCGGGGTCCAGCCGAGCAAATAATCGTTGGCAGGATGCTCGATCAAAGGGACCTCGGTTTTCCCATCAATCGAGAGCAGATAGATATCACTATCTGGTCCCTCTTTGTATTGAAAATTGAAGGCAATGTACTTCCCGTCTGGGGAAAATCTCATTTTGCCATCGCTCCATTCCCTCTTCTTAAGAGTTTTGATGGAGCCATCGGCAACTGATACAAGTGAAACAAGACAGTCGCTCTTTGTATAGATTACGGCTAGAATGTGTTTCCCGTCTGGAGACCAATCTGAGAGGCTAATACATGGATAAGATTCAGTCAGAATTCTGGGTTTTGAACCGTCGAGTCCGATAATTCTCAGGTCGTTCTTTCCGTCTTTGTTCCACCAGCCGTAGGCAATCTTCGTTCCGTCAGGAGACCACCGGGAATTTTCGGGCCAACTTTTGTCCTCCCAGTTCTTTTTGTCCGTGAGCGACCATTTCTTTTGAGTGGCGATTTCGTAGACGGCAAGGTTGCCCGTGTCCCAGTCTGTGTAGGAGATATAACGCCCGTCAGGGGAAGGGGCCCCCATCACTTCCACGTCCGGCCCTTCCCAAACCAACCGCAGATTTTTCCCTCTATCACCTTGTTCAACAAAAGACTGAGCTTGGACAAGGTTGGACAGCTTTTCCTGCGCCATCCTCACAATGTCCCTCTGGCCGGGATAATCGCTGATCACCTTTTGGAAAGCTTCTTGAGCTTGTTTCGCCTTTTCTTTCCCCAACTTTTCGTAGCAGGTTCCAATGCGGAACTGGGCTTTGGCCGCCAGAGATTCATCCTTTGTTTCATCAACAACCTTCTGATAGAGAGAAATCGCTTCTTCCAGATTTCCCTCCCCGCGCTCTTTGGCAAGTGCTTTTTGGAATAAGTCGTAAGCGCTTTGGGTTGATAAGCTCGCAAAGCTGAGAGGCAAGAAAAAGAGAACTGCGATCAAGATTGAAGATTTTTTCAGAATTGAATATTTCTTCATTCCTATCCTCCTTTGACTTTAATTAATTCAACCCTCAATTTAGCGCTCTCGGCTTAGGAATGTGTCATGATGATGTCTCAAAACTGTAATTTTTTTGTAAAAATAGCTTCAGAAAATTGTCTTCTTTTTGTCATGAAAATGTCATTTATCGAGGATAAGCTTGTAGCCGACGCCATGAATTGTGATCAAGTATTGCGGGTTGGCTGGGTCATCTTCAAGCTTGTTTCGAAGCAAAGCGATGTGATTGTCCACAGTCCGAGTTGTCGGATATTGGTCATAGCCCCACACTTCATCGAGAAGCTCTTCGCGTGTGACCACTTCGCCCGCGCGTGCAGCCAAGAGGCGAAGCACACCAAATTCCTTGCGCGACATGTTTATTGCCTTGCCGGCTTTCTGCGCCTCGAACTTCCTGAAATCGACGAACACCTTGCCGAAATGCAGCTCTTCCGGAAGATTCCCGGCCTTGGATTTCTGCATGCGTCTTAAAATGGCACGGATTCTTGCCATCAACTCAGGAACTGAAAAAGGCTTTGTGACATAATCATCAGCTCCAAGGTCAAGCCCGAGCACACGGTCCACTTCCTCACCCCTGGCAGTCAACATTAAGATCGGCGTGACGATGCCCTCATCACGCATCTTACGGCAAAGCTCATAGCCGCTCATTTTAGGCAGCATCAAATCCAGAATAATCAAGTCGGGCTTTTTCTCTCGAATTAAACAGTAGCCCTGCTCCCCGTCTGTAGCGGTTAAAACCTCATACTTTTCATACTCCAGGTTATCCTTGAGTCCGCGGAGTATCGCCTGATCATCCTCGATGATGAGGATCCGTTTCATAACTCCTTCTCCAGGGGAAGGTAAATGGAAAATGTGCTCCCTTTTCCAGGTGTACTTTCCACCTCGATATATCCTCTGTGAGCTTTAACAATATGGGAAACAAGGGCAAGACCAAGGCCAGTTCCGGGAAGGCGCTTGTTCTCCTCAGAAGGGATTCGGTAGAACTTTTCAAAAATCCGCTCTTTTTCCCGCGGATCAATTCCCACACCCCGGTCAACAACCTGAATCAGGGCATGGCCGTCCTTTCTTTGAAGCCGCAACTCGATTTCCCGGGACTCACCCGAGTACTTCATGGCATTGTGGAGGAGGTTCAAAATTGCCTGTTCGATCGCATCTCGATCCACTCGAACTTCGGGCAAGCCTTCATCTGCCTGGACATGAAGCTTGAAGCCCTGTTTACTCAGGGGATATTCCATGGCTCGCGCAGCTCCCTGGATAATTTCGGAGAGAGAAGCTGTTTCAGGCCTGTAAATCCTTTTCCCTTGCTCGATCTTGGAGAAGTCGAGCACGTTGTTTAAAAGCCGTGTCAGGCGCTCGCTCTCGTTAACAATCGTGTCCAGGTATTCTCTCTGCGTCTTGGGATCCTTTGAGCGGCCCAAACGCAGCGTTTCAGCGAACATCCGGATGGCTGTAAGCGGTGTCTTTAGCTCATGGGAGACACTGGAAACAAATTGGGAGCGCATCTCAGCCATCTGGACTTCGCGGCGCACGTCTCTCCAGAGGAGATAGGCTCCGAACAGAGTCACGCTCAAGACTAAAAGCAGAGCGAGCAAATAAAAAGCAGGTTGAACGCTCCATTGCTTAGATAGCACTGACAATTCGCCGGCCTCGAAAGCGATTTTCAAACCCCGGAAATTCGGACCTAGGAATTTTCCTTCGGAAGCTTCATCTCGGATAAAGCGGATTTCTCCAGGGTAAGTTTTTAGAAAGCCGCTGTCTGATTTGAGTGAAGCGAGGATATCCCCAGCTTCAACAACAATGACCAAAGGATTTGTTCCAGCCGGAGGCGAAGCCAGACTGATTAGCCACGGACCTTCACCATAAGGGACCCAGATGGATTCATTTTTCTGACTTTCCTGATTCGTAAACAAGGGCAAGGTTTGGAAATCTCTTTGGAGCGCCAAAGATTGTTCCATCTTTCGGATATAATCCAGAATCTGCTGATTATATTTATGTGCAGCATCTTTAACGGACGGTTCGGGGGTGTTGATTAATTTTTCTGCTAAATCTTTAAGCAGATAGGCTTCAGCAGGAGAAAGCCACCGCTTCGCTTCAATTTCTGCGCTGATAGCTTCTGCGATTTCCTCAAAGCCCGTACCAGCTTCAAGAAGCGGCCCTGCGGCATATAAGCAGAAGGGAATTCCATACTCATCTTTTATTCTCGAAGGGAGCTTTAAAATACTATGGAAATGCTCTAAAGCTTCTTTTTTTCTATCCGTCTTCGAGAGAGCTCGCGCCAACAAAAGATGAGCGTAGCTTTTTCGAATGGGTTCTCGAGTTGCATTAATCAGCTGGCGATAGAGCTCAGCCGCACGGGTAAAATTTTTCTTTGCAAATTCCTGTTGCTCGGCATGCTGAATCTGTATTGCAAAATTAGAATCACTCAAAATTTGTCTGAATTCCGCGCTCTGTTGATTTGATTCCCACGGCAAACGCAACTTTGCTTCTTTCACCTGACCGATAAGCGCGACCTCAGGATTTATATATTCTAGGTTGCCCGGGAGTTCAGTCCAATTTATCGACACACCTGCTTCCTGTAATTTGATCTTTTCCAGGCGCATGAGTAAGACTTGGCCAAATTCTCTCGCCGCACGCTGTCGCTCATCCTCCATTCGCTTCTGAGCAAGCTCCTGTTCTTGCCTTATCATACGCCAAGCAAAAATTACCAGGAGTAAGCTTGGCAAAACGACAGCGATTAAAAACAGAAAAAATTGCTTGCGATGGCTGTGCGAATTTATCGGCATGGGGTTAGCCTTTATGCGGAAGTTATCTTATTAAGAGGGATATCGAAAGTTGTCATGAAAATGTCATGAGGCAAGCACTTGTCTACCTATTACCCTTTTTTCTTATCCATTAGTTTATAACATAGGAAATAACTGTGGTCAAACAATCTGGCTTTCTGTGAATGTTCTACTAGTCCAGTAAGATTCTTAATACGAGGGCAGATGCTTTAAGAGAGAATAATCTTGAGCCTCAGTGAGTGGCTTGATTGGTCAACGCAAAAAGTTACTTGATATCTTCGATAAGCTTCTCATAATTTTCGATGTTCTGATCTAGATTTTACTTTTTTTGCCTATTTTCTTCAGGCAGGAAATTCTCCATCACCCAAATATCTACACTCAGAGTGGAGCAACAAAAGGCCATACTCTGTCCATCGGGATGAAGACTTAGATATTTCAATTGTTTCATCTCCAAGCCAAGCTCCTGTGGTTTTTCTTCGTCCAAAGAAATCTGCCATAGGCTGCATTTGTTAATGTTATCCTTGTATTTGGCGAAAACCAATCCTTTTCCATCGGTTGTCCATGCGAATGTTGAAAAAGTTTCTTTTTTCCCAAGCGTCAAAATTTTTCTGAGTTCTCCACCAGAAGAAGGCATGACATAAAGGGTATCCAATATGGTCTCCAAGTTCTGTCTCGTAAATGCCAGCCAATCTCCATCTGGTGAGAGAGACATGTGAAAACATCCAGACTTAAGTTCCTGTTCTCGGCCAGATTCAATATCATAAACCTTGAGAATGGAGGGGTATTTTTCAAGGGGTTCATCATATTTTTGCACCGTATAATAGAGCTTCTTTTTATCAGGCGACCAGCTGGCCCAGAAGATTCTGATAAAATCAGGGCCGAATGTTTTCAGCTTCTTCGAATCTCCAGTTTGCACATCAATTTCAAAAATCCCAAGTTGCCCTGAAGGATCTTCTCCTGCCGCTAGGATAGATTCTCCATCTGGAGACCATTTGATAGGTTGAACAGACTTCAAGTCGAGCCTGAATTCTTTTTGTTCGTCGGTACCTTCCGACTGGATACAGAGAAACCAGACATAATCGCTTCCGAATAGCCTGGAAGACATATAGGCCAGAGACTTCCCATCCGGAGACCAATCGGGAAAGAGATTTGAACCCTCATACTTTTGCATCGCTTTTTCTGGTGAGGTCTTGAGTTTGGCTTTTTGTTTATCGTAAGTGGCCGTGTAAATATCACTCGTCCAATTTTCCTTACTGTAATAAAAAGATCCACTTTTATCAAGACCCAGGGGATTTATCTCTCCCAATTCCTTGTGAACCAGCAGAGGATTTCCCTGGAGCTGTCCTTCTTCAATTCCTACAATCCAAGAATCTAAGGATCCTCTCCTATTGCTGGCAAAAAAGAGCTTTTTTCCATTAGGCGATAAGTCAAGGATAAAATCATCAGCTGGATGCTCCACCAGCTTTATGTCCTTCCCGTCTTCCAAAGAGTATAGAAAGATGTCACGTTCTGGGGAATCTTTCTTCTGGGGCAAATCATAGACTATGTACTTCCCATCAGGTGAAAGCAAGGCGTTATCTAGAGGATTAAGAGGCGTTTCAAGCTGCTTCAGCATCCGGATCGAACCATCTGCAACTTTGACCAATGCCAACTGACCTGTCATATCGCTTTTTAAGAAGGCAGTAAGGATATGATTTCCATCCGATGCCCAGTCCAGAGGAACTACAAAAGGAAATTCCTCACTGTGCAGGAGAACGCGGGGCTTCGGTTTTGTCAGAGGAATAATGCAGATATCACATCCGCCGCCGCTGGGTAAGCCTAAACTCGACCAGCCATAGGCAATCTTTTGGCCATCGGGAGCCCATATGGAACTCGTAGCATACTTCATTTTCTTAATCAATGACATCCTTTCTTTTGCTGAAATCTTTTCCACATCACCGAATATGAAAAAATTATCCGTCAACCGCCTTCTCTTTTTTGTGTTCAGATCGAGAACAGCAAGGTCGCCTCCATGCCTATCTGTAAAAGCTATGTATCGGCCGTCTGGGGAAACAGAGCTCAGATTGTTCATCCGCACATCGAGGTTTTCCCAGAGCTTCCTCATTCTGAATTGTCTGTTGCCTTTATCCGACACGGCTTGGGCTTTAATAAAAATGGCAAGTTTTTCTTTGGCCACCTTGACAGCTTCAGCCTGCTCAGGATAATTTTCGACGACTTTTTTAAAAGCTTTTTCGGCTTCTTTAAAACCTAATTTTTCATAGCAGAGGCCGATGTGAAGTTGAGCTTTAGCCGCAACCTCACGATTATCTGGATACTGTTTCAATATTTTCTGATAAAGCTCGATGGCCTTCTGCAAATCTCCCTGAGCTTCTTCCATGTAAAGTGCTTTTTCGAAGAGCTCTCCTGCAGTCTGCTGGTATGATAAGCTATTGAATACGAAGAGAAGAAGGCAAAAGGCTGAAACAAAAAGACTGAAAACGATTTTCCTAACATTTTTCATTGTATCCCTCCATTTCATAGTTTCAGCCTTAATATAATGTTTTCTTCAATGGGATGTGTTCAGGAAGTATGAAAATATAATGAAATTTCATCGCAAATGGCCCCAAAGCTAATCAACGAATTTGTATCCCACTCCTCTGATGCTGAGGATATGTTTTGGATTGGTGGGGTCATCTTCTATTTTCTTTCTGATATTGGCGATGTGGCTGTCAATGGTCCGAAAAGAAACGGAAACATTGTCTTCGCCCCAGACTTTATCCAGAAAATCATCTCTTGTTACCACCTCGCCTTTTTTCTGGATAAAAAGTTTTAGCATCAGAAATTCTAAAGACGTTAACTCAAGCTTCTTTCCTTTCTTTCTGGCCTCGTATTTCTTGAAGTCCAGTTCTACCTGGCCAAATTTATATTCTGCTAAATCTTTTGCTCTTTCTTCTGTTCTGCGCAGAACCGCCCTGGCACGGGCCATAAGCTCTCGCAGGCTGAAAGGCTTGGTCACATAATCATCAGCACCCAACTCCAAGCCCAAGACTCTATCGATCTCTTTGTCTTTCACGGTAAGCATGATGATCGGCGTTGAATCCCCTTCCATTCTCAATTTCTTGCAGACTTCGTAACCGTCCAGGAGAGGAAGCATGATATCCAGGATGACGAGGTCCGGTTTCTGCTGCTTGACCATCTTGAAACCCTTCTCGCCATCCTCTGCCGTGAAAACTGAATAACCTTCGGATTCAAATTCATCCTTAAGGCTCAACAAGATTCCGGGCTCGTCTTCAATGATTAGAACTTTTTTCGCCATGTAAACCTCATAACTCTTTTCTCTTTATCGGAAAAACTAAAGAAAAAGTGCTTCCCTGACCGATTTTGCTCTTGACAGATATCTTCCCTCCATGGGCTTCGACAGTATGCTTGACCAGAGTCAACCCCAAACCTGCGCCTTTCGCTGATTGCCTGAGCGCATTTCGTCCTTGATAAAATTTGTCGAATATTTTGTTGAGTTCATCCTGAGGGATGCCTATTCCTCTATCCATGACTTCCAAGATGACATTATCTTCATCTTTTTTGAGATTGACATAAATATCTTTTATATCAGTGGAAAATTTTAGGGCGTTATCCAGAAGATTATTGAAAGCCTGCGACAGAGCATCTTGATCAACATAGAGATGGGGAATACCCTCAGAAACTACGGCATGAATCTTTATCCCCTTTTGAATCTCATCTTTTCTGAAATTCTCTATCTGCTGGAGCACAAGCTGAGCGACATCGGTCTCGACAAACTCATATTCCTTCTTCCCTTCTTCTATCTTGGAAAAATCAAGAATGTTTTTTACAAGTCTGGTCAACTTGTCTGCATCCTGAGAGATGAGTGAAAAATACTGTTCCATTTTTACTTCATCTTTAACCTTTCCCTCTTTTAGCCTTTCAATCAGAGCCTTTATCGAGGTTAAGGGAGTCTTGAATTCGTGGGAGACAGCAGAGACAAAGTCGGATTTTATCTTTAAAACCTCCATCTCATGAGCAATGGTCCGGACTATGATAGCCGCACCAAAAATAAGGATGACGACCAGGGTGAGGATGGTCCAGAAGTAAAAGCTCTGCCTGATATCAACGATCGACGAACTCTCCGGCTGGCTGCGAAAAATTTCTATCCTCCAGGGCGGAAAATTGTCTTCGAAGAATTCAGTAACAGCGGATACTCCTGCAGATGAATCTTTCCTGCCAAAAAGAACTCTTCCAGAAAGATCGGAAATAGCTAGCCTCATATTTTCACTGGATGGAATCTCTTCGATTATTGTTTTCAGCGTTTGATCTTCTAAAGATTCATTTTTTATCTTGACTCCAATTATTCCCATTGAATTCGTTCCTGTCTTATCCGGAATCATGGCTGCAGAAATAAGAAAACTTCTTTCATCTATTGATTTGGAATGGTGCAACGGCTGCAGCCTGTCTATCCCTGGCTCAAGGAGTTTTTTACGCAATTCGGGAATAACGTCTTTTTCCAACGCTGTTATGACTTGCCACTGCTCGATCTTTTTCTGTTGCATTTTCTTTAACAGCTCAAATTCTCTCAAATATTCATCCGATACAGTATCAGCTAATTTTTTTGACATAGCATCAGCAATGATTTCTTCCAATATGGAGGAATAAGTCCGGAATTGGTCTTCTTTCAAGCTCCAGGAATCTTGAAGAAGGTCCCTGTATAAGGCTAAAGAGCTTCTCAGACGATTCTCATCATCACCTGAATTCTTATAGCAATCCAAAATCTGCAATCTGGCTACGAGGCTTAAGGGCAAGCCTGACGGGGTTATGCTTTCAGGATATTCTTCACATATTCTTAAATAAATTTTAATCGCCTCTTTGGAATTTTTTAATTTCGTAAAACAACGGCCGATACTATTGAGCACCTGAGCCTGGCAATTTTTGTCTTTGGAATTGGAGAAAATTTCTTCGTAGAGAGAAATGGCTTTTCTGTAATTTCCTTGCCTGAATTCATATTCTTCTGCCTCTTTCAATTTCCGGGTTTGAGAATCGCTAAAAGACGCCGCAGATACAGGAATTGCAGTCTTTGTAGTGTCCTGAAACAAAGGGAAAAGAGGAGCTTCATTTTTATAAACAAGAAAAATCTGTTCTACCAATGGGTTCGAAGCCAATCTCGTCTCTAAAAGTCCCCTTATGGCTGAATAATTCCTGTCAGAAAAGGATGGAAATTGAGACAGATTCTGAAGAGCTAAATCAATATCCTTCAATCGGGTATGAATTTGAGTCTTTAAATAATCAGCAGCTCTCCTCAGTTCTGCTTCTTCCTGCCTGGCGAGTCTGAATTTTTCATTCCTTATGGCCCTGATGCCAAAGATGCTGAGTGAAACAGAGGGAAGGAAAATTGTTAGGAAGAAGATTAATACAAGTTTCTTTTGCCTTTTAAGAGCTATCTTAAGATTCTCGAGCATTTATAAGGAACGCCCCGATATTTTATTAGTTAGTTTATCATATTGGCTTGGCTTAAAAGTTAAGCAAGTGTGAAGATTCTGTCAAGCTATTGTGGAGGCACAAAAGTCAGCTTAGAGGAGGAAATTGACAAAAACGGCTAAATTGAATAAAAATAAAAACACGGTGGGCGATTAACTCAGTGGCAGAGTGCTACCTTCACACGGTAGAAGTCACAGGTTCAAATCCTGTATCGCCCACCAACCTTATTCCGAAACGCCAACCTTTTTCGGGGCCCCTCCTAATTGGCTAGGAGGGGTAGGGATGGTTAATATTAATAATTTAAAGTCTTAAGGGCGTTTTGGGGTGTCTTCACGTCGAGCTTATTTTTATCCCTCTTTATAGGCCAAGGGGGATTAATAATTTTTAGATCAATTCTTGGAGGCGTTTCGGGCCATAAACAATTGCGCAATCCCCCGGCCCGGCAAAACGACAGGTGTGCCCAAAATCGGGCTGGGAAGCTGGCCGACGACGTGATGAAGATGCCTTTCGCTCCGACCTACTTTTTGCCCAACACGAACAGCAATCCAGGATGCGCGCGCAATTCCTGATTGACGCGCATGCCACGAAATAGCAGCCTTACGTCCGGATTATCACTTTCACATGACTTCAGGAACGCCTTGTCGTCTCGGTTCAGGACAAACAGCTTCCTGTAAAACTCCTCGACCTGTTTCTTTATGTCTCCGAGCTCGACACGCGTTGCCTGTGCCTCCCTGAGAAACGGACCCAGAGACCGGACGAATGCCTTCTCGTCATACTTCTCAATGCTGCGCAACAGGCTATCGAGGCGAGGCTCTCTCTTCGCCAAGACAAGGTAGAACATCATGAGCTTTCTTAGCAGGACCTTTCTCATCTTCATCCTGGAAGCATGAAAAATGTCATGAATGTCGCGCGGGTAAAGCCGTTCCACCATCGCTTTTGTCTTCATCGCCGTGATCTCTTCAAGCGAGTAGGTCTTTACTTTGAAGACGGGGAGGTCGAAGACGTGACCGAAGCGCTTTGAAAGCGTGCCTGCGACTGGAACTCTTTCGAGAAAATTGATTTCCAGCTTCACGCTGTCCGCCGGGCCCGCGAGGCTCCGGTAGCGGAGGAGAAACCTTTCCATGATGTAGGAGCCCGGCTTCAGATCAAACCCGTAGTCCAACGATCCCGCAAGGCGCGTTATCTCTTCCCGCACATGCGGCCGGATCTCCAGCATTCTTTCCTTCTTGATTGCGCCGACGAAATTGAAGTCCAGGTCGATGGACAGCCTCGGCAGGTCGAGATAAACGAAATTCAGAGCCGTCCCGCCCTTGAGGGCCAGTGCTTTCGCAAGCACTTCATTTTCCTGGACCGCGGCCAGTAGTCTCGTGATGTGATAGGCCTTCTCAAGAAAAACGGGATTGAAACCCGTATCCCTCTGAAGCTTCTGCAACGCTTTCAGGTCCATTTCAAACGCCCTCCGTCGCCTTCTCCAGCCTCGGATCGACAATGACCTTCCATTTGCCGACGAATTTCCCACCCTTCCCCTTTTCGAAATAGTACGTGCTTTGTGATAGTGAGGCCTGAAGCTCTTCAAGGAATGCGTCCGGCGTCTTGACCGGTTCCCTCAGCAGGTCGAAAACGTAGCCCGCGCGGTTGAGCAGGATGCGCTTTCCCGTCCTCTTGATGTAGCCGAGCAGCCTGTCCCATTTCACTTCGCGCGCATCCATGAGGCACCTGACGATTTCCTCGTATCCGCCCGCGTACTGAGGCATACGCAGGACATCGACTATGGTCCTTTCCAGATCCGAGACCGCGACCTTCTCGTCCCTGTACTTGATTTGCTCGATGCCAAAGAATTCCTTCTCCCGGAGCCTGACGGGACGGATGACGCTTCCCTTATAGGTGAGGACTTTCGCCTGCTTCGTGGTCGTGACGTAGACTTGGGAGGCCGCCTGCTGCGCGAGGCCGTGGAGGGCCAGGGCCGTGTAATATGAGAGGAAATAAGGCCACGCAAGGTGCGCCGCCACAATGACCGGGTCCTCGGCATAGCTTCCCCTGTCGTGGACGATGTGCGCCGGGATCCGGACGTAGAGGTTTGCCTTCACTTTTCCCAGTGCGCCTTTCTGCTCCATTTTCCTCAGGACGCCGTAGGCTTGCAGCTTCGGGATTCTGAGAAGCTTCATCGCCTCCTCCGCTGTGACGATTTTCCTGTCCTCGGCTTCCAGGAGGAAGTAGAGCTTCTGTTCCAGGCCCGAAAGCTTCTTCAGGACGTACATTTTCTTAACTCTGTCTTTCATATTTATCCATCCTGACATAATTTTTAAGTCAAAGTTAAATATGTTCTTAACTTCGTATTAAATATTATATCATAACAGACTAATTTATAAGTTAAAGTTAAATATTGTGCCTGTTTCTGATGCCGTTCCCTCCCTTTTCGATATAGGATTTTCGGCTTTTTCGTGTCCGGGGGTTTATACGATTCTGTCCACTCCACTGTGCCCAAAGTGTGCCCAAAAATATCTAGAGAAATCAAAAAATCCATCAAAATATCGAAAAATATCGCAATCCGGAAAGCCTGGAATTTCGCGTTTTTACAGGGGAAATCCCTTATTTTCTTCGCTTTCTCCCCTTTTTGCGTAACCTGCACACGGTAGAAGTCAGAGGTTTAAATCCTGTATCGCCCATTTTCTTTTTTACCAACAAGATACCAAAAGGGACGATCTTGCATATTTTAACGCAGCGGCCATGATTGTGGCTAAACGCCCTTTCCCTGCCCTCGATAGCTTCCACAATAAAGTGATTTAAGCTCAGACAATACCTTTCAGGGACCAAACTCTTTCTAATTGCCATAAAGAAACTTGATCCCTCGGGTTGAGGAAGCCGAGCAGGAAGAAATATGAGTCTCTCCGGGAATGACTTCCATTCTGGTTTCGAGACCACCGCAGTTCCGTTTGATAAGCAGGACATGGAAATCTTTCCAGGGCTGGATAATGTTCTGTTCATCGAACTCGTCGACCGCAGAACCAGAAATCGCGCAGGGATTCCGTCGTGGAAGAAGGAAAAAAGCATAAACAATATTGAGCTGCGATTTCAGCTTTTTATTTCGCGAGCCCGCATAACCGGGAAATCTTGCTCTTCCGCTTATTTTAAGTATAATTAAAGAAATTGCACGGAGAGGACAAAGTTTTGTCTATAATTAAAAAATACATCGAACGGCCGGAATACATTAAACGTATCACTCCTTTTGTTGACAAGCCCACCATCAAAATTCTCGTGGGACAACGTCGGGTCGGCAAGAGCTTCCTTCTTTACCAGATCATGGATGCGCTAAGGAAAAGGGGCATCCCCGAGAGTCGAATCGTTTACATCAACAAAGAGCTGCATGACTTTGAAGACATCAGAAACGACCGCGATCTCATAGCCTATATAGACCGTCAGTGCAGGACAGGGAAGACGCTCCGTCATGTTTTCATCGATCAAGTCCAGGACATCGCGCATTTCGAGAGAGCTCTTAAATCGCTGATCGCTGCCGGTGGGACCGACCTCTATTGCACCGGGAGCGACGCCCGAATGCTTTCAGGAGAGCTGGCGACCGATCTCAATGGCCGCTATGTAGAAACAGTTATTCACGCCCTGTCTTATTTAGAGTTTCTTGATTTTCACCGATTAGAATCCTCTACAAAATCCCTCGAGGCCTACATACGGTTGGGCGGTCTTCCGTTCCTGATCCATCTCCCTCTTAAAGAATCGACAGCCTACGACTATCTGCGCAATATTTACGGCACAATCCTATTCAAGGATGTTATCCGCCGGCACCGCATCAGGAATCCGGCCTTTCTTGAGCGGCTCGTCCTCTTCCTTGCCGATAATACAGGCAACCTTGTCTCGGCCAAAAAAATCAGTGATTTTCTTAAGTCACAAAGGATGAAGATCTCCCCGAATCTTGTCCTGGACTATCTCGCCCACTTAGCTCAATCCTACTTTGTCCATCAAGTGCGCCGCTCCGACGCGTATGGGAAAAAAATATTCGAGATCGGCGAAAAATACTATTTCGAGGACCTCGGGCTGCGACATGCGCTCGTAGGCTACCGCCAGGCAGACATCCAAAAAGTCATCGAGAACCTCGTTTTCATGCATATGAAAATCGCCGGATACGATGTAACCATTGGGAAGCTCAATGGGGGAGAGATCGACTTCATCTGCAGGAGACGTGATGAGAAGATCTATATTCAGACGGCATACCTCCTTACCGACCAGAAGACTAAGGACCGGGAATTTTGGCGCCTTCTGAATATAAAAGACGATTATCCCAAATTCGTTATCTCTATGGACCCGATGGCCAGCGGTGATATCCTGGGTATCCAGCATCTCTCCCTGATCAACTTTTTACAAAAAAAATGGTGAAGGAGAAATAACTGTCCTGTGGCTAAAATTGTGGCTAAGCCCTGGATAAAAGAGGCAGAACCAGGTTAAGAGAGGATAAAACAGGAAAAAATAGGCTGATTCAAGCGTATTGATAATAAAAACAATAAGATAGAAAAGACTTTTCAAGATTTTGTGCACTCTACACACGGTAGAAGTCACAGGTCCAAGTCCTGTATCGCCCACTAACCTTTACGCAAGATACTTACCTGCTTGGTGGCTTCCCCTTATACGTCAGGGGAGGTGGAAGGGATTAAAAGCTAAGACAGACGTCTTGAAAAATGTCTCAAGAAATTAAGCCCCGAAACGTCGTCCTGCTTTAGGCCTTCTTTTATTGCTAAGGGGGATAAGGGGGCATAACAAATTTTAGTTAGATTCTTGAGGGCGTTTCGGATTTTGCGCCATTGCGCCATCCATCAAAATGACAGGTGTGCTCAAAATGACGAAATCGTCTTCATCAAATATTCACAATTTCTTCATATTTCCTTAACGCAGACGCGATACAGTGGAGTGTGAACAAGAAGCAAGTTTCCCTCCTGACTGAACGCCCGCAAGCCCGGAACCTCAATATCGAGGAAGCAAGAAATTTGTTGGCAGAGGGCTGGGTAGCTGCCGACCTCCATGTTCATACACTTCATTCGTACGACGTCATCCCAACCCGGCTGGTGGATCCTTTGACGCTCTACCGGAAAGCGCGGCGGCTCGGCATGACCTATATCACCTTTACCGATCACGACTCTATGGACGCTTATGACCAAATCGGATGGACTCGAGAAGGCCTTGTCCCAGCCGTCGAGGTCACGATCTTGGATCCCGATAAAGTGGGGCACACTGTCCATATCAATGTCTACGCTCTCGACCGCGGCCAATTTGGCGAAATCTTGAAAATCGCCCGTCTTGACCAGAACATCGAGCGGTTGGTTTCCTATTTGAAGGACGAGCATCTCCCCTACACATTCAATCATCCGTTCTGGCACGAACCACGGGAGAAGCCCAATCTTCGGGCCATCCTCGATATCGCCGACCTCTTCCCCGTTTTGGAATATAACATGGGACGGATCGCCCGAATTAATCGACAGGCGCTTAGGCTGGCCCAGGCGAGGAGGCGGGGCATCGTGGCGACGACGGATACCCACGTCGGCGAGATCGGCAGGGCTTTTACCATCGCCCGGGGCGACACATTCATGGAATTTTTTGACCAAATTCGATTGGGGCAATCCTTCATTGTTCCAGCCGACCTGAACATCTCTCGCTTAAAGGGGGAAACGACAATCCGCATCCGCCAACTTTTTAATAAATCCGGCTGGCTATATGCCAAAGACTGGTTCGCAATTAACACCGGGAGTGCGATCCTCGACGGAATCATCGCTCGGCTGGCACAGGCACGCCCTGAGACACAGGGGCTCGCCAAAAAGATTCTCAAAATAATTCTAGAGGGCGCGTCCCGCTCAGGAATCCCCGGCTCTCTATATCTTCGATCCCAACAAAACCTAGCGGACCAAATTCACGGACTCCTGGAAAGTATGGAGACCGTTACTTGACCCCATCTTTTTCTTGTCCAATGTAGTATAGTTAATAGAATAAAGCTTGTCATCAGCTAATAGATCGGAGGATCGAATAATTATAGCGATATTCGGCGACGTACACGGGAACATCGAAGCACTTCGAACAGCTTATCGAGCCGTGGAAATTAAGGCCGACAAGATATTTCATCTTGGCGACCTAGGGGGTTATGCTCCTTTTGTGAATGAAGTGGTAGACTTTTTGATTGAGCATAGCATAAATGGAGTCCAGGGCAACTATGATGACGCTGTGGCCAACGATAGGGAACACTGTGGCTGTAAATATGAAGATCCCGTTCAAGAACAGATGACAGCTCTCTCGTTCGAATGGACGAAGAAGCACACAACGCAGAAGACGAAGGAGTACTTGAAGGGCCTCCCGCCGGTGCTTCATTTCTTTACTCAAGGCAAGAAGATCTTACTGTTTCATGCGGCACCGCATAAGAACAATCTTTACTGGTACGAAGGTCGCCCAGAGAAGTTTTTCACGGAGATGGCCGAGAAGACCGACTCCGATATCCTCGTCTACGGCCATACGCACAAGCCGTATCGAAAGGACTTTGGAGGGAGGGTCTTTATTAATGCCGGAAGCGTTGGGAAACCGAAGGACGGAGACCCGAGGGCATGCGTGGCTTTGATCGAGGTCACTCCCGATACGGTAAAGACAGATTTTGTAAGGATCGAGTACGAGGTCGAAAAAACCGTCGCGGCCATCTTGGAACAGGGTTTACCTGCATATTTCGCTGAAAAATTAAGACAAGGGAGATAGCCCTGAAAAATAAATACTGTCTTTACGTCGGGAATGATTCATGAGGGAAAGGTACCATGGCGGACGCTAAGCTGCATAAGACCGATGAGGCACTCAAAGCGGCGCAAAAGATATTGGCAGCCGAGGGAAAAGACCTGCGGGCCTCGCTTTACCGGGATATTTTTCTCAATGCGCTGAAGTGCCAACGGGATGAACTTGATATTTTGGACCTGAAGATCATCAACCGCGCCCTGGCCGAGTTCCGGCATGCCGCATGCGTATTCAAACCGTACAGACCGCTCCGCAAGGTTTCCATCTTCGGTTCGGCTCGCGAACCCAAGGGAAGTCCCTACTACAAGCTGGCGGTAAGATTCGCTCGTCGTCTGGTCGAGAAAGGCTTTATGGTCATCACCGGAGCGGCATCAGGCATTATGAAAGCCGGGATCGAGGGAGCCGGACTTCGGAACAGCTTTGGAGTGAATATCCTCCTGCCCTTTGAGAGAGGGCTGGCTAAAATCATCCGAGACGATCCGAAAGTCGTCAGGTTTAAATACTTTTTCACGCGCAAAATATTTTTTGTGATGGAAGCCGATGCGGTCACCCTATTCCCCGGCGGCTTTGGCACGCACGATGAAGGATTTGAGGTGTTAACGTTGCTTCAAACTGGGAAAGCGCCGCCCATGCCCATTATCCTTATGGAACTTCCTGGAGAAGATTACTGGGAAACTTGGGATCGATTTATAAGACGGCAGTTACTGGCCCGGGGTTTCATATCTGCGGAGGACTTGAGTTTCTATAAAATTGCACGGTATCCTGAAGAAGCTATAGACTGGATCACCTCTTATTATTCAACGTATCACTCCCTGCGCCAGGTCAGAGACAAGCTTGTGATCAGGTTGGAAAAGGAACTCAAAGACGCTCATGTCAGAAGATTAAACGATATGTTCCAGGACCTCATTGAATCGGGGAAAATTTTCAAAACGCGGGCGCTTCCCGAAGAGAAAGACGAACCAAATCTCAGGTCAAAACCCAGGATTGCTTTCGCTTATAACCGAAAAAGCGCGGGGCGCCTTAATAAAATGATTTTGACGATCAATAGAATGGGCCGCTTGGCATAATAGAGGGAGTGATCAAAGCTATAATAAGGGAATTTCTCAGACTAATCCTTGTTCCATCATGGCGCGGGCAACTTTCAGGAAACCGCCGATGTTGGCACCGTGGACATAATTGCCCGGGGCACCGTATGCTTCTGCGGCCTCGACACAGGTCTTATGAATGCTCTTCATAATCTGATGCAGCCTGCGGTCGACCTCTTCCCTCGACCAGCTCATCCTCATGCTGTTCTGCGACATCTCGAGCCCGGAAGTGGCTACGCCGCCGGCGTTGGCCGCCTTGCCTGGGCCAAAAAGGATCTTGGCATCGAGAAAAATATCCACACCCTCAGCCGTTGTCGGCATGTTGGCGCCCTCGGCGACCACATAGACGCCGTTCTTGATCAAGTTTTTCGCGTCTTTGGCATTAATTTCGTTCTGAGTGGCGCTCGGAAAAGCGCAGTCTGCCTTGATGTTCCAGACTGGATTGTAGTCCATGTCCGGCGTCAACGGTGTATAAGTCACGCCCTTGAACTTGTCGGCATATTCTTTGATCCGGCCGCGCCTGACATTCTTCAAATCCATGACGAAGTTAAGCTTCTTGGCATCGATTCCCGCAGGGTCGAGGATAAAGCCGTTTGAGTCTGACAGAGTAATAACCTTTCCGCCGAGCTCGTTGATTTTTTCAACCGTATACTGGGCGACATTGCCGCTGCCGGAGACGAGGCATTTCTTGCCTTCGAGACTCTGATTTCTCGTGGCCAGCATCTCAGCGGCAAAGTAGACGGCACCGTAGCCCGTGGCTTCGGGACGGATGAGCGAGCCGCCCCAGTCCAATCCCTTACCTGTTAACACACCTGTCACCTCATTCCTCAGCTTTCGATATTGACCGTATAAAAAGCCAATCTCGCGTCCGCCCACTCCAATATCGCCGGCAGGAATGTCGGTGTCCGGACCAATGTGCCGGTAGAGCTCGTTCATAAAGCTCTGACAGAGGTGCATGACTTCGTTATCACTTTTCCCCTTGGGGTCGAAATCGCAACCGCCCTTCCCTCCGCCCATGGGCAGGGTCGTAAGGGCATTCTTGAACACTTGCTCGAAGGCGAGAAACTTCAGAATGCCCAGGTTGACCGTGGGATGAAAGCGCAGGCCGCCTTTGTAAGGGCCAATGGCGCTGTTCATCTGAATCCTGTAGCCACGATTGACATGAACCTCGCCAGCATCGTCCATCCAAGTCACACGGAACATGAGAACCCTCTCCGGCTCGGCTATTCTCTCCAACATCTTGACCTTGCGATATTCGGGGTGACGCTCGAGGGCCAGGGAGACGGAGTTCACAACTTCATAAACAGCTTGATGGAACTCGGGTTGAGCAGGATTCTTGGCTTTAATCTCATCCATGAAATCTTTTGTATAATTGCTCATAAAAACTCCTTTATTATGAAATTATAGTATATTATGATTTATACGTATCCTTTCTTCAAATATCTTAAAATTGTTATGGATTTATTTGGATTCAATTTGGATTTTAATAAAAAAATCCAACCGTTCCGTAGCCGGCGCTTGCTTGACTTTTATAAAAGCAAGGCTTATTTTTTATAAAGAAAATAAAAAGGATAAATATTATGAACAAAGAATCCTTTAATCCCTTTGTCCTGGCTCAATTCCAATTCGACAGGACTGCGGATTGGCTCAGCCTGGACTTACCAACCAGAGAGCTGTTGCGTGTTCCGATGAAAGAATATCAATTCCTCATTCCCCTTCGCTTGGATGACGGGAGTGTCAAGGTCTTCCGCGGCTTCCGCGTGGTCCATAACGATGCCCGAGGAGCCGGCAAGGGAGGTATTCGTTTCCATCCTCATCAGACCATTGACACCATCCGCGCCCTGGCAATGTGGATGACCTGGAAATGCGCCCTGATGGACCTTCCCTTGGGTGGCAGCAGCGGAGGGGTAGCCTGTGATCCTCACTACTTAAGCCTTCGAGAGCAGGAGCATCTCTGCCGGGGCTGGGTTAGGCAGCTGGCCAGGGACCTTGGTCCGCAGGTCGATGTTCCCGCGCCTGAGCTCATGACCAGCGCGCAGCACATGCTCTGGATGCTGGACGAGTACGAGGCTCTCCGCGGGGAGAAAACCCCGGGATTTATTACCGGCAAGCCTGTAGGGATGGGAGGATCTCTCGGCAGAGTGGAAGCTGCGGGTTTTGGCCTCGTCTTTTCCCTGCGCGAGGCCCTGAAAGAAATGAAGATGAAGCCGGACGGCACGACTGCCAGTGTCCAGGGGTTCGGCAATGTGGCTCAGCATGCTGTCCGACTCTTCGAACAGGTTGGCGGCAAAGTGACCTGCGTTTCTTGCTGGGATCAGAAAGACGCAACGCCCTATGCTTATAAAAAAGAATCCGGCATCGAGCTCGAAGCCCTGGCTGGCATCACGGACCGCTTCGGCGGGATCGATAAAGAGAGTGCCCGGAAGATGGGGTATGAAGTCCTTCCCGGAGAGGCCTGGCTCGCTCAGGATGTGGACATCTTGATTCCGGCGGCTGTCGAGAATCAAATCACAGATAAGAATGTGCAAACAATCCGCCCGCGCGTCAGAATCATCGCCGAGGGAGCCAACGGCCCCACCACCTTCGAAGCCGACAGAGTCATCGCTGAGCGGGGTATCCTCGTCATTCCTGATATTCTCGCCAACGCCGGTGGTGTGACCTGCAGCTATTTCGAGCAGGTCCAGAGCAACATGAACTATTATTGGGAGAAAGACGAGGTTCTCGGCAAGCTGGATGTCAAAATAACCTCTGCCTTCAACGCTGTCCTCGAATTCGCCAAAAAAAAGAAGCTTTCCATGCGGGAGGCGGCTTTTTCTATCGCCGTGGCCCGGGTGGCCCAAGCCTGCAAGGACCGAGGTTGGGTTTAAGTTTGCATTATCAACAGTCCATCTCGCCCTTCGACCGCCATTTCTTTACGGGGAAAGAAAAGTTCACGGCTATCGGTCGCGGTTCCTTGGGGGGAAAAGCCCATGGCCTGGCCCTGATGAAGGACATTCTCGAAAGCCGCCTGGCAGCATCCTACCGGCCTGATATCGACATCACCACACCGACCCTGACAGTCATCACCACAGAATTCTTCGACCTTTTCATGAAGCAAAACAACCTCTACGACGTGGCTTTATCCGGCCTCCGCGATGACCTCATCGCCACTGCTTTTCAGAAGGCCGAGCTTCCTGCCCAGCTCGTTGGCGACCTGCGCGCCCTTATCGCCCAGGTTCACTCGCCGCTGGCCATCCGGTCCTCCAGCATGCTCGAGGACGCCATGTTCGAGCCGTTCGCCAGCGTCTATTCCACAAAAATGATCCCAAACAACGAGCTGGATACTGACACCCGCTTCAGGAAGCTGGTGGAGGCGGTCAAGTTTGTCTACGCTTCGACTTTCTTGAGGGACGCGAAAAACTACATTCAAGCGACAAAGCACAAGATGATAGACGAAAAGATGGCAGTCATCATCCAAGAAATCGTCGGCGTGCGGCACGGCCAGCGCTTCTATCCTCATATCTCGGGTGTAGCCCGTTCCTATAATTTTTATCCGCTCGGCCATACCAAGCCCGCCGACGGAGTGATCGATCTTGCTCTCGGCTTGGGCAAAATGATCGTGGATGACGGCGTCGCCTGGTCTTATTCGCCGGCCTATCCCAAGGCAAATCCGCCCTATAACACGCTTGCCGAACTCTTAGGCCAGAGCCAGAACGAATTCTGGGCTGTCAACATGGGGCCTCCTCCCGAGTTCAATCCCCTCAAAGAAACCGAATATATGGCGAAGTTCAGCCTGGAGGATGCCGAGATGGATGGAATCCTCCGCTTCATCGCCTCCACCTACAGGGCTCAGGACGACAAAATCGTCTACGGAATCTCGGAGAAGGGGCCGAGGATTATCGATTTCGCGTCAATCCTGAAATTCGACCTCATTCCACTCAACAAGATGCTTAAAGAACTGCTTAAAATCTGCGAGGACACACTGGAGAGAATGGTTGAGGTTGAATTTGCCTTGACTCTCGATGAACACCGTGGCGCTCCTGCCCGTTTTGGATTTCTGCAGGTCAGACCGATGGTTGTATCAGAGACAAAAGTCGACCTCTCTTTGGCGGAGCTGAGCGGAGAGAAGGTGCTCGTGGCTTCCGATTCGGCCCTGGGAAATGGAGTCCTCGAAAATATCCGCGACATCGTTTATGCCAAGCCGGAGAAATTCAGCATTCATCATTCGGAGGCCATCGCCTCAGAGCTCGAACACTTGAACTGTCAGCTGGTGGCTTCAAGCAGCCCTTACCTGCTCGTCGGGTTCGGCCGCTGGGGGACATCCGACCCACAGGCCGGAATTCCTGTCAATTTCGGCCAGATCTGCGGAGCCAAAGTCATCGTCGAGTCAGCACTTCCTGAGATGAGCTCGATGCTCAGCCAGGGTTCGCATTTTTTCCACAATATCACCAGCTTCAAAGTCTTCTATTTCTCAGTAAGCTCATGGGATAAATACAAAATCGATTGGGACTGGTTGAACAAGCAGGAAGTCGTCCAGGAAACAGAATTCGTCCGACAGGTCAGGGTTCTGTCTCCCTTGAAAATAAAAGTCGACGGGAGAACCAGTCGGGGGGTGATCTATCATGAGTAAAGAGCAAAAAAATATAGATACTTTAGTCTGGTTCCTGTCCGAACGGGCCAAGGAACTGAATTGCCTCTACAAAATCGAAGGGCTCCTCAACAAACCTGATGCCAGCCTTACGGATATCTGCAAAGGGGTCGTCGAGGCTATTCCGCCGGGCTGGCAGTATCCAGATGTCTGCGTCGCCAAAATCACCATAGAGGGGCACACCTGCCAATCCCCAAACTTCAAAGAGACGCCCTGGGTCCAGTTTGCCGACATCAAAGTCCAGGATAAGAAAATCGGGAGGTTGAGCGTTTACTACACAAGCGAGATGCCCCATGCCGACGACGGTCCCTTTTTGAAAGAGGAAACAAAACTTCTGGGCACGATCGTCGAGCGGTTAGGGCATTACATCCTCTACTCCCGGATGAAACAAGCATTCCAAGAATACCAGACTGCCCGGGAAGAAATCTCGGCCCACCGGACAGAAGAATGGCGCGTGGCTTTGAATTTCTTGCGTCAGACCAACAAGAACCTTTTTCTGAATATCTCCCGCCAAATGCTCAATTTCCTCAGTTGGAGCGGCGTTCAGGAAGCAGAGAAAATCCTCCTAAAATCTTTAGCCGGCCAAAAAAGCCGCCCCGAGAGTTATTCTGAAGACGACAATCGTCCCTATCGAATGACCCTGCCCGCCTTCAGCGAAAAACTCAGCGATGAAACGTTCAAGCTGGCGGCCAAGCATCTCACCAACGAGCAAATTCTCTCCAACATCCAGAAGTGGATTCAGGAGGACCGGCTGAGCTTTCTGGTCCAGGTGACAAACAGGAATCTCTCCCTTGCTCAGGTTGTTGACGCTATCCGGCGCTATCATCATATTGCGGCGGAAGGCATCGAACTCCCTCCTGCCAGCAAGCGGGGCGTCCTGGTCTCCCTGATCCGGCGCTTCCTCTCGGACCAGCCGGAATTCATAAACACGGCTATCGAGCACACTGAGGTCGATAACTTTTACGAAATTCTGGATCATATCGTTTTTCCGGCTGCAAGCCAGGGAAAACTCGGCGGGAAAAGCAGCGGGTTATTCCTTGCCAAGCATATCCTGAAGAAATCGGCCGATTCCCTGAGCCACTTTAGCGAGATCAAGGTTCCCAAGACGTGGTACATCACCTCGGATGGACTCTTGAGCTTTCTCTCCTACAACAACCTCAACGAGGCTGTCGAACAAAAATACAAGGACATCAACCAGGTCCGGCTGGAATATCCCCACATCGTCCACACCTTCAAAAATTCCCGCTTCTCCACGGACATCATCCAGGGTCTGTCTATGGTCCTGGATGACTTCAAGGATCAGCCGATCATCGTCCGCAGCTCCAGCCTGCTCGAAGACCGGCCAGGCTCATCATTTTCAGGAAAATACAAGAGTCTGTTCCTGGCCAACCAAGGAAGCAAGCAGGAGCGCCTGGATGCCCTCAAGGATGCCATCGCTGAAGTCTATGCCTCGACCTACGGACCCGACCCGATCGGCTACCGCTCGGAGAGGGGCTTGCTTGACCTTAACGAGGAAATGGGCATCATGATTCAAGAAGTCGTAGGCACGCGGGTCGGAGACTATTTTCTGCCTTCGTTTGCAGGTGTCGCCTTCAGCCGGAACGACTCTCGCTGGTCCCCAAGGATCAAGCGTGAAGATGGCCTGCTGCGGCTGGTCCCAGGATTGGGAACGAGAGCTGTGGATAGGACGAGCGACGACTATCCTGTTTTGATCGCTCCAGGACAGGTCGGCCTCCGGGTTAATGTCACGGCCGACGAGGTTGTCCGTTATGCACCTAAGAAGGTTGATGTCATCAACTTAAAAACGAATAGCTTCGAGACTATAAGAGTCACAGACTTGTTCAAGACCTCCGGCAGTGGAATTCCTGCCATAGATAAAATCGTCTCCATCTATGACGGTCAAAGTCTTCGGAAGCCTTTGGGAAATGCTATCGATTTCGAGAAGGATGACCTCGTGGTCACCTTTGAAGGGTTGATAAACAATTCGTCCTTCATTCCTCAGCTCCGCCAGGTGATGCGGCTCCTGGAAGAAAGGCTCAATTCGCCGGTGGACATCGAATTCGCATCCGATGGGAAAAATTTTTATCTCCTCCAATGCCGGCCTCAAAGCTACATGGAGGGAGGCGGGCCTGCCTTTATCCCCAAGGACTTATCCAAGGACAAAGTCCTATTCCTGGCCAACCGTTTCATCTCCAACGGCAGCGTGCCCGATGTCAGCTATATCGTCTATGTCGACCCTCAAAGCTACAATGACCTGCCCAGCCAGACGTCTCTTCTGGCTGTAGGACGCGCAGTGGGAAGGCTGAACAAGCTCTTGCCCAGGCGCCGCTTCATTCTCATCGGGCCAGGACGCTGGGGAAGCCGGGGAGACATCAAGCTTGGGGTGAAAGTCTCCTACTCGGACATTTCGAACACAGCTGCACTGGTAGAAATTGCCCGGCAATTGGGAAATTATCTTCCAGATCTTTCCTTCGGCACGCACTTCTTCCAGGACCTTGTGGAAGCAGAGATCCGTTATCTGCCTCTTTATCCCGACGAAAAGGGCACTGTTTTCCAGGAGAACTTTTTCAGGGAGTCACCGAATATCCTTGCTCATGTCCTGCCTGATTTTGCCGACCTTGCGGATACGGTCAAAGTGATTGATGTTCCTGCGACGACTGGAGGATTAGTGCTCCGCATCCTGATGAATGCCGACCTCGATGAAGCCGTCGGCATCCTGGTCAACCCCCAAGCCGAACCTCCCTCTCCAGTTGTCCCGAAAGAAGCGGAGAAGAAGAAGCCAGAAAACTATTGGGCCTGGCGGCTCGAAATGGCAGAACACATCGCTTCCCAGCTTGACCCTCAGCGCTTTGGAGTCAAAGCTATGTACATTATCGGCAGCACCAAGAATGCCACAGCCGGGCCGCAGAGCGACATCGACCTCTTAATTCATTTTCAAGGGACAAAAAACCAGCGCCGGGAGTTGCTGATTTGGCTGGAAGGCTGGAGTATTTGCCTGGACGAGCTGAATTTCCAGAGGATAGGGTACAAAAGCGGGGGGCTGCTCGATGTCCACATTGTCACCGACGAGGATGTCGCCAACAAGGCAGGCTATGCGATAAAAATAGGCGCCGCCACAGATGCCGCAAGGCCTCTCCGCCTCAAAGAAAAAACCGGCGACTCAAGCTGAGCGCGCTCTCAAATCAGCTCGCGGCTGGCCGCGTCCAAATTTTCAAGGTCAAAGCGAATCAGAGCGAGCTCCGGACCGTCGTGAGCAGCGGAAAAACATATTGTGCGGCCGATGCGGTCTCGCCAGGAATGAGACAGCCTTGCCGACTCATGGACATGCCCATGAAACGTTAAGAGCGGCTGGCGGGCTTCGATGAAGCGCCGGACAGCTATGCTGCCGAGGTGACGGTCCAAAGGGACGTAATCAATCATTTTTCCTCCAAGAGAGGATAGGTCAAGCTTCGTCTGGTAGGGAGGTGTATGGAAGAGAAAGATCGCCTTGGCCAGGTCTTCTTTCTCCGTCAGCCGCTCGAGGTCATCCTTAATCGTCGCATATTTTTTTTCCTGCTCAGAAACGGAAACAGTTCGAAACCCCTCTTCCGGTGAGACGGCGCCGGCGTCGAGATAGCGGGAGACATCGTAGCGCTCCCAATCTTTCAGCCGAAAAGGAGTTGGAGGGACATAGGCATACCCATAAACAATAAAGTCCTTGAATGTCACCTTACAATTATGAATATACTCCCATACGCCCAGTGAAGCCGCATCCAGAACTGCTGCCTCTTCCATCCGGCTGTCGTCGTTGCCCAAGATTATAAAAACCCTGGGATAGGAGCTTCCAAGCTCCTGGCGCAGCTCTAGAAGATTTTTCACCAAGAAATCGTTGATAAAATCCTGGTGCAAGAAATCAAAGGATTCGTGGACGTACCAGGTCAGGGGCAAGGCATCGCCGCCGACAAACACGGCCTCGGGCTTTTCTCGAGAGATGGCGGAAAAAAGCTTCTGGTAACGGGCGATTCTGCCGTGGAGGTCAGAGACAAAAAAAATCAAGGACATAAGGAAATCATAGCGAAAAAAATCCAAGGAGACAACTTTGGCGGATTCATCTGAGGCGAGACCTTGGCCGGAGGAAGTTATGTATTTTCCTCGGCATTGAATTTATAGCCAACTCCTCTTACAGTCTGGATGTATCTCCTGGCCTTCCCGAGCTTTTTCCGGAGTCCGGTAATATGGTAGTCGACGACGCGCTCGGTGATCGGGTAGCCGTCCTCTCGCACGTGGTCGAGGATTCGGGAGCGGGTAAAGACATAATTGGGTTTGCTCGCCATCAAGACAAGGATATCGAATTCCGTTTTGGAGAGGCCGATCTTTCTGCCGCTGAGTAGGACCTCGTAGGCTTCCCGATTGATCACCAAATCGTCGATTTCCAGAATTGTCTTTTCTTTTTCGGCTGAATCAAATTTCCTGCGCAACTGGGCGTGGATGCGGGCCAGGAGGATTTCCGGCTCAAAGGGCTTGGTAATGTAATCGTCGGCGTAGTCTTTAAGGCCGAGCACAATATCTTCAACCTGCTTTTTGGCTGTCACTATGATGACCAGGATGTCAGCGGTCGAGGGGTCCTTCTTGAGGATACTCGAAACCTTATAGCCGTCTATTCCCGGCAGGATCAGGTCCAACAGAATAAGGTCCGGCCTCTCTCTCCTTGCCAGTTCTAATGCCTCTTCTCCTGTCTGGGCGCAAAGAACTTGATATCCCTCTTTCCAAAGGATAAAAGAGAGGCTTTTCTGAAGGTTGATATCATCCTCAACGCACAAAATCTTGGCTTTGGGTCGAGTGTCTCCGGGTGATGATTTCATGCTGCACACTTTTCAGAAATCCTCATTTTAATAAAAATCAAACAAAAAGCAAATAAAATCAAAATAGTTAGAAGAATCCGCGAATCCATATTATAAGTGGGCTCAGGCTGGGTGTCTCGAAAACCGTTTGAAGGCTGAGCGGGCATGGTTCCTCGACCAAAGGGAGAGGAGAGCGAAGCCTGAAACCGAGCCGCTTTTGACTCGCTGGGGCAAAAGCGGCGTGTTTTCGAGACACCCAGCCTGAGCCCACTCACGGAAGGACCTCATCTCTTCGACTCTCTTTGTTCGTAAGCCTCGATCCATTTTTCGACGATTTGAGCCAGAGTCTGGCACAGCTGAGGTCCGCTGCCGTGGATAGGACGCAACTCTTCGGCAAGCTCTGGATAGCCTTTGCAGTCCAGCCAGGACGAGACGATATCATTGTCGGAGTACGGCTGAATTTTCTCGGTGCTCAGGGTCTGAAGAGTGGCGTAGAGATCATGCAGGTTGAATATTTTCTCTCCATTGATAATCAAAGGCGTCCTCTCCATTCGAGCGATTTCGACCTGAAAATGCCTCTTCAACTGAGTAATGAGTTTCTGGCCCCGGCCCCTTTTGGGACGCAATCGATCGCCGAGCTCCGGGTAGCTGTGCATGTAGAGCCAGGTCGAGAACTTATCTTTCTCCCCATAGCTCTCCAGTATCTCCCGAAGCTTCAGTCCATGCTCGGTGTCCTTCTCGGCTTCCAAGAGGATGTTGCAAATGTCGTAGATATCTTTAGCGCGGTGCATTTCACGTCCATCCTTATCATGGATGAGAAAATCTCCCAGCCCTGTAAGGTTGAGAATATAATCCTTGAGCTTCTGCAGACTGTCTTGGTCGCCTTTGGGCAGGATGAAACCAAGGTCCTTGAGTTCAAAAGCTTCTTTTGCTTTGGAAGCAATGATCACAGGGATACGAGGATAATAAATGTTGACAAGGCGGATGAGGTCACGGCCTGCCCTGCTCTGAAGGTCATCGCCTCTGGGAAAAAAGATATCGGCGATGAGACAGACAACATCGTCTCCGTGCCCCTGCGAGAGATAGTCCTTTTTTCTGACCTGAGACTCATCTTCAACCCCAAAGAGGAACTCGAGACTCTCCTCATAAGTGCGGGTAATCATGATGTCCGCCCGCTGACCGATGATCGTGTAGAGGACTGGGAGGAATTGAGAGAACCAGCGCGGCTCGTCATCGACCACATGGAAAATAAACCGCCGCACTCTTGAATATTTCTTGATATTGAGCAAATCTTCCGCCGCCCTGACGACCGATGGAATAATGCTCCTGGGAGCAAATTCATTCTTGTTGACCGCAAAGACAAGGTCGGCATTGGCTGTGTAGGGATACTTTTGTCTTGCAGCCTGAGGAGGCGAGCATTGAATGAAGGCTTGAGAGGAAAGAAGGACAAGGACCGCGTTACTGTTCTGCTTGCGGACTTTTCCGGCGTCAAGAATCGCCAACCCCGTGTCATCGAACAGGAATACAGAGGCCTCATCGGACGCGGCCATCATCACCGACTGAGGGTCAGAGAGAATTTCTGTCCCCAGCCAAGGCATGTTCTCTTCCAAGAGTTCTGCGGACTCCCGGAGCCGGGCGTCGGCGGCAAAAAGGACCGCCCGTTTTATCTTGACGGGGTTGATGACTCGGGGAATGAACGGATATTCTCGAGGACGGCTTGAGCTAGTCATTCTCTAATACAACCTGGCAGCGCTGGTTGAGAGAATCGGCGTAAACCGTGACCGGGCTGGGAAAAGTCAAGACAGAAGGTATAGAATCAGGCTGGGGACAAGAAAAGAACCAAGGGTCAAAGGTGTCTTGCATGGGCATGACATAGCCATAAACGATGTTGTTGCATATCAGGTTGGTCAAGAAATGCGTGCCCTGGGTTCCATACATTCTCGTCTGCAGCCTTTTTTGGTCTTCATCAAAGCCTCCCTGGATCATATAGAGAAAATGGCTGCCGTAAACACCTCCTGTCAGGCTCTCTTCCTCCGCTAAAGGCTCTGACCGGCCAGCGATGTCCACCCCGTATTCGAAAATCGCCGCCGCCTGGTCAACGGACCTGTAGTCAATAGAAATGCCCCAATCCGGGTTCCTGCTGCCGAGACGACCTGGAACGACCATGATATATTTCTCTCCACGCCTCTCCATCTCCTCGTTGACCTGGGCCATCTTTTTCCTGACCGCTGCCAACATTTCTTTTGTATAAACAAAAGGGGAGACAACGACCGCAAACTTGATGTTCTTTTTGACCCCATGACCCTGGGCATTATTGATCGAAAGGTAGGTATGCCGACAATGCTCGGGGACCTGGATGGAGTCAAACCTGAGCTCGGGAAGCTGGGTGAGTTGGACGATATGAAAGGTTCCTTCTCTTTTATCTTTCCTGGAAAAGTCAAGGTTGAAGACGAACTCGATCTGAAAATGGGAAGAGACGCGGGAGGCGATCGTCTCCATAATTTCGACAAGAGCAGTCTTGAAGTCGAAGTGGTTGTTCTGGACGAGCTCTTCTATGGTGATCAGGTCGTTCTTGACTCCCAAAAGCCTGATTTTATGAAAATTGGCAAACTGCACGTGGAGCTTCCTCATCGTCTCCAGCTCTTCTCCCTTGAGCTCCCTATTCCTCGTCAGGTCCAGAGCGTAAAAATACTGCTGGCCTCTTCCAATCCTCAGCAACTGAAGAGGGATAGGGTTGCGTATAGTAGCCATGGAAATGACGGGAAAATCGTCCAAGACTGTGGCATAGCCGTGCCCGAATGCGATCCGCGCAAACCCTTCCCTGGGGTCCTGGTTTTTGAGGGCATGGGGAAAAAAGGAATTGGCAACTCCAGAAATGTAGGGATAATAAACAGGACCGGCGAGTGTATCATCGAAGATTCCGGGAATGGGGTTGATGACGATGGCCATTTTTTCCGGACTTGAAGCCGGCTGCTTCTGCAGAAAATCATTGTAAATGCAGCAGATAGCCTGGATCGCTTGAGACAAGCGCACTTCAGGATCAGGATGATTGTTGGGGAGCATGAAGGAGGCGTTTTCCCCAGCGTGCACGGGACTGATGCTTGCAACGACAGCTCCCCCTTCATTCGTCGCCGAAGAACGAATGCCCAAAGGAACTTCTCCTAACTCGCGGAGAATGGAGGAGACAACGTCAGGCCCTTCTTCCTCAAATCGCCGCTCATTTTCCAAGAAACGGTCGTAGAAGGAGGTGGCAAGGATATGGGTTTTCAGCTTGCTAACTTTGGGCAAGGAAAGCCCGTTGATCTTGACCAACCCAGCACCTTTCCCGCCAACAGAACCCGCGCCGCAGACCTTGACATCCTCGGCTATTTCAGAGATTGGAACACTCATCAGGACGCAATCATTTTAAAATAAACCTGCTTCTGAGTAAAGGCACTGACCTTTCCCTTTCTATTGTATCCCTGGTATCTCCGAGCAGTGACCAAAGCACCGCAACAACAAAAGGGGAGCCAGGATGCAGTCGGTGGGAAGATTTCCACTCGTTGTTATTGTTCAATATCCTCTATAACAAAAATTTTGTGTCTGTCCAGCTCAACCCAGAATTTTATGGCCTGCTTCCTGACATCATTCCAGTACGGCTCAGTCAGATTGCCATACGATTCTATAGCCTTTAAGATAGCGGCTTCGACTAATTCTGTTAGTTCCTTCTTCAGAGATATTCTGATTCTGTGATTTTTAAAAGCAAAGATAGCCTCAGGTTTTGACTGAGGGCCGTCACTGACAGTGATCAACCCATGACCCAGGGTTCCACCCGTACCCACCTGAAGACCATCATTGAGACAGCTCATGGGGGGCTTTCGGCCTGCTAAACTCAAAACAGCCATATCATCGACCTCGATGTTGAAATATTCTCTCGCCCTGATGCCCATCTTAACGCCTATGATGGTGTAAATGCCGAGGTGCCCGTGCAGTTCATTTGCGATCACGCCAGCCCGCCATTCAGATTCCCCATGCCTTTCGATGATCTCAGGAATAAACGGCCTGATATCAGGTGCAAAAAGGGCTGGATCATCTGGGAATCTGACAAACACCTGGCATTCTGTTTTCACTTGAAGAGATAAAATTTTAATGAGTGTTTCAAGAGCCGTTGCTCTGGCGGATTCGCTCTCAAGAGTGTTTAAAGAAATATTGCCCTTTCGCGCCGACATGAAAATTTCAGAACTCAACATGAAAAGAGGCGCAAGGTCATCACGAAGAATCAGATGCTCCATAGCCTTTTTGCCCTGAGTCTCCTTCGACTCAAAAGATTCAGAAAGGAGGCGAGCGTAAGGAGTCTTAATCCTGGCCAATTTTCCCAGGAAACAGGAATCAAACCCCAAAGGACTTTGATCCTGGGCTTTTACTACATCAATTCTTAAACCTGACTTAAACATCTGTTCTGCAGCCTCTTCATTGATTGTATAATTGAAGCCTTTAGAAGCGTCGATAGCATCATTGTACCAGACGACTCGTTCGGTTCTGCTTTTCATTTCCGGGTGCTTGGTGTAAAAATCGGAGGCCGTAGTCAGGCTTCCCAAGCAAACCAGCCAAATCTCACCTTTTTCATTCTCAAAAGCAGAAGAAAGCAGGTCGATGGCACTTAGAGAATTGGCTGAAGGAGAAGGGCTTTCTTCTCCCCATCGGATGTTCTGGCAGAAGCTGCGCCACGGTGGCGGTTGAATATCCAGGCAGCGTCCGGCGGCGGTGGGAATGCCTTCGTGATAAAGGGTTTTCAGAAGGGAACGAATCTTTTTTAATCCCTCAGAGGGGGTCAGGCTTCCTTCGCTTGTCGTGATGGCGAGCACCTCAAATTCATGGTCGGCCAGAAACATCAAAATGGCCCTCAGGTCATCAAAACCGCAATCCGTATCAATGATAACATGATACTTCGCGTGGCCTGGTTGTAGATACAGACCGATTCCGAGAATAGCTATCCATGCAATTAAAACTGATAATTTTTTCATAGACGTTGCCTCGACAGAGAGATAATTCTTAAAAGGAAATCTGTTTTAAGAACTGAAATAATTATATTTTAACAGCTATTATCCTGTTATTTCCTTGAGTTCTTTTCTGCCCTCTTCAAGCTCTTGTTCCTGCTCCTTGTCTTCTTTTAGCAGAAGCGCCTGGAATTCACCCACATGGGTTTTTTCCTCTCCGGCTATGTCCAGCAGGAGTTTCCTTATGTTCTCGTTTGTGGTCAATGCGGCCATCTGCTCATAAAGGTTGATGGCGTCAAGCTCGGCTATAATTCCCGCTCTCAAAATCTCTTTGTTGATATCATCTCTCTTAACCTTCGAGAGATCTAAGGGGATTTGAGAAAGCATTTTTTTAGCTCCTATTTAATTCTTATGTTTCTTCCTTGTCCAGAAAATCAAACTCTATTTTTTTTCGCGCCCAACTTGGCCAATGTTTCATACAGGACGGGGACGACGATAAGCCGGAGGAGTATGGCAAAAAAG
The DNA here is from genome assembly GCA_964645765.1 of uncultured Eubacteriales bacterium. Lineage (GTDB taxonomy): Bacteria > Acidobacteriota > Aminicenantia > Aminicenantales > Aminicenantaceae > CAZGMN01. The sequence goes on from CAZYBE010000011.1 coordinate 74,503, forward strand.
AATCCGCCGATATAAACGACAGCCAGAGGACGATGGAGCTCTGCTCCTGTGGTGACGATCAAGGCCAGAGGAAGGACTCCGACAATCATTACCATATCAGTCATAAAGATGGGTCTGAATTTTGTTAAAGCACCTTTTACTACAGAATCTCTGACGGATAATCCCTGACGCCTGAAATCATTGATCTTGGCCACGAGAATAATATCATTTTGGACGCATATCCCGAAAAGGGCAATGAGACCTATGGTCGAGGAAACATTAATCGTCTGTCTGGCTATTAATAAACCCAGAATGCCTCCGATCAGAGTCGAGGGAATGTTCAGGATGATTAGAGAAGCTTGCCAGAGGGAGCCAAAGGAGGAAAAGAGAACAACGAATATGATCAATAGGACTATAATCATGACCGTCGTCAAATGATGCAGGGCTCTCTGCTGGCTTTCAAACTGACCTCCAAATGTCACAAAATAGCCGGCAGGCAGAGAGACCGTTTGATCAATTCTCTGGCGGCCTTCTTCGACAAAGCTCCCGATGTCTCGTTTAATAACATTGCAGAGGATGATCTTCCGCCGCATCAAATTTTCGCGGAAGATTGTTTGGGGCCCCTCGCCTCTTGTGATATCAGTCAATTCAGAGAGGGGAATCCTTTCCCCGTTTGGGGAGTTGACAAGAAGGTTTTTGATAGCTTCTTCGTCATTCCGGTATTCTTCAGGAAGTCTGATAAGCACAGAAGTCACCCGGTCGGCTTCGTAAACATCAGTGGCCTCAATCCCTTTCAAAGCCGTTTCGATGGAATCGGCCACCTGACTCACAGAAATCCCGAAAAGTGCCATTTTCTCTCTTTTCAATTTAATCACCAGTTGGGGGACACCAGTTGTTTGCTCGATCTGCAGGTCGGCAACTCCCTTGACCTCAGCCAGGACATTCCTTATTTCCTCAATTTTTTCGTTAAGAATGCCCAAATCCTGCCCGAAGAGCTTCACTGATAGCTGCCCTTCTGTTCCGGTTAGCATCTCAGCTAATTTATTGGCTATCGGCTGTTCAAAAATGTAGGCAATACCAGGAAGTTTATCCAATTCCCTGCGCATGGCTTCGGTGATTTCTTTAAATCCCCTTTTTCTCTTTTCTCGAGGCGAAAGCTCTATGTTGTAGTGGCTGTGATTGACAGGGTGAAGATGCTCCGAAGCCTCTGCTGTGCCAGTTGTTCTGGAGACAGAGATGACTTCAGGAAAAGAAAGGAAAATTTTTTCAATCCGGGTTCCCATTTTGATTGATTCCTCGAGCGATGTCTCGGGGAGCATCACGGTCGAGGCCATGATCGAACCTTCATCCAGAGGAGGCACAAATTCTTTGCCTAGGAAATTATAGGAAACGAGGGCTACCAAGATTAATGATACAAATATGCCAATAATGATATTCTTGTGTTTGAGAGCTTTGTTTAAGATTAGCTGGTACTTATTCTGCAGAAATTCATTCACGGGATTTCGCCTATCCTTCAAATGCTTTTCAGTCATAAAAACTGAGGCCAGGATGGGCTGGAGTGTAATGTTCAACAACATGGCGCCAAATAGGGCGGCCGCCACAGCAAAAGCCGTTGGCCGGAACATGGCTCCTTCCAAGCCTTGAAGAGTTAAGAGAGGCAAAAAAACCAAAATGATGATCAAGCTTGCTGAAAATAAATATATTCCAACATCCTTGGCAGCTTGAGAAATCAGCTCTATGGGAGGCGCCGTGCCTTTCTTTTCTTTTAACACACGGAATATATTTTCAACCATGATGATCGACCCGTTGGCCATTTTGCCTATGCCAATGGCCAATCCCCCGATCGACATGACAGTCAATTTGATCCCGAAGATGTGCATGAGAATCAGCGCGATAAGAATGGAAAAAGGGATTGTCAGCGAAGCGATAAGCGCACTCCTCAGGTTCCACATGAAAAAGACCATAACCAGGACAATGAGAATAGCTCCTTCGAGGATGGACACTTCAACATGATTTATGGACTTGAGGATCAACACAGACTGGTCATAAAACGGCTTAATGTGAATATTGGACGGAAGGTCTTTGGCAATCCGAGAGATCGCTCTTTTAATATTGCCTATCGCCGTTAAGGTATCTCCGCCGTATTGTTTTTCCACGGTGACATAGACGGCTTCCTGGGCATTGTGACTGGCGGCATCCCGTCTGAATTTGCCGCCGATATTGACCTCCGCCACATCCTTGACATAGACAGGGACATTATTCCTGGAAGTGATGACTGTGTTATTAATGTGATCAAGGGTTTCAATCCGGCCCATTCCTTTGATCAGGACTTCCTGGGAACCTTTGGAAATGACCCCTCCCGAGAAATTTCTATTGCTGTTCTCTATGGCCTCTTTGATATCGCTGATAGTGATGTTATAATTTTTTAACATCTCAGGCTTGAGAAACACCTGAAATTGCTTGACAAAACCGCCGAGGTTGATGATGAAAGAGATCCCCGGGACACCCTGGAGTCTGTAGCGGATCGTCCAATCAGCTATCGACCTGAGCTCTATGGGATCTGTGTTTTCACCGACGACCGCAAATTCGAAGACCTCTCCCATCCTCGAAGAGATGGGCCCCAGGATTGGCTGGGTTGTCCCGAGTGGAAGACGCCCGGTGATAAGTTCCAGTTTGCTCGAGACGATCTGCCGGGCAAGATAAATGTCTGTCCCCCAGTCAAATTCTACGGTGACAACAGAACTGCCGGTTGTGGATTCGGATCTTACTCTTATCACCTGAGGAGCTCCCGACATCAGGCTCTCGAGAGGAAAGGAGATCAATCTCTCCACATCTTCAGAAGCCATGCCAGGGTTTTCGGTGATGATCTTGACTAAGGGCGCATTGAGGTCCGGGTAGATATCCTTGGAGATTCTGAAATAGAGAATCACTCCCCAAATCGAAACAAGAAAAATGAGAAAAAGTGTCAACAATCTATGTTTTAAGGCGTAATCAATTATTCGGTTAATCATGGGCAATTCTCCATCAAGAAATTTCTGTTAAATTAACATTTTTATCAATTGGCACGGTCTGGCAATCAATGGACTCCTGCTTTTTTTAGAATTTCATCATAGAGCTTCGATTTCAGTTGATAATTTCCCTTGGTCACAATTTCATCTCCCGCTTGGATTCCTTTAATGATTTCAACATAACCTTTTTCTTTTGTTCCTATCTCTACGAGCTGAGGATAATAACTCCCACCCTTCTTGACAAAAACAATTTTATTGTCTTTATCATCTAAAATTGCCTCTTCCGGGAGGGCCAGGGCCTGGCTCTGGTGATTCAGGGAAATTTTAATACTGGCAAACATTCCTGGCTTGAGTTTGTAACTTTTATTTTCAACTTCAGTGCGAACGGTAATCGTCCTTGTCTCTTCCTTCAAAACATCGCTTATGTAACTGATTTTTCCGGCGAATGTTTCATCAGGATAAGCGGGAACCAAAACTTCTACGGTCTGGCTCATCCTGACTTTGGAAATATCTCTTTCGTAAATTTCGGCATCGACCCAAAGTAGGCTTGGATCCATAATGGTCAGGATTTCTGTGGATTGATCAATCATGCCTCCTAAAATGGCATTGTTTTGGATAATTTTCCCGCTTATTGGAGCAAAGAGGGTTATAGTAGGATTGATCTGGTGTGTATCGGCTATAGCTTTTACTTCTGCTTCAGTAAACCCCAAAACATGAAGCTTTTTCTCTGCAGCGTTCAGGTTGGCCTGAGATACTTTTAATTCTGCTTCGGAGGTCAACAGGTTCTTTTGAGCCCCGACTCCACGGTCAAAGAGCCTTTTTTCACGCTCGCAATTGCTCTTGGCTAGCTCATAATCAGCAACGGCCTTGTAATATTCTGATTTGGCTTTGCCCACTTCTTCACTTTGAAGGGTAACGAGCTCTTGCCCGGGTTTTACCCAGTCACCTATCCTCACCTGAATCTGAGAAATCCTGGCTGGAAAGGCATAACTGACGATCGCCTTCCTGAACTGGTGAGCCAGGACCTTCCCCATAGCCTGGAGTTGAGAAGTTATCGGCTGGTAAGAAGCGATTACAGTCTCTATTTCTACCGCCTTTTTTTCTTCATCCGAAAGATTGATAATATTGTTTCTTCCCCAGGTTCTACCCAGGCCCATTCCGTAGCCGCGCCTGCCGACTTCCTGATTATCAACTTTAATATCCTGTCCTCGCAATCTCCTTCCTCCTTTGCCGCTTTCTATCTCCTGTAAGCTCTCCTGCTCCTGTGGAGATAATGCTTTGGATGTCTTTTCTTTTTCCAGGGCTTTTTTTGTGCAGTTTATAGAAACTGAAAGACAAATAAAAGTTATGATTATTAATTTTCTAATCACCTTTGCCTCCTTCGAGAGTCTGTCCCAGCGATTTTTCCAAGGCCGCTATCGTCACGTTATAATTGTAGAGAGCATCGGCATAAGCCTTTCTGGCTTCGATCAGAGTTCTCCGGGCTTCGATCAATTCGATTCCGCCAATCTCTCCTTCCTGAAAGCTGAAGAGGAACATGTTATAGACCTCTTCGGCTTGAGTCAGTATCTCTTCTTCAAATAGCCGAATCTGATCGCTGGCTGTTGAAGCGTTCGTGTAGGCCGCTTCCACTTCCAGGCTGATAGCATTCTTCAGATGGTCTGCCTCTCTTTTCAGGGCTTCCATATTCGACTCAGCCTCAGCGATTTCACCTCTTTTAGGCTGCCAGAAAAAAATAGGAATTGGCAAGGAAACGGTGAAATCCCATGTCTTTTGTTCTCCTGCAAGTCTGTGCTGAGAAATTCCTATGTCAAAATTTGGCAAATAACTCAAATAAGCCTGCTTTTTCTTCAATGTTTCTCTTTCTAAAGCGAAGTTTATTCTTTTTATCTCAGGACGAAAGGAAAAGGCTCTTTGCCTTAATTCCTCAACCTCGAGTGTGACAAAAGGTCTTCTTATCTCACCCTGTATTTCTATGGGCTCATATTTTTTCCGGCCGAGAAGAAAATTCAGCGTGGCGGCTGCCAGCCTTTTTTCATTCTGAGCGACTCTGACAGTATTGGCTGCCTTTGAAGCCTCAACACGGGCTCTCAGAACTTCCGCTTTAGCCACATCCCCGGCGGCATGTTTGAGCTCAGCCTTTTCTAGAAAATCTTGAGATAACTCAAGGTCTTGTTGAGCATACTTGATTTTCTCCTGAGCAAGCAGAAGGCCGTAGAAAGCCTGCTTAACCTGAAAAGTGATATCGAGCTTTAAAAGATCAATCTCGGATAAAACCTCGTCAGATTCTCTGGAAGCTATCTTCCCTCGCACCAGTCTTTTCCCAGGAAATTCCACGGTTTGGCTAAAGCCAAGATAAGACTCCCCAGAATCTTTAAAATTGAATATATTCGGTTGCAGGTCAGAGTCAAAATCCAGGGACGGCTGAGGGAGGGCTTTGGCCTGATTAATCCGGGCTAATGATGCTTTATATTGCTCCAAAGAAGAGAGAAAAAGCGGATTTTCTCTGAGGGCAAGGGCAATACATTGTTCCAGGGATAAGGCATTCTCTTTTGCCTCCTGTGCCCAAAAAATTCCGGAAATCCCTATTATGGCCGCAAATATGCATTTTATCTTTCTAAGAGTCATCTAACCTCCTCAGAACTTTGAGGAAAATATGATTGGTAATAACTTGAAAGGGAGAAAAAAGATGACTTAAACTTGCGGCGGGCCCCGGGGTGCAAGGTCTATAGAGAAGATTTGGAGGCAACTGGAGGATTCTAATGATTTTAGTATTTCCAAGAAGAGAAGTTGAGGAAGATTGAAGAAATTAATAGTATTGCTTGCGAGAGAAGAGTGTTGGAAACGACAAGCAGGACAATATTGATCATCTTTAGGCGTTTTTTCTGTGTGGAAAAAATTAATGAAGAGAGTAACGGCAAGAAAGAGAAAAAGGAATAAAAGATTAAAAAGCTTCTTTTTCCTCTTGATCATTTCCTGTTTAAATTATCAATACTATAAAACGAATAAAAAATCAATCTGGCAATTTTTTTGATGTCCTACCACCCGTGACACCGTTTGCGGCCTGAATTCATATCTTCTCAGGCCTGCCGCCTTATTCGTCATTCAGCCTTGTTTTGCAAAACTATAGGTTTTCTTGCCTCTTTGAGACTGGACAAAGAGGTTAGTCGAAGTGACATTTTCCAGTATGTTTTGTTCTTTCAGGTGATGGTCGCTGAAAGACAGAATTCCATTCGGCTTCAATATCCGGTGCAACTCTTTTAATACGGCTTGACCGTCTTCCAAGTCATGATAGGTATCGTAGAGAAGGACTGCGTCCACACTTTGATCCGGTAATCCCGTTTTACAGTCGGAATGAATCGTCTCGACATTCGTGAGGCGTTTCTTTGAAGCAATCTTCCGAATCCTTTGCAAGGCAAGGGGATGGACATCCAGAGCATAAATTTTGCCTGTTATGCCTGCCAACTCTGCGAGTGGAATTAAATAGCTTCCCGGACCACAGCCATAATCCAGCACATGAAAGCCCGGCTTTATTCCTACTTCTTTCAAGATGTTCCTTCGAGAAAAAAATAAATCGCGAATCTTATAAGTGAGAGACATCAGTTTGAAATCAAGGCCTGATTTTGGCTTTTCCATTACCTCCTCCTAAATTCCATCTAAGAGGAATGAGTGCCACTGATTGTCCGGACTCAGCCGGTCAAAAAAGCTGCAACGCTGCAGAAAAAGTATGGGCGCAAGCAGATACTCGATTCCTTGCCTAACCTTTCAATAATCAAGTCAACACGTCTTTTAAATATTACAGCATATAAAAGAATATTATAAAAGCAGTCACGGCTCGCAGCGCCAGGACTAGATACCCATTATCTCCCTAATTTGGGGAGATACAAGGCAGACATTGGGAAAAACCCACGAGAGAGAAAAAAAGAAAAAAAATTAATTAGGACTTGACAAGGAGAAAAAAATGCTTTAATGTTTTATTGAAAATGATTATCATTATCGTTTTAAGGAGGTTCAATGCCTGGTCCATTTAAATGGCAGCACCGGGTGTGCGGGCAGGTGGCCCGCTGGACCCTGCCCCGGGACGTCATCCTGGGCCTTCTGAGCCAGACTGACAAACACCTGAGCCCCAAGGAAATTTATGCATCTTTATATAAGATGTACCCCGGAATCGGCCTGACCACGGTTTACCGGACGCTTGACCTTTTGGCCAGGATGGGCATCATCACCCGGGTCAGCATCGGTGACGGCCAGAACAGGTATCAACTCAAGGGAGACTCAAAGAAAGACCATCACCATCATCTCATCTGCACCCGATGCGGCAAAATCATCAATTACCGTGACTTTGTGCAAGAAGAGCTGGACCTGGTGAAAAAGACAGAAGAAGCCCTGACCGAAAGATACAATTTTGCCATCAATGACCACAACATTGAATTCTTAGGCTTATGTAAAAACTGTCAACCAAAAAATCCTTAAAAAAGGAGGTAAAAAAAATGCCAATGGGAAATAGAACAGGTCCCTGGGGACTAGGCCCGAGAAGCGGGCGTGGCATGGGATATTGTTCCGGTTACTCTTATCCAGGATTCATGAATCCAGGGCCAGGCTTCCTTTCCGGCCGCGGATTCGGACGGGGATTTGGTAGAGGCCTGGGCTTTGGCAGGGGACGCGGCTTCTGGCGGACTGGTTATGGTCGGTGTTGGGGATATCCTTATCCGCTGGTTTCCCCATCTACCTATCCGCCAGAAATGATGTACGGCTATCCCTTCCCGCCTGCCTATAGCTATCCCTATAGAATTAGCTCCATGCCCTGGTCTCAACCCGGTGGACCAAAAAGTTAATTAAGAACGAGAATTTTCCGAGGAAAGGAGGTGAGTCAAATGCCATTTGGAATGGGACGTGCAGGATGGTTTTGTGGGCCTCATTTTACGTCCTGGATGAGATGCTGGAGTCCGTGGTTCATGACGCCCTATGGGACGCCTTTTCCGCCTTTTGCTCAGGATGAAGAAGTCGCTTTCCTTGAAGAGCAGACCAAAATCCTGGAGGATCAACTCGGCCAGATCCGAGAAAGGCTCGATGAGCTCAAAAAACAAAAAAAGGAGTCAAAATGAGACATAGAAGGATGTATCAGTTTACCGGATTGCCCGGCTGGATGAGATTCGGTTTTTCTCCCGGCTGGGTGGGCAGAAGCCCGTCCGGCCTTGGCCCCTGTGCCCAATACCTTCTCCACGGGACATGGCCGACCCCCCAGATGAATTTTGCTTGGCTCCAGGGGCAGATTCCTTTTTCTCCTGCGCCGGGATTTCCCATGCCTGGCTACCCTACGCCTTATGACCCCTGGGGAGCCGCGGATATAACGCCTGAGAAAGAGCTCGAATTTCTCAAAGCAGCGGCGGAGAGGACTAAGGATGAACTGGCAGCGATTGAAAAGCGCATCAAAGAACTCGAAGGAGAAAACGGATGAAAATCGCTGTTTCTGCCTCCAGCCCAGATTTCGGTGCTTCCGTTGACCCGAGGTTTGGAAGATGCCCTTATTTCCTTTTTGTTGACCCCGAAACCATGGAATTTGAAGCGGTGGAAAATCCCAACATTTCCTCTGCCAGTGGAGCGGGTATCCAATCGGCACAGCTTATCGCTAACAAGGGGGCCAGGGCTTTGCTTACAGGAAGCTGCGGGCCCAACGCCTTCCAAACTCTCCAAGCGGCTGGAGTAGAGGTCATTGTCGGGGTTATGGGAAGCATCAAAGAAGCTGTGGAGCAGTATAAGGCGGGAAAATTCCAGCCAATCACTCAGCCCAACGTCCCTTCTCATTTTGGCTTGGGCGGAAGCGGAGCCATGGGGCCAGGTTTCGGCATGGGTAGAGGAATGGGACAAGGAATGGGTCGCGGCATGGGCCGGGGAATGGGCAAAAGCGGGGGAAGAGGCTCCGGAAGGAGAATGGGATATCAAGAGCCGTTTGAAAATCCAATTTCTCCCTCTTTTGAGACAAATAAACCTCCGCTTTCTCCCCCCGAGGAGCTCGAACTATTGAAGCGTCAGTCTGCAGATCTTCGTCATCAGATGGACAATATTTCAAAAAGAATCGAGGATATAGAAAAGAAAAATAAATGAATATTTATGCCAAATTTTTGTGCCGATAAGTCTTATTCAGACAAATGAAGGAGAAAATACATGAAAGTCGCTATTTCAACAGAAAACGGATATGTTTCGCCTCATTTCGGCCGGTGTCCTTCCTACACCCTCGTTGAAATCAGAGAAGGAAAAATCATCGGTAGAGAGGAAATCCCTAACCCGGGCCATCAGCCGGGCTTTCTTCCCGGCTATTTGGCAGAAAGGGGAGTCCATTGCATTATTGCCGGCGGAATGGGTCCTCGGGCTCAAGACCTTTTTGCTCAGAATAATATCGAGACGATTATCGGCGTTGAGGGCCAGATCGATGACGTCATCGAGAAATTTTTAAAGAACGAACTCAAGGCAGGGCAGGACTTATGTAATCACGGACACGGCGGGGAGCAGGGGCTGGGCCATCAACACTGTGAGGAAAAGCATCCGGTCCAGGCAGGTCAAAAGCTCTGCTTCAGTGCAGCCGGAAAGGACCTGGAAGCGGAAATCGACCCAAGATTTGGGAGAGCGCGCTACTTTTTGATCGCCGACCCGAAGACTCTCGAATTTGAAACTCTGGAAAACCCCGCTGCGGAAGAAATCCAGGGGGCAGGAATCCGAACTGCCCAGCTTATTTCGAGTAAAAACGTCGGGACAGTCATCACCGGAGATTGCGGGCCTAACGCTCTCCGCGCTCTTAAGGCTTCAGGCATCAAGGTTATCACCGGAGCGCGGGGAAAGATCAGAGACGTCCTTCTCAAATATCGGTCTGACTGAGGTGCACTGATGGCCGCTAAAGAAGAAGATATAAGACTCTCCCGGGCTCTGGCTAAAATCAAGAATCGGCTCCTCGTTTTCAGCGGAAAAGGCGGGGTGGGGAAGAGCACCGTGGCCGCCAACCTGGCCCTTGCTCTGGCGATGAAGAATTTTAAGGTGGGGCTGCTGGATGTGGATATCCACGGCCCGAACTTGCCCAAAATGCTGGGCGTTGAGGAAAAACGGCTTGAGATTTCCCCGCAGAGGATAAAAGCCGTGGAGGTCAACGGCAATCTCAAGCTCGTCTCCATGGCCTTTCTTCTTGAAGACCCGGACCTTCCCGTCATCTGGAGGGGCCCGATGAAGATGAAGGTCATCCAGCAGTTTTTAAGCGATGTGGAGTGGGGGGAGCTTGACTGGCTGGTCGTCGACTCTCCTCCTGGAACGGGCGATGAACCCCTTTCGGTCGCCCAGCTCATTCCCGCCACAGGCGCCATTATCGTCACCACCCCCCAGGAAGTTTCGCTCATGGATTCACGGAAGGCGGTTGTTTTTGCCCGGAAGCTAAACCTGAAAATCTACGGAATCATAGAAAACATGAGCGGCCTCATCTGTCCTCACTGCGGCAATAAGATTGATCTTTTTAAAGAAGGCGGCGGGTTCAGGGCGGCCCTGCAGATGGGAGTCCCCTTCCTGGGTAAAATCCCGATTGACCCCCGGATTGTGGCTTCTGGAGACGACGGCAAGCCTTTTGTCTCCAGCCTCCCTAGTTCAGAAGCGAGTTTGGCCTTTATGAAAATTGTGGACAAAATAATCGAGGATGCGACTCCGCCAAAAAAGCAGTCTTAACCACCATAAGCTTTCCTTCTGGAAAGACATGAAGGTGGACGAGCTCGCCGGGAATCTGATGAGGGAAGAGAGGGATGTCATGGAATCTTATAATTAATAAGAGGAGGCTAAGATGCCTGGACAAGGAAAAGGATTCGGTCAGGGAGGCCGAGGGAGAGGTTTTGGCGGCGGCCGTGGCCGCCTGGGAGGAAGAAGTTTGGGGCCTGGCGGTGAATGTTTTTGCCCGAATTGCGGAACACGCGTTTCCCATCAAGCCGGCACCCCCTGTTACCAGATTGCCTGTCCCGAATGCGGGACAAAAATGACCCGCTGAGAAGAAAAAAATGCCTATCTATGAATACAAATGTATGAAGTGCGGCAAGGTGATTGAAATTTTCCTCAGGTCAACACGCGAGACGACAACCGTTGTCTGCCCGGATTGCGGGAGCACGAATCTTAAAAAGATATTTTCCACACCCGCCACTGTAACAATCGGGAAGTCATCGGCTCCAGGGACCACCTGCTGCGGCCGGAAAGAGCGATGCTCGACCCCTCCCTGTTCCACAGGCGGGACTTGCCGCCGGGATTAACCTTACCGGCAGTTCGGAAAAATAAAGCTAATTCGCTGAAAGAGATGAATGCCCATGATAAAGGGCTTCATGATTTTGATGATTCTATTTCTCATATCCTCTATCGGAGCTCTTGCCATGCAAATCCATCAACCCATAGAAATCACCATCGTTTATGACAACAATCCTTACGACAAAAATCTCCGGACAGATTGGGGCCTTTCTTGCTTCATCAGTGGTCTGAGCAAAACCCTGCTCTTTGATTCAGGAAAAGACAGTCAGATACTCCTCTCCAATATGAAAAAATTGGAGATCGACCCTCGTTCTGTGGAAGTCGTTATTCTATCCCATGAACATAAGGACCATACGGGCGGGCTGGAAGGCCTTCTTAAAGAGAAGCCTGGAATTGAGGTCTGGGCTCCACACTTTTTTGATTCATCTTTCAAAGAAATGGTCAAAAGAAATGGAGGCCGTCTTGTAGAAGTCAGCGGCTTTCAAAAAATTTGCGATGGCGCCTACACCACAGGAGTCATCCAGGGCTGGATAAAAGAACAGTCCCTCATCCTGGATTCTCCGCAGGGAATCATCCTGATCACAGGATGTGCCCATCCAAGAATCGCCAACATCATCGACAAAGTCAAAGCGCTCATGGACAAAGATATCTACTTAATCCTGGGCGGCTTTCATCTGGCGGGATTTCCCAAGAAGGAAATAAGAGAAATTATCGCCCACTTCAAGGAGGCGGGAGTAAAAAAAGTGGGACCCTGCCATTGTTCGGGCGATGAGGCACAGAAATTGTTTGAAGAGGAATACGGCAAAGATTTTGTCCGGGTCGGGGTGGGCAGAAGGATTCAAATTCAATGATTATCTCTATAGCCAGTGGTAAAGGAGGAACGGGAAAAACAACCGTCGCAGTGAGCCTGGCCCTTTCTCTTGAGGGAAGGCGGCCCGTGCAATTTCTGGATTGCGATGTCGAAGAGCCCAACGCTCATCTCTTTCTTAAGCCGTCAATCGACAAGACCATCCCTGTTTTTATCCCGATTCCCGAAGTTGACGAATCCAAATGCACGTTCTGCGCCAAATGTGCAGAAGTATGCGCCTATCATGCCATCGCTGTCATAAAAAATACAGTCCTTGTTTTTTCCGAGCTCTGCCATGGCTGCGGCGGGTGCAGCCTCCTTTGCCCCGAGAAAGCCATAAAAGAAGTGGGAAAGAAGATCGGCGTTTTGGAGTTTGGTGAAGCAGGCGAACTCCAATTCCTTCGCGGGACGTTGGACGTCGGCGAGCCCATGTCTCCTCCTCTCATCCGAGCTGAAAAAAAATATATTGACTCAGCCCGAACGATTATCATCGACGTCCCGCCCGGAACATCCTGTCCGGTGATTGAAGCGACAAAAGGGAGTGACTTCTGCCTTTTGGTGACCGAGCCTACGCCTTTTGGGCTTCACGACCTTCGCCTGGCAGTAGAGACCGCAAGGCAACTCAAGATTCCTATCGGCGTCATCATCAATCGGGCGGGCCTGGGCGACCAGAAAGCCAAAGAATACTGCCGGAGAGAGAATATTCCGATTCTCATGAACATTCCTTTTGACCGGAAAATCGCTGAAGCTTACTCGGAAGGGATTCCGATGGTTGAAGCCATTCCTGCATACCGTCAAAAATTTTTCGATATTTTCGATAGGATTGAAAAAACTGCTGGATGAAACAACTAGTTATTATCAGCGGCAAGGGCGGGACAGGCAAAACTGTGCTTGCGGCTTGCTTTGCCACGCTGGCTGAAAAAAAAGTCATGGCAGACTGTGATGTGGACGCCTCCAACCTTCACCTGCTGCTTGATACTGACATTCAAGAGACCCACCGCTTCCAAGCCGGGAAAAAGGCTGTCCTCGACCCTGAAAAATGCGATCTCTGCGGGAATTGTATTCCAGCCTGCCGATTTATGGCCATCTCCAAACAAGATGAAGAAATTAAGATTGACTCTATTTCCTGCGAGGGCTGCCAGGTGTGTTCTTATGTCTGTCCCGTCGGTGCGATTGCCATGGAAAACAACCTTTCCGGAGAATGGTATGTCTCGAAGACAAAATACGGGCCTTTTGTTCACGCCAGGCTCGGGATAGCCGAAGAGAATTCAGGAAAGTTGGTCAGCGAAGTCAGAAAAAAGTCTAGAGAAATCGCCGTTAAAGAAAATCTTGATTTTGTTATCATCGATGGGCCGCCGGGCATTGGATGTCCCGTGATTGCTTCTCTCTCCGGGACAGATATGGCCTTAGTGGTGACGGAGCCGACACTCTCCGGCATCCATGACATGGAGCGAGTTATTAGGGTAGCTGAGCATTTCAGAACAGAGACTGCGGTCTGCATCAATAAATATGATATTAACCTCGCTCACTCCCGCCGCATCGAAAAATGGTGCGAGGAACGCTCCATACCCGTCCTCGGAGAAATCCCGTTCGATGAAGTCGTCACTAAAGCCGTAAGCCAGGGAAAGCCGCTCACTGAATTCGTGAATAATTCCCTGACCCGTGAAATCAAGCATCTCTGGCTGAGAATTTGCAGCTTTCTTGAAAAGAAGGATCGCCAAGAGTAAAAAATGAAAGCCAATTGCCTTTTGGCGAAATACTAAATATCGTTGGTATTTATTCTCGGAGAGTCAAAATGGCCAAGGACGATAAGAATGGAGAAAAATTCGCCCGCGAGCTCCAGGAACAAATCATGGAGCAGATCCGCAAGCGTTACAGCCCAGCGGTGATCGACCACTGGCAGAATCCGCGTAATTTCCGGAAAATGGATGGCCCGGATGGCTATGCCCAGGTCAAAGGTACGTGCGGAGATACGATGGAGATGTTTATAAAACTCAAGGATGAAAAAATTATGGAATGTACTTTCCAGACAGACGGCTGCGGAACGACTATCGCCTGCGGAAGTGTGGCAACGGAGATAGCTTCAGAAAAAAGTTTTACCGGAGCCCTGGCCGCTGTAAGCGCCAACGAAATACTCAAGAAACTGGGCGGCCTGCCCGAGGAGGATGTCCACTGTGCCCAGCTCGTTGCGGAAACTCTAAGAAGGGCATTAGCAGATTATCTCTATCAGAAAAGCTCTCCTTGGAAAAAGCATTATAGAAAGCCTTGACAGAATTGAGAAAAAACAGGAGAGCCTCTTCATCGGACTGAAGTTCTCCTTGAAGATAGGCCGCCTCTGGCTTCAGAACTACAAAGAATTATTGATAAACTCCGACCAAAGCATTAAAATCCTTTAGCTACATAAAACTGACCGGTTTTTACTGAAAAAATGTCAAGATAGAAGACAATGAAAAGGTTTATATTCTGCTCCTTGATATCCATATTAGCTCTCCCCTCCTTCCTCCTTGCGGCTGAGCTGAGGGCTGTCCGCGTCAAACAGGGCCCTAAGGTCGACGGCAGCCTTTCCGATTCCATCTGGCAGTCGGCCGTTGCTTTCACCTCTTTCCGCATGGCCGAGCCGCAGCCCAATCAGAATCCGACAGAAAAGACCGAACTGATGATCCTGTATGATGATTCAAACCTTTACATCGGTGTTCTTTGTCACGACAGCGAGCCCGGCCAGATCGCAGCCAACTCCATGGCCCATGACAGCGGAGGTGACCAGCAAGGCTGGGACTATCACCACGGACCGCAAGGTTCGAGCGACGATATCATCCGTGTCCTGCTTGACCCTTTCCAGGATAAGCGGACAGCCTATATCTTCTTTGTCAATCCCCGCGGCGCCCGCGGCGAGGGGTTGGCTTCTGGCGGGGAGGCCAGCCTCAACTGGGATGGAATCTGGGAGGCCAAGAGCCGAATCCTCGTGAACGGGTGGAGTGCGGAGTTCCGGATCCCCTTCAAGACCCTGTCGTTCAAGCCCGGGCTCACTGTCTGGGGAATCAACGTCGAGCGCTATATCCCCCGCAAGCAGGAGACCATCCGAGTGTCCGGGACAAACAGGGACAGCATCTTCAACAACCCGATGGAAGCAGCCAGCCTGGAGGGAATCGAGGGCGTCAGGCAGGGAAAGGGGATCACCTTCCGGCCGTACGGACTCGGCAGCACCCAGAGGAACCACCTTGAGTCTGAGGGCAATAATTGGAAGCTGAATTCCGGATTCGACATCTACAAAAACTTCACTCCAAATTTAGTGGGCGCCTTTAGCTACAACATGGATTTCGCCGAGACCGAGGTCGATGAACGCCGCATCAACTTGACGCGCTTCCCCCTGTTCTTCCCCGAAAAAAGAATGTTCTTCCTGGAGGGCTCGGAGACCTTCAACTTCAGTTCGAGCATCAGCTTCAGGCCCTTCATCAGCCGCTCGATCGGTCTTTATAAAGGCGAGCAGGTGCCGGTCATCTTCGGCACCAAGCTCTACGGCAAAGTCGGCAAGACGAACCTATCCATCCTGGACGTCCAGACTGACAAGTTCGGGGAACTCCCGAGCCTCAACTTCACCGCTGCCCGGATGACCCAGGACATCTTTGCCGAGAGCAAGGTGGGCTGGATCTTCACCAAAGGCAGCCCGACAGGCGAGAAGAATACTTTGGCTGGAGTGGACTTTAACTACTCGACATCCAAGTTCAAGGGAGACAAAAACCTTCAGCTCATCGCCTGGATGGCTTACAACTGGAATGAGATGAAGCAGGGACGGCACCACGGCTTTGGCTTCAGGGCCAACTACCCCAATGACCTATGGGACATCCAGACTACTTACGCTTATTATGGAGAGTCCCTGGATCCCGCAATGGGCTACATGATGCGGAGAAACATGCAGACCTTTTTTGCCAGATTATCTTATCAACCAAGGCCGGAAAAAGGCCTGCTTGACCGGCTCGTCCGGCAGTTCTTTTTCGGGGCGAGCGGGGACTTCTACTGGGACCTTTCGGGGAGGCTCGAGACGAGCATGATCACCGCCTCTCCCCTCAGCTTGAGGACGGAGAGTGGGGAGCGCATCGGGTTCGAGGTTGTCCTCAACCGCGATGTCCTGCCGGATGACTTCGAGGTTGCCAGAGGCGTCATCCTGCCTGCCGGTTCCTATGATTTTGCGAACTATCGCTTCGAGATTAGCACCGCCTCCCACCGGCCGGCAGCTTTTGACCTGAGCTACAGGTTCGGGGATTTCTACTCTGGCCGCTACGACGATGTGAACATAGGCTTGACTCTAAAGTGCAAAGGCTACATGAGCCTGGCGCTGAATACCAACCTCGTCCGGGGCAGGCTCCCCCAAGGAAGCTTCAGTGAAAATGTCTACCAAGTCAAAGCCGACATCTTCCTTTCGCCCGACTTCGGCCTCATGAACTACATCCAGTTCGACGACATCTCCAACCAGTTGGGCTGGAGCGCCCGGCTGCGCTGGCAGGTCTCTGCCGGCAACGTGATCTTCATCGTCTACAACAAAAATTGGGAGCGGCGATGGGAGCCGACGAGCCGCTTTTTGCCCCTGCAGGACCGCGGAGTCTTGAAGGTTTCGTTATCGATAAGGCCTTAATTATAAAGATTATAACTTATAGCCTATTTTCCTCAAGAAATCCTTCCTTTTTTTTATATCGTCTTCGCCTTCCACTCCTTTTGTCTTCACTCCGTCGATGACTCCCAAGATTCCTCTTCCAGTCTCTGTTTCGGCAATGATAACCTCAACCGCATTGGCCGTGGCGCAAAAGACTTGGCAGACCTCAGCGACATTTTTTATGGCATTGAGGATGTTGAGGGGAAAGCCTTTCTCCATAAAGATTAAAAAACAATGGCCTGAAGAAATATTCAAGGCGTTTTTTTTAGCTATATCGACCAGTCTTTCATCATTTCCCGAATATCGAACGAGCGCAGGGCCGGATGACTCACAGAAAGCCAAGCCGAACTTCATCTGGGGAGCAATGTTCACAATCGCTTCGTGGAGGTCCTCAACAGTCTTTATGAAATGGGATTGCCCGAGGATGAAATTCATTTCATCAGGCTTCTCAATCCTGACAATCTTAATTTCCATAGTTCCTCCTTTTCTGCACGGTTATTATACAAAATTAGCTAAAAATCAAAAAGAAATCGACCAAAATTGGAACTAACCTTGAAAAATTTATGTTATGAACAATGAAAAAGTAAAAAATATAATAGAGGCGGAAAGTGAAAAAATAAAATTTTTGGATGCAAAATTGAGCCTTGGTTTGTGGCTTTATGCGGCTTCATGTATAATCAAAAAACTGAACCATTGTTGGGTTCATAATGATTATTGCTGGCATGATGATTGTTATTGGCATAAAAGCCTTAAAAAAGGGGTATAACCATGCATGAAAAAAGGTTTTTTTTAGTCTTAGGTATAGCTTTCATGGCGATTTCTCTGCTGCCTTTGCTTGTCGGTCAATCAACCCAGGATTATAAAATTTTTCAATCCAACATAGAGATAACCATCGACGGGAAGCTGGATGAGTGGGATTCGGTCCAGGAGTTTCCGGTGAATCTCCACGCAGATGGAACAAAAATTCCAGGCTCGGCAGACATCGATGTCAAGGTCAAATTCACCTATGACCCGGATAACTTTTATGTAGCGCTTAAGGCCGTTGACGACCAGTTCGAATTCCCCAACCGTGCCTGGCGCTTTGGCGACGGCTTTTGCCTGACATTTGTTGACCCCCACAAGGGAAATGAAAGCGAACAATTCTGGACCTTCGGGTTTTCTTGGGAAAATAACAAAAAAAATGTCGTCCTGGTGAACAGGGACGGCGTCTACTTTCCTGGCATTTCTACGGAGAGCATTAAATTGGAAATATCCGTCGATAAGCAAAACAAAGTCATCATTTACGAAATTGCCATTCCCTGGAATATCATACCGCCCCTCAAGCCCTTTATTGTTCCAGAGTGGGGGATTAGCGTCATCTATGTCGACCGAGACCAGGAGGAAAGCGAAACCCTCGAGCTTTATGCAGATTCTAACTTTGACACTGAAATGACAAACAAAAGAAAAGGCGCTATCTTCACCTTTGTCAATCATTCACCCCAACAGCCTGAATTTCAGTCTCAACTCAACGGCTCTCACTTTTATTCAGACCAGGAGAAGGTGCTGACCATCGCCGCTAATTCTCCCTCTGAAGCCTCTGGCTTGAGTGTCAAGTATATCGTGAGCTCAGGACAAAAAAACTTCTCCGCAGCAGAATCGGTTTCCCTGAATAAGGGTCTAAACTTGATTCGCTATTCCCTGCCCAAAGAAAATTATGCATCGGGATTGAATGACCTCAGCTTGGGAATTGTTGATAAGGATGGCTCACTTCGCTACATCGAGACACACACATTCTTTGTCATAGGCCGGAACGAATTCGGTTCTCTCGCAAAACGCATTGCCGACTTCAAACAGGGCAAAAAATATGCCGAGGACCAAGGTTTCCGGAACAGCTTCCCTGCCCTGGAAATCAGGCTGCAATGGGTCCAGGAATTCGCTCAAAATGCCCAGCCTTACGCCGATATCCGCGAGCTGAGGGAATGGCAAGAAGAAATTGATTATCTATTGCAAAAGGTCGAAAACGGGGAACCAGCCCTTTTTCCGCCTGGAAGCTTAGGCCGCCTGGCTCACAGGTCTGAGATCGATGGAACCCTTCAGCCTTATTCGGTCTTTGTGCCAATCAATTATGA